>NZ_BPWI01000010.1:0-229323 GCF_040369125.1 Duganella hordei
CGCGGCCAGCACCTCGCGCGCCGCGCGCGGGAGGTTGGCACGCTGGGCCGAGCGGATAAAGGCGGGGTCAGTTCCGGCAATCGGACATGAGCTCAGCTCATGTCCGATTGCCGGAACTGACCCCGCCTTTACGATTGCCGGAACTGACCCCGCCTTTACTGACCCCGCCTTTATGCCGATGACGCACACACCGTCCGGCGCAGCCGGCACGGGGCCGGGCCAGAGGTGGACGGCCAGTGCCGGGGTCATTGCGCCGGCGCGGCCGGGCAGCCGGACCAGTAGCCGTTGGCGGGAATCTGCTCGCCCTTCATCACCAGCGTCAGCGCGCCGAGGCGGGCGTTGTCGCCGACGACGGCGCTGTACAGCACCGCACTGCGCGGCCCCATGTACACGCGCTCGCCGATGGTGACATGGTCGATCTTCATCACGCGGTCCTCGAACAGGTGCGTCTGCGGGCAGGTCAGTGCATTCAGCTCGCTGTGATCGCCGATGTGCACGCAGTCGAATTCCGTGATGTCGGTGGTGTCCAGGTACACGCCCTTGCCGATGCGCGAACCGAGCAGGTTGAACGCCAGCGGCAGCCACGGCGTGCCGCGCAGGTAGCGCATGAAGTTGGGCACGGCGATGCCCTCGTACAGGTTGGTCACGCCTTCCGACAACCACACGAACGGCGTCCACATCGGCTCCGATTGCTTGCGATAGCGGCCGATCAGCAGCCATTTCAGCAGCACCACGAAGACGTAGTTGCCGATGCCGTAGCCCAGGCCGGCCAAGGTCAAGTCCCATGTCACCTCGGCCCAGCGGCCGGCGCCGGCGGCCGGCATCACCGCCAGCACCAGCGTGTAGCCGACCGCGATCACCAGCGCATGCGGCGCGACGATGCGGAACGCTTCGATCAGGCCGCGGCCCAGGCGGCGCATCGGCGACGGATGGAAGGTCAGCCATTCCGGATAGCCGCTGGTCTGCTCGCGCGCCGGCAGGTTGATCGGCGGGGAACCCAGCCAGGTGTCGCCGCTCTTCATCTGGTCGTTGTCCGGCGCGCGCGAATGCACGCCGATCAGCACGTGCTCGGGCAGCACCGTGCCGTCAGGGATATAGGCGCCATTGCCGACGAAGCTGCGGTGCGATATCACGGTCGGCTGCATGATCATCCAGCCGCCGTCGATCTCCTCGTCGCCCAGCATGACCGCGTCGGCGATGAAGGTTTCGTCGCCGAGGGTCAGCATGTCCGGCACCACGCCGAGCGCGGTGGAGATCTCTGCATCCTTGCCGACCTTGGCGCCCAGCAGGCGATACCAGTACGGCGCGAACACGGTGGCGTAGATGCCGTGCAAAACGTTCAGGCTCGATTCCTGGATCTGGCTGACCAGCCACTTGGCGCAGTAGGTATTGCTGTGGATCGCCGAACGGCCGGGCTGCAAGCGGGGCAGCACGCTCCAGCGGATGCCGGCCGACAGCAGCGCCGTCAGGATGATCAACACCGTGCTGGCGGGGAAGGCCAGCAGGAAGTAGCGCAGCAGGCGGATGCGCATGTCGTCGCCCTGTATCCACGGCAGCCAGCCGGCTTCGTCGAACCAGTCGATCAGCACGAAGCTGGGGAACACCGGCATGAAGAACAGCGTGACGATCAGCAGGATGCCGAACACGAAGAACACGCCTTCGCCCATGCGGCGCGCGGCGCTGGCTTGTGGGCGCGGCGGCAGGCGCGTGGTGTCGAAAGGCCCCATGTCGCGCGCTGGAGAACCGGCCCAGACGCGGCCCGCCGGTACGCGGCCGCCGTCGCCCAGCGCGGATTGGCCTTCAAGATGGCCCAGCGCTTCGACATGCGTATTGCCTTCCAAAATAGCGAAGGAGCTGACGCAGGCGTCGTCCTCCAGCGTGATCCGGCCGAGCAGCAGGCGGCCGCGCTGCACGCGGGCGTTCTCGAAATTGACGGCGTTGCCGATGCTGACGTTGTCGCCGATGGTCAGCAGATCCGGCGAACGCAGCGTCATCGAGCCGATGATGACTTCCTTGCCGACCTTGGCGCCCAGCGCGCGCAGCCACCAGGCGTTGAGCGAGGAACCGCTCAACAGATAGGCCGGCGCCGATTCGACCAGCCGGTCCGCCAGCCACCAGCGGTAGTAGGTGATGCCCCACAGCGGATAGCTGCCCGCCTGCAGGCGGCCGGCGATCAGCCATTTGCCGGCGATGGCGATGGCAAATTCCATGACCGTGGCAAGCAGGAACACACCGACCGACGCGGCGATCGCGCGCGGCACCGAGTCGCCGGGATCGCCGGTGAAGAAGTGGTAGGTGAAGAACGGCGCCAGCCACTGCGCCATGCGCAGTGCCACCAACGCCGGCATGGCGACCGCTTGCGCCAGGCCGCAGGTCCAGCGCTTGATCGCGGAGGGCGGCGTCCAGTCGGCTTCCTGCTCGGCGGCCTTCGGCGCGTCGGCCAGCACTTGCGCGATCTTGCCGACCTGGCGCTGCTGGTAGATGTCGCGCACGGTGATGTGGGCGAAGCGCGGATCGGCGCGCAAGGCGGAAGCCAGGCGCGCGGCGAAGAAGGAGTGGCCGCCAAGGTCGGTGAAGAAGTCGGCGTTGCGCAGGATGGGCTGGCCGGGGAACAGCGTGGATAGCGCGGCGAACAGCGCCGCCTCGGCCGGCGTCTCGGGCAGGTCGGAATCTTCGGCGCTGCCGGCCGACGGCGCGCTCAAAGGCATTGCCTTCAAGGCCTTGCGGTCGATTTTGCCGGAGGTCAGGCGCGGCATGGCTTCCTGCATTTCGTAGCGGCTGGGGACCATGTAGGGCGGCAGCTTGGCGGCCAGGCCGGCGCGCAGCGCTCTGGTGTCGATTTCGACGCCGGCATCGGGCACGATGTAGGCCACCAACTGGTCGATGCCGTCGTCCTTGCGCAGCAGGACGGCGACGGTGCCAACGCCCGGCTGCTGCGCCAGCAGCGCTTCGATCTCGCCCAGTTCGACGCGGAAGCCGCGTATCTTGACCTGGTCGTCGGCGCGGCCCAGGCACACCACTTCGCCGTCGGCGCCGATGCGCGCGAGGTCGCCGGTGCGGTACAGCCGCGCGTCGTGCACGCCGCTGGACCAGGGATTGGCCAGGAATTTTTCTGCCGTCAGGTCGGGGCGGCCGAGGTAGCCGGCCGCCAGGCCCGGGCCGGTGATGCACAACTCGCCGATCTCGCCGCGCGGCAGCAGGCGCAATTCCCCTTTTCCTTCAGATTCCGTGTTCGCATCGATCACCAGCAGGCCGTAGTTCGGCAGCGGCGTGCCGATCGTGACCGGGTGGCCGGGCTGCAGGCGCGCCAGGCTGGCCGACACCGTCGCTTCGGTCGGGCCGTAGGTGTTGAACATCTGGCGGCCCGCGCGCGACCAGCGCTCCACCAGCGATTCCGGGCACATCTCGCCGCCGAGGTTAATCAGGCGCAGGCTCGGTACTTCCTGATTGAACAGCGCCAGCAGCGTGGGCACGGCGTGCAGCACGGTGACCTGGTTTTCATCCAGCATGCGCGGCAGCGTTTCCGGGTCGCCGCTGATTTCCTTGGGACCTATCCACAGCGTGGCGCCGACCAGGTAGGCGATCCAGATTTCCTCGAACGACATGTCGAAGGCGACCGAGAAGCCCTGGTACACCTTGTCGGCGGCGCGCACACCCAGCACTTCGTTCTCGCTGCGCAGGAAGTGGCAGATGCTGCGCTGGGTGATCAGGATGCCTTTCGGCTTGCCGGTCGAGCCGGAGGTGTAGATCACATAGGCCGGCACGTCCGGCGACACGGCGCCGCGGCGGGATAACACGGCATCGGCCGCGGGCGCGGCCAGCAGCGCCTCGGCGGTCCACACGGGCCGGTCGAAATCGGCCAGCGCGGCCAGGCGCGGAGCGAAGGCGGCGCAGGTCAGCACGCCGGCGCCTTGCGCGTCGTCGAGGCACACTTGCAGGCGGTCGACCGGCGTGTCTTCGTCGACCGGCAGCCAGGCGGCGCTGGCCTTGGCGATGCCGGCTTGCAGCACCAGCAGCTCGATGCCGCGTGGCAGCCACAGTCCGACGATCTGTCCCGGCCGCACGCCCGCGTCGATCAGCCGCGACGCCACCAGGTCGGCCTGCGCGTTCAGTTCGCGATAAGTCAGCTTGCGCTCGCCGAAAATCAAGGCGAGCTGGTCGGGATCGCGCGCGGCGCTGGCTTCCAGCAGGTCGGCCAGTATCTCCTCGCGCAACAGCTCGCCTTGCGGCTTACCGTAAAGAACATCCGGGTGCGATTGGGAAATGTGTAGCGATACTGGGTCGTTCATGCTGATACTTTATTTTGTGTTGGCGCTGTCATTGTACGGTACGTCAGTTGGTTCCCATAGAGGAAGAATGCAAGTTCCGCTTACAGCCTTTACAATAAGAAATATGGGATCTTCCCCTTGCACCGAAGGAGTCGCATGTCACCGAGCCGCCCGTTTATCGCCCCCATGCAATTTGACGATCCGATTGCCGCTTATGAGCAAGTCCGCGCCATCTACGATGCCAACATCGCGCACCTGCGCGACGCCATGAAACGCTTTGTCGCCGGCGAGGATGTCGGCGAGCACGTGCGCGCCTGCTATCCCTTTGTCCGCGTCCATACCGACACCGTGGCCCGCGCCGATTCCACGCTGGCCTTCGGTTTCGTCGCCGGCCCCGGCACCTACGAAACCACGCTGACGCGGCCCGACCTGTATGCCCGCTACTACCAGCAGCAATTCAAGCTGCTGTTGAAAAATCACGGCAAGCACCAGTTGCGGATCGAGGTCGGCACCAGCGCGCAGCCGATCCCGATTCATTTCTCGTTTGCCGAGCACGAGCACATTGAAGGCAATATGAGCGCCGAACGGCGGTTGTTGATGCGCGATGTATTCGATTTGCCGAATCTCGCCGCGATGGACGACGGCATCGCCAACGGCACACACGAGCCGCCGCCGGGCGAGGCGCATCCGCTGGCGCTGTTCACGGCGCCGCGCGTCGACTACTCGCTGCAGCGCCTGCGCCACTACACCGGCACGTCCTGCGAGCACTTCCAGAAGTTCGTGCTGTTCACCAATTACCAGTTCTACATCGACGAATTCGTCAAGCTGGGCCATGAGCTGATGGCGCTGGCGTCCACCGCGCCGGGCGACGACTACATCGCCTTTGTCGAGCCGGGCAACCTGGTCACGCGCCGCGTCGGCCAGGCGGTGGAGGCGGGCGATGCGCTGGGCGCGCCGCTGCCGCGCCTGCCGCAGATGCCTGGCTACCACCTGATACGCGCCGACGGCACCGGCATCTCGATGGTCAACATCGGCGTCGGCCCGGCCAACGCCAAGACCATCACCGACCACATCGCCGTGCTGCGTCCGCATGCGTGGCTGATGCTGGGCCATTGCGCCGGCCTGCGCAACACGCAGGAACTGGGCGACTACGTGCTGGCGCACGGCTATGTGCGCGAAGACCACGTGCTCGACGAGGACTTGCCGCTGTGGGTGCCGATCCCGCCGCTGGCCGAGGTGCAGGTGGCGATCGAGGCGGCGGTGGCCGAGGTGACGCAGCTGACCGGCCACGACCTGAAGCGCGTCATGCGCACCGGCACCGTCGCCAGCACCGACAACCGCAACTGGGAACTGCTGCCGCAGCGCACGCCGGAACGCCGTTTCAGCCAGAGCAGGGCAATCGCGCTGGACATGGAAAGCGCCACCATCGCCGCCAACGGCTTCCGCTTCCGCGTGCCCTATGGCACTTTGTTGTGTGTGAGCGACAAGCCTATGCACGGAGAAATCAAGCTGCCGGGCATGGCCAACCAGTTTTACCGCGACCGGGTTGACCAGCACTTACGCATCGGCATCCGCGCTTTGGAACTGCTGCGGGCGCTGGGCGTGGACAAACTTCACAGTCGCAAGCTGCGCAGTTTCACCGAGGTGGCGTTCCAGTAGCAATATGCGAAAAAATCATGAAAGCCCGCTTGTGCGGGCTTTTTTTTTCACTTACGCCACCCGTTCCGATACTTTTTTTGATATCAAAAACCCCAAAAAATTGATTGGTTTGTTTTTTGCCCAGCCCCTAAGATGAATTCCGAAGTCGCAGCAACATAACTATAAAACAGATAACACAGGAGACGTATGAAACATCTGACATCCGGGACTTGCGAGTCCCAGGCGAAGCATCGCCTCGTTTTAAAAACCGGCGTCGCAGTACTGGCCACGGCCGGCCTGATGAGCGCTTTCCCGGTACTGGCGCAGGACGCGCCAGCCAGCGACAGCGTGGTGGTGGTCACCGGCGTGCGCAAGGCAGCCCAGAGCGCCCAGAAAATCAAGCAGGACTCGGACAACGTCATCGATTCCATCGTTGCCGACGATATCGGCAAATTCCCTGACACCAACGTCGCCGAGACCCTGGCCCGCGTCAGCGGCATCCAGGTGCGGCGCGACGCCGGCGAGGCCAACACGGTGCTGATCCGCGGCCTGCCGTTCATCTCGACCTTCATCAACGGCCGCGAGATGTTCACCACCACCGGCCGCTACATCCAGCTGGCCGATATCCCGTCGACCATGCTGCAGCGCGCCGACGTCTATAAATCGCAAAGCGCCGAGATGATCGAAGGCGGCATCGCCGGCGCCATCGACGTGCGCACCAACCGTCCATTCGACTTCAAGGGCTTCCAGGTCAGCGCCCAGGCGGGCGGGAAGAATACCGACAAGGCCAACGCCACCGATCCGGAAGCTTCGGGCATGATCTCCAACCGCTGGAAGACCGGCGCCGGTGAATTTGGCGCCTTGTTCGGCGTCTCCTACGTCAAGAACCACTTCCACGAGGAGCGCGGCTTCGAGACCTTCCCGATCGATAAAAGCTTCGCCGCCCCGAATCTGACGGGCCCGGACCTGGTCGGCATCCAGGACATCTACGGCCAGCGCAAGCGCATCGCCGAGAACTTTGCCCTGCAATGGAAGCCGAACGCCGACGTCGAGCTGTATGCCGAAGGCCTGCACTCGGCGCTCAAGGGCCAGGACGAGACCGACTTCTTCGTCGGCTTGCCATGGGCCACCTCGCCGGACCAGATCAAGGTGACCAAGATCCCGGGCACCAACCAGACCGACACCATCGACTCGACCAACGCCTTCACCATCCTGTCGACCCAGGCGCGCGCCGCGGAAAGCATCGCCTCCCAGTATGCGATCGGCGGAAAATGGCGGGTCGCTCCGGGTCTGCGCACCAGCGCCGAAGTATCGCGCACCACCAGCTCGTTCGACTGGGTCAATCCCATCCTGGACACCAATCTGAACGTCGACAAGGTGCATATCAAGACCAATGTCGATGGCGGAGCGTTCGCCCAGTACCAGGGCGCGGCCTTGAACGATCCGAGCAAGATCTACCTGTTCCAGTTCTTCGACCGCTATGGCCATGACCGTGGCAGCTCCACCGACTGGCGCGCGGATGCGACTTACACGCCGGAGGCGGAAGGCTTGTTCAAGGAGTTCAATATAGGTGTGCGTGGCAGCGAACGCCGCGCCGACTCGATCAAGTCGCTGGAAGGCAGCGTGGGCGCCATTCCCGGCGTGACGATGGGCAGCATTCCGGGCCTGTCGTGCACCACCCAGCCGTTCTCGGTCAACTATGGCACGCCGAAGTGGAGCACCCCTTGCGCCGGCTTCATGATCGACCAGACCGGCGTGGTGCGCAAGGCCGTCACCGGCAGTTCGGCCGCCAAGGCCCTGGATCCGGCCTCCTTCTTCCAGGATAAGGAGCAGAATATCGCCGTCTACGGCAAAGCCAAGATCGGCTTCGACATGGGTGGCATCCCGGTCGACGGTGTGTTTGGCGTGCGGGTGACCAAGACCGACGCCGATCTGCTGGCCAACAACAACATCGTGACCTCCAGTGGCCTGGTGTATGTCCCGGTCAGCAAGTCCAACTCCAACACCGACGTGCTGCCGAGCGCGAACATCAAGGTCACGCTGCGGCCCGACCTGCTGGCCCGCTTTGCCTATGCCAAGACGCTGACCCGTCCCGACTTCGCGGCGCTCAATCCGGCCACCGCCTACGTCAACTCGAACGGCACCACCACGCTGGCCACGGCGTCGGGCGGCAATCCGGACCTGAAGCCGGTCACCGCGCAGAACTTCGACGGCACGCTGGAATGGTACTTCGCCCCGACCGGCTATGTCAGCGGTACGCTGTTCCGCCATAACTTCGACGGCTACATCATGGGCAAGGGCGTGCAGGAGACCTTCCAGGGCGTGAACTACCTGACCACCCGTCCGTTCAATACCGACAAGGGCCACCTGCAAGGTCTGGAACTGGCCTACCAGCAGTTCTACGATGGCCTGCCGGGCTGGTTGAATGGCTTCGGTCTGCAGGCCAACGTCACCTTCTCGCAGGGCGGCGCGACGTCGTCGGCGGTGCCGGGACTGGAAGACAAGCCGTTCGCCGGCATGTCCAAGCTGTCCTATAACATCGTCGGACTGTATGAAAAGCAGGGCTGGTCCGCGCGCCTGGCGTATAACTGGCGCTCCAAGTTCACCCAGCTGTATGGCGACACCCCGGATCCGGCGCACCTGGCCGGCAAGGACCTGATCGCGGCGGCGATGTCGACGCTGGACGGCTCGCTGAGCTACAAGATCACGCCGCAGCTGTCGGTCAACCTGACCGGTACCAACCTGCTGAACTTCAAGTATCAGGACTACTGGCAGGACCCGGTGATCTTCCCACGCGATACCCGTCGCTATGACCGCACCGTGGGCTTGTCGCTGAGCTGGAAGAACTAAGGCAGCTGCTTAACACCGCCACGTCCCCGCCCATGCGGGGATGTGGCATTGAGAGGTAATCGATGTCGAATCAAAAGTCGAATCAAAAGTTGTCGCTGTTGGAAAAAGTAGGTTTCGGCGCCGGCGACATGGCGCTGAACGTGGTGATCTCGTCGATGATGTTGATCATCACGTTCTTCTACACCGATATCTACGGCCTGAAAACCTCGGACCTGGCCTTGCTGTTCGTCGCCGTCAAATTCATCGGTGCCTTGTCCGACCTGGTGATGGGCCAGATCACCGACCGCTACGACAGTCCGCGCATGGGCCGCTACCGCCCGTACCTGCTGTTCCTGGCGATCCCCTACGGCGTCAGCGTGTTCTTCGTCTTCACCACGCCCGACTGGGCCTACAGCGCAAAGCTGATCTGGGCTTATTCCACCTACATCATCATGACGGTGATGACTTCCGGCGTCGGCATCGCCTATATCTCGCTGCCCAGCAGCCTGACCGACGATCCGCAACAGCGCCTGTCGGCCAACGGCTACCGCCTGTTCTTCGCCAAGATCGGCGCCTTCATGGTGACGGTGGTGGTGCCCATCCTGTCCGAGCGCTGGGGCGGCGGCAGCGCGGCCGTCGGCTACCAGGCCGCGATGGCGGTGATGGCGGTGATCGGCATCGCGCTGTTCCTGTTCTGCTTTTTCACCACCACCGAGCGCGTGCGCCACGTGGTGCAGCGGCAATCGCTGCCGGCGCAGCTGAAGGTGCTGTTGAAAAACGACCAGTGGCTGATCCTGTGCGGCGTCTGCGTGACCGGCACCATCGGCTACGTGGTGCGCGCCTCGGCGGCGATCTACTATGCCAAGTACTACCTGGGCGGCGACACCGCCACCGTCGCCACCTTCCTGTCGATCGGCGTGGTGGCGGCCATCCTGTCGATGATCGCCTCGACCTGGATCACCAAGTTCTATTGCAAGGTCAAGCTGTTCCGCTGGACCCAGATCGGCGTCGGCATCATCAGCGCCGTGATCTACTTCGCGGTCAAGCCGGGCGACGTGATGCTGGCTTTTGTGCTGTACTTCCTGCTGTCCTTCGTGGTGGACCTGCATGCGCCGGTGTTCTGGTCGGCCATCGCCGAGACCATCGACTACGGCCAGGTCAAGACCGGCAAGCGCGTATCGGGCTTCGCCTTCGGCGGCATTTCGGTGTGCCAGAAGGCCGGCATGGGCATCGCCGGCGCGCTGGTCGGCGTGCTGCTGACCTATTTTGAATATCAGCCGAACCACGAGCAGACCGCCTTCGCGCTGCACGGCATCGTGCTGATGGTGACGCTGATACCGGGCTTCTTCCATACGGTGATGGGCCTGTTGATGTTCAAATACCGCGTCACCGACGAGTACTACACGGAAGTGAAGAAACAGATGGGAGTCCAATCCTATGTGGCAGTCTAATTTTTTGGAAGCAGAGATGGAAAGCAACGATGTATTGCAGCCGCTGATCGAACAGCGCGCCGATCCCTTTATCATCCGTCACAGCGACGGCTATTACTACTTCACCGCCTCGGTGCCGCAGTACGACCGCATCGAGCTGCGCCGCGCGAAAACCATCGCCGGCCTGGCGGACGCGGAGAAGGTCGACGTCTGGCACAAGCCGGATACGGGCCCCTACAGCGAACTGGTTTGGGCGCCGGAGCTCCATTTCAACGACGGCGCCTGGTATGTGTACTTCGCCGCCGCACCCAGCCGCGAGATCAAGCACAAGCTTTTCCAGCACCGCATGTACGCGATCCGCAACGCCAACGCCAACCCCCTGGAAGGCGAGTGGGAGTTCATGGGGCAGGTCGACACCGGCATCGACACCTTCTGCCTGGACGCCACCACCTTCACCCACAAGGGGCAGCTGTACTACCTGTGGGCGCAGAAGGATGTCGCCATCGAGGGCAATTCCAACCTCTACATCGCGCCGATGAAGACGCCGTGGCAGCTGGGCGGCCCGCCGGTCATGCTGAGCAAACCGGAGTTCGACTGGGAGATACGCGGCTTCTGGGTCAACGAAGGTCCTTCGGTGCTGAAGAAGAACGGCAAGATCTTCATCAGCTATTCGGCCAGCGCCACCGACGAAAACTACGCCATGGGCCTGCTGTGGGCGGACCAAGACGCGGACCCGCTGGACCCGGCATCGTGGACCAAAAGCCCGCAACCGGTGCTGCAAACCTGCTTCGAACACGGCGTCTACGGACCCGGTCATAACAGTTTTACCGTCGGCGATGATGGCGAAACCGTCATGTTGGTTTATCATGCACGCACCTACACCGAGATCATCGGCGACCCGCTGTGGAATCCGGACCGTCACACCTATGTCAAACCGCTGAAATGGGACGGGCAGGGTATGCCTGTATTCGGAAAACCGTCGATGGCTTAATGTCGTCATCCCGCGTGCGCGGGAACCCATAGAACACATGCGGCGGCCGGCTCGGATAAATTTCCGCCGGCCGTCGTGCATTTGAAAGTCCAGAATGTCGCAAGCAACCATCACTGAATCTTCCTTCGGCCACCTGCCGGACGGCCGTGAGGCCACGCTTTTCACCCTGACCAACGCCCACGGCATGATCGCCAAAATCAGCAACCTGGGCGGCGTGATCGCCGAGCTGCACGCGCCGGACCGCGACGGCGCCATGGCCGACGTGGCGCTCGGCTTCGACAACCTGGCCGACTACCTCGGCGAATCGCATTACTTCGGCGCGCTGATCGGCCGCTACGGCAACCGCATCGCCGGCGGCCGCTTCACGCTCGACGGCGAGGCATATCAGCTCGACGTCAACAACGGCGCCAATCACCTGCACGGCGGCAGCGAAGGCTTTCACCGCCGGCTGTGGGACGCCGAAACCTTCGCCACGCCCAAGTCGGCGGGCCTGATCCTGAGCTACCTGAGCGCGGACGGCGAGCAGGGCTACCCGG
The DNA here is from genome assembly GCF_040369125.1 of Duganella hordei. Lineage (NCBI taxonomy): Bacteria > Pseudomonadati > Pseudomonadota > Betaproteobacteria > Burkholderiales > Oxalobacteraceae > Duganella > Duganella hordei. The sequence continues at coordinate 11,693 of NZ_BPWI01000010.1, forward strand.
GCAATCTGGAAGTGACCGTCATCTACGAACTGCGCAACGATAACGAATTGCGTATCGCTTTCCACGCAATCACCGACAAGGCGACGCCGGTCAACCTGACCAACCACGCGTATTTCAACCTGGCCGGCAAGGGCGACATCCTGTCGCACGAGCTGACGATACCGGCCGATGCCTACACGCCGGTCGACGGCGGCTTGATCCCGACCGGCGAACTGGCGCCGGTGGCCGGCACGCCGTTCGACTTCCGCGCGCCGCAGGCCATCGGCGCCCGCATCGCGCAGGAGCATGAGCAACTGCGCCACGGTTCGGGCTACGACCACAACTTCGTGCTGAGTAAATCGCAGTCCGGCGCGCTGGAAGTGGTGGCGCGGGTGGTCGACCCGGCGTCCGGCCGGATGCTGGAAGTGCTGTCGCAGGAGCCGGGAGTGCAGTTCTATAGTGGCAACTTTTTGCATGACGGCATGCGCGGAAAAGGCCGCATCTACGGCCATCGCAGCGGCTTCTGCCTCGAACCGCAGCACTATCCGGACTCGCCGAACCAGCCGGGCTTCCCGTCGACGGTCCTGCGTCCCGGCGAGGAATACACGACGGTGATGGCCTACCGCCTCGGCGTCGCCGACTGATATCGATTTGGGTATCGAAGTCGAATAATAATTTATTGGAAAGATATCTCACTACAACTTAGTATGCCTTATCGATGCGGGGGCATGACATCCACGTCCCCGCACAAGAACATACTGAGGAGATATTCATGTCTGAAAATGACAAAAAGGTGAAGCTGCGCTCCGCCGAGTGGTTCGGCACCCAGGACAAAAACGGTTTCATGTACCGCAGCTGGATGAAGAACCAGGGCATCCCTGATCACGAATTCCAGGGCAAACCCATCATCGGCATCTGCAACACCTGGTCGGAACTGACTCCTTGCAATGCGCATTTCCGCAAGCTGGCGGAACACGTCAAGCGCGGCATCCTCGAAGCCGGCGGCTTCCCGGTCGAGTTCCCGGTTTTCTCCAACGGCGAATCGAACCTGCGTCCCACCGCCATGCTGACCCGTAACCTGGCCAGCATGGACGTCGAAGAATCCATCCGCGGCAATCCGATGGACGGCGTCGTGCTGCTGGTCGGCTGCGACAAGACCACGCCGGCGCTGCTGATGGGCGCGGCCTCCGTCGACATCCCGACCATCGTCGTCAGCGGCGGCCCCATGCTGAACGGTAAGCTGAACGGCAAGAACATCGGCTCCGGCACCGCCGTGTGGCAGCTGCACGAGCAGGTCAAGGCCGGCGAAATCACCATGCACGAATTCATGTCGGCGGAATCGGGCCACTCCCGTTCGGCCGGCACCTGCAACACCATGGGCACCGCCTCGACGATGGCCTGCATGGCCGAAGCGCTGGGCACCACGCTGCCGCACAACGCCGCCATTCCCGCCGTCGATTCGCGCCGCTACATCCTGGCGCACATGTCCGGCATCCGCATCGTCGAGATGGTGAAGGAAGGCCTGAACCTGTCGAAGATCCTCAAGCGCGAGAATTTTGAAAACGCGATCCGCGTCAACGCCGCCATCGGCGGTTCGACCAACGCCGTGATCCACCTGAAGGCCATCGCCGGCCGCATCGGCGTCGACCTGGAACTGGAAGACTGGACCCGCGTCGGCCGCGGCACGCCGACCATCGTCGACCTGCTGCCGTCGGGCCGCTTCCTGATGGAAGAGTTCTACTACGCCGGCGGCCTGCCCGGCGCGATCCGTCGCATGGGCGAGGGCAATTTCGTGCCGCATCCGGATGCGTTGACGGTCAACGGCAAGAGCCTGTGGGAGAACTGCAAGGACGCGCCGATCTACGACGACGAGGTGATACGTCCGCTGGAGAATCCGCTGCTCAAGGATGGCGGCATCTGCATCCTGCGCGGCAACCTGGCGCCGCGCGGCGCCGTGCTGAAGCCGTCGGCCGCCACGCCGGAGCTGATGCAGCATCGCGGCCGTGCCGTGGTGTTCGAGGACTTCGAGCATTACAAGAGCCGCATCGTCGATCCGGACCTGGACGTCGAGGCCAGCTCGATACTGGTGATGAAGAACTGCGGCCCGAAAGGTTATCCGGGCATGGCCGAAGTGGGGAATATGGGCCTGCCGCCGAAACTGCTGGCGGCCGGCGTGAAGGACATGGTCCGCATCTCGGATGCGCGTATGAGCGGTACCGCCTACGGCACCGTGGTCCTGCACGTGGCGCCGGAAGCGATGGCCGGCGGCCCGCTGGGCATCGTCAAGGATGGCGACTGGATCACGCTCGACTGCGCCGGCGGCCTGCTGAACCTGGAGATTTCGGAAGCGGAGATGGCCGAGCGCCAGGCTGCCCGCGTCATCGGCAGCGCGCCGGGTCCGAAGACCGGCTACCAGAAGCTGTACATCGAACACGTGCTGCAGGCCGACGAGGGCTGCGACTTCGATTTCCTGGTCGGCAACCGCGGCTCGGCCGTGCCCCGCCATTCGCATTAATAAAAATACGGAGACATTATGCTGCTCGTACAATTCAAGAACGAACAAGGCGCACGCCAGGTCGGTGTGCTGGAACAGAACACCATCCGCGTCATCGAAGGCTACGATACGACCTACGCCCTGGCGCAGGCGGCGATACGCCAGTCCGTCGGCCTGGCCGACCTGGCCGCCAAGTCCGTCGGCAACGGCGTATTGGCGTTCGACGCCGTCGCCGCCGCCGGCCGCCTGCTGCCGCCGCTGGATCACAGCGACGACGCGCACTGCTTCGTCACCGGCACCGGCCTGACCCACCTGGGCAGCGCCGATACCCGCGACTCCATGCACAAGAAAATCGGCGGCGACGTCGAGTCGCTCAGCGATTCGATGAAAATGTTCCGTCTTGGCGTCGAAGGCGGCAAGCCCGCCGCAGGCCAGGCAGGCGTGCAGCCGGAATGGTTCTACAAGGGCGACGGCTCCATCGTGGCCGCCAGCGGCCAGCCACTGAGCATGCCCGACTTCGCGCTGGACGGCGGCGAAGAGCCGGAAGTGGCCGGCCTGTATGTGATCGGCGACGACGGCCAGCCTTACCGCGTCGGCTACGCCATCGGCAACGAGTTCTCGGACCACGTGACCGAGCGCCAGAACTACCTGTATCTCGCCCACTCGAAACTGCGCGCCTGCGGCGTCGGTCCCGCGCTGCTGGTCGGCGAGGCGCCGGCGCACATCGAGGGCACGTCGCGCATCTACGACGTTGAAGGCAAGGTACGCTGGGAAAAGGCCTTCTTCAGCGGCGAGCAGAATATGTCGCACACCATCGGCAACCTGGAACACCACCACTTCAAGTACCCGCTGTTCAAGCGTCCGGGCGACGTGCATATCCACTTCTTCGGCACCGCCACATTGAGCGTGGCCGACAACATCGTCGTCAAGCCAGGCGAAACGTTTGAAATCGACGCGCCGCAATTCGGCCCGGCCCTGCGCAACACGCTGACTGTCTACAAAACTGAAATCGCGAAAGTGAAAACACTATGATCATTACCGGCGAAGCGCTGATCGGCGGCCGCGCCGTCAAGGGTACCGGTGGCGCCATCCGCGCCTGGAACCCCACTACGCAGCAGTCGATGGACCCGGAGTTCCTCGCTGTCGATGTCGCGCAGATCGACCAGGCCTGCCGTGCGGCCGATGCCGCATTCGATACCTTGCGCGCGCTGAGCGACGAGCAGCGCGCCGTTTTCCTGGAAACCATCGCCGAACAGATCATGGCGCTGGGCGATGTGCTGGTTGAACGCGTGATGGCCGAAAGCGGCCTGCCGCGTCCGCGCATCGAGGGTGAGCGCGGCCGCACCGTCGGCCAGCTGAAACTGTTTGCCAACCTGCTGCGCGAAGGCTCGTGGAACGATGTCCGTATCGACAAGGCGTTGCCGGAACGGACGCCGCCGCGTCCCGACCTGCGTATGCGCATGATCGGTGTCGGTCCGGTGGCGGTTTTCGCGGCCAGTAACTTCCCGTTGGCGTTTTCTGTGGCCGGTGGCGACACCGCGTCGGCCCTGGCGGCCGGCTGCCCGGTCGTGCTGAAGGCGCACTCCGCGCATCCCGGCACGTCCGAACTGGTGGGCCGCGCCATCGTCAAGGCGGTAGAGCTGTGCGGCCTGCCCGCCGGCGTGTTCGCGCTGTTGACCGGCAGCGGCAACGGCATCGGCCAGGAGCTGGTGCGTCATCCATCGATCAAGGCGGTCGGCTTCACCGGTTCGCGCAGCGGCGGTGTCGCGCTGATGGCGGTGGCTGCGGCGCGTCCCGTGCCGATTCCCGTCTATGCGGAAATGAGCTCGATCAATCCGGTGTTCCTGATGCCTGCGGCGCTGGCTGCGCGTGCCGAGGAAATCGGCGCGGGCTTCGCCGGCTCGCTGGTGCTGGGCGTGGGGCAGATGTGCACCAATCCCGGCCTGGTGATCGGCGTCGCCGGTCCCGATCTGGATCGCTTCGCCAACGCCGCCGCGCAAGCGCTGGCCGGCGGCGCGGCGTGCGCGATGCTGTCGCCGGGGATCGCAGGCAGCTTCCAGCGCGGTATCACACAACTGGCCGAGCATGCGGACGTGAAGACGCTGGCGCTGGCGCCTCAGGCCGAAGGCAAGGGCGCTCCGGCGCTGTTCGTCACCAGCGGCGCGGCATTCCTGTCGCAGCATGCGTTGTCGGAAGAGGTGTTCGGCCCGGCCTCGCTGGTCGTGGCATGCAAGGATATGGCGGAACTGCGCCATATCGCCGAGAGCCTGGAAGGCCAGTTGACCGCCACGCTGCAGCTGGACGATGCGGATCTCGACGCCGCCCATGCGCTGCTGCCGGTACTGGAACGCAAGGCCGGTCGCATCCTGGCCAACGGCTTCCCGACCGGCGTGGAAGTCTGCAGCGCGATGGTGCACGGCGGTCCGTTCCCGTCGACGTCCGACGGCCGCAGCACCTCCGTAGGAACGGGCGCCATCGTGCGCTTCCTGCGTCCGGTGTGCTACCAGAACTTGTCGCAAGCGCTGTTGCCGGAAGTCTTGCGCGACAGCGGCAACGCCGCGTGGCGCCGCCGCGAAGGCGAACTGACTCGCGACTAGCGCAGTATCGAGGAATCCCCGCGATGACGGGGACCTCACCATAATAAAAACGGAGACTGTATGACCCAATTGGCTAAGTTCGCCAGCCTGCGCGGCAAGCGCGTATTCATCACCGGTGGCGGCACCGGCATCGGCGAAGCGATGGTGATTTCCTTCGCGGAGCAGGGCGCGCAAGTCGCCTTTGTCGACATCGCCCGCGACGCCAGCCTGGCGCTGACGCGCCGCGTGAAGGAAGCCGGCTACCCCGAGCCGCTGTTTCGCCAGTGCGACATCACCAACATCCCCGCGCTGCAGGCGACCATGGTCGAGATGGCGACGCTGGTCGGCGACTTCGACATCCTTGTCAACAACGCGGCCAACGACCAGCGCCACGAGACCGCCGAAGTCACGCTGGAATACTGGAACGAGCGCATCGCCATCAACCAGCGTCCGATGTTCTTCACTTGCCAGACTGTCCTGGAAGGCATGAAGAAAAAAGGCGCCGGATCGATCATCAATGTCGGCTCGATTTCGTGGCACGTCAAGAATGCAGGCTACCCGGTGTACGCCACGTCGAAGGCGGCGGTGCACGGCCTGACGCGCGGACTGGCCCGGGAGTTCGGAGAGCACGGCATCCGCGTCAACACGGTCACGCCGGGTTGGGTGATGACGCAGCGCCAGATTGACCTGTGGCTGGACGATGCGGGCGAGCAGGACATCAAACGCAACCAGTGCCTGCCGACCAAGCTGATGCCGCAGCACGTGGCCTCGATGATCCTGTTCCTGGCCGCTGAAGATGGTGCCATGTGCACCGCTCAAGAGTTTATCGTCGATGGGGGATGGGTATGAATACAACCAGCTATGCAGCAGTAATCATGGCGGCGGTGTCGGCAGGCGCCGCCGCGTCTCCCGCCGCGCTGACCAGCCCGGACCGCCACATCGCCGTCAAGCTGCAATCCACCGCCGTCGGCACGCTGGCCTACACGATCACGCGTGACGGCAAGCCCGTATTGCTGGCTTCCGATCTCGGCCTGCAGTTGCAGGGCGCCGACCTGGCCAGCGGTTTGAAGATCATCGGTACCAGCAAGGCGCATGCCGTCAGCGATCATTACCAGATGGCTGTCGGCAAGCGGCGCGACATCACCTACCGCGCCAACGAGCAGACCTATTCGGTACAAAACGCGCAGAAGCAGAAGATGGACATCGTCTTCCGCGTGTCGAACGATGGCGTCGCCTTCCGCTATGTGGTCGCCGATTCATCGCTGCCGCACAAAAAACTGATCCAGGAGCGCACCACGTTCGCGCTGCCATCCGAAGCCAAGGCCTGGATGCAGCCGATAGCTGTCGCGCAAACAGGTTGGGGCAGGACCAACCCGTCATATGAAGAACACTATCTGATGGACGTCCCGGTCGGTACGCCATCGCCTTCGCCGGCTGGCTGGGTGTTTCCGGCGCTGTTCAAGTCCGGCGCCAACTGGGTGGCGATCTCCGAAGCCGGCATGGATGGCAGCTTCCAGGCTTCCCGCCTGGCGCCGCAATCCGTCGGCGGAAAATACAGCATCGGCAATCCGATGGCCGAAGAGGTCTACACCGACGGCCGCCTGATGGCCGAAGTCGACGGCACGCTCACCACGCCGTGGCGCCTGCTGGCACTGGGCTCCTTGCAGACGGTGACCGATTCCACGCTCGGCACCGACCTTGCCGCGCCTGCCATCGCTTTCGATAAATCGCTGGTCAAGCCTGGTCATGCTTCATGGAGCTGGGCGCTGATGAAGGACGACGCCACCGTCTATGACGTCCAGAAAAAGTTTATCGACTACGCCGCCGATATGCACTGGGACTACACCCTGATCGATGCCGACTGGGATCGCAAGATCGGCTACGAAAAGGTCAAGGAGCTGGTCGACTACGCCGCCGCCAGGAACGTCGGCATTCTGCTGTGGTACAACTCGTCCGGCCCATGGAACTCCACCGAGTACTCGCCGAAAAGCAAGCTGCTGACCCACGAACAGCGCATCGCCGAATTCAAGCGCCTGCATGACATGGGCGTCAAGGGCGTCAAGATCGACTTCTTCAACGGCGATGCCCAGTCGATGATCGCTTACTACGTCGCCATCCTGCGCGATGCGGCCGACGCCGGACTGCTGGTCAACTTCCACGGCGCCACGCTGCCGCGCGGCTGGACCCGCACCTGGCCCAACCTGATGACGATGGAAGCCGTGCGCGGCATGGAGTTCACCACCTTCGAGCAGGCCGACGAAGACAAGATGCCGACCCACGCCGCCATGCTGCCGTTCGCCCGCAACCTGTTCGATCCGATGGACTTCACGCCGATGGTCTTCGGCGACATCCCGAAGATCAAGCGCACTTCCAGTAACGGCTTCGAGCTGGCCACGTCGGTGCTGTACATTTCGGGCATCCAGCACTTCGCCGAGATCCCCGAAGGCATGGCCACCGTGCCGGCCTACGTGAAGAGCTTCCTCCAGGAGCTGCCGCGCAGCTGGGACGACAGCCGCCTGGTCGACGGCTATCCGGGCCAATACGCCGTTATCGCGCGCCGCTCGGGCGACAGCTGGTACATCTCCGGCATCAACGCCACCGAGTCCGACAAGACGCTGACGCTGGACTTGTCCTTTGCCGGAGCCAAACAGGGAACGATCATCGCCGACGGCGATGGCGAACGCAGTTTCAGCCGGCGCGATATCGCCGCAGGCAAGAAAGTAGCAGTAACGATCAAGCCGCACGGCGGATTCGTCATAAAACTATAAACAGGAGATAGACCATGAATCAAATTAAACGCGGCGTATTCGCCTTGTGCCTGCTGGCTTCCGGCGGCGCCTTCGCGGCCGACACGATCGGCCTCACCATCGACGCCGGCAAGCCCGGTGCGGTCATCAACAAGGATGTCTACGGCCAGTTCGCCGAGCACCTGGGTACCGGCATCTACGAAGGCATGTGGGTCGGTCCAAAATCGAAGATCCCCAACACCAAGGGCTGGCGCAACGACGTGGTCGGCGCGCTGAAGGCGATGCACGTGCCGCTGGTGCGCTGGCCGGGCGGCTGCTTCGCCGACGAATATCACTGGAAGGACGGCGTCGGCCCGCGCGAGAAGCGCCCGGTCAAGGTCAACACCAACTGGGGCGGCGTGGCGGAGTCCAATGCCGTCGGTACGCACGAGTTCTTCGACCTGGTCGACCTGCTGGGCGCTGACGCCTACGTCAACGGCAACCTTGGTTCCGGCAGCGTCCAGGAGATGTCGGAGTGGATCGAGTACATGACGTCCGACAGCAAGTCCACGCTGGCCGAGCTGCGCCGCAAGAACGGCCATGAGAAACCGTTCAAGGTCGCCTATTTCGCCGTCGGTAACGAGGCGTGGGGCTGCGGCGGCAATATGACGCCGGAACACTACGCGGACCTGTACAAGAACGTCGAGACGTTCCTGAAGGCGCCGTCGTCCAGCCGTCCGAAGCTGATCGCCAGCGGCGGCAACGACAGCGATACCAGCTGGTCCGATGTGCTGAGCAAGCAGCTCAAGCGCCAGACCGACGGCATCAGCTTCCACTACTACACCATCCCGACCGGGAAGTGGGAAGTGAAGGGCGCGGCAACCGGATTCCCTGAAAAAGAATGGCTGTCCACGCTGAGCGCCACACTGCGCATGGATGACCACATCCGCAAAAATGCCGCAGTGATGGACAAGAACGATCCGGAGAAAAAACTTGGCCTGTTCGTCGATGAATGGGGCACCTGGTACGACGTGGAGAAGGGCACCAACGCCGGCTTCCTGTTTCAGCAGAATACCCTGCGCGATGCGGTTGTTGCAGCGCTTAACTTCAACATCTTCCATGCCCACGCAGACCGGGTGCGCATGACCAATATCGCGCAGATGGTCAATGTGCTGCAGTCGATGATCATCACCGACAAGGACAAGATGGTGCTGACGCCGACCTATCACGCCTTTGAAATGTATGCGCCGTTCCAGGGCGCGACCACGCTGCCGCTGACGCTGTCGAACAACCCGCAGTACACAGTGGATGGTACCGGTATTCCCGAGATCAGCGCATCGGCCGCACGCGGCGCGGATGGCAAGCTGTATCTGGCGCTGGTGAACACCAATCCGGGACAGGCTGCCGACGTGGCGGTCAATATTCCGGGCCAGACGATCAAGGCATTGAAGGGGCGCGTGCTGACTGCCGCTGCGATGGATGCGCACAATACCTTCCAATCGCCGCAAGCAGTGAAACCTGCGCCATTCACCGCCACCGGCGTTGATGGCAAGGTGACGGTGAAGATTCCTGCCAAGGCTGTGATCGTGGTGGCGGTGGAGTGAGGGCATGACGGTGCACGATATTTCCCTGTCGCGCCGTAAGGCCATCGCCGGTGGCGTGGCCATGCTGCTGGCTGGTTGCGGCGGTGGAGGAGGCGGCGGCAATCCAGTTGCCGCAACTCCGACGCCGACACCTGCGCCGACGCCTACGCCAACACCCACACCGACGCCAACGCCAACGCCAACGCCAACGCCGACCACCATCACGTTCGCCGACGCCTCGGTCCACGATCCCGCCCTGATCAAGGTGGACGGTACCTACTACGTCTTCGGCTCGCACCTGGCCGCGGCCAAGTCGACGGACCTGATGAACTGGACCAAGTTCGCCGACGGCGTCAACGCCACCAATCCGTTGTTCAACAACGTGGTGACCTCGCTGGCCGACACCTTCACCTGGGCGCAGGTCACCGACCTGTGGGCGCCGGATGTGGTCAAGCTGGGCGACGGAAAGTTCTACTTCTACTACAACGCCTGCAAAGGCGACTCGCCCCGTTCGGCGCTGGGCGTGGCTGTGGCGGACAAGGTGGAAGGCCCGTACGTCAACAAGCAGATCATGCTCAAATCCGGCATGTGGGGCCTGGTCAGCGAAGACGGCGTGAACGTCTACGACGCGCTGACGATGCCAAACGTGGTCGACCCGAACACCTTCTTCGACAAGGATGGCAAGCTGTGGATGATCTACGGATCCTATTCCGGCGGCATCTTCATCCTGGCGATGGATCCGGCGACTGGCCTGCAGAAGCCCGGCCAGGGCTACGGCAAGCACCTGATGGGCGGGAACCACAGCCGCATCGAAGGCGCGTACGTGATGTACAGCCCGCAGTCGAAGTACTACTACCTGTTCACGTCCTTCGGCGGACTGGATGCAAACGGTGCCTACAACATGCGCGTGGCCCGCTCGCTGAACCCGGACGGGCCGTATGTGGACGCCAAGGGCAACGACATGGCCAACGTCAAGGCCAATCCCGCGCTGCCTTTGTTCGACGACGCCAGCATCGCGCCGTTCGGCCAGAAGATCATGGGTAACTACCAGTTCGCGCTGGCTGACGGCGAAACGGGCACGCCGCTGGGCTATGTATCGCCGGGCCATAATTCGGCCTATTACGAAGCGTCCACGGGCCAGTACTTCCTGGTGTTTCATACCCGCTTCCCGGGAACCGGCGAGCTGCATCAGATCCGCGTGCACGAGATGTTCATCAACGAGGATGGCTGGATCGTCGTGGCGCCGTTCCGCTACGCGCCGCTCAGCAAGAACTCGATGCCGCTGGCGGCCGAGGTGACGGCGGCCGATGCGGCCGGTTCGTACAAGATGATCAACCACGGCAAGGATATTACGACGGCCATCAAGCCTTCGCAGGCCATCAAGCTGGCGGCCGACGGTACCGTGTCGGGTGCGGCAACCGGCACGTGGAAGCATAACGGCGCCAACAAGATTACGATTTCGCTGGGGGCTGCCGGTACTTTCAATGGCGTGCTGTCGCGCCAGTGGAATACCAACGCCAGCGCCTTCGTGGTGACGTGGACCGCGCAGTCGGTTGACGGCGTGTCGATCTGGGGCGCGCGCACAGGGAGTTGAGATGAAGTCTGTTGTATTTGCATTGGGGCTGGCGGCGCTTTCCGCGCTTCCTGCCTGCGCCGCCAAGGAAGTCAGCGTCCATGATCCTGTCATGGCGAAGGAGGGCGATACCTGGTACGTGTTCAGCACCGGACCGGGTATCACGTTCTACAGTTCGAAAAACATGAAGGACTGGACACCCGAAGGCCGCATCTTCAAGGACCAGCCGGTGTGGGCCAAGAGTGTGGCGCCTGGCTTCGACGGCCATGTCTGGGCGCCGGATGTGCATTTCCATAACGGGAAATACTATTTGTACTATTCCGTCTCAGGCTTCGGCAAGAATGCCTCGGGCATCGGCGTCACCGTCAACAAGACGCTGAACCCTCGCTCGCCCGACTATCGCTGGGAAGACAAGGGCCTGCTGCTGCAATCCGTACCGTCGCGAGACGATTGGAATGCCATCGATCCGAATGTCGTCGAAGATGACAAAGGCGAGGCCTGGCTTGCCTTCGGCTCGTTCTGGAGCGGATTGAAGCTGGCGAAGTTGAACCCGGATTGGACCGGTCTGGCCGCACCGCAGGAATGGCAGGCAATCGCCAGCCGTCTGCGCGTGCCTTCCGTGGGCGGCAAGGTGTCCGCGCCGGACGAAATCGAGGCGCCGTTCATCTTCAAGAAAGGCGGCTACTACTATCTCTTCGCTTCGTTCGGCCTGTGCTGCCAGAAATCCAACAGCACCTACTACGTCGTCGTCGGAAGAGCCAGGAACGTCACCGGTCCTTATCTGGACAAGGACGGCGTGGACATGCTGAAGGGCGGCGGTTCCACGGTGATCGCCGGCGACAAGGACTGGAAGGCGCTGGGCCACAACAGCGCCTACACCATCGACGGCAAGGACTACATGGTGCTGCACGCCTACGAGACCGCGGACGACTATCTGCAGAAGCTGAAGATCATGGAGATGAAGTGGGACGCCAGCGGTTGGCCGGTGGTCGATCCTGCGGATCTCAACAAGTATCGCAGCAACCAGCTGCCATCGCCATGAAGATATTGCGCAGCCTCGCTGCCGCCGTTGCCATCGCGTTTGCCGCCGGCGCGGCGCCGGCGGCGCCGTTGCAGTTGTTTCCGCTCGCCGACGTGCGGCTGGGCGATAGTCCCTTCCTGGAAGCGCAGCGCACGGACCTGCATTACCTGCTCGAGATGGAGCCGGACCGCCTGCTGGCGCCATTCCTGCGCGAAGCCGGCCTGCCGCTGAAGCAGCCCAGCTACGGCAACTGGGAATCCAGCGGCCTTGACGGCCACCTTGGCGGCCACTATCTCTCGGCCCTCGCGCTGATGTACGCCTCGACCGGCGACGAGGAAGTCCTCAAGCGGCTGAACTACTTCGTCGCGGAACTCAAGCGCTGCCAGCAGAAGAACGGCAACGGCTACATCGGCGGCATCCCGGACGGCGGCGCTGCGTGGCAAGCCATCGCCAAGGGCGAACTCCATGCCGACAACTTCTCCGTCAACGGCAAATGGGTCCCGTGGTACAACCTGCACAAGGTCTACGCCGGCCTGCGCGACGCCTACACCTATACCGGCAACCAGGATGCCCGCGCCATGCTGATCGCGATGTCCGACTGGGCGCTGGAGCTGACCTCCTACCTGAGCGAAGAACAAATGCAGTCCATGCTGCGCAGTGAGCACGGCGGCATGAACGAGGTGCTGGCCGACGTCGCCCAGATGACCGGCCAGAAGAAATACATGGACCTGGCGATACGCTTCTCACACCAGGCCATCCTGCGTCCGCTGGAAGAGGGCAAGGACCAGCTCACCGGGCTGCACGCCAACACGCAGATCCCCAAGGTGATCGGCTTCAAGCGCATCGGCGACATCACCGGCCGCCGCGACTGGCAGCAGGCGGCGCAATTCTTCTGGCAGACGGTGCACGATCACCGCACCGTCGCCATCGGCGGCAACAGCGTCAAGGAGCACTTCCACGACGACAAGGACTTCTCGCCGATGGTGGAAGAAGTCGAAGGCCCGGAAACCTGCAACACCTACAACATGCTCAAGCTCACCGAGCTGCTGTTCCTAGGCGACGCCAAAGGCAGCTACAGCGACTACTATGAGCGGGCGTTGTACAACCACATCCTGTCGTCGCAGCGGCCCGACAGCGGTGGCTTCGTCTACTTCACGCCGATGCGGCCGAACCACTACCGCGTCTACTCGCAGGTCGACAAGGCCATGTGGTGCTGCGTGGGCTCCGGCATCGAAAGCCATGCAAAATACGGGGAGTTCATCTACGCGCATCGCGGCGACGATCTTTACGTGAACCTGTTCATTCCATCGACGCTGAACTGGCGCGAACAGGGCGTGACGATCACGCAAGCCAACCGCTTCCCCGACGAAGACACCAGCACGTTGGTGGTCCAGGGGAGCAAAGCTTTCACGATGAAGATCCGCTATCCCGAGTGGGTGGCGCGCGGTGCTTTGCGCATCACCGTCAACGGCAAGCCTGTGGTGGCTAGTGCCGGCGCGGACGGCTACGTCAGTCTGCGCCGTCAATGGCGCGATGGCGACAAGGTCGAGATACGCCTGCCGATGAAAACCCATCTGGAGCAGATGCCGGACAAGTCCAACTACTATGCGGTGCTGCACGGCCCCATCGTGCTGGCGGCGAAGACCGATCCGTTTGCCGGCGAAAAGCTGAACTTCTTCGCCGACGACTCGCGCATGGGCCATGTGGCGCAAGGACAGGTATGCCCGATGGAGTCGGCGCCGATGCTGGTCAGCGACACCAAGGCCTTCATGGACCGCTTCAAGCCGGTGCCCGGCAGGCCGCTGACGTTCACCGCGCCGGGGCTGGTGCAGGGGAGGAATGTCGGCAACGTGACCTTCATCCCGTTCTTCCGGCTGCACGATTCGCGCTACGTGGTCTACTGGCCGTATTCCACGCCGGCCAACCTTGCGTCCATGCAGGCCAGGGCCGCACAGGACGAGGCGGAGCGCCTGGCACTGGATGCGCAGACGATCGATCAGGTGGCGCCGGGCGAGCAGCAGCCCGAGTCCGATCACTTCTTCAAAGGCGAGGGCGCCGACGCCGGCATCAACAAGGGCCGCCACTGGCGCCATGCGAGCGGCTGGTTCAGCTACGAGCTGACCGACAAGAAGGCCGAAGCCCGCACATTGCGGCTGACATATTCAACTTTGGATGCCGGACGCCGTTTCGATATCTTTATCAACGACCGGCTGCTGGCCGAGGTTGCGCTGGATGGCGCCGCGCCGCAGGAAATCTACACCCGGGACTACGCCATTCCAGCGGCTATGCTGGGCGGCGGCAAGCTGGTGGTCAAATTTGTCGCCCGCCAGGGATCGATGGCGGGCGGCTTGTACGGCCTGAGATTGCTGCGTTGATATCGAAATCAATATCGATATGATGGAAAATATCATTGGATAGATATTTCCCTTTCTCATAGTATATGAACCATAAAATACACAAATTCATTCGGAGACTTCGCTATGACATGTAATCGCAGAACCGTACTGGCCGCCGCACTCCTGGCCGCTTTCACAGCCGTCACTCCCGTCTTTGCGGCCAAGCCGCTGGTGATCGGCTTTTCGCAGGTCGGCGCCGAAAGCGAGTGGCGCACCGCAAACACCGTTTCGATCAAGGACGCCGCCAAGAAGGACGGCATCACCCTCAAATTTGCGGATGCCCAGCAGAAGCAGGAAAACCAGGTCAAGGCGATCCGCTCCTTCATCGCCCAGCGCGTGGACGTGATCGCGTTTTCGCCGGTGGTGGAATCGGGTTGGGACACCGTGTTGCGCGAAGCCAAGGCCGCCAAAATTCCCGTCATCCTGACCGACCGCGCGGTCAATGTCAGCGATCCTTCGCTGTACGTGACCTTCATCGGTTCGGACTTCGTCGAGGAAGGCCGGCGCGCAGGCCGCTGGCTGCTCGATCGCGCGAAGAAGACGCCCGATGCCGTCATCAATATCGTCGAACTGCAAGGCACCGTCGGTTCGGCGCCGGCGCTGGACCGCAAGAAGGGCTTTGAAGAAGTCATCGCCACCAATCCGAAGCTGAAGGTGATCCGCTCGCAGACCGGCGACTTCACCCGCGCCAAGGGCAAGGAAGTGATGGAAGCCTTCCTCAAGGCCGAAGGCAAGAAGATCAACGTGCTGTACGCGCACAACGACGACATGGCTATCGGCGCGATCCAGGCGATCGAGGAAGCCGGCATGAAGCCTGGCAAGGACATCGTGGTGATTTCGATCGACGGCGTCAAGGGCGCGTTCGAGGCGATGATCGCCGGGAAGCTGAACGTGACGGTGGAATGCAGCCCGCTGCTCGGCCCCCAACTGATGCAGATCGCGCGCGATGTGGTGGCCAACAAGCCTGTACCAAAGCGCATTACCACCCAAGAGAGCGTGTTCCCGGCTGAAGTCGCGGCCAAGGAATTCCCGAATCGTAAATACTGATCCGATGAGTACTTTATCTTCGCCGGTCCTTGAACTGCGGGGGATCAGCAAGTCTTTCCCCGGCGTGAAGGCTTTGAGCGGCGTGGCGCTGAACCTGTATCCGGGTGAGGTGCATACGCTGATGGGACAGAACGGCGCCGGCAAGTCGACCTTGATCAAGGTGCTGACCGGTGTGTACACGCCCGACGCGGGACAGATCCTGCTGGAAGGGACGCCGATACAGCCTGCTTCCACGCTGGAGGCGCAAAACCTGGGCATCAGCACCGTTTATCAGGAAGTGAATCTTTGCCCGAATCTGTCGGTGGCAGAGAATATTTTTATCGGCCGCTATCCGCGCAAACTGGGCCGCATCGACTGGCGCGGCATGCAGCAGCAGGCCACATCGCTGCTGGAGCGGATGCAGATACGGATCGACGTGACGCAGCCGCTGGCGCGCTATCCGCTGGCGATTCAGCAGATGGTGGCGATTTCGCGGGCATTGCTGGTGTCGGCCAAGGTGCTGATATTGGACGAGCCGACTTCCAGCCTCGATGAGAAGGAAGTGGAGCTGTTGTTCAGCGTCCTGCGCGGCTTGCGCGAGCAGGGCATGGCGATTCTGTTTGTGACGCACTTCCTGGACCAGACCTATGCGATCTCGGACCGCATCACGGTCATGCGCAACGGCGAGCGGGAAGGCGAGTACGCCTGCAGCGAGCTGTCGCGGCTTGAGCTGGTGAACAAGATGGTTGGCGCGCCGGCCGGCGATACAGCAGCAGAACCCGCAGCCGCACCAGCGACCGCGGCTCCGGCCGACGCGTCGTCCAAGCTGCCGGCCTTCCTCCGCGCGCTGGGGCTGGGACGCAAGGGTGCATTGGCGCCGATGGATATCGAGCTGCGTCAAGGCGAACTGCTGGGCCTTGCAGGCCTGCTGGGCTCCGGCCGCACAGAGGCGGCACGCCTGCTGTTCGGCGCCGACCGCGCGGACAGCGGCACCATCTCCATCGACGGCAAAGACCACAACTTCAACTCCCCGCGCGACGCCATCGCCGCAGGCATCGGCTTCTGTTCGGAAGATCGCAAGCATGAAGGCGCCGTCCTGGAACTCTCGGTGCGCGAAAACCTGATCCTCGCATTGCAGGCTCGTCTCGGCATCATGCGCGCCATCCCGATGAAGCGCCAGCAGCAGCTGGCCGAGGACTACGTCAAGGCGCTCGGCATCAAGACCGCCAGCATCGAGACTCCGATCGGCACGCTCTCCGGCGGCAACCAGCAAAAGGTACTGCTGGCGCGCTGGATGGCCACCGAACCGAAAATGCTGATCCTGGACGAGCCGACGCGCGGCATCGACGTGCGCGCCAAGCAGGAGATCATGGACTACGTAACGGCCTTGTGCCGCAAAGGTATGGCGATATTATTCATTTCATCCGAGCTGCCGGAAGTACTGCGCTGCAGCGATCGCATCGTCGTCATGCGCGACCGCAAGGCCGGCGGCGAGTATCCACGCGGTGCGCTGGACGAAACCTCGGTGCTGCATGTGATCGCGGCGGGAGACGCGCATGAATAACCTGTTCCGTCCCCTGGCCGCGCTGGCGGCCCTGCTGCTGATCGACCTGCTGCTGGTGCCGGGCTTCTTCCATCTCGAGATCAAGGACGGTCACCTGTACGGCAGCCTGATCGACATCGCCAACCGCGCGGCGCCTCTGGTACTGGCCGCGTTGGGCATGACGCTGGTGATCGCCACGCGCGGCATCGATATCTCGGTCGGCGCTGTGGTCGCGATCAGCGGCACCGTGGCGGCCATGCTGATCGGCGGCACGATGGTGATGCAGAACGGCGTACCCGAATACGTCGCCAACACGCCGATGGTCTGGGCCTTGTGTGCGGCCATGGGGGCTGCGCTGCTGTGCGGCGCCTGGAACGGCCTGCTGGTGGCGGGACTGGGCCTGCAACCCATCGTCGCGACGCTGATCCTGATGGTGGCGGGGCGCGGCCTGGCGCAACTGCTGACGGACGGCCAGATCGTCACCGTCTACTACAAGCCGTTCTTCTTCCTGGGCAGTGGCTACCTGTTTGGCCTGCCGTTCTCGCTGTTCATCGTGGCCGCCGTGTTCCTGGTCACTGCGCTGTTGATGCGCAAGACCGCGCTCGGCCTGTTCATCCAGGCTGTCGGCATCAATCCGGTGGCCGCCCGGCTGGCCGGCTTGAAGACGGCGGTGCTGATCTTCTTCGTCTACGTATTCTGCAGCGCCTGCGCCGGATTGGCGGGCCTGATGATCAGCGCGAACATCAAGAGCGCGGACGCCAACAACGCCGGCCTGTTACTGGAGCTGGATGCGATCCTGGCGGTCACGCTGGGCGGCACCTCCCTCGCGGGCGGTAAATTCAGCCTGGCCGGCAGCGTGATCGGTGCGCTGATCATCCAGACGCTGACTTACACGATCTATTCGCTCGGCTTGCCGCCGGAGATCAACATGGTGGTCAAGTCGGTGGTGGTATTCCTGGTCTGTCTGTCGCAGTCGGCCGAATTCAAGAACACGTGGCGGGCTATTCGTACGAATGTAAAAGGCAAGGCAGCATGAGCACGATGATTAAAAACGGGCGCGCCTGGATGGCGTCGCCATATTTCACTTCGCTGGTCACGGTCGGGTTGCTGATCGTGCTGCTGGCCGCCGGCGGCTTCGCCTATCCCGGCTTCCTGTCGTTGCAGGTGCTGTTCAATCTCCTGATCGATAACGCCTTCCTGCTGGTGATCGCCGTCGGCATGAGCTTCGTCATCCTTTCCGGCGGCATCGATCTGTCGGTCGGTTCGGTGCTGGCGCTGACGACGATGGTATCCGCAACGCTGTTGCAAAGCTGGCACCTGCCGCCGCTGCTGGTGATCGCCATCGTGCTGTTGCTGGGTGCCGGCTTCGGCGCGGCGATGGGCGCGATGATCCACTACTTCAAGCTGCAGCCTTTCATCGTCACGCTGGCCGGCATGTTCCTGGCGCGCGGCCTGTGCTATCTGATCAGCATTAACTCGATCACCATCGATGATCCGCTGTACGTGGCGATGTCGCAAACCCAGTTGCCGATACTTGGCGGCTTCATCTCGCCCGGTGCATTGATCGCGCTGCTGACGCTGGCCGCCGCCATCTACGTCGCCCACTGCACGCCGTTCGGCCGCGCCATCTACGCGGTCGGCGGCAACGAGCAGTCGGCGCTGATGATGGGCTTGCGGGTAGGGCGCACCAAGGTGCTGATCTATGCCTTCAGCGGTTTCTGCGCCGCGCTGGCGGGCGTGCTGTTCTCGTTCTACATGCTCTCTGGCTACGGCCTGCATGCGCAGGGCACGGAGCTCGATGCCATCGCCGCCGTGGTCATCGGTGGCACGCTGCTGAGCGGCGGATACGGCTACGTGGCCGGTTCGCTGTCCGGCGTGCTGGTGCTGGGCACCATCCAGACGCTGATCGCCTTCGACGGCACGCTCAGCTCGTGGTGGACCAAGATCGTCATCGGAGGCCTGCTGTTCGTATTCTGCGTCGTGCAGCGTCTGATGGCGATGGGCGCCGCATCAAAAAAATAATACCGGAGATAGCCATGAAGAATATGATCAAACACGCCGCAATTGCTGCCGGCGTTGCTGCTGTATTGCTGGCGGCGGCCGGTGCGCAGGCGGCCAATCCGCTGTTCCCCAAGCTGTTCACCGCCGATCCGTCGGCCTACGTGGACAACGGCACCGTCTACCTGTACGTCGGCCATGACGAGGCCACGCCGAAAGGCCGCGACTACTTGATGAAGGAATGGCGTGTCTACAGCAGCTGCGACATGAAGAATTGGACCGACCGCGGCTCGCCGCTGCAGGCCTTGACCTTCAAGTGGGCCAAGGGCCAGGCCTGGGCGGCCGACGTCACCAAGCGCGATGGCAAATACTATTTCTATTCGACGGTCGATCACGCGACGATACCGGGCTTCGCCATCGGCGTCGCCGTCTCCGACAGCCCCACCGGTCCCTTCGTCGATGCGCGCGGCTCGGCGCTGGTCACCAACGACATGACGCGGCAAACGGCGATCACCTGGGACGATATTGACCCGGCCATCTTCCAGGACGACGACGGCCAGGCTTATCTCTATTGGGGCAACACAGTGCTGAAGTACGCAAAGCTGAAGCCGAACATGACCGAGTTGGATGGCCCGATCCAGACCGTCGGCATGGACATGTTCACCGAGGCGTCCTACCTGCACAAGCATAACGGCACATACTATTTATCCTATTCGCGCAACTTCCCCGAGGAGACGGCGTACATGACGGGGCCGAGCGCCACCGGCCCGTGGCAGTATCGCGGCACGATCATGTCGAAGAACGCCAAGGTCAAGACCATCCATCAGGCCATCATCGACTTCAACGGCAAATCCTACATCTTCTATCACAACGCCAAGCTGCCCGGCGGCGGCGAGTACCGCCGTTCGGTGGCGGTGGAAGAGTTTGCGTACAACGCCGACGGCACCATCCCGTTCGTCAAGCAGACCGCGGAAGGCCCGGCCGCCAACCCCAGCCCGGCATGCAAGTGATAACTAAACAGTCGGTATCCTGTTCTTCTCAATACTGATTGTGATATCATTTTTCCATGGAAACTAACCCGAACTGGTTCTTGCGCGCGCGCCTCAAAACGCGCCAGCTGCTGCTGCTGATCGCGCTCGACGAACAACGCAATATCCACCGCGCCGCCGAAGAGCTGCACATGACCCAGCCCGCCGCGTCCAAGCAGCTCAAGGACCTGGAGGAGATGCTGGGCGTGCAGCTGTTCGAGCGCCTGCCGCGCGGCATGGAGCCGACCATCTACGGCGAGACGATGATACGCCACGCGCGCATGGCATTGACCAGCCTCTCGCTGGCGCACGAGGACATCGTCGCCATCAAGGCCGGCTTGAGCGGACAGGTGGACATCGGCACCATCATGACGCCGGGGATCGCGCTGCTGCCGCAGGCGATCACCAAGACCAAGCAGCAGGCTCCCAAGCTGCGCATCGGCGTCGAGATGGAGCAGTCCAACATCCTGCTGGAGCAGTTGCAGCGGGGGCGGCTGGATTTCATGATCGGCCGCATTCCCGAACGGCAGAGCGCCGAGGGCCTGAGCTACGAAGAACTGGGCGACGAGCCGGCGTGCGCCGTGGTGCGGCCCGGCCATCCGCTGCTGAAGGCGCGCAACCTGACGCTGCGCGACATCGCCAACCAGCCGTGGATACTGCCGCCGCAAGGCAGCATCCTGCGCGCGCGCTGCGAACTGATGTTCCGCCGCGCCGGCCTCGAGGTGCCGGTCAACGTGGTCGACACCACCGCCGTGCTGCTGATTAAACCGCTGCTGCAGCAGACGGACGCGCTCAACGTCATGCCGATCGCGGTGGCGAAATATTATGAGTCGCAGAATGTGCTCAACATCCTGCCGATCGAACTGCCGTGCCGCATGGATGCCTACGGCATCGTCACGGTGGACGGACACATCATGTCGCCTGGCGCCGAACTGCTGCTGAAGGCTGTGCGCGAAGTGGCCAAGGAACTCTACTAAGCCATCATCTTGTGGCAGGTGTGCTCGCAGGCTTCGCAGGCGCGGGCGCATTCCTCCATGCCGTCCAGTTCCAGGCAGCTCAGTGCGCAGGCATGGCAGATGTCCGCGCACAGCGCGCACAGGCGCGGCGCATACGGCGATCCGCTCAACTGAAGGTTGGCGCAGGACTCGCAGATGCTGGCGCAATCCATCATCAACCGGAAGTGCGCCGGCTCGACATGGCGCCCGCCCACCTGCAGGCAATGGGTGAGTGCGGTCTGCAGGCAGGCCTGGTGGCAGTTGGCGCAGGCGTCTATACAGTCCTGCATGTCGGGTGGCGAGTCCATGGCGGTTCCTTTCAGGGAGAAGACCATGCTATGCCTGCGCCAAGCCGGATTCTGTGCGTTGCCTAACCTCGCAGGCATCATGTTGTTGACTCAGTCAACCATATATTGCAAAATGACTGGACTTTCCTAGTCGGAGTCTGCAATGGCTGTCCCTGCTTTTGACGACCGCGTTGCCGCGGTCCGTTCCTTCAACCGTTTTTTCACGCGCCAGATCGGCGTGCTGCGCGAAGGCCTGCTGCACAGCGAATACACGCTGACCGAGATGCGCGTGCTGTATGAACTGGCGCATCACGGCGACCAGCCCGCCGCCACGCTGGGCCGCGACCTGGGACTCGATCGCGGTTACCTGAGCCGCATCCTGGCCAAGTTCGAGGCCGCCGGCATGGTGGCCAAGGTGCCGTCGGCCACCGACGGCCGTACCAAGCTGCTGCATATGACCGGGCATGGCCATGCCGTGTTCGAGCCGTTCGACCGCCGTTCGCGCGAGGAGGTGGGCGACCTGCTGGGCCGCTTCGACGAATCCGACCAGTTGCGCATGCTCGACGCGATGCGCACCATCCAGCAGGTGCTCGATTCAGGCGGCGGCATGAAGTACGCCCAGCCCTTCGTGCTGCGTGCCCACCGGCCTGGCGACATGGCGTGGATCACGCGCCGCCACGGCGAGATGTACACGGCGGAGCAGGGCTGGGATGCCAGCTTCGGCGCGCTGGTCGGCCAGATTTGCGAGGACTTCGAACGCAACTTCGATCCGGCGCTGGAGCATTGCTGGATCGCCGAGATGGGCGGACAGCCGGTCGGTTCGATCGCGCTGGCGCGCAGCGGCGAGGAAGGCGTGGCCAAGCTGCGGCTGTTGCTGGTGGACGAGCAGGCGCGCGGCTACGGCCTGGGATCGCGGCTGGTGGACGAGTGTCACCGCTTCGCGCGCGCCGCCGGCTACCGCAGGATGCGGCTGTGGACCACCGACCAGCAAAAGGAGGCGCGCCAGATCTACCGCAGCAAAGGCTACGTGCTGGTGGGCGAGGAGCCGGTGCACGCCTTCGGCCAGGACATGGTCAACGAGACCTGGGAGCTTGAACTCTAGACAGTGGACTGCAAAGCCGGTTCTCTGGCACTATCCCGATACTTCTACGAATAACGGGGATGCTATGCAAAAGAACAGGCTGGCGGTATGGTCCGGGCGTGTCTTGTTGGCCGCGGTGGGATTGCTGGTGCTGGCTGTTGCGGCGGCCTGGCTGTATTTGCGCGGCAGCCTGGCGCAGCTCGACGGGACGCGGCAAGCCGCCGGCCTGGAAACCACGGTCAGCGTGGCGCGCGACGAGCACGGTGTTCCATTGATCAGCGGCGGCAGCCGGCTCGATGTGGTCTACGCCACCGGCTTCGTGCACGCGCAGGAGCGCTACTTCCAGATGGATCTGCTGCGCCGCGTAGCTGCGGGCGAATTGTCCGAACTGTTCGGCGAGCGCGCGCTGCCGCTCGATAAATCCCACCGGCTGCACCGCTTCCGCGCCCGCGCCGAACTGGCGCTGAAGGCCATGCCGGCCGCCGACCTTGCGCTGCTGGAGCGTTACACGGCGGGCGTCAATGCCGGCCTGGGCGCCTTGAGCGCCAGGCCGTTCGAGTATGCGCTGATAGGCTTGCCGCCGCGCGCCTGGTCCGCCGCCGATTCGCTGCTGGTCATCTGGGCCATGTACTTCGACCTGCAAGGCGGCCAGGAACCGCGTGAACTGGCGCGCGGCTGGTTCAAGGACCACGCCACCGAAGAGCAGCGCGCCTTCCTGGCGCCCGAGTCCACGCAGTGGGATGCGCCGCTCGACGCGCAGTCCGTCATCGCCGGCGACGTCGCGATACCTGCGGCGGCGCCCGCGTGGTGGGGCAAGCCGAAAGCCTCCGGCGCGCAGACGCTGACCGATCCGAAAGTGGCGGCGGTCGAATTCCTCAACACGGTGGGCAGCAACAACTGGGCGGTGGCGGGCAGCCGCAGCGACAGCGGCGCGGCCATCGTCTCGGACGATATGCACCTCGGCATCCAGCTGCCGGCGATCTGGTACCGCGCCGCGCTGCAGTTCCCGGACGGGAAGGGCGGTCAGCGCCGCATCGTCGGTGTCACGCTGCCCGGCACGCCGGCGGTGGTGGTCGGCAGCAATGGCCACGTGGCCTGGGGCTTCACCAACAGCTACGGCGACTACCTGGACCTGATCGCGCTCGATACCGATCCCGCCAAGCCGGGCCAGGTGCGCACGCAAGCCGGCTGGGAAACGCCGGCGGTGCACAATGAAACGATACTCATCAAAGGCGCGCCGGCGCAAACGCTGGCGGTGCGCGAAACCTCGCTCGGTCCGATCCGCGAGGCGATGGGCCGCAGCTACGCGATCCACTGGGTAGCTCACACGGCCGCCGCCGTCAACCTCAATGCGCGCAAGCTGGAGTTTGCCGATACGCTGGGCCAGGCGCTGGCGATCGCGCCGACGATGGGCATCCCGGCGCAGAATTTCGTGGCCGGCGACGACAAGGGCAATATCGGCTGGACCATCGCCGGCCCGCTGCCGCGCCGCGCGCCGGCCGGCGTGGCGGCCACCTATCCGCTGAGCGCGGACGACCAGGCCGGCGTGTGGACCGGCTGGCTGACGCCGGAGGAATATCCGAAAATCGTCAATCCCGCCGGCGGCCAGCTGGCCACGGCCAACAGCCGCCAGCTGGCGAACGCCGGCGCGGAGCTGCTGGGCGACGGCGGCTTCGACCTCGGCGCGCGCACGCACCAGGTGCGCGACGACCTGACCGCGCTGGGCGCCAAAACCGACGTGAAAAAAGCCTACGCGATCACGCTGGACGACCGCGCCGTGTTTCTGACGGCGTGGCACGAGCGCGCCATTGCGGCGCTGGACGCCAAGGCCGTGGACGGGCATCCGAAACGCATCGAAGCACTGAAGCTGCTGAAGGACAGCTGGACCGGCAGGGCCAGCGTGGACTCGGTCGGCTATCGCATCACGCGCGCCTACATGTACGCGCTGCACGACATCCTGTTCGAAAGCGCCAACGAGGAAATGACCAAGATCGATGCGAAGGCAAACATGGCGTCGGTGACGTCGCGCTGGCCGGTGGTGCTGGCGCGCCTGCTGGACCGGCAGCCCGCCGGCTGGCTGCCGCCGCAGTACGCCAGCTGGCAAGCCTTGCAGCTGGCCGCGCTGGACCGTGCGGTCGACAGCCTGACCAAGGACGGCCAGCCGCTGTCGGCCGCCACCTGGGGGCAGCGCAACACGGCAGCCAGCGCGCATCCGTTCGCGGCGGTGGTGCCGGTGCTGGGCAAGTACCTGAAGGTGGCGCCGGACATGCTGCCGGGCGACCAGCACATGCCGCGCGTCTCCGGGCCGTCGTTCGGCCAGTCGGAACGGCTGACGGTGTCGCCGGGCCACGAGGAGCAGGGGATATTCAATATGCCCGGAGGGCAGAGCGGCCATCCATTGTCGCCATATTTCCTGGATGGCCGCGGCGACTGGGTCAGCGGGCGCGAGACGCCGCTGCTGCCCGGACCGGCGCAGCATACGCTGACGTTTGTGAAGTGATCCGATCCTAGCTGGAGGTGGCCGCTGCCTTGGCCCGCGCAGCGTGCAGTTTTTTGTAGCTGTCGATCAGGCGCTCGTGCCGGTCGAGCCCCTCCAGCTTGATGCTGGTTGGCGTCAAGCCGAAGAAGCGCACGCTGCCGTCCACCGAGCCCATTACCGCGTCCATCCGCGGGTTGCCATACATCCGGCGGAAATTGACTTCGTAATCGTCCAGTTCCAGCTCGTCGTCCAGCTCGACCTCCAGTACCACATTCAAGGCCTGATAAAACAATCTGCGCTCGGCCGTGTTGTCGTTGTACTGGAGGAAGGCCTCGACCAGTTCCTGCGCCTCTTCAAACTGCTGCAAGGCGAGATGTATCAGCAGCTTCAACTCCAGCACCGTCAGCTGGCCCCAGTCCGTATTCTCGTCAAATTCGACGCCGATCAATGTGGCGATGTCGCCGTAATCATCCAGCTCGTTGTTCTCCAGACGATCAAGCAGCGCCTCCAGGCTGGCATCGTCCAGGCGGTGCAGGTTCAGGATATCGGCGCGGAACAGCAGCGCCTTGTTGGTGTTATCCCAGACCAGATCGTCCACCGGATAGACTTCCGAGTAACCCGGCACCAGGATGCGGCAGGCGGTGGCGCCCAGATCGTCATACACCGCCATGTACGCTTCCTTGCCCATATCTTTGAGAATGCCGAACAAGGTCGCGGCTTCCTCGGCGTTGGAGTTTTCACCCTGGCCGGAAAAATCCCACTCGACAAAATCGTAATCCGCCTTGGCACTGAAGAAGCGCCATGACACGATGCCGCTGGAATCGATGAAGTGTTCGACAAAGTTATTCGGCTCGGTCACGGCGTTACTGGCAAAGGTGGGCCGAGGTAAATCGTTCAGGCCTTCAAAACTGCGGCCCTGCAGTAATTCCGTCAGGCTGCGTTCCAGCGCCACCTCCAGGCTCGGGTGCGCGCCGAACGAGGCAAACACACCGCCGGTACGCGGGTTCATCAAGGTCACGCACATCAACGGGTACACGCCGCCCAGCGACGCGTCCTTCACCAACACCGGAAAGCCTTGCTCTTCCAGGCCCTGGATGCCGGCCAGAATGCCGGGGTATTTCGCCAGCACTTCCTGCGGCACATCGGGCAGTGCGATTTCGCCTTCCAGGATTTCGCGCTTGACCGCGCGCTCGAAAATCTCCGACAGGCATTGCACCTGCGCTTCGGCCAGCGTGTTACCGGCGCTCATGCCGTTGCTGACGTAGAGGTTCTCGATCAGGTTGGACGGGAAGTAGACGACCTCGCCGTCCGACTGCCGCACATACGGCAGCGAACAGATACCGCGCTTCACATTGCCGGAGTTGGTGTCGATCAGGTGCGAACCACGCAGCTCGCCATCGGGGTCGTAAATCTTCCGGCAGTATTCATCGAGGATTTCAGCCGGCAGCGCGTCTTTGCGGCCGGGCTTGAACCAGCGCTCGTTCGGGTAATGGACGAAATCGGCGTTGGCGATGTCCTCGCCCCAAAACGCACCCGCGTAGAAGTGGTTGTTGTTCAGTCGCTCGATATACTCGCCCAGCGCCGACGCCAACGCACTTTCCTTGGTCGCTCCCTTGCCGTTGGTGAAGCACATCGGCGAGTGCGCGTCGCGGATGTGCAGCGACCACACATTGGGAACGATATTGCGCCACGATGCGATTTCGATCTTGATGCCCAGGTGCGCCAGAACGCCCGACATATTGGCGATGGTTTGTTCCAGCGGCAGATCCTTGCCCGGAATATAGGTGCTTGCATCGGAATCCGGATTCAGCGTCAGCAACGCCTGGGCGTCGGCATCCAGGTTCGCTACCTCTTCAATCACGAACTCGGGGCCGGCCTGCACCACTTTTTTCACCGTGCAGCGGTCGATGGAGCGCAAGATGCCCAGGCGGTCCTTGGCGGAGATATCCTCCGGCAGCTCGACCTGGATCTTGAAAATCTGCTGGTAGCGGTTTTCCGGATCAACAATATTATTCTGCGACAGGCGGATATTTTCGGTAGGAATATTGCGAGTTACACAATACAACTTCACGAAGTAAGCTGCGCACAAGGCCGATGATGCCAGAAAATAATCGAACGGACCGGGCGCCGAGCCATCGCCTTTATAGCGGATCGGCTGGTCGGCGATCACCGTAAAATCATCGAACTTGGCTTCGAGACGTAGCTTGTCGAGAAAGTTGACCTTAATTTCCATGGGAGAGTCCTAAACTGTGCGCAAAATGATTTGGGCGCTATTATAGGCTCTCGGCCGGATCAGAACGCGTGCGACAGCGTCAGGCGCAGCGAACGGCGTTCCACCGGATGGAAGTGCACGTCGCTGGCGCCGTCTTCCGGTTCACCCTGCAGGCGGGACTGGTAGTAGTAATCGATGTCGCTGGCCTGCTTGTCGAACAGGTTGAACACGTCCAGCGTCATCCTGGTGTTCTTGCTGAACTTGTAGCCGAGGCGTGCGTAGGCGAGGGTGGTCGACGCCGAGCGCACGCTGTTGTCCTCGGTCAGCGGACGCGGTCCGAAATGGCGCAGGTCGAATCCGCCATACCAGCGGCCCAGGTCATTCACCGTCACGCCGAACGACAGCACGCGGTTCAGCGAACCGGGGATGCGGTTGCCGACCGGGTCGTCCTGGGTGTAGCGGGCGCGCGACGCCGCCAGGTCCAGGTCGAACAGCAGCCATGGCGCGGCGATGTAGTGGTTGTTCCATTCGATGCCGGTGCGGCGGCTGGCGCGGCTCGGCTCCGTCTCGCCGGCGTCGCCGACGAACAGCAGTTCGGAGTCGATGTCGAGCCGCCACAGCGCCGCGGAGCTTTGCAGGCCGGGGATGATCTCGGTGCGGACGCCGATCTCGCCGCCCCTGGTCGGCACCAGCGGCGTCACCGGCGTCGACGCGCCGCCGTCGGGCAGGCGGGTTTGCGTCGTGCCGCGCGCATCGTTGCTGTGGAATCCCTTGCCGTAGTTGACGAAATACTCGGTCTTGTCCCACGGTCCGAAAATCAGCGACAGCTTGGGCGAGGCGATATGGTCGCCGGCCTTGCCGCTGTCGCCTTCTATGCTGCTGGCGACGTTGAAGCGATAGGCGTCGTAGCGCACGCCGGCGATGCTGCGCAACCATGGCGCCCACTGCGTCACGTTTTCGGCATACAGGCCGGCGCTGGTTTCGCGCACGCGGTCTTCGCGGATGGTGCCGGTGCGCACGCGCGCCACGGTGTCGTAGATGCCGACCGGCGAAAGGCGGTCGTAACGTGTCTGCAGACCTATCTTGTTGCGCATCTCGAAGCCACCGACCGTATTCACCCAGGACTGCGCCACGTTGGCGCCGGCCATGTTGCGGCGCTCGCTCTGGTTGAACTGGTCGCCGTGATCCGGATCGGCGAGATAGTAGGTGAAGTTGCTGAACAGATCCAGGCTGGAGTGCAACAGATAGGCGTCGAACTCGAACAGGCCGTTGCCGCCGCGCTTGCGCATCGCGTAGGACAGGCTGTAGCGGGCGCTGTCGCCGCCGTCGCTTGGGTCGATGCTGCCGAAGCGGCCGATCTGGCCGGATTCCACCGCGCGCAGCGGAATCTGGTCGGTGGAATTCCAGCTGTTGTGGTAGGCCATGCCGGTGAGGCTGAAGCCGTCGTCGGCGTTGCCCCGGCTGTAGCGCAGCGTGCCGCTGTACTTGCGCACGCGCTCCGGTGTGTCCCATGGACCGTCGTTGCGGTTGATCTCCAGTCCATACAGCAGGGTGCCGCCGGCCGCCCTGAAGGAATCCGCCAGCACGCCGCGCTGGTAGCCGAAGCTGCCCAGCGACACGCTGGCCAGTCCCTGCGGCAGGCTGTCCGCCAGCCGGATGTGCGCTGCGCCGGCCGAGGCGAAGTCGCCTTCGTTGGCGAAGTAGGTGCCTTTCTTGTAGTCGATGCGCTGCACCAGTTCCGGGATAAGGAAATTCAAATCCGAATAGCCTTGGCCATGTGCGTGCGAGCGCATGTTGACCGGCATGCCGTCGACGACGGCGGCAAAGTCGGTACCGTGGTCGAGGTTGAAGCCGCGCAGGAAGTACTGGTTGGCCTTGCCGTCGCCGCTGTGCTGCGTGACGATCATGCCGGGCACGAATTCGAGCAGTTCGCCTGTGCGGAGGGCGGGGCGGTTGGCGATCAGGTCGGCGGTGATGGTTCCCTGGCTGGCCGCATCCGAGGTTCCCACCGCGTTGTCGTAGTGTCCCGTGATCTTGACAATTGCGCCTGGCGGCATCCCCGGTTCCGCGGCCCAGCTATTCTGGTTGCAGGTGAAAGCCGACAGGATCGCCAGATGGAGTGCGGTTTTCTTGCATGTCATTCTCTTGCTCCGAAGTTATATTCGCCAATGTCAGGTAGCGTATATACGGAGCAAGCGATGAATCGGATGTAAAAAACCTCTAATTTGGTAAAAAATTACTGTTCAGGTGCGATACGGGCGGCGCCTGTGTCCTCCCCAATCCGAACAGCGGCCTCAGCACGGCGACGCGGCGGACCACTTCGAATATGCCGAAGCTGAGGACAAAGGTCAGCACGATCAGCACCGCGCCTTCCACGCCGGGCGCCATCTTCACCGGCTTGAGCGTGTGCGCCATGCCGACGATCAGCGTCTGGTGCAGGATGTAGACCGGGAACACGGCTTCGGTCAGGTAGCGGCGCTTGGCGCTGTCGAAGGCCAGGTGGCGATGGCCGAAGCCGCAGATCGCCATGATCGGCGCCCATTGGCCGATGCAGAAGACCATGCGCCATAGCGGCTTCAATTGCGCGATGAGCGGCAGGTCGCCCATCGATTCAGGCATCAGGTGCAGGCAGGTCACCACCGCCCAGCTGCCCAGCCACAGCGCCAGGCTGGTCCAGCGCAGCTTGTCGACGTTGGCCCAGAAGCCGTTTTGCATCGCCAGCATGGCGCCCATCATGAACAGGAAGAAGTAGTGGGCGTGGTTGTACCAGTCGTTGACCAGGGCGTGGGTGGCCGGGAAGCTTTCGACCAGCGCATAGCGGACGATGAACAGCACCAGCACCGGCAGCACGATGATCTTCCAGCCGTTCAGCAGGCGCCCCAGCTTGTCGGACCAGGATTGCAGGCGCGCGGCGCCGGCCAGCACGGCGATCGCGCCGATCACCATGGTGTAGGCCCACAGGTAGACGACGAACCACAGGTGGTTCCAGGTCGGCAGGTCGAGGCAGTGGCCATCCTTGCAGAAGCCGTGGTAGCCCTGGATATACAGGCGCATGAAATTCATGTAGCTGCCGGCGTAGTTCAGCTTCTCCACCACTTCAAAGTACGACTGCGGCGGCACGATGACCAGCATGCCGAACACCAGCGGCACCAGCAGGCGCCAGCTGCGCTGCTTGAGCAGCGCGCCGACGCGGACCTTTTTCAGCATGAAGGCGGTGGCGACGCCGGAGATCATGAACAGCAAGCCGAGGCGCCACGGCGAGGACAACAGCATCAGCGGCTCGATGGCATCGCTGGCGTAAGGGCTTTTGACGTGCCAGTCCCAGGTCACGTAGTACATCCCGGTGTGATAAAAAATCAGCACGAAGAAGGCGAAGATGCGGATCCAGTCGAGGAAGTAGAGGCGTTGGTTATTCATTGCAAGCTCCTTTTTAATGTAGCCAGATTAGCCACACCCGCCACCAGGGTCCAGCGTCATGGGGCGAAATGGGAGCCGGATGGGGCGAATCGGGAAGGACAGGGGCTTGCAGGGGTTTGCAATAAGCAGGTCAGGCAGCGGCGTAAGCTTTTTTCAAGGCCGCGAGGTCGAGCTTTTTCATCGTCATCAAAGCGCTCATCACGCGGCCGGCTTTTTCGGCGTCCTGATCCATCAGCATGGTCGGCAGCGCCGTCGGCACAACCTGCCAGGACAGGCCGAATTTATCGGCCAGCCAGCCGCATTGCTGGGCTTCCGGCGCGCCGCCTTCCGACAGGCGGTCCCAGAAATGGTCGATCTCCTCCTGGCTTTCGCAATTGACGACGAACGACACCGCCGGCGTGAACTGGAACACCGGACCGCCATTCAGCAGCGTGAACTTCTGGCCGTCCAGTTCCAGCGCGACGGTCATCGCGCTGCCGGGCGGCTGGCCGTGCTGCTCCTTGCCGGCCTCGGTGTAGCGGGCGATGTGACAGATCTTCGAGTTGCGGAAAATGCCGACGTAATATTCGGCCGCTTCTTCCGCTTGGCCGGAGAACCACAGGAAGGGGGTGATCTTTTGAAGACTGTGCATGTCATTGCTCCTGATCGATGTAGACGGCGCCTGCTGTCCGGGCGCAGGCCGGCCCTTTGCTGCCGAAAAGCCTAGCAGGATGGCGGTCGCTCCGGCGCACGGATGGGCGATTGCGGAGCCTGCAAACGATCCATGACTTCGGCGCGGTATTGGCGCGAACAGGGCACGCGCGCGCCGCTGCGCAGCACCAGTTCACTATCGCCCTTGTCGAGGTTTTGCACGCCGGCGATCCAGTCCAGTTGCACCGCCGCGCGGCGGTGGCAGCGCTGGAAGCGCGGGCCCAGCTTGTCGACCAGGCCGGCCAGCGTCTGGCGCATCAGCGGCTGGGCGTCGGCGGTATGCAGCACGACGTAGTTGTCGGCCGTTTCTATCCACTGGATCTGCTCGACCTTGACGATGCGCGTGCCGCCGCGTTCGGGGATCAGCAACTGGCTGATGGCGGGCAGCGGATGCACGGCCGGCGCGGCCTGGGGATGCGCCAGCCGTTCGCGCACGCGCTGCAGCGCGCGTTGCAGGCGCTGCTGGTCGTAGGGCTTGAGCAGGTAGTCGACGGCATTGGCGTCGAAAGCCTGGATCGCGTACTGGTCGTAGGCAGTGACGAACACCACCAGCGGCGCCGGCGACGGCAGCGAGGCGGCGACGTCCAGGCCGCTGACTTCGGGCATCTGGATGTCCAGCAGCAGCACGTCGGGCGCGAAGGAGGGCAGGAGCTCGAGCGCTTCGACGCCGTCGCGCGCTTCCTCGATGGCCGTGATGCCGGGCTCCTGTTCCAGCAGGCGCCGCATCTTGTCGCGCGCAGGGCGCTCGTCGTCGACGATCAGGATACGCATGGCAGCCGCATTTCTGCCCGCACACCGGCGGGCGACAGTTGGATCAGATCGAAGGAAGCGCCGGCGCCGTACAGCGTGGACAAGCGCTCCCGCAGGTTGCGCACGCCGATGCCTCCGGAGGCCGATGCGCCGTCGGCAGGCAGCATGCCGCCGTCGTCTTCCAGCCGCAGCACCACGGCATCCTGCTCGCGGCTGGCGGAAATCGCGATGGACGTCGCCTGGCGATGCTTTTCGACGGTGTGCTTGAAGATATTCTCCAGCAGCGGCTGCATGCTCATCACCGGCACCTGGCAGCCCAGCAGCGCGTCGTCGATGTGCCAGGCGATGTGCACGCGGTCGGAAAACCGTTCCGCCATCAACGCCGCATAGCCACGCAGCAGGCGCAGCTCCACTTCCAGCGGCACGCTGGGCTTGCCGCTGACGTCGAGCGTGGTGCGCAGCACGTCGGCCAGCTGGATCAGCATGGCGTCGGCGCGCATCACGTCGCTGTGCATCAGCGACGATATCGTGTTGAGGGCATTGAACAGGAAGTGCGGCTGCATCTGCTGCGTGAGGGTCAGCAGCTGGGCTTCGCGCATCGCCGCGTTGGCGCGTTCGACGCGCAGCTTTTCGTTCTGCATGGCGTGGTAGGACAGCACGCCGAACATGATGGTGGTGAAGATGCTGAAGTACACCGTCATCTTGATGTCTTCATACAGATAGGTCTGCGGCCACGGCGTGTGCGTGTAGGTTTGCCCGGCCATCGCATACACCGCATGGCGGATGCCGAAGGCGACCGGCACGAACAGCGCCCAGTAGATCGGCAGCCACACCAGCTGGCGCGCGAACCAGCGCACCGGCGCATGCAGCAGGTAGTCGTACTTGCGGGTGAAGTGGCGCTGCAACAGCAGCAGCATGGTGCCGGTCAGCGCCGACGACGATTCCCACAGGATCGGCTTCCACACCTCGTGATGATGGTCGCGCAGGTATTCCTGCACGGCGGTGGTGTTCATCAGCACCCAGAATAAAATCCAGGCGACGGCGATGGTGATCTGGGTGCGTTTTGGCAGCATGGCGATATGGGATATGGGCCTAGCGGTAGCGCGCTTCCATCAAATCGATTTCCCGCACCAGCTTGCGCGAGATTTCGTCGGAGATGCGGTCGTGCCGCGCCAGTTCCCACACGGTGTGGCGCTCGGCCTCCAGCGCGGCCAGCCGCAGTTCCTTTTCGGCGTGGTCGGTCTTGCGCCAGGCGGCGTCGTTTTCCGGATCGACTTCCTTCAGCTTGTGTTCATAGAAGGCGATCACCCGCGCCGCCGCTTCGGGATAGGCTTCCGGGTCGATGCAGGTCTCTGCCTCCATCAGGGCGACCTGCGTGTGCTCGATGGCGGCGATGGCGGCGTTGGCCGCTTCGCGCCGCGCCAGGTCTTCTTCCTGCTGTTCCTCGGGTTCGGCCGGGAAGGTCATGCCGCCCAGCAGGCGCGGCAAGCCAAGGCTGGCGACCAGCAGCGACACCAGGATCACCGAACAGGCCAGGAAAATGGTCAGCGCCCGGGCCGGGAAGGGCGAGCCGTCCGGCATCGTCAGCGGCAGCGTCAGCACGCCCGCCAGCGTGATCGCACCGCGCGCGCCGGCCAGCGTGGTGGCCAGCAGCAGCCGCAGCTTGATCTTCATGCGCGGCTGGTGGCGCATCTTCTGTTTGTAGATGGTCAGCCGCAGCGAGGCCCATACCCACAGCATGCGCATCACCAGCAGGCCGACGTTGATGGCGACGGCGTACACGGCCAGCCACCACGGATTCAGGTGGCCGCTTTCCTCGATCGACGCGCTGGCGCCCTTGAACACGTCCGGTAACTGCTCGCCCAGCAGCACGAACATGATGCCGTTCAGCGCGAACTGCACGGTGTCCCACACGGCGGAGCGCTGGATGCGGGTGTTGGCCAGCGCGTGGCCGCTCAGTTCCACGTAGCTCATCGTGATGCCGGCCGCCACCGCCGCCAGGATGCCGGAAGCGTGCAGACGCTCCGCCACCAGGTAGGCGCCGAACGGCAGCAGCAGGTTGACCAGGATGGGCGAGCCGACCGGCTCGCCGAAATGGCGGGTCAGCCAGCGCTGCACCCAGGTCACGACCCACGTCACGCCGACGCCGGCGGCGATGCCGGCCACCACCAGCCAGACGAAGGTGAGGGCGGCGGTGCCGACCGAGAACGCGCCGGTCAGCGCGGCGGCCACGGCGAAGCGGAAGCACACCAGGCCGCTGGCGTCGTTCAGCAGCGATTCGCCTTCCAGGATGTGCATCAGGCGCTTGGGGATGGGCGTGGTGGCGGCGATCGAACTGACGGCGACCGGATCGGTCGGCGAGATGATGGCGGCCAGCGCGAAGGCCACCGGCAGCGGCATGGCCGGGATCAGCCAGTGGATCAGGAAGCCGGCGCCGATGACGGTGAAGATCACCAGCCCCAGCGCCAGCTCGAGGATGGTGCCCTTGTCGCGCAGCAGGCCGCTCTTGGGGATGCGCCAGCCGTCCAGGAACAGCAGCGGCGGCAGGAAGACCAGGAAGAACAGGTCCGGCTCCAGGTCCACGCCGCGGGTCGACTTGGCGGCGATCAGCGCGCCGAGGGCGATCTGCACGATGGGCAGCGGCACCGCGCGCGGCAGCAGACGGGTAAGGTAGGCGCTCGCCACCACCGCCAGCAGCATGATCAGCACGACTTCGATAGAATCCATTCCTGTCCTAAATCAAGTAAACGATGACAAGCTTACACTATCGGCCATTTTGCAAAAAGTTGGCGATATGCACTAGTAAAACGGAAATCTTTCTGTCATAATTCTTGCCTCTGCGGGAGTAGCTCAGTTGGTAGAGCGCAACCTTGCCAAGGTTGAGGTCGAGAGTTCGAGACTCTTCTCCCGCTCCAGAATTCGGTAGCAAATCAAAAGGAAGCCTGCGGGCTTCCTTTTTTGTTGTATGCGGTGCTTTAAATCAAGATCGCCACCGTCAAAAAGTGACGTATGTCTAGTGCAAACGTTATACTTGAAACGCTATGGAAGCTACCACCGACGGAGACGAAATCTATGAAATCAGTTCAGCAGGAAGTTGATGAGCGCAGTAATCTGACCAACTCCAATAAATTCGAACTGCTGCTGTTCCGCCTGGGCGGCGACGCCAACGGCGAACATTCCGAGTTGTTCGGTATTAACGTCTTCAAAATCCGCGAAATCGTTGCGATGCCGGAAGTCACCGCAGTGGCCGGATCCTCGCCGCACATGCTGGGCGTCGTCAATCTTCGCGGACAAATCATCACGGTGCTGGATTTGCCAGGCATCGTCGGTGTGACCCCAAAAACTGGTCTGAACATCATGCTGGTCACCGAGTTCGCCCGCACCACGCAAGCGTTTGCGGTGGAATCGGTGGAGGAAATCGTCCGCCTGGACTGGAGCCAGGTGCTGACCGCCGAAGGTACCGCGGGCGGCAAGGTCACGAGTATCGCCCGCGTCGACGGCGACGTGCAGAACACCCGCCTGGCGCAGGTGCTGGACGTGGAAACCATCCTGCGCGAGCTGGTGCCGCCGGAAGGCAAGGACGTCGATCCGGAAACCATCGGGCCGAAAGTGCTGCTGAAGGCCGGCGCCGTGATCCTGGCGGCCGACGATTCGGTGGTCGCGCGCAACCTGATCGAAAAGGGTCTGGAAGCGATGGGCGTGCACTTCATCATGACCAAGTCCGGCAAGGAAGCGTGGGACCGCCTGCAGCACATCTCCGACGGCGCCAAGGCCGAAGGCGTGCCGATCAGCGACCGCGTGGCCATGGTGCTGACCGACCTGGAAATGCCGGAAATGGACGGCTTCACGCTGACCCGCCTGATCAAGCAGGATGCGCGTTTCTCCAAGATTCCCGTGGTGATCCACTCTTCGCTGACGGGCAAGACCAACGAAGACCACGTCAAGGGCGTGGGCGCGGATGCGTATGTGGCCAAGTTCTCGGCCGAGGACCTGGCCGGCACCATCCGCACCGTGCTGGGCAACGCCGCCGCGTAATCGCAGGGCATAAGCACGACGGGCGCAAAGCGCGTCCGCGCGAACAAGGGTAGTATCGGAGGGCCGTGACGGCGACGTCGCGGCCCTCCGTTTTTTTACGCTTGTTTTTCGAAAGGATATACCGTGGCAGCTAAGAAAATACTGTTTTTGACGGGCGACTTTGCGGAAGATTACGAGACCATGGTGCCGTTCCAGGCGCTGCAGATGGTCGGGCACACGGTGCATGCCGTCTGTCCCGGCAAGGACGCCGGCGACACCATCAAGACCGCCATCCACGACTTTGAAGGCGACCAGACCTACACCGAAAAACCTGGCCACCTGTTCGCGCTGAACGCCACGTTTGCCGGCGTCGACGTGGCCCAGTACGACGCGCTGATGATCGCCGGGGGAAGGGCGCCGGAATACCTGCGGCTCAATCCGCGCGTGATTGAAATCGTCCAGCAGTTCGCTGCGGCGTCGAAGCCGATTGCCGCCGTATGCCACGGCGCGCAGGTGCTGGCGGCGGCCGACGTCATACGCGGCAAGACGATCTCCGCGTATCCCGCGTGCTCGCCGGAAGTCAAGCTGGCCGGCGCGAACTACGCCGACATCGCGGTAGACCAGGCGGTCACCGACGGCATCTTCGTCACCGCTCCGGCCTGGCCTGCGCATCCCGCGTGGCTGGGGCAGTTCCTGCAGCGCCTCGGCACGGAGATCAAACTGTAGCTATAGCGCGGCGAGACAGCGCGCATGGAAGCGGATGTGGTCTTCCATGAACGTCGAGATGAAGTAGTAGCCGTGATCGTAACGCGCATGCCGCCGCAGTTCCAGCGGCTGCGCGGCGTTGCGGCAGGCCGCCTCGAACACTTCCGGATACAGCTGCTCGGCCAGGAATTTATCCCCCAGTCCCTGGTCGATCAGAATGCCGGCCGGGAAGGGCGTCTGCAGGCGCGCCATCAGCAGGCTGGCGTCGTGCTGTTCCCACGCCGCCGTGTCCTCGCCCAGGTAGGCGCTGAAGGCCTTCTTCCCCCACGGGCACATCGACGGCGCCGCGATCGGCGCAAACGCCGAGACGGAGCGGAACACGTCCGGCCGCTTGAGCGCCAGCGTCAGCGCGCCGTGGCCGCCCATCGAGTGGCCGAAGATGCCGATGCGTTCTCCATCGACCGGCAGTTCGCTCACCACCAGTTCGCGCAGTTCGTGGAGGTAGCTGTCCATGCGATAGTGCGCGGACCACGGCTCCTGCGTCGCGTCCAGGTAGAAGCCGGCGCCGACGCCGAGATCCCAGTTGTCCGTTTCGCCGTCGACGCCGGCGCCGCGCGGGCTGGTGTCCGGCGCGATCAGTATCAGTCCCGCTTCCGCCGCGGCGCGCTGTGCGCAGCCCTTGATCATGAAAGTCTCTTCGTTGCAGGTCAGGCCGGCCAGGTAGAACAGCGCCGGCACGCGGCGCTCCGCCGCCTCGACGGGAATGAAAACGGCGAAGCGCATCGGCAGGCCGATCTCGCGCGACACATGGCGATAGAAGCGCTGCACGCCGCCAAAACAAGTGTGTTCACTGATTAATTCGAGCATGTTGGTTCCTTATGTTCCTTAGCGCACAGTGACAGCGCCGGTAATTGTTCAGAATTGTACAAGTATCTTTAAAAAGGAGAAGTACATGCCGGATATTCAGGTCGTTATGACCGAACTAGGCTGGCCATTAGCGATCGCGGTGGCCTGGCTGACAGGTGAATTCCTGCACCGTTGGACCCGTCTGCCCCGCATCAGCGTTTACGGACTGGTTGGCTTTTTGCTGGCGCAGGCGTTTCCCGCCGCGCTGAGCAGCGGCGCATCGAGCACGGTGACCTTGCTGGCCAACCTGGCCTTTGGACTGATCCTGTTTGAATTCGGCTATCGCATCAACCTGCACTGGCTGCGCATTAATCCGTGGATCGCCGTCAGCGGCCTGGCCGAATCGGCCGCCACGTTCGGCGCGGTCTACCTGATCTCGC
Organism: Duganella hordei; assembly: GCF_040369125.1. Classification (NCBI taxonomy): domain Bacteria; kingdom Pseudomonadati; phylum Pseudomonadota; class Betaproteobacteria; order Burkholderiales; family Oxalobacteraceae; genus Duganella; species Duganella hordei. The sequence goes on from NZ_BPWI01000010.1 coordinate 49,552, forward strand.
ACCTGACCGGCATGCCGCCGCTGACCTCATTGCTGCTGGCGTCGCTGGCGATGTCGACGTCGCCGGCCGGCGTGCTGCGCGTGATTAACGAAGAGGACAGCTCGGGGCAGGTGACCGAGCGCGTGCTGCACCTGGTGGCGATCAACTGCGTGCTGGCGGTGTTCGTGTTCAAGGTGGTGGTCGGCTTCTGGGTGTTCCAGACTTCCGGCAGCCTGACGCAGGCCGTGTCGCACAGCCTGATCGAGCTGCTGGTGTCGGCCGCGCTGGGCGCGGTATTCGGCTTCCTGGTGCCGGCCGTGCTGCGCCGCCTCGGTGCGCTGGCGCAGGACGGCACCATCGCCTTCGCGCTGGGCGTGATCCTGCTGGTGGCGATGGCGCACGCCTTCGACGTCTCGCCGGTGCTGGCGACGCTGACCTTCGGCCTGGCCGCGCGCCACAGCCGCGTGGCCTTCAGCCGCACCGAGCGCAATTTCGGCGGCATCGGCGAACTGCTGACGGTGCTGCTGTTCGTGTTCGCCGTCTCCACGCTGGAATGGGACCGCGTGGTCGACGGCGCGGGCCTCGGCCTGGTGCTGCTGCTGGCGCGCTTTGTGGTCAAGGCCGGCGCGGTGGCGGCATTCGCCAAGGTGAGCGGCATTTCATGGCGCAAGGGACTGTTGACCGGCATCGCGCTGTCGCCGATGTCGGTGTTCGTCATCCTGCTGCTGGAGCAGACTAAATACATGGGTATCGTGCTGGTCGACGAACTGGCCGCGCTGGCGGCGATGACACTGCTGCTGGAAGTGATCGGCCCCGTCATCACGCAGCGCGCGCTGATCTGGGCCAACGAAACCCCGGCTAAAGAGGAGCATTAACATGCCATTGGAACCATTCAAATCATCGCAGCCGCTGACCATGGGCGTCGAGCTGGAACTGCAACTGGTTAGCCTGTCGGACTTCGACCTGACCGCGTCCAGCCCGGACCTGCTGCACCTGCTGGCGCGCAAGCCATTCCCCGGCAACGTCACGCCGGAAATCACCGAGAGCATGATCGAGATTAACAGCGACGTGCACACCAACCACTCGGAATTGGTGGCGCAGCTGCAGGTGATCCGCGACACGCTGGTGCAGGCCGGCGAGCAGCTCAACATCGGCATCTGCGGCGGCGGCACGCATCCGTTCCAGAAATGGTCGGAGCGGCGGATTTTCTCCAAGCCGCGCTTCAAGGAAGTGTCCGAGCTGTATGGCTATCTGGCCAAGCAGTTTACGATCTTCGGCCAACACGTGCACATAGGCTGCGCCTCGGGCGACGACGCCTTGTTCCTGCTGCATTCCCTGAGCCGTTACGTGCCGCACTTTATCGCGCTATCGTCGTCGTCGCCTTACGTGCAGGGCAACGACACGCTGTTCAATTCGGCGCGGCTGAACTCCGTGTTCGCCTTCCCGATGAGCGGCCGCGCGCCGTTCATGCAGCACTGGTCCAGCTTCGAGCACGAGTACTTCGCGAAGATGGAACACACCGGCGTGATCAAGAGCATGAAGGACTTCTACTGGGACATCCGGCCGAAGCCGGAATTCGGCACCATCGAGCTGCGCGTGTGCGACACGCCGCTGACGGTGGAGCGGGCGGCGGCGCTGGCCGTTTATCTGCAGGCGCTGTGCCGCTACCTGCTGGAACGCCGCGAGGAAGCGCCGGCCGAGGATGACTACCTGGTCTACAACTACAACCGCTTCCAGGCCTGCCGCTTCGGGCTCGATGGCACGCTGGTGCATCCGAAGACCTACGAGAGCCTGTCGCTGCGCGAAGACATCCTGACCACGCTGCGCAAGATGGAGCCGCACGGCGCCGCGCTGGGCGGCACGGCGGGCCTGCAGCACCTGGTGCAGGTCACGCACGAGGGCAGCGACGCGCACTACCTGCGGCAGCAGTTCGACCGCAGCGGCAGCGCCGAAGGCATGGTGGACGCGGCGATCCAGCGTTTCCGCGGGCATTGATTATCGGGCGGCGATCGCCTTTGCCGAGGCGGGCGATCGCGTCGGGCCTAGAACCGCGTCTCGCGCGCGACGCGCAGGAAGTTGTCGAGGATGGCGGTGCAGTCGAGCAGTTCGACGCCGCCGGCGCGGTGGAACTCAGGATGCCATTGCAGGCCCATGACGAAGGGCGCCTTGCGGTAGCGGATCGCCTCGACCATATTGTCCGGCACCGACAGCGCCTCGACCGACATGTCGCGCCCCAGCGTCTTGACGGCCTGGTGGTGGATGGAGTTGACGGTTCCGCTGCTCTTGCCGCGGAATAGCTTGGCCAGCGAGGAGCCGGCCGGGAAGCTGATGTCGTGGCGGTTGCGGTCGTAGGCGTCGTTGACGTGGGCCAGCGAATCGGGCACGTCGGAGGCGATGTCCTGGTACAGCGTGCCGCCGAAGGCGACATTGATCAGTTGGCAGCCGCGGCAGATGCCCAGCACCGGCTTGCCGGCCTCGATGAACTCATGCAGCAGCTCCAGCTCGTACATGTCGCGCGCGCGGTCGCCGCCCCATTCCGGCCGGGTGGGTGTTTCCGAGTAACTCTGCGGCGAGACGTCGGCGCCGCCCTGCAGCACCAGGCCGTCGAGGTGGCGGGCGTAGTCGCGCAGGCGGATGTTGGACGGGTGCAGCAGGCCGTCGGTATTGACGGTCGGGATCATGAACACCAGCACGTCGCGCGACATCACCCACTGCGCGATGGATTCCTCGAGATACTGCAGGTTCTTGCTGCGCAGGCCGGTCGCTCCCGGCTCCGGGTGAAAGATCCGCGCCGACACGCCGATGTGCAGCGGCCTCTGGATGATGTGTCGCGTGGCCGCCGCCGCGATGCGGCGATAGCGCGCCATGATGACGCGGCCCCACAGGCTGAAGACGGTATCGCCCGGATCCAGGTAGCGCGGCGTGCCGGTGTCCTGGTAATCCTTGCGGGCTTGTTTGCGGCGATCGCCCTGGTCGCCGCTGCGTCGGTGCGGGGTATTCTGCTGCGGTTCTTGATCGTCTGGCCCTGCGCTCATGCGCACCCCTAGTGTTGATTGGTATGGCGAAGTGTGCCATAGGTGGCGTTCTGTTGTCGCCCGCTTAGCGGGGCGGCGCGACTGCCCGGAAGGCCGTTTTTAGCAGCTGGCGTGCCGCATCGACATGCCCGCATACGGGCGGGCGTGCAGCTGCGCGGCAGGCGGCACGGTAACCGGCGGGCGGCTATGCCGCACCTTCAGCCGCGGCACGTGCGGGCGGCGCGAAAATTCCGGCATCGGCGGCGGCAACCGGTCCGCAGGCAGCGGGGCGCAGGTGTGCTGCAGCATGCCGACGATGCGGTTATGGACATCGTACAAGGTGCTGATCTCGAACCAGCCGATATGATCGCCGTTGATGGCATACACCCCGTTGCCGAACAACCAGGAAACGACTTCCCCGCGCGGGCTGCGGAAGCAGTGCTCGTCCTGTATCAGCACGGGCGCACCGTTGCGATCGATAATCCACTCTGCCATCATATGCTCCTCGGTTTGTTGCCTCCAGAATAGGCTGGAAGTACCCGGGCGATTTGTGCGCTAGCGAACTTATCTGTACGAATCTCGGCTTTTTATGATGGTTTGTCGGAAATCTGCACAAGCTTCAGTACCAGCGCATCGGCGAAGGCGGCCACCAGCGGATCGGCCTCGCGCCGGCAGGCCAGGCCGACAGTGGTGTGCAAGCGGCCATGGTCGAGCGGGATGAAGCGCACGCCGGCCGGCGCCGTCAGCCGCATGCATTCGGGGACGATGGCGATGCCGAGATTGGCTTCGATCAGGTTCAGCTGCGACGACTTGCGCGACAGCGCGCGCGCCGGCTTGGGGAAGAAGCCCTGTTCCAGGCACAGGTCGGCCACCAGATAGCTCAAGCCGCCCCGGTCCTTGTGCGGGATCGAGATGAAGGCTTCGTTGTTCAGGCTGGCCAGGTCGACGTTGTCGAGCGCCGCCAGCGGCGAGTGCTGCGACACCGCCACCATCAGCCGTTCGGTGGAAATTTCGCGGACGTGGATGTGCGGATGGCGGCGCAAGGTGGGCAGGCGCAACAGGCCGATATCGGCGCGGCCTTCCTCGATTTCCAGCGTCTGGTTTTCCGATGGCAGCATCGAGACGTCCAGCGTCACGCCGGTAAATTCGTCGAGCAACTGGCTCAGCGCGCCGGTGAACTGCGGCGTCAGGATCACCGAGCTGGAATGCTGCAGGCGGATCACGCCCTGCACGCCCTGGCCGACATGGCGGGTCTGTATTACCGTGGCTTCGATGTCGTCCAGGATGCGTTTGGCTCGATCGAAGAATACCTGGCCGGTGGAAGTCAGCTCGAACTGGCGCGAGTCGCGGGTCAGCAGCTGCGTTTGCAGCTCGTCTTCCAGTTCCTTGATCTGCCGGCTCAAGGCAGACTGCGCGATGTACAGCTTCTCGGCCGCACGCGAATAGCTGCCGGCCTCGACGATTTCTACGAAATATTTAAACTGTTTAAGTGAAATCACCGTTATGCCGTTTCGAGATGGTTGGCCGCCGTATTTGATATTGGATCGTATCCGGCCACAAGGTTAAAGTGAAGCGTCACTTCTTCATTCACGGAGCCAGCCATGTTGGAATTGATCGGTGTCATCGGCGTCGTGCTGAGTATTGCAGTAAAACTGATATGCGTCCAGATCGGCTGTGCAAGCGGAGTCGACGACAAAGAGGATTAAGCCCCATAATCGGGGCATGAAAAATCGCTACCTGATCCTGGCCGGCATGATCTCCGGCTCGTTGCTGTTTGTGTTGCTGGCGGTCTGGGGCGGCTTCGCGCTGTGGTTCCAGGTGCCGGGCGGGCCGCTGGTGCGGAAGGCCATGCCTGCGCTGTGGGCGGCGTTCAGCCTCATCACGCTGGCACGCTGGTGGATGATGCGGCGTATTAAGCCGCTGCTGCCGTGGCTGGTCGCGATCTGCGCGATGATGGCGTGGTGGAGCACGATCAATCCGTCGCATGAGCGCATTTGGGCCGACGACGTGTCGCGCATGGTGACTGGCAAGGTGGATGGCAGCATCGTCACGCTGGACCAGGTGCGCAACTTCGACTGGCGCAGCGATACCGACTACACGCAGCGCTGGGAAGCGCGCAGCTACGATCTGGACAAGCTGAGCTCGGTGGACGTGGCGATGTCGTACTGGATGGGGCCGGCCATCGCGCACACGCTGGTGTCGTTCGGCTTTGCGGACGGGCGCTACCTGACCTTTTCCATTGAAATCCGCAAGGAGCGCGGCGAGAGTTTCGACGGCCTGGCGGGATTTTTCAAGAAATACGAGACCGTGCTGATCGCCGCCGACGAACGCGACATCCTGCGTGTGCGCACCAACGTGCGCGGCGAGGACATGTGGCTGTACCGGCTGAAGATGCCGCCGGAGATGATGCGTTCGCTGTTCATGGCGTATCTGGACGAGGGCGAACAGCTGAAGCGCACCCCGCGCTTCTACAACACCCTGACCGCCAATTGCACCACCATCGTCTTCGAGATGGCACGGCGCATCGATCCCGGGTTGCCGATGGATTGGCGGTTGCTGGCATCAGGCTATCTCGACCGCTATCTGTATGATATCGGTGCACTGGCGGGGCAAGGTAGCATCGACTCCATGCGATTCCATGCCAATGTTACGGAAAAAGCCATAGAGGCAAACGGCGTTGCGGACTTTTCTTACGAGATCCGCCGCTAACCAATCAAGAGCACTGCCTGGGCAGTCCGGCATGTGCTGCAACTCTATGGGAATTCGCGTCCGAAGTGCATCGCCAAGTCTTGTTCGAGGCGTTGCCAGCAAAGCTGCTGCGCCGCGACGTGGTACAGCGATACCATGAGGTGGTGGAGCAGGTTTTGGAGACTCCACAAACTATTGATCAACAAAAATGTAAATGTGATTATTGGTTAGATTTCCTTTCGGAAATTGCCATATAATTTTTTATAAGCTAGTGCAATGCGTCAATCGTTGCAACAGCAAATCGAGAAAGGTTGTTGGGATATGCACACTTGTGTTACTCATTTTTGGACAGCACTTGGGGTGTTGACCGGTGCATTTTTACCGTTGCCTTCCGTTATTGGTGCCCCTCACGAACAAGGCGCGATCAATTATGAAATTGCAGAACCTCCTTTTTCTGATCGCGATTTAGTAAGAATTTTAGGGAATTTATCCGGAGGCGAAAACGGATTTATAAGCAAACAATTACTTGAACACGAATTCAAGATGCAACTGACAAAGGTGGACCCGAGACGGCTAGCGGTTCCTGCTTCCAATCCTGAAACTTATGGAACCACGGCATATGTGAACTGGTATTTCGATATGCTTTATTCTCAAAGGGGAAGGAAAACAGAATTTTCCTTCGGATGGGGAAATCCGCCAAATAAACCAGCTACTCCAATGGCCGGCGGCAGGTCCAAACTATGCGTGAGCTTAGAGGACATGTCATCTGAGTTCGTTAGTAGAGGTTGGGTAAGCGCCTCGACCCATTTCAATCCTACGTTCACCTCGACAGAGTATATAAAAGGCTACGGAAAAATTCTATTTTCTACTAGCTCAGAATCTCATTGCATGATCTCTATTCTCATATCATCTATTCCCGCAAACTAATTTATTAATCATTTTTTTGGATATTTCACATGACAATTGTGTTGCAGCAACCAACATTGGATAAGATGATTAGCTTTGCGGCCACCGTGACAGGCGGCGAAAACAGTCAAGCATATCAAGCGCTTTTGAATTCGCTATTGAGTTCATCGGAATTGGCAGAAGCAGTTAATGGCGGAATTGTTTCGGGTGAAATTAATGGGTTTTCGCCCACATCAGTAGTTGGTGTAGGCGGGCAATTTGATCCTTCCAGTAAAACTATTCTGATTCCCGTAAATCAAAATACTGGAGAGCTTTCCAATGGTATGACATTTGGGACCATGGTATTTGTAATGGCCCATGAAGTTCGCCACAGTGTGAATGCTGAATCAACCCTTGAGGCATTCAACCAATTTCATAACTCAGCTGACTATTTAGCATCATTTGATGGTGTTCAAGACTACACTGCAACGTTACTTGCAATTCAAAAAGCGCATGCTACTGATGAGGCAACAGCGCAGATCGCCGGATGGAATGCTGTTGTCAGCGAGGTTAATAGCACACCTGGCGTCCATTTATATAGTGAATACCGCATGGCAGCCGGTGGATACGGCGATTACTTTATGACTGCCGGCGGGGCTGCTATGCCTGGATTGGCATTTAATTCAAATTACACAATTCAATTTTCCGAAAGCAATATTGATGCTGAAAGGGAATTATACTTCTATAATCCCAACGTTAAAGTGGGTTCAAGTAATTACCCTAACTATTATGGTGCAAAAGAATTATCCTATATTGCCTCCAAGGAGCTTTATGATCGGGTGGCGATTGACATGGATGTATTAAGATTTGATCCTTTTGTCATAAAAAATAATAACCTGTTGGGGTTAACCGCAGGACAATCGATTGATATAGTCGATCTCCATACAGGTACAGAGTACACTTTCGATTCGACCTCTGCTGGGCAGCAACTTGGAGTGGCACGGCCAATAATTATTCCAAGTGGACATGAGACTGAACGGTTAACTTACAATGAATTCAATGTTGTAACTAATGTTGAACACGACTGGCAAAAGGATGATGGTTCCTCAGGGCATGATAGCGCTGATAATATAGGCAATAAAACGGGCGATTCAGTTGATGCCGATGGTACGAATCATTGGTTCTTTAAATATGCTTCTGGGGGATATGGTGATGGGTTCAGCAGTAAAACCGAAAATTTTTCCGAAGTATATAATTCTGATGGCACCTTCAATAAGGATGATCGTAATTATTTAACTGGGGCTAGGAGTTATTCTTATAAAAATTCAAACGGCTCTTTTGGGGATTATGAGCATAATGCTGATGGCTCATCTCATGAATATTTACATAATGCTGACGGCTCATACAGTGAGTCGTCCACTAAATTAGATGGGTCCACTTCTTCGGAGTACAAATCCTCTAATGGGTTCTATAGCAAGGATGAACGTGGAGCAGATGGGTCAACACATAACTATTCCATGGATGCAAATGGATATTATAGTGATTCTTACAATAGAGCAGATGGTTCTTCGTCATACGAAAGTTTGTCCGCGAGTCATTATTATAGTTTGAACATCACATATGCTGACTCTTCTAGTTACAGCAAAAGTATTTCTCCAGATGGATCGGTCTATATAGGTAGTTATCACAATGATGGTGCGTACGAGACCTCATATACATTAGCTAATGGCGAGACTTCTACTACGGTCGGTGACGGTGTTGGCGATGAAGATACACATCTAATTCTAGCGGATAAGACAGATATCCATATCTGGAGGAATAGCGATGGCACATCGGGTTCCGAAACCACGGATAACGAGAACACACTTACACAGCGCCTTATAGATAGCGATCACGCTATTCATGATAATGTTTATAAGGAAAATGGCGATTACACCAAACTAACAACTCATGATGATGGAACGTTTGAGAAGGAAACATATGACGTTGCAACTGATTCTATTCTATTTGAAACATATGACCTGGACAAGACGCGCCATAATTATGGAAATTCAGTAAGCAATCCTAACGAAGAGCACTTCGATAGTGTAACCTATAAAGACGGTAGCGGGTATGGTCAAGGCGTGGAAGCTGACGGCGATTATTCGTATTGGACAACCGATAGTAAAGGTTATACCGAGACATCGCGTCGCGATACCTTGATTTTTGGTAACGGCGAAAAAATTATTCGTGAAAGTACTATAAAATCAGATCATGTAGGAATAATAGATGAGCAAATGGATGTGCATGATTTTGTTGTGAAAAACGAAGAGTCCGGTGGCGGCTTTGAAGAATTGGTTGAGCATGTTTCAAATGTGCGAACAGATCTAAATGGATATGACAGCATAACAACGCTCCTTAGCATCGATGGTGTCATAATTGTAGGAGGGCAGGAAATTAATCATCAACATTATTTATATGGATAATCCTGGACCTTGCGTATTAATCCCTATTGTTTTCATTGTTATTGGAAAATATGATTTCTAGATTGGAGAGACAATTTTTTAAGAAAATTTGGGGGCTAGTTACCGTGAAAAAAGAGTTTATGGATGTGTTGGATATTCGTATCTGCGGCATTCTGGGAAATGCAAATTTTCCCGCTTAGTATCATAAGTACATGTTCAGCTACATTTATTGCGCGTTCGGTATTTTGTTCAACCAGGATGATGGAGCGATTGCCTTGCTTGAGACGCCTCAGAATTTCGAACAGCTCATTAGCCATCAATGGCGCCAAGCCGAGTGATGGCTCATCGATAATCAGCAGGCGCGGATCGGACATCAGCCCGCGCGCCATCGCCAGCATTTGCGCTTCGCCGCCGGACAGCGATCCAGCCAGCTGCGTGCGGCGCTCGCGCAGGCGGGGGAACATGTCGTAGGCTTCTTCCAGCCGCCGCTTCACATGCGGGCGGTGCGACTTGTGGAAGGCGCCCATGATCAGATTTTCTTCCACGCCCATGTCTCGGAAGACCATGCGGCCTTCGGGGATCATGGCGATGCCGTGGTCCGCCATCTCCCACGTCGGCGTGCCGTTCAGGCGTTGGCCGTTCAGGCGGATCTCGCCGGCGGTCACCGGCACCAGTCCCATGATCGCGCGCAGCAGTGTGGTCTTGCCGGCGCCGTTCGGTCCGATGATGGTCGTGAGCTTGCCCGCTTCCGCCTTCAGCGACACATCCCACAACACGTTGATGGCGCCGTAGCCTGCGCGTATCTGGTCCACTTCAAGCATGCGCCGCTCCCGTGTAGCTGCGGATGACTTCCGGATCGTTGAACACAGCCTCCGGCGTGCCGTCCGCGATCAGCTGGCCGAAGTTGAGCACCACCACGCGCTGGCACAGCGTGTTGATGGTCTCGATGTCGTGCTCGATGATGACGATGCCCACGCCGAAACGCTCATGCATCTCCTTCAGCATGCCCATGAAGCGCCGCTTGCCGTTGGTCTCCAGGCCGGCCAGCACTTCGTCCAGCAACAGCAGCTTGGGCGTGGTGGCCAGCGCCTTGGCCACTTCCAGCGCCTTCAACTCGGTCAGCGCCAGTTCGGTGGCGGCGTCGCGATGGGCTTTGTCGGTGAGGCTGGTGAATTCGAGGATCTCAGCGATCTTGTCGTCGTCGACCTTGCCGGTCCCGAAGCGCTGCGCGACCACAAGGTTTTCGCGCACCGTCAATTCGTGCATCGGCTGCGGAATCTGGAAGGTGCGGCCGATGCCGAGCCGCGCGCGGCGGTACATGGGCGTGCGCATGACGTCGCGGCGGTCGAAGTGGATGCTGCCGCCGGTCGGCCGCACCAGGCCGGAGATGGCGTTGAACAGCGTGGTCTTGCCGGCGCCGTTGGGGCCGACCAGGCCGACCACGTCGTGGGTGCCGATGGCCAGCGTGACGGCGTTGACCGCCGTCAGCCCGCCGAAGCGGACCGAGAGGTTATTCAGCTCCAGCATGATCTTTCCTTCGCAGTAGGGAGAGCAGTCCGCTGGGGCTGAAAACGATCATCGCCACCAGCAGGCCGCCCAATACCAGTTGATGCCCGGTCGGGATCAGCGATTTGAATACCAGTTGATCGAGCAGGTACACCACCAGCGCGCCGATCACCGGCCCGGTGATGGTGCGGTAGCCGCCGAAGATGGCGGCGACGATGGGAATGGTTACCCACGAGCCGTTGAAGGCGTAGTCCGGTTCGAGGAAGTTGATGTAGTGGGCGTTGAAAGCGCCCGCCACGCCGGCCATGAAGGCGGAGACCAGCAGCATCAGGCCTTTCAGCAGCGTGCTGTTGACGCCGACCACGCGGGTGGCGTCTTCGCTGTCGTGCATGGCGCGCAGGGCCAGGCCGTAGTGGCTGGCGCGGATGGCGCGATAGATCGCGGCGAATATCAGCACGATCAACAGGATCACGGCGTAGGCACCGGCTTTGCTGCTCAGGTCATAGCCGACGAGCGTCGGCAGCACGGGGATGTTGGCGATGCCGCCCGAGCCGCCGGTGAGCGTAGTCCATTCGGTGGCGAGGATGCGGAAGATGTGGGCGTAGGCGAGGATGGCCAGTGCGAAGTAGGGGCCGCGCAGGCGGAGCACCGGCAGCATGACGATGGCGGCCAGCAGCGCTCCAAGGCCGCCCAGCGCCATGCCGGCGAGTACCGGTACGCCCAACTTGATGGTGAGGATGGCCGAGGTGTAGGCGCCTATGCCGAAGAAGGCGCTGTGGCCGAAGCTGACCATGCCGCCCAGGTTGCCCAGCAAGGCCCAGGACATGGCGACGCAGCCGATTACCAAGGCCGCTACGATGAGGCTCATGACGTAGTTGTCGGTGCCGAAGAGCAGGGGGATGGCGATGCAGGTCATTGCGCCCGCTAGTGGCGTTAGCCAGCGTTCTATGGGGCCCCGCTTGCGCGAGGACGACGGGGTGGTCGGGGTCATCCGCGCCTCCGGGTTGCGCCTAGCAGGCCGTTCGGCATGACGAACAGCACCAGCAGGAACAGCGTCATGCCGGCCAGTTCCTGCAGCGCCGAACTGGCCAGCGTGACGGTCAGCGCTTCGGCCACGCCCAGCAGTACGGCGCCCAGCAGCACGCCCGGTATCGAACCGACGCCCGCCAGCACCGTGATGATGAAGGCTTTGACCGTCAATGCGCCGCCATAGGCCGGCTGGATCACGCCGTAGCTGTACAGCGCCACGCCGGCGAATCCGGCCAGCATACCGGCGACGATGAACGACACCAGTTCGGTGCGCCCCGGTGCGATGCCCATCAATTTGGCGGCGTCGCGGTTGCTGGAGACGGCGCGCAGCGCCCGTCCATACCAGCTGCGCGACAGCCACCACCACAAGCCGCCCATCAGCAGCAGGCTGACGACAAAGAAAATCAGCTCGCTGCGCATGCTGTACAGCGGCCCGACCACGAACGCTTCCTGCAGCCAGCTGGAACTGGTCGAGCGCACGTCGGCCTTCCAGATCAGCAGGATCAGATTGGTCAGGATGACGCCGATGCCGAAGGTGAGTATCAGTGAATTGATCTCGCGGTCCTTCCTGATCCGGCTGACGATGCCGTACACCCCGGCCGACGTCGCGCTGACCACGACCAGCGCGACCGGTATCGCCCACGCGGGATTCAACCCCAGCTTGGACTCCACCGTGTAAGCGATGTACGCGGCCAGCAGCACCAGCTCACCGTGCGCGAGGTTGATGACCCGCATGGTGCCGAACACCAGCGCCAGGCCCAGCGCGATCAGCGCGTAGGAACCGCCTTGCAGCAGGCCGGAATACAGCGCCTGCAGTATCAGTTCAGTCATATGCGCCTACCAGGGCAGGCCGGGATACACCATCTTGGCGGTCGCCGATTCCTTGGGCCAGACGATGGCGATGTTCTTGCCCTGGTGCTGGCCCATGCGGTGCACGAAGTTGAGATTGTCGCCGTTGGCGGCAAACTGCACGCGGCCGATCAGCGTGTCGCGGTCGGTCTTGCGCAGCTCTTCGGCCACGCCGCCTTTCTTCACCGTGCCCTTGTCGGCCGCGCGGGCGATGGCTTCGAACAGCAGCATCGACTGCACGTAGCCGAACTGGCCGAGGTAGTCAGGCTCTTTCTTGTACAAGGTTTTGTAGGTGTCGGCGAAGGTCTTGCCGTCGGCCGTTTCGAAGGTGGCGGGGAAGGGTAGCAGCGCGGTGCCGTACACGTTCGGCATCAGGTCGGGGAATTCGGTTGCCATCTTCGGCGTCGCCAGCGACCACACGCCGATCATCGCCTTGACCGGCGGCTTCAGCACCCGCGCCGCGCGAAGGATGCCGACGTAATCGTTCTCGTAGCCCACCATCAGTATCACTTCCGATTTGTCCTGCAGCTTGATCTTGTTGATGATCGGCTTGAAGTCGGTGATGGCGGGGTCGAAGGAATGCGTGGTGGCCTTGACGCCCTTGGACGTCAGCACCTTCTGCACCGAGTTGGCGAGGTCGGACGTGGCTTCCTTGGTGGAGAAAATGATCGACACCGATTTGGCGCCCATGTCCGCCAGCAGCCCTTGCACGGCGCGCTCGTAGCCGGCGGTGTTATTGATGCGGAAGAAGTTCTTGCGGCCGCTGTTGACCAGGCTGTCGTCGACGCCGCCGGAAGTCATGTAGACCAGGCCCAGCTTGTTGGCGGCGTCGGAGGCCGGGGAGATATTGTTGGAGCCGTAGCCGCCGGTGATCGCGACCGCGCCCTGGTTGGCCAGCTTTTCCACCGCCGCCACGGCCTTGGCCGGCGCCGATTCGTCGTCGACGGTGATGATTTTGATTTTGTGCTTGCCGTTGGTCTTGTTGAATACCTCGGCGGCGACCATCACGCCTTCCTGCATGCCGGCGCCGACGCGGGCCAGCGTGCCGGTCAGCGGCAGTTCCGCGCCGACCACGAATTCCTCTGCATGCAAATTTGCCAGTGCTGCGGCCATCAGTGTGGCCATCATTATTTTTTTCACGCTTGTCTCCCGTTAGTGGTTATTTTTGTGCCAGTTGTCGCAACTGTCCTTTCAATATTTTTCCGGTTGCCGCTGCGGGCAGGGTTTGCATTTCGATGATCTCGGTCGGACATTTATAGGGCGACAGTTGCGTCGCCAGGTACTGCTGCAATTCTTCGGAGGTGACGCGGTGGCGCGGATCGATTTCGACGAAGGCTACCACTTCCTCGTTGCCGTCGGCGGCGTTGCGGCCGACCACCGCCGATTGCGTCACCGCCGGATGGGCGTTCAATACCGTCTCCACCTCCAGCGGATAGACGTTGAAGCCCGAACGGATAATCAGTTCCTTGGTGCGGCCGACGATGAACAGGGCGCCGTCGGCGTCCTGGCGGGCGACGTCGCCGGTGTTGAGCCAGCCGCCGGGCCGCATCGCCGTCGCCGTCAGTTCCGGCTCGCGGTAGTAGCCCAGCATGATGTTGGGGCCGCGCACCCACAGTTCTCCGTCCGCACCGTGAGGCACGTCGACGCCGCCGGCATCGACCAGGCGCACTTCGACGCCTGGTATCGCCTGGCCCACCGACGTGTCGCTGCGCGGCTGGTCGAGGCGGGTCTGGCTGATCGTGGGCGAGGTTTCAGTCATGCCATAGCCGTTGTGCAGCGGCAGCCCGAACAGCTGCTCGGCCTGTGTCTTCAGCGTCGGCGACAGCGGCGAGCCTCCCGCGTACATAAAACGCAGTTGCGACGCCAGGCGCTGCCCGGAGCCGCCCAGCGTTTCCAGCAGGCGCGCGTACATGGCGGGCACACCCTGCAGGATGGTCAGGTGGTCGTCGCGGATCGCCTTCAGGACTGCGTCCGGCGTGAAGCGCGGACACAGGTACAGGCAGGCACCGGCGTACAAGGTGCCCAGCATGACCGAGGCCAGGCCGTAGACGTGGCTGATGGGCAGCACGCCGTAGGCACGGTCCGATGGCGTCAGGCCACGCAGCGTGCTGGAGACGGCGGCGATGAACAGCAGGTTGCGGTGCGTGAGCATCACGCCCTTGGGCTGGCCGGTGGTGCCGGTGGTGTAGATCAGCGCGGCCACCTGTTCCGCCGACGCCTCGTGCGCCGGCTCCGCAGCGCAATTCATGTTCAGCCGGCCGACCATCCATTCGCCGTATGGCGAGTCGGCGGCCGAAGCGCCGTGGCTCAGGCCATGTGCGGCCGCCTCGGCGGAAACGGACGAGGTATAGATCACGCGCCGCGCACCGCAATGCTGCATGATCGCGTCGACTTCGCGCGCCGACAGGCGTCCGTTGACGTGGACGATCCACGCATCGACCGCCGCTGCGGCCAGCGTGAGCACCACTTGCGCGACGCAGTTCTCGCCAACCACCATCAGGCGGTCGCCGGGCCGCAGCTTCAGCGCGCGCAGCAGCACGGCGGTCTCGTCGACCGCTGCCGCCAGCTCCGCATAGGTCCAGTGGCGGCGGCCGTCATGCAGCGCGTTGGTGTGCGGCGCGCGCTCGGCCCAGCGGCGCGGTATGGCGCTGATGCGTGCCGGCAGCGCCGCCAGTAGCTGGTCGGTGTTCATCGGCTTTCCGCCGCCTTGATCATGTGGCGGGCGATGACCAGCTGCTGGATCTGCGACGTGCCTTCGTAGATGCGGAACAGCCGCACGTCGCGGTAGAAGCGCTCGGCCGCGTAGTCGGACACGTAGCCGGCGCCGCCATGGATCTGCACCGAGCGGTCGGCCACCCGGCCGCACATTTCGGAGGCGAACAGCTTGCAGCACGAGGCCTCGGTGGTGATGTCCTCGTTGTTGTCGCGGCGGCGGGCGGCGTCCAGCACCATGCTGCGGGCGGCGTAGATTTCGGTCTTGCTGTCGGCCAGCATGGCCTGCACCAGCTGGAACTCGGCGATCGGCTGGCCGAACTGCTGGCGCTCCATCGCGTAGCGCAACGCGTCCTCCAGCATGCGCTCGGCCACGCCGATGCAGACCGCCGAGATATGCAGGCGGCCCTTGTCGAGCACCTTCATCGCGGTCTTGAAACCCATGCCCGGCGTGCCGCCGATGATGCTGCTGGCCGGCACGCGGCAGTTTTCAAAGATCACGTCGCTGGTGTGGGCGCCGCGCTGGCCCATTTTCTTGTCGGTCTTGCCGAGCGAGAGGCCGGGCGTGTCGCGTTCGACGATGAAGGCGGATACGCCGCTGGCGCCTTTGCGGTCGGCCTCGGTGCGCGCCATCACGGTGAACACGCCGGCCTCCGGCGCGTTGGTGATATAGCGTTTGGTGCCGTTGATGACGTAATGGTCGCCGTCGCGCACGGCGGAGGTGGTCAGCGAGCCGGCGTCGGAGCCGTAGCCCGGTTCGGTCAGCGCGAACGAGCCGATGACTTCGCCCGACGCCATGCGCGGCAGCCAGGCGTTCTTCTGTTCTTCGGTGCCGTCGATCAAGATGCCTTGCGAGCCGATGCCGTTGTTGGTGCCGAACAGCGAGCGGAAGGCGGGCGAGGTGCGGGCGATCTCGAACGCCGCCAGCACTTCTTCTTCCATGGTCAGCCCAAGGCCGCCATATTCTTCGGGGATGGAGAGGCCGAACAGGCCCAGTTCACGCATCTGCGCCACCAGCGCGGGAGGGATTTCATCGGTGTCGGCGACGTGCTGCTCGTGCGGCACCAGTTGTTCGCGCACGAAGCGGCGGATGCTGTCCAACAGGATGTTCAGCGTTTCCTGGTCTCTTATCATGGTCTCCCTCTCCGGAAGACTTCAATGTGCCGATTCGATCACACCCTGTCAAGCTTTGGTATCGATCAGGGTGCCCAGATTCTGGTCGGCGGCCTGGATTACCTTGGCCGACAGGTCGAATTGGGTCTTGTAGATCAGCGAATTGGTGGTTTCGGTGGCGAGGTTGGTGGCGCTGGGGGCGTCCACCGCCAGCAGTTGCTGCGCCTGGAACGAGATCGAGACGCCGGTGCCGGCCGGGGCGTTTTCCTGGAAATTGGCCCGCGACGGCTGGAAGCCCTGGGTGCCGATGTTGGCGATCGCGTGCGCGCTGTTGCCCAATGCGCGCTCGGCGGCATTGAGACCGGTAACTCCTGAACTTAGTGCGGCGATGGCCATGTTATTTCCCTTCGGCAATTTATCGAAGTGTACACCGATGCGCGGCCGAATGCACGTATTTGCTTAAAAATGTAGCACGCTTGACGGCGCGCCCGGCTTGGGTGAGTATTGTTAAAGATAGTATCAGGATGAAAGCGATGCCTCTGCTGCGCCGACTGCTGTTTGCCTGTCTGGCCTGCGCCTGCCTGGCGGCGGCCGCCGAACCGATCACGGTGCTGTATCCGCGCGCCGAGGCCGACGACGACAAGCGCAGCGAATACGGCGTGGCGCTGCTGCAGCTGGCGCTGGCCAAGGCGGGCGACAAGTACCGGGTCGAGCTGTCGCCCACGCGCATGCAGCAGAACCGGGCGATCGCAGAAATACAGTCGGGCGCCGGCCGCGTCGACATCATCGGCACCATGACGTCCGCCGAGCGCGAAAGCAAGCTGCTGCCGGTGCGGATACCGATGTCGCGCGGCCTGATCGGCTGGCGCATCGGCCTGCTGCGGGCAGACCATAAAGATATGTTGCGCGAGGTGCGCAGCCTGGAAGACCTGAAGCGCTTTTCCGCTGCGCAGGGGCACGACTGGCCGGACCTGCAAATACTGCGGCACAGCGGGCTGACCGTGTACCCGGTGGCGGTCTACAACGGTCTGTTCGGCATGCTGAAAGCGGGTCGCATGGATTGGGTGCCGCGCTCGGTCAACGAGATCTGGGCCGAGGCCGAGCGCCATCCCGGACTGGCGATCGACCCGTACATCGTCTTGCACTATCCGACCGCCGACTACTTCTTCGTCAACCGTAACAATCCGGAGCTGGCCGAGAACGTGCGCCAGGGCCTGGAGGCGGCGCTGGCCGACGGTTCTTTCTCGCAGCTGTTCTATACGCATTACGGCCCGCTGATCCAGCGCGCCAGGCTCGATCAGCGCCTGGTCATCGAATTGCCCAATCCGCTGCTGACGCCGCAAACGCCGCTGGAACGCAAGGAATTGTGGCTCTCGGCGGACGATTTGAAACATAGGCAATGAGACAAATTGCTGGCTATATGCTAACCTCCGACCGTAGTTGTTTTAGGGAAACATGTACTTTCGTTACATGAAAACACAGGAGATTTTGCATGGCAATTTTTGATTTTTTGGAAAAGGATCGTACGGTCGCGGGGACCGGCTTTAATCGCTGGCTGGTGCCGCCGGCCGCGCTGGCCATCCACTTGTGCATCGGCATGGCCTACGGCTTTTCCGTGTTCTGGCTGCCGCTGTCGCGCGCGATCGGCATCAAGGAATCGCTGGCCTGTCCGGCCGACATGGACGTGATGGCCAAGATCATGTCGTCCACCTGCGACTGGCAGATATCGATGCTGGGCTGGATGTACACGATGTTCTTCGTCTTCCTCGGCCTGGCCGCCTGGCTGTTCGGCGGCTGGCTGGAACATGCCGGTCCGCGCAAGGCGGGCGTGGTGTCCGCGCTGTGCTGGTGCGGCGGCCTGGTGATTTCGGCGCTGGGCGTGTACCAGCACCAGATCTGGCTGATGTGGCTGGGCTCCGGCGTGATCGGCGGCATCGGCCTGGGTCTCGGCTACATCTCGCCGGTATCGACGCTGATCAAATGGTTCCCGGACCGGCGCGGCATGGCGACCGGCATGGCCATCATGGGCTTCGGCGGCGGCGCGATGATCGGTGCGCCGCTGGCCGACAAGCTGATGAAATTCTTCGCCACGCCCGACTCGGTCGGCGTGTGGCAAACCTTCCTGGTGATGGCGGCGATCTACTTCGTCTTCATGATGGCCGGCGCGCTGTCGTACCGCGTGCCGCCAAGCGGCTGGACGCCCGCCGGCTGGACGCCGCCGGCCAAGGCCGCGGCCAACACCATGATCACCAACCGCCACGTCCACGCCAGCAAGGTGTGGGGCATTCCGCAATTCTGGCTGGTGTGGCTGGTGCTGTGCCTGAACGTGACGGCGGGCATCGGCATCCTCGGCATGGCTTCGCCGCTGCTGCAGGAGATCTTCGCCGGCCAGTTGCTGGGCGTGAGCGTCGCGTTCAACGATCTGACGCTGGCGCAGAAAGGCCAGATCGCCGCCATCGCCGCCGGCTTTACCGGCTTGCTGTCGCTGTTTAACATCGGCGGCCGTTTCGTCTGGGCTTCGTGCTCGGACTTCCTGGGCCGCAAGGTGACCTACGGCGTCTTCTTCGTGCTGGGCATCACGCTGTACGGCCTGATTCCATCGATGGCGCACGGCGCGCAGCTGGCGCTGTTCGTCGGCTTCTTCTGCATCATCCTGTCGATGTACGGCGGCGGCTTCGCCACCGTGCCGGCCTACCTGGCCGATTTGTTCGGCACCCAGATGGTGGGCGCGATCCACGGCCGCCTGCTGACCGCATGGTCGATGGCCGGCGTGTTCGGTCCCCTGCTGGTGACCTACATCCGCGAATACCAGATCGCCCACGGCGTGCCGAAGGCGCAGGCGTACGACATCACCATGTACGTGCTGGCGAGCCTGCTGGTGCTTGGCCTGCTGTGCAACCTGGTGGTGCGTCCGGTGGCCGACAAGCACTTCATGACCGAGGCCGAACTGGCCGCCGAGAAGAAGCTGGCTCACGAGCGCGACGCGGCCGCGTCGACCGGCGCGGTGGTGGCGTCGAACGGCGTGACCAGCCCGGCGGCGGTGGCTTTCGGCTGGCTGGCCGTCGGCATTCCGCTGGCGATCGGCGTGTCGCTGACGGTGCAAAAAGCGGCAGTGCTATTTAAATAAGACTGTAGAATAATCGCACCGACCCGCGGGGCCGGCTCCAGCATTGCGCTGGGCCGGCCCCGCTTTCATTTTCAGGAGTACCTTGTGCATGCTTGAACTACGCAACGTCGTGAAAACCTACGCGAACAACGTCCGTGCGGTCGACGACGTCAGTTTGCAGCTGCCCGCCGGCGTGGTCGGTCTGATCGGCCACAACGGCGCCGGCAAGACGTCGCTGATGCAGATGATCGCCACGCTGACCCGGCCGACCAGCGGCCAGATCCTGTTCGACGGCACCGACATCGTGAGCAAGCCCGATGCGATACGCGGGCGCCTCGGCTTCCTGCCGCAGGATTTCGGCGTCTATCCGAACTTGACCGCGCTGGAATTCCTGCAGTACTTCGCGGCACTGAAGGGCGTGCGCGATCCGGCGCGCTTGCGGCACTTGCTGGAGACGGTCAACCTGCACGAGCACGCGAACCGGCAGGCGTCCGGATTCTCGGGCGGCATGCGGCGCCGGCTCGGTATCGCGCAGGCGCTGCTCAACGATCCTGACGTGCTGATCGTCGACGAGCCGACCGCCGGCCTCGATCCGGAGGAGCGGCTGCGCTTCCGCCATCTGCTGGCGGAAATCGGCTTCCGCAAGCTGGTGATCGTGTCGACGCATATCGTGTCAGACGTGGAGAACATGGCGTCCCATCTGGCCATCATGCGCAAGGGCAGGCTGGTCGCCTACGACACGCCGGACAGTTTCGTGCGGGACGCGCGCAGCCAGGTGTGGTCCGCCACCGTGGCGCAGCGGGACTATGACGCCTTGCGCGCGCGGGTACAGGTGCTGCAGGCGCAGCGCAGCGCGGACGCGGTCAACCTGCGCATCGCCCATCCGTCGTCGCCGTGCGCCGGCGCGGTGCTGGTCGAGCCGACGCTGGAGGAGGCGCTGATGACGCGGCGCTACGCGATGCAGGAATCCGGGGAACTGGCGGCATGAGGGCGGCGTCCCTGCCGGTGCTGAAGGCGCTGCTGCTGGCCGAAGTCCGCATGCGCATGCGCCGCCCCGGCACCATGGTGGCGGTGCTGGCGCTGATCGGCTTGAGCTGGGCGATGGTCGGCGATCCGTCGCTGGGATACACGCTGGTCGCCATCGACGAGACGCGCGTGCTGTACACCAGCACCTGCCTGGCGCTGGGCGGCGCGCTGATGGCCGGGTTGCTGTTCGGATTGGCCGGCTTCTACCTGGTGCGCGGACGCGTGAGCGAGGAAATCCGCAGCGGCGTCGCCGCCGTGCTGGCCGCCACGCCGGTCGGCAACACGGTGTTCGTGCTGGGGCGCTGGCTGGGCAGCGTGGTGTACCTGAGCGCGCTGCTGCTGGTCTTCCTGGCGACCATGCTGGTGCTGCATCTGCTGCGCGGCACCGGGCCGATCCAGCTGGGCGTGTATCTGCAGACCTTTGCCTTGCTGTTGCTGCCGGTGGTGTTCCTGACCGCCAGCCTGGCGTCGCTGTTCGAATCGTGGCCGCCGTTGATGGGCAAGGGCGGCGACGTGCTGTATTTCATTTTCTTCCTCGCGCAGCTTTCCGTGCCGGCCGTCGCCACAGCGGGCCACGCGGGCTGGGCGCCGGCGCTGCTGGTGGACTTCTCCGGCGTCTCCAGCGCGGTGCAGGCTTTTCAAAGCGTGGTCCACAGCCAGCATTTCTCGATCGGCGCCGCCAGCTTCAATCCGGCGCTGGCGCCGGTGGTCTTGCCGGAATCCTTATGGAGCAGGGAGTTGTTGCTGAGCCGTGCCGGTTGCGCGCTGATCGGCATGCTGCCCCTGCTGCTGGCGGTGCCGCTGTTCCATCGCTATTCGCCGGACCGCGTGCGCGTCGCGTCCGGCGGCGGCGCGCGCTGGTCGCCGCTGGCGCTGGCCAATCGCTGGCTGCGGCCATTGTCGGCGGCGGTACGCCCCTTGTTCGGATTGGCCGCGCGCCTGCCGGGCGTGTGGGGTGAGGCCTTGGCCGTGGTGGCGCTGGCGCTGGTGTCGAGTCCCGCGGCCATCGTGGCGGCGGCGGTGTTGCTGGCCGGCGGCTGCGTGGTGGAGGGCACCGCGCTTGGCGGCTGGCTGACCGCCGGCATCGTCATATGGGGCGTGCTGGTCAGCGAGCTGAGCGTGCGCGACCTGCGCAACGATGTCGACGGCATGAGCGCGGCGGCGCCCGGCGGCGCCCAGCGGCGGTTCGTGGCCCAACTGCTGGCCGCTTGCCTGCTGGCGCTGGTGTTCACGGCGCCGGTGCTGTTGCGCTGGCTGATCGCCGAACCGCTGCGCGCCGCCGCGCTGGCGACCGGCGTATTCTCGATGTCATGCGCCGCCAGCTTGCTGGGCCGGCTTAGCGGCGGCGGCAGGACCTTCCTGGCGTTGTTCCTGTTCGGCATATACGTGGCGGTCCAGACCGCCAAGGCGCCCGCATTGGACGTGGTCGGCTTCAACGGCGCCGCGAATGCGCTGTCGGTAGTGGGGCAATTGCTGACAGGTACTCTCGTGTTTGTCCTAGCCCTGTGGCATGAAAAGTGGCGCTACGCGAGGAACTAGGGAAGGGGCAGCTTAGGATTAATCCGGTTTGGGAAGTTCCTCAGGCTGCGTCAGTGTACGTTTGATCTAGATCATATGTCACGGAACGGTCTAACGTAGCCTTGGCATTCGCGCTGCAAAACGCGTCGTCGAAACCGGTTCGACATTCCCCAGGCCACTTTTTTACTTCTTTTCGAGGCAATCACATGTATCCATTTTCCCAAACTGTCACCCCCGCCGCTAAAAACCATATGGAAGCTCAGTTGTCGTTCTTTAACGACATTTCCAAGTCCCTGTTCCGTACCGTCCAACAATATAGCGACCTGAACATCCAACTGGCACAAACCCTGCTGGAAGAAGGCACCAACGTCAGCCAGCAAGTGATCACCGCACACCGTCCGACGGAAGCAATCGCCGCCGTCGCCGCCCACGCCCAGCCTACCGCCGAAAAGCTGCGCGCCTACCAGCAGCACCTGTCGCGCATCGCCGCGGACACCCAGGTTGACCTGTCCAAAGTCGCCGAAGAGCGCGTGCAGGAAACCAGCCGTACCGCCAAGGCCCTGGCCGACGAGGTAGCGCGTGTCACGTCCGAGGAAACGGAAAAAACCCTGCGCAGCCATCAGGACGCCGTGCAGAAATTCACCGACCCTTTTACCGATGGCATGCGCCAGTCGCGCGGCAATGAAATGCGCAGCAGCAGCTCGACGCTGCAAAGCGCCGGCCACAACGGCACCGAAGGCCGCGAAGGCAGCATGCAAGGTGGGCAAGCTTCCCAAGCCCAGACTGCCGCTCAAGCTGCTCAATCCAGCAAACAGACCGGCGCCCGCAAGGAAACCTGATGTAGATTCAGATAAGAATTAACCCCTAGCCGCGCACGCGATGCAATATCGCCGTGCGCGGCATTTTTTTTGCCCATGCTTTATCATGGTCGGCTTGTTGCTGTCTGGAGATGAAGATGACGAATGCCACCGCCGCGCAGCCTGAGTCGCTGCACATAGTTTGCCCCCATTGCGACGCCGTCAACCGCGTGCCCGCCGCCAAGCTGGCGCAGCAGCCGGTCTGCGGAAAATGCCAGAAGGAGCTGTTCACCGGCCAGCCGGTGGAGTTGTCCAGCGCGCGCTTCCTCAAGCATATCGAGCGCAGCGATGTTCCTGTGCTGGTGGACTTCTGGGCGCCGTGGTGCGGGCCGTGCCGGACCATGGCGCCGTTTTATGCGCAAGCCACGCAGCGGCTGGAGCCGCAATTCCGCGTGGTAAAGGTGGATACCGAGCAGGCGCAGGACCTGGCGGCGCGTTATGCGATCCGCAGCATCCCGACGCTGGCCCTGTTCAAGGGCGGCCGCGAGATGGCGCGCCAGCCGGGGGCAATGGATGCGTCCAACATCGTCGCTTGGGCGACGCAAAACAATCGTTGATCAATCCTCCGCCGCACGTTCCAGCCATTTGCGGATGCCGTCCAGCGTGCGGAAGTCGGCCGCCGAGCGGGTATTGATGTGCGGGTGGCGGTTCTGCATCATGCGCGTGAGCGCGGCATCGGGGCCCAGTTCCAGCGCGTAGGTGATGCCGGCTTCGGCGGCGGCATCCATGCAGGCGGCCCAGTGGATGGTTTCGGCCAGCTGGCGCGACAGCTGATCGACGGCTTGCGTCTTGCCGCTGACGGCGGTGGCGCTGACGCCCGCCAATACCGGTGCCGTCATGTGGCCGAATCCGCTTTGCCGCAAGGCCTCGGCAAACGGCGCCACCGCCGCCTGCATGTAGGGCGTGTGCGAGGCGACTTCCACTTGCAGGCGGGTGGTGTGTCCGCCCGCTTGTGCTATCGCTTGTTCCAGTTTCTCAGCGGCGGACGCGGGGCCGCCGGCGACGCAGGCGTCATCGCCGTTTTCTATGCTCATGTAAAAGGCGTGTTCGGCAAGGATGGCTTGAATGCGCGGCAGCGCCAGGCCCGAGATCGCCATTAACGCCTGACCGGGCAGGGCCAGCGCGCAGTTGTCCATCAGCCGCGCGCGCTCGGCGGCCAGTCCTGCCGCCGCCTCCGGCGCCAGCGCGCCGGCGACGCCGTATGCCGCCAGTTCGCCGATGCTGTAGCCGGCGATCAGCGCCGGCGGCGGCGTGAATTCACGGATCGCTTCCCACATGGACAGCGTGGCGGCGACGATCAGCGGTTGTGCGTTGCGGTTGGCGTAGATGTCCACGCCGTCCAATGCGCCGGTCGTGGCCAGGCGGTCCAGCAGCGCACTGGCGGCGGGGCTGGTGCGGGCCAGGTCGAACATCGCCGGATGCTGGCCGCCTTGTCCGGGGCACAGCAGCAGCAGCCGGGCTTGAGCGCCGTAGGACATGGTCATTGCTGGCCGGCGTCCAGTGCGGCGATGGCGAGTACCAGGCAGCTTGCGGCCAGCAGGTCGGCCGCGCCGCCCGGCGACAGCCGCTGCTGGACAAACAGCCGGTGGCTGGCCAGCGCTTCGTCATGCCAGCCGGGATAGGCGGTGCCGCCCAGGTCGATGAAGCGTTGCGCGCTGGTGCGCACAATGTGCGCGCCCTGCGGTCCGGCGCGGTGGTAGACGTTGCTGTCGCTGATGTGGGCCATCAGCACGAACAGCGTATCGATGCGCGCCATCGTCATGCTGGCGCCACGCGCGCGCGCGGCCAGCATCGCCGGTACGCCGATTTCAAAAACGGAGGGCAGGCCAAGCGCGCCTTCCTCGCGCGCCCCACTCACCGAATACTGCGCGGCGACCCGCAGGCCGTTGCTCAGCGCCGGTAGCGCGGCCGGCGCGGCGTGCATCGCCAGCTCCTCGCCCCAGCGTATCAACATGGCGGCGCGCAGGGCGGCGGGTGTCATCGGCGTGCCTTGCGCCCGGGCGCGGCCGGCGGTCGCGCACAGCATGCCGAGGCTGAAGATCGCGCCGCGATGCGTGTTGACGCCGTGCGTCGCCTTCAGCATCGCCGCTTCGGCCGCGATGCCCAACTGCTTTAACTGCGAAAACGGCGCATCGTTCAATCCCGCCAGGCAGATTTTTTTAAAGTAGTGACGCAGCGAGAACAGGCTGCGCATGAAGGTGGCGGCATTCATGTCGTCATGGCTGCCATTGTCTACCAATGACACCAGTCCGGGCTTGGGATAAAGACACAACTCCACGTGCAGGCTGCCCACTGCCAGCCGCGCGACCTCGCGCGCGAAGCGGACCTGGGCCCTGCGGCCAAGCCGCGTGCAGGCGACAACCGGCGCCGCGGCGCGCGATCGGGAACGAAGCGAGACGGCGCCCATCACACATCCTCCAGCGTCGCCAGCAGCGAACCGGTGTCCGCCAGCCGGACCGAATGCAGATGCTTGACCATCACCTTGGCCGGATGCGCCATCGCCATACCCCATTCCTTCCACGACACCGCCTGCCCGCCAGGAAAAACGATCTCGCCATCCAACGGCAGCCGCTCGCCATGCCGCGACAGCAGCGTCACACCCTCGTCCAATTGCCGCCGGCCGCGCGGATGGAACAATATATCGATATCGGAAGTCGGCGACAGATACAGCAGCCCGGTCAAGGCCTGCATCGCCAGTGAGCCATACACGCGCAGGTCCAACGCTTCGGCATCGCGCTCCATCGCCGTCAGCGCTTGCTTCCACGGGCCCGACGAGCGTATCGCCGCCTGCAGCTGTACGGCGGGCGACATCCTGGCGATATGCGCCACCTGCACGCGCAAGGCTATCCGTACCTTTTCGCCGGTATCTTCATCGGGCGGCAGGGGCAGGCCGAGGCAAACCTCGTCCGGCTGCGCGCCGATGTCCAGCCGCCGCACCACGGCCGGCCAATCCTGGTCCTGCCACAGCTTCAAGGCGATGCGATGTTGCGGCTGTGCCGCGCGCAGCACGTCGCGCCAGCCATCCTTGCACAGCCAGCACAGCATGTGCCGCTCCAGCCCTTGCGAGGCCGCAGTGGCCAAGGCCAGGCTCTCGGACTCAGGCGGCGCGTACATGGCCGTCGCCCATCACAGCGTCGATCACGGGTTGCGCCAGGCGTCGCCCGCCGCGCTGCAGGCCTAGCGCGCTGCGCTGGTCGCCGCTTGCCGGCTGCGCCAGCGCGGTGCGCAGATGCGCCGCCAGGTCGCCGGCCCAAATCGCTTCCAGGCCGCCCATCCGCAGATAGTTCTCCGGCCCCGGCGCAAACACGGGATTACTTTGCGCCAGCTCCGTCAGCCGCTCCTCCGGCACCTTGGTGATGCGCGCCATCGCCGGCAATCCCATCACGCGGATGGTCGCATCGGGCAGGGCGTAGCAGGCGTCGGCCATCAAGCCGCTGGTGATAAAGCCGCCGGACAGCGCCTGGTCGTACACCAGTCCGATGATCTTGTGTCCCTTGCGTCGTGCCAGATCCACGCATTTGCCCAAGTGCGCCATATAGCTGTTGATGCCTAGCATTTCGTCGCGATGACGCAGACGCTGGCCCTGCGTATCAATCAGCATCAGTATCGGCATGCCGGGATGTTCGCGAACCGTGCGCAGGATGGCCTGCGCTTGCGCCAGCGCGATCTCCACGCCGATGGGCGTATGGCCGGTGGTGCCGATCACCGCCACCGCTTGTCCGTCCACTTGCGCGCCGCCGCTGAGGAAATCGTTGTGCTCGACGATCGTATGCCCTTGCGGGAACAGCGTGTCCGCCAGTTTTTTCCAGTCCATGTGCTTATGCTCCCATGCGGCGCGGATCGGCCGCGGCGATAAAACTATCCACATCCAGCATCGGAATGTTGGCGGCGTTCGCGATCTGCATCGCGCTCCAGATGTCGACCGGATCGGGCAGGGTGCCGAAGCGGGCGATGCGCTGCTCCAGCATCTGCTGCTCCGCTTCCAGCGCTTCCAGCGTCAACTCCACAGTTGCGCCGGTCAGTGCGGAGACGGCATCAAGCGCGGCGCCACGGAAGGCGGCGATGTCGTCGGCCACGATGCGCTGGCAATCGCCCATCAGGTAGCGGTGCTTGCCGCCAGTGCTGCGCCATACCAGCGCGCGGTCGCGCGAATCGAATTCCTCGACGCCGTTGGCGGTTTCGATGACCTCGGGGCCGGACATCGCCAGCCGTCCTTCCTCCGACATCACCACCACGTTCGCGCAGCGCGTGACGATGCCCATGCCCCCAAAGGCGCCGTTGGAACCGCCGACCAGCGCGATCACGGGGATGCCGGCGGCGCGCGCATCGAGCAGGGCTCGCATCACTTCCGACACGGCGATCAGGCCGGCGTTGGCCTCGTGCAGGCGCACTCCGCCCGACTCCACCAGCAGTACCACGGCGGCGGCCTTGTCGTTGACGGCGCGCCGCAGCAGTCCGACCAGCTTGGCGCCATGCACCTCGCCGACCGCGCCGCCCATGAATCCACCTTCCTGCGCCGCCGCATAGACGGCCACGCCGCCCAGCTTCGCCCGGCCGACGGCAACGCCGTCGTCGAACGCCACCGGCGCATTCAACTGCCCCAGGTGGGGGCTGACGACGCGCTGGGACGGCGGCAGGAATTCCTCAAAGCTGTCCGCATCGAACAGCTGCTGCAGCCGTTCGCGGGCGGTCGCTTCCTGGTAGCTTGCGCCGCGGCTCATCACGAACCTCCCAGCATGGTTTGCACCGCCTGGTCCAGCCGCAGGCTGACGACTGCGGGCGTGGCGCCCATGTCGTTGATGGAGATGCGGGTGTCGGCCAGCAGCCAGCGCTGGTGGAAGTCGCGCATCACCGCCTCCCAGATCGGGCCGAAGCCGACGGCGGCGGTGGTGATCTCGATGGTGCAGGCGCCATTCAGTTCGGCGGGTTCGATCAGTACTTCCAGGTTGCCGGAGCCGACCACGCCCACCACTTGCGGCGAGGCCTTCAGGTGCTGCGTGCCTTGTTCGAATCGGTAGTTCAGGGTTTCCATGTCAGACTCCTTACCAGTTGCGGAAACGCTTGGGCGGATTGTACAAACCGCCCGATGCGCGCACCAGGTCTTTCATATTGCGGGCGGCCAGCAGGTCGCGCGTGGCCATGCGCTTGTCGATGCCCAGGTCCTCGGCGCGCTGGATGATGCCGCGATCGCGCAGGTTTTCCACCATCCGGTGATCGCGCGCGAGGCCGACCGGGGTGTAGCCGGCCACGCCGCGTATGGCCTGCTCGCGCTCCTCGTCGGTGCGGCACATCAGCAGGTTGGCGATGCCTTCCTCGGTCAGGATGTGGCTGACGTCGTCGCCGTAGATCATCACCGGCGGGATCGCCATCTTCGCCTGTTCCATCAACTCCCACGCGTCGAGCTTCTCGACGAAGGCCGGCTGCATATGCTCGCGGAAGGTCTCCACCATCTGCACCACCAGCTTCTGGCCGCGCGGGATGGTGTTGCGGCCTTCGCGCGCCTGTTGTCCCGCCTTGAGCCACGCCGGGCTGGCGTGACGCCGGCCGCGCGCGTCCGCCCCCATGTTGGAGGCGCCGCCGAAGCCGGCGATGCGGCCGGCGGTGGCGGTCGACGAATTGCCCTGCAAATCGACCTGCAGCGTAGAGCCGATGAACATGTCGCAGGCATAGTGCCCGGCCGCCTGGCACATGGCGCGGTTGCTGCGCATGGTGCCGTCCGGGCCGATGGCGAAAACGTCCGGCCGCGCATGGATGTAGTCCTCCATGCCCAATTCAGAGCCGAAGGAGTGGACCGACTGCACGAAGCCCGCCTCGATCGCCGGGATCAGCGCCGGGTGCGGATTGAGCGCCCAGTGCTTGCCGATCTTGCCGCGCAGACCCAGCGACTCGGCATAGGTCGGCAACAGCAGTTCGATGGCGGCGGTGTCGAAGCCGATGCCGTGGTTCAGGCGCTGCACTTCGTATTCCGCGTAGATGCCCTTGATCGCCATCATCGCCATCAGCACCTGGATTTCCGAGATCTGCGCCGGGTCGCGCGTGAACAGCGGCTCGATGTAGTAGGGGCGCGGCGACTGCACGACGAAGTCCACCCAGTCGCCCGGTATGTCCACGCGCGGCACCTTGTCGACGATGCGGTTGACCTGCACGATGACGATGCCCTGCTTGAAGGCCGTGGCTTCGACGATGGCCGGCGTATCCTCGGTGTTCGGGCCGGTGTACAGGTTGCCCTGGCGGTCCGCAGCTTCCGCCGCGACCAGGCAGATGCGCGGCGGCAGGTCGATGAAGTAGCGGCTGAACAGCTCCAGATAGGTGTGGATGGCGCCGATGTTGAGCTTGCCTGCGGCCGCCAGCCGCGCCACGCGCGCCGATTGCGGGCCGGAGAAGGAGAAGTCCAGCTTCGAAGCGACGCCGCGCTCGAACACGTCCAGGTGCTCCGGCAGCGCCAGCACCGACTGCAGCATGTGCAGGTCGTTGACGCATTCCGGATTCAAATGCGCCAGCGCGTGGCCGAGAAAGTCCGCCTGTTTCTGGTTGTTCCCCTCAAGGCAAACGCGGTCGCCGCATTCGATCACCGCATGCAGCAGGTCGGCAATGCGGGCGGCCGGCAGGCTCTTGCCATCCAGCTCGCTGCCCAGCGCCGCGCCGGCGCGCTGCAATCGCGCGGCGCGGTTCTGTTGAAGGGTATTCCAGTTCATTATTTTGCTCCCATGATCATGTCAGGCAGGCCGGTGGCGATCGACGGCATCACGCACAACAGCAGCACCGCCACGAACATCAGCGCCAGGAACGGGAACACGCCCCACACCACATCCTTGAGCGGGATGTCCGGCGCGATGTTTTTGATGACGAAGATGTTCAATCCCACCGGCGGATGGATCAGGCCCATCTCCATCACCACCGTCATGACGATGCCGAACCAGATCAGATCGAAGCCGGCGGCCTTCAGCGGCGGCAGGATGATGGGCGCCGTCATCAGGATGATCGACACCGGCGGCAGGAAGAAACCGAACACGATCACCATCAGCAGGATCACCGACAGCAGCAGCCATTTCGACAGGTGCAGGCTGACCACCCACGCGGCGGCCGACTGGCTGATGTGCAGATAGCTCATCACATACGAATAGAACAGCGACATGCCGATGATCAGCAGCAGCATCGTCGATTCCTTGATCGAAGAGCTGAGGATGGGCGACAAGTCCTTCGGCCGCCATACGCCGTAGATAACGGCCAGCAGCACCAGCGCCAGCAGCGCACCCAGGCCCGCCGTTTCCGACGGCGTGGCGAAGCCGCCATACAGCGCGATCATCACGCCAATCAGCAGCACGACGAAGGGCAGCACGCGCGGCAGCATCTCGACCTTTTGCGCCAGCGTGAAGTGCTCGTCTTCCAGATAGGCCGACTTCTCGCCGCCTTTTTCGTAGATGACCAGCGCGGCCTTGTATTCCTTGTGGGCGCGGTACATCGCGTAGCCGGCAAACAGCACCACCAGCAGCACGCCGGGACCTATTCCGGCCAGGAACAGGCGTCCCAGCGACTGCTCGGCGGCCACAGCGTACAGGATCATCGTGATCGACGGCGGCAGCAGGATGCCCAGCGTGCCACCGGCGGCGATGATGCCGGCCGCGAAGCCGGGCGAGTAGCCGCGGCGGCGCATTTCCGGTATGCCGGCCGAACCGATGGCCGAGCAGGTCGCCGGCGAGGAACCCGCCATCGCGGCGAACAGCGCGCAGGCGAAGACGTTGGCGATGCCCAGGCCGCCCGGTATCTTGTGCATCCAGGTGTGGATGGCGGAGTACAGGTCCTTGCCGGCGGGTGATTTGCCGATTGCCGCGCCCTTCAGGATAAACAGGGGAATCGACAGCAGCGTGATCGACGCCATTTCCTCGTAGACGTTCTGCGTGATCGTGTCGAGCGAGGAGGGCGGCATGCAGAAGTACATGAAGCCGGTGGCCACCACGCCCAGCGCGAAGGCGATCGGCATCCCCGAGAACATCACTACCAGGGTAACGGCGCCGTAAAGGGCGCCAAGGGACAGGTCGCTCATGCTGCGCGCTCCGAGTGGGGTTTGTTGGTCATGCGCGCCAGCGTTTGCAGCACGATTTGCAGCGTCAGGATGGTCATCCCGGCGGCCATCATCGCGTAGGGTATCCACAGCGGCGGCGCGAAGGTCGACGATGTGGTCTGGCCGTCGACATAGGCTTCATGGAACAGCGTCCACGATTTCCACGAGAAGAAGGCGCAGAACAGCGCGGACACAAGGTCGACGAAGAACAGCCGGACCGCGTTCACGCGCGCCGGCAGCAGCCCGGCCAGCGCTTCGATGCCGATATGGCCGCGATGCGACTGCACGTAGGCGGTGCAGAAGAAGGTCACGCCGACCAGCATGAACACGGAGGCTTCGTCCTGCCAGTCGGTGGGCGCGGAGAAGAAGTAGCGCGACACCACCGAGTAGGTCAGGATGCACGCCGTCAGCACCAGCGCCACCATGGACAGGGCCATCAGTCCCTGATTGAGCTTGGCCAGCAGCGCCGTGGCGCCGGCTATGACGGCGTTGTCCGGCGGCGCCGCGGCGCGGGCCGGCTCCAGTTCAATTCCATGGCTCATAGCGTCTTCTCCGCCAGTTTCAGCAGTTTGGCGCAGTTTTCGTTCTTCTCGCCGTAGTCCTTCCAGGCGGTGGTGCGGGCGATCGCCTGCCATTTTTTCAGCGCCGCCGGGTTCAGGTCTACCACCTTGGCCTTGGCCTTGGCGTAGACGTTGGCCACCGCCTGGTCGTCGGCCTTGGCGGAGGTCAGCGCGAAGGCTTCCATCTCGGCGCCGACGGCCATGATGGTGGCTTGCTGTTCCTTGGTCAGGCGGTCGAACACGGCCTTGGACATCATCAGCGGTTCGAACATGAACCAGTAGGCGCCCGCGCGGCCGGTGGTCAGCGCCTTCGACACTTCTTCCAGGCGGAACGAAATCAGCGAGGTGGAGGAGGTCAGCGCCGCTTCCATCGCGCCAGTCTGCATGGCGGCGTAGATTTCATTCGACGGCAGAGACACCACGGCGGCACCGGCTGCCTTGAGGATCAGGTCCATCTCGCGCGAGCCGCCGCGTATCTTCATGCCCTTGGCGTCTTCCGGATCGATGATCGGCTTGGTGCGCGAAGCGACGCCGCCAGCCTGCCAGATCCAGCTTACCAGCACGACGCCTTTCTCCAGCAGGATGCGGTTCAATTCCTTGCCCACTTCCGCGTTCTTCCAGCCGTAGGCCTGCTCGTAGGAGGTGACCAGGCCGGGCATCAGGCCGATGTTCACTTCCGGGACTTCGCCGCCGGCGTACGACAGCGGCACCAGCGACATGTCCAGCGCGCCCTTGCGCATGGCCGAGAACTGGGCGTTGGTCTTCATCAGCGAGGAGCCGGGATAGATCTCGAACTTGAGGCTGCCCTTGGAACGCTTTTCCACCTCGGCGGCGAACATGCGGGTCAGACGGTCACGGAAGTCGCCCTCGGTGACGGTGCCACCGGGAAACTGATGCGAAATCTTTAACGTTGTGTTCTGCGCCCAGGCAGGTTGCAACAACAACGGGCTGGCGGCCAGGGCGGCCAAGACGGACCTACGGGTGACTGCGCTCATAATTCCTCCAAGGTGGGCTAAATATGCAACGATCTTTTTTGTGTATACAAGAATATATCGTTCGAATACATTGTCAAGTGAAATTCAGCATTTATAATGAGGCATGTTATACACAGGTTTGAAAGATCCCATGAGCACCCATTCGGCAACGCTGCGTGAAGAAATAGAAGAGATGATCGCCGTCGGCCAGCTGAAGCCCGGCCAGCATCTGGACGAGACCGAACTGGCGACGCGCTTCGGCGTCTCGCGCACGCCGATCCGGGAAACGCTGATCCAGCTGGCGTCGATGGGACTGGTGGTGATACGTCCGCGCCGCGGCGCCATCGTCGCCGAACTGGGGCCGCAGCAGCTGCTGGAGATGTTCGAGGTGATGTCGGAACTGGAGGCGACCTGTGGCCGGCTGGCCGCGCGCCGCATGACGCGCGAAGAGCAGCAGGCCTTGCTGGCGGCGCACCAGGCCTGCCAGGAGGCGCTCGATGCGCAGGAGACGGATGCCTACTATTACAAGAACGAGGTATTCCACGAGGCGATCTACGCCGGCAGCCATAACCAGTTCCTGATCGAGCAGACGCGCAATCTGTACCGGCGCCTGCGGCCTTACCGCCGTTTGCAGCTACGGGTGCGCAACCGCCTGGCCACGTCCTATCACGAGCATGACGGCGTGGTGCAGGCCATCATCGACGGCGATGGCGAGCTGGCCGCGCAGCTGCTGCGCGAGCATGTGATGATACAGGGGCAGCGCTTCTCGGATTTGATGGCGTCGCTGCCGCAGCTGCGCCAGGATGCGGCTTAAAGCATCCCTTAGCGCGCGGCGCCACGCATGATGCGCACAGGCTTGGCGGTGGCCGGGTCGGAGGGCAGCATGTCGGCCAGCGTTTGCTGATCGAGCACCGCCAGGAAGGCCTTGGTGGCATCGTTCAGCGTGTGTTTCAGCTTGCAGTCCGGCGTCAGCGGACAGGTGTCGTTGGCGCGGTCGAAGCACTCGGCCATGAAGAAATCCGTCTCCGTGGCGCGCACCAGGGCGCCGATATTGATGTCCTTGGGCTCCTTGCCCAGGCGTAGCCCGCCGTTGCGGCCGCGTACAGTCTCCACCAGGCCGGACTGGCCCAGCTGGTAGACCACCTTCATCAGGTGGTTCTTCGAGATCACATGCAGGTCGGCGATGTCCTGGATGGTAACCAGGCGGTCCCGATTGGCGCTCAGGTAGAGCAGCGTGCGCAGCGAATAGTCGGTAAAAGAGGTCAGGCGCATTGTGATGAGTCTTGGTTACGGTTCGTCCCGTATTCTACATGGGCTACATGGGAAAAGGCTTATTCCATCTGCTGCAAAATGTCGCGCACGCGCAGCAGCGCGGTGTCGATGTCGAGCGTCTCGATGCCGCCGTAACCGAGGAACAGGCCGGCCTTCGGCGGCGTCGTGGCGTAAAAATTCGACAAGGGGTACAGGCCGACATCGGCGCGCCGGGCCAGCCGCAGCAGCAGGTCCAGGTCGATAGGGCGCTTGCACAGCGCCGCGAGGTGGAAGCCGGCGCTGGCCGGCACCAGTTCGAACCATGGCGACAGTTCGGTGGCAAACAGCGATTGCAGCCGCTCGCGCCGGGTGGCGTAGACCGCGCCGCAGCGGCGGATGTGGCGCGACAGGCTGCCGTCGCCGATGAACTTGGCCAGCGCGTGCTGGCTGGCGGTGGCGGTGTGCCAGTCGTTCAGGTGCTTGACGGTGAGGACCGCGTTCAGCACCGCCTCCGGCAGCACCGCGTAGCCCAGCCGCAGTTCCGGCAGCATCACCTTCGAGAAGGTGCCGACGAAGGCCACCACGCCGTGCCTGTCCATGCTTTGCAGCGAATCGGTGGGTCGGCCTTCGTAACGGAACTCGCTGTCGTAGTCGTCTTCGATGATGATGGCGCCGATCTGCAGCGCGCGCGCCAGCAGTGCCTCGCGGCGGGCCACGCTCATCGGCATCCCCAGCGGGAACTGGTGCGCCGGCGTGGTGTAGATCAGCCGCGTGCCGTCGGGGATCCGGTCCACCAGCATGCCCTGGTCATCGACGCCGATGCCGACCACCTGCGCTCCCTGGCTGGCGAACAGCATCCGTGCGGCGGGGTAGCCCGGTTCCTCGACCGCGACCACGCAGCCGGGTTCCAGCAGCACGCGGCCCAGCAGGTCCAGCGCCTGCTGGGCGCCGTTGGTGACCACCACGTTGGCCGCGGTGCAGACCACGCCGCGCGCATAGGCCGCGTGATGGGCGATGGCGGCGCGCAGTTCGGCGATGCCCTCCGCCTGGCGGTACATGCCGCTGCCCTTGATGTCCTGGCGCAGGCCGTGCAGCACGCAGCGGCGCCATTCGTCGTTGGGGAACTGGCCGGGCGTGACGCAGCCGCCGATGAATTCATAGCGCGAGCGGCCTTCGGGGAAGGGGATGCGCAGCGGCGTATGCATCGCATCCCATTTGGCGACGATGGCGGAACTGGCGAGGTTGCCGGCGATCTGGCGGCGCGGTTTGGCCTCCGCCGGCGCGTTGACGAAGCTGCCCTTGCCGACCTGGCCGATCACCAGCCGCTCCTGCGTCAGCCGGGTGTAGACGTCCGAGACGGTCTTGCGCGAGAGTCCGAGCTGCTCGGCCAGCAGGCGCGAAGGCGGCAGCTGCTGCTTGTCCGCCAGCCTGCCGCTGCGGATCGAATCGCTGAGCTGGCGGTACAGTTGCCCGCCCAGGTCCTTCCTGCCTTCGATGACGATGTGGAGTTCCATGTTATTTTAGTGCGGCGCCGAACGGACGATAGCGCGAGTTTGCCACATACTGGAGCAGATCACAGGAGGAAGCATGAACAACGAAGACCCGCGCCGCCAGTTCATCAACGAGCTATGGCAGCGCTTCGAGCAGTTGCAGCAGTGGGCGATGGAGAATTGGCCGGATCAGGAGCATCCCTTGTCCAGCGCGGATTTCGTCGAAAGCCGCAAGGAGATACTGGGCCTGCGCGATCCGGCTCAGGCGCCGGCCGGGTTGCCGGCGGGCCGCGAGCCGGAGCAGGGCGGGGCGCAGTATGTCGATATGAATCCCACGCCCTGGCCTTGATCGTTAATGTGTTTTCGGCTTGCCGGTCAACGCCAGCAGCCAGGCGATCATGCTGATCACCAGGCTGGCCAGCACGCCCCAGGCCAGCTTCAGGGCGCTGTCGAATAGCAGCGGCGCCACCAGGCCGGACACCAGCGCGAACAGCAGCATCTGGATGAAGGACTGCATCGACGCCGCCAGGCCGCTGTTGTTCGGGAAGTACTCCAGCGCGATCAGCGACAGCGGCGTCATCGCCAGCGCCAGGCCGAAGGAGTAGATAAACAGCGGCATCACGGCATACGGCACGGCCGCGACGTAGAAAGAATTGTAGGCGACGTTGATGACGCCGGCGGAGATCATGATCGCAAAGCCCATCCACACCTGCGCGTTGCGCGAGTACTTGTGGGCGAATTTGCCCGACAGCGCCGAGCCGATCACCATGCCGCTGATCAGCGGCACGAACATCCAGGCGAATGCCGTCTCCGGCAGGTGCAAGATGTTCATCACGAAGTAGGCAGCCGAGCCGATATACAGCGCCACGCCCGCGAAGCACATGCCCACCGCGATCGCCAGCAGCAGGAAGTGGTGGTGGCACAGCACCTTCCAGTAATTGGCCG
This sequence comes from Duganella hordei, assembly GCF_040369125.1. NCBI lineage: Bacteria > Pseudomonadati > Pseudomonadota > Betaproteobacteria > Burkholderiales > Oxalobacteraceae > Duganella > Duganella hordei. The sequence continues at coordinate 85,560 of NZ_BPWI01000010.1, forward strand.
CAATGGCGCCGAGATGGAAGGGATGGCGGTCCTTGACGGCCAGGCTTTCCGGCAGCGAGCGCTGCACGGCGACGAACATCAGGATGCCGAAGCCGCTGAGGAACCAGAAGATCGAGCGCCAGCCGAAACTGACCTGCAGCCAGCCGCCCAGCACCGGCGCGATGGCCGGAGCCAGGCCGAACACCATCATGATATGCGACAGGATCTTCTGCGCCTCGGCGCCGGAGAAGCGATCCTGCACGATCGCGCGGCCGACCACCGAGCCGGCGCCAGCCGCCAGGCCCTGGACGATGCGGCACGCCAGCAGCACGCCGATCGACGGCGCCATCGCACCGACGATGGACGCGACGATATACAGCACCAGCGATACCAGGATCACCGGGCGACGGCCGAACGAGTCGGACAGGGTGCCGTAGAACAGCATCATGAAGGCAAAGCAGAACAGGAACATGCTCAGCGTTTGCTGGATCAGCAGCGGGCTGGCGTCGAAGGTCTGGGCGATGGCCGGGAACGACGGCAAATAGGTGTCGATGGCCAGCGGGCCGACCATCGTCAGGCCGGCCAGGAGTAGCGTCAGCAGAATATTCATTAAAGTTGTATTGTTCGGTAGACGCGGCATTTTACGCGATATGCGCTGTGCGCATATGCAACGACGAATTCCTTCCTTCGTTTGCGCCGTGAGAGCAATTAAGCTGCTTTGATGGGCGCTTTTTATTCGAGACATTATGACTATCGATACATTTGATGGGACCGGCGTCAAGCCGTCGCACTGGAACCTGGCCAGCGTGATCGAGCAGCTGCGCGTGTCGCGCGAAGCGACGCACAACATCCGTCATCACGGCAAGGTGCGCGAGCTGCCGTCGCGCGAGGCGCTGACGATCATCGTCAACGGCCTGTCGGCGGCGCTGTTCCCGACCCATTACGGCAGGCCCAACCTGACCGACGAGAGCATCGATTATTTTGTCGGCGACACGCTGACCACGACCCTGAACCGCCTGACCGAGCAGGTGCGACGCGGCCTGCAGTTTTCTTCGGAGGAGGCGACGCCGGACGAGGAGGCGCTGACCGCGCAGGCCAACGCCATCACGCGCGAGTTCGCCGCGGGCTTGCCGGCGATACGCGGGCTGCTGGTGTCCGACGTGTTGGCGGCGTTCTCGGGCGATCCGGCGGCGACCTCGGTGGCCGAGATCATGCTGTGCTATCCGGGCACGATCGCGATACTGTACTACCGGCTGGCGCACAGCCTGCACTGCCTGGGCTCGCCGTTCCTGGCGCGGCTGATCTCGGACATCGGCCATTCGCTGACCGGCATCGACATCCATCCCGGCGCGCACATCGGCGCCAGCTTCTTCATCGACCATGGCACGGGCGTGGTGATCGGCGAGACCGCCATCATCGGCCAGCGCGTGCGCCTGTACCAGCACGTGACGCTGGGCGCCAAGCGCTTCCCGGCGGATGAAAAAGGCGTGTTGATCAAGGGCGTGCCGCGCCATCCGGTGGTGGAGGACGACGTGGTGATCTACGCCGGCGCGACCATCCTGGGCCGCATCACCATCGGCGCCGGCTCCACCATCGGCGGCAATGTGTGGCTGACGCAGAGCGTGGCGCCGGGCAGCAACGTCTCGCAAGCGCAGATGCGCAACGACTAGGGTAGTGACAATTCGCGGAATTTGGCATGGATGTAATATGGTACTCTAGACAACTTGTTCAACTTGCAACTGTCTGATGCCTTTACTGTACTATCATCCGCCCAAATCTGTGTCCCATGGTCACTCTCCGCGCGTCCAGAACCCTCGCCAGGCATGGGATGCGACGCAGGCATTTTTACGCGACCATACGGTTTCCGAGTTGCGGCCCCAACTGCGCTTGACCGTGCTGGGCGCCACCAAGTTTACCGACCCGGCGATTGTTGAATCCATACTTCAGCAAGCGCTCGACGCGTTCGGACCGTCAACCTCGGTTTGGGGGATCTTTCACAACTGGGACTTGCCGGGCGACCGATTGAGCGATGCGCTGGAATTTGCGTTGTCGGATGAGCACCGGCCCAGGCAGGAAGTCGATTCCGTGAGCCTGCATCTTTCATATGCCTTTTCGTGGAAGGATCTGCCCAATCCCTCTCCAGATGAGGCTCGTAAAGTCGCCCGCAAAGGGCGTAATTCGCTTGGCCTGTCGGTGGGAGGGCACCGCCTTTTCATGCAACCCACATTTCTTTTTGAAGTGCCTGAACAGACTTCATCTTTCATTACACGCCTGCAAGCGATCGAGGCCGCCACGCCTTTCGTTCCCAGGGACGATTACTACTATCTCACAGAGTCCAGGCAGAGCAAGGATGGCATAAAGCTGACCAGGCTGAAATCGGGATGGAAGAATCAATGAGGTTTCGCGTAGCCCAACCTGCTTTTGCGATTTCGCTGCGCGAGATACTTGCCGGATGTGATGTCTCTCAGGTTATCGCCTGACGCACCCCTAAGCAAGGTCCGCCATGGGCGGTCATGGTAGCGGGATTCTTATCTGCCTGCCGGCGTGAAGCGCCGACAGGCAAGGACCCTGCCCGAAGACCTTTTGACGTAGCGTACCCTCGCTGTATTTCACTTGATAGCGCCCGCGTCGCTGTAATTCGGGGACGATCAGCTCCACCACGTCGCGCATGCTCTCGTGGGCGATGGCGAAGGCCAGGTTGAAGCCGTCGATGTCGGTCTCTTCCTGCCAGGCTTCCAGCTGGTCCGCCACCTGCTGCGGATCGCCAACCAGTACCGGGCCGCGTCCGCCCAGGCCTATGAATTCGGCGGCTTCGCGCACCGTCCATTTGCGGTTCGGGTCGGCCTGGCTGAACGAAGCCAGCGCTGACCTGCCGGCGTCGGAGTCGATGTACTCGATCGTCGCGTCCAGCGGGAACTTGCCGAAGTCGACGCCGGTCCAGCCGGACAGCAGGGTCAGAGAGGCTTCGATGTTGATGTGGCGGCGGTATTCTTCGTGCTTGGCGCGCGCCTCGGCTTCGGTTGGCGCGGTGATGATCAGCGCCTGCGCGTAGATCTTCAAATCGTCGCCATCGCGGCCGGCGGCGCACACCGCCGAACGCAAGTCGTTCACATACTTTCTGACGACCTGCTTGCTCGGCCCGCTGACGAAGGTGCATTCAGCATGCTTGGCCGCAAAGGCCGTGCCGCGCGGCGAGGTGCCTGCCTGGTACAGCAGCGGCGTGCGCTGCGGCGACGGTTCGCACAGGTGGAAGCCGGGTACCTTGTAGTAGCGGCCTTCGTGATTGATCGGGTGCACGCGGGACGGCTCGGCATACACGCCGCGCTCCTTGTCGTTGACCACCGCGTCGTCGTTCCAGCTTTTCTCCCACAGCTTGTAGACCACATCCATGTATTCGTCGGCGAGATCGTAGCGCTCGTCGTGGCTCAACTGTCGGTCCAGGCCGAGGTTGCGCGCCGCGCTGTCCAGATAACCGGTGACGATATTCCAGCCGATGCGTCCGCGCGTCAGATGGTCCAGCGTCGAGATGCGGCGGGCAAAGGTGTACGGATGCTCGTACGTCAGCGCGCACGTCACGCCGAAGCCCAGGTGCGTGGTGGCTTGCGCCATCAGCGGCACCAGCGCCAGCGGGTCGTTCAGCGGCGCCTGCACGCCGTGGCGCAGCGCCGCATCCGCGCTGCCTTGATAGACGTCGTAGACGCCCAACACATCGGCCAGGAATATCGCGTCGAAGCGGCCGGCTTCCAGCAGCCGCGCCAGTTCGGTCCAGTGGTCGGGATCCTTGTAGCGGTGGCTGTTGTCGCGCGGGTGCGTCCACAGTCCCGGCGACTGGTGGCTCACCGTCGGCATCTGGAAGGCGTTGAAGCGTATTTGCTTGGGCATTATTTGGACGCGGTTTTCTTGTCGCTGGCTTCCAGCGCCAGTTGGTCGTCGGTCTTGGCATAGTCGGCGAAGTGCTTGTTGGTCACGGCCAGGAACTCGCGCGAACGGTAGGCTGCGGCGATGTCCCTGGCGAACGGCTTGTCCTTGTCGGCGGTGCGGATCGCCACCAGGTTGACGTAGTTGGACGAGATTTTCTCGGTGATCAGCGCGTCCTTCAGCTTCAGTCCCGAGGCCAGCGCGTAGTTACCGTTGACGAAGGAGTAGTCGGTGTCCTGCAGGGAGCGCGGCAGCTGCGCGGCCTCCAGCGCGATCAGCTTGATCTTCTTCGTGTTGACGGCGATGTCCTTTTCCGATGCGCGGATCGGATCGATCTTGTCGCGCAGCTTGATCCAGCCCAGTTGATCCAGCAGCACCAGCGCGCGCGCCTGGTTGGTCGGGTCGTTCGGCAGCGCGACGGTGGTGCCTTCCTTGACGTCGTTCAGCGTCGTGTGCTTCTTGCTGTAGATGGCGATCGGCGCGGTGGGGATCTTCACCAGGTCGGTCAGCGCCAGTTTGTGCTCGGTGGCGAATTTGTTCAGGTAGATGATGTGCTGGAAGACGTTGGCGTCCAGCGAGCCTTCGGCCAGCGCGAAGTTGGGCTGGATGTAGTCGTTGAACTCGACCAGCTTGACCTTGTAGCCCTGCTTTTCCAGGATAGGCTTGATGCCCAGCTTGACCTGGTCGGCATACGGCCCGGCGCTGGTGCCGATCACCAGTTCTTTCGGATCCTTGGCGTTGGCCGGAGCGGCGATGCCGAAGGCGATGGTCAATGCTGCCAGCAGCAGGTTACGGCGAGTGTTCATGATTTTTCCTTGTTAGCGTTTGTCGATACGTTTGGCGATGCGGTTGCCGGTGAACTGGATCAGTTGCACCATGGCGATGAGGATGGCGACGGTGGCGACCATGATGTCGGTCTCGAAGCGGTAGTAGCCGTAGCGGATGGCGAGGTCGCCGATGCCGCCGCCGCCCACCACGCCGGCCACGGCGGAATAGGATAGGAAGCTGATCGACAGCACGGTCAGCGCCAGCACCAGGCCGGAGCGCGCTTCCACCAGCAGCACGCGCAGCACGATCTGCAGTTCCGACGCGCCCATCGCGTGCGCCGCTTCGATGACGCCGCGCGGCACTTCGCGCAGGTTCTGTTCGACCATGCGGGCGAAGTAGGGCACGGCGGCAAACGACAGCGGCACGGCGGCGGCCAGCGGACCGATCGAGGTGCCGGCGATGACGCGGGTGAACGGCACCAGCGCCACCAGCAGGATGATGAACGGGAACGAGCGGACGGTGTTCACCAGCCAGCCCAGCACCAGCGCGGCGGGACGGTTTTGCAGCGATTGGCCGTCGGCGACCAAAAACAGCACGATGCCGAGCGGGCCGCCGATCAGCACCGCGGCGGACAGGCCGATGCCTAGCATCGCCAGCGTCTGGCCCAGGGCGGTCCACATTTCCGGCAGCATGGCGATGATGTTGGTCAGCGAGATGGCAAGTTCAGACATAGGCCGCCTCCGGGTTGGCGTCGCTGGCGGCCAGCGAGTTGGCGGTGCGCGTGGCGGCCAGCTCCCGTCCCAGCGCGGTCTTGCGCGGCGCGGCCAGGTCGGCGGCGTCGTCGAGGCCGAATTGTTCGGCGATGGCGCCGTCTTCGATCACGGCCACGCGATTGCAGATCTCGCCCAGCACCGACAGCTCGTGGCTGACGATGACGATGGTCACCGCCAGGCGCTGGTTGATGTCGCGCAGCGTGGCCAGCAGCGCGCGCGTGGTCTCGGCATCCAGCGCGGATGTCGGCTCGTCGCACAGAAGCACGGCCGGCCCGCTGGCCAGCGCCCGCGCGATGGCGACGCGCTGCTTCTGGCCGCCCGACAGTTGCGCCGGATAGCTGGCCGTCTTGCCGCTCAGTTCAACCAGCTCCAGGCAATCGTTGACGCGGGCGGCGATCTGCTGCGCCGTCAAGCCGCCGTGGATGCGCAACGGGAAGGCGACGTTGTCGAACACTGTCGCGTTCTGCAGCAGGTTGAACTGCTGGAAGATCATGCCGATATTGCGCCGCGCATCGCGCAGGTCACGCCGCGACAGGGCGGTCAGCTCGCGGCCGTCGACGGCCACGGAGCCGCTGTCAGGCTGCTCCAGCAGGTTAATCAGGCGCAGCAAGGTGGACTTGCCGGCACCGCTCTTGCCGATCAGGCCGAAGATTTCGCCTTCGTGCACGTCCAGCGACACGTCGCGCACGGCGTGGAACTCGCCGCCGCCGGGCAGCGCAAAGGTTTTGCTCGCATGTTCGATGCGGATCAGGGGAGTAGTCATTATGAATATGCGGTTGGTTCAGGCAGCGTGCCGTCGAGCGCGTAGCGTCCGAGGTCGCGCAGTTTGTAGTCGACCGGGTCGTGCAGCGTGTGCACGCGGACGTTGCGCCAGAAACGGTCGTAGCCGTATTTGGCGGACGTGGAACGGGCGCCGGTCAGTTCGAAGATCTGGTTGCTGACATCGACGCCGGCCGTGTGGGCCAACACCTTGGCCTCGGCCACCGCAATCGCCAGCTCGCCGCGCTGCCGTGCCGTGACGGCGGCGCCAAGGCGGAACAAGCGCTCCAGTTCCTGCGCGGCGTGGTCGGCCAGCACGGCGGCGGGACGCAGCTTGAGCCACAACTGTCCGTAGCGATGCTGGATCAGCGGATCGGCAGCGGCGCTGGCCACGCCGGATGCGAACCACGGCCGCGCCTCGTCGACGGTGTAGGCCCGCGCCGCCTCAAACGCACCTTCGCCTATGCCGAGGTAGAGATTGGCCATGATCAGCTGCGCCACTTGCGAACGCAGCGTGGCCAGCGGCGTGGGCGCATGGCCGGGCGTCTGCAGCACCTGCGTGGACGGCAGCGGCACCTGCGTGAAATGCACATTGCCGCTGTCGGTCTGGCGCTGGCCGAAGGCGTCCCAGTCGGCCTGTACTTCCACGCCTTGCTGGCGTGTGGGCACCACGCCGATCAGGGCGCTCTGCGATTCCTCGTGCCAGGCGGAGATGGTCAGCCAGTCCGAGCCCACCGAGCCGGATGAGAAACTCTTGACGCCGTCAAGCACGAAGCCGTAGTCGGCGTCGGCGGCGATGGTGCGGCGGTCCAGCGGATTGAGCGCATTGCCCCAGAACAGGCGCTGTTCGACGGTCTGCGTCAGGAAGCGGCGCTGCTGTTGCGGCGTGCCGTACAACTGTATGCCGGCGAGCTGCAGATGATGGAAGCCGAAGACGTGGGCCAGAGCGCTGTCGGCGCGGGCCAGTATACGGATGACGTGGCAGACCGTGGGCCAGTCCGCGCCCTGGCCGCCATATTCGGTGGGGATCGACAGCGTGAGCAGGCCGGAGTCGCGTATCCATTCACGCTCCTGCGCCGCATGGCCGCCGGCCTGGTCGCGGGCATTGGCGGTTTCCGCAAGACGCCCGGCCAGTTCGGCCGCAACGTCCAACGGGTCTGGTGCCGCGTCCTGTGCTGAACGCGTTTTGAGTAGTGCTGTAGACATGGTATGTCCGTATGAAGGTATCGGTGTTTTTAGTATTGCATCCGGCTCCTCATGCCGTACACGAAGAAATCCAGCTTTCCATATGCGGAAAAATCATGCGAGGAAAACCGCATATCAAAACGTAAAACTATTCGTTTTGATTTCAAGGGTGCGGACTTATTCTGGCTGCCACCAACAACAATGGGGACCAGCACCATGACCATTCTTCTGATCGGCGGCAGCCCGGCACTACCTTCAAGCACCGGCCGTTTGCTGGACCACGTGGGCGGCAAGCTGGCTGCGCTCGGCCATCGCCACAGCGCGCTGCAGGTACGCGACCTGCCGGCCAGGGCCCTGCTGCATGTGGATACGGCGGACCTGGCGATCAAGCGCGCGCTGGCCGCCGTTGCCGCAGCCGAGGCCATCGTGATCGCCACGCCGGTCTACAAGGCATCCTTCACCGGCATCCTGAAAGCGTTTCTCGACCTGCTGCCGCAGGACGGCCTGGCCGGCAAGCTGGTGCTGCCGATCGCCACCGGCGGCAGCCAGTCGCACATGCTGGCGCTGGACTATGCGCTGCGCCCGGTGCTGCATGCGCTGGAGGCGCGGCATGTGCTGACTAGTATCTACGCCACATCTCAGCAGCTGGCGTGGAGCGAAAGCAGCGGCCTGACGCTGGACCAGGCCATCGCATGGCGCGTCGACGCGGGCGTGGCGGCGCTATCGTCCGGCCTGCAGGTCTCGAGCGCGGCCGTCGACGAAATCTACGTGGCGCCGGCGCAGCCTGTGCGCCTGGCCCGTTAACCATATCCATAAGGAGTATCCATGAGCATCGAACAAAAACGCGCCGCGCGCCGTCATACATTGGGATGGCTGTTTGCCGCCGGCGTGTTCGCGGCCGGAGCGCCGGCCACCGTGTCGGCGCAGGCCAAACAGGAAGTTCGCATCGGCTACCAGAAGTACGGCACGCTGACTTTGCTGAAAGGGCGCGGCACACTGGAGCAGCGCCTCGCCGCTCAAAACATCGTCGTCAAATGGACCGAGTTCCCGGCTGGTCCGGTACTGCTGGAAGGCCTGAACGTCGGCAGCATCGACTTCGGCACCGTCGGCGAAGCGCCGCCCATCTTTGCGCAGGCCGCCGGGGCCAACCTGGTTTATGTCGGCAATGAGCCTCCATCGCCGGGCAGCGAGGCGATTGTCGTGCCCAAGGATTCGAAAATCCGCAACCTGGCCGATTTGAAGGGCAAGAAGGTCGTGCTGAACAAAGGCTCGAACGTGCACTACCTGCTGGTGAAGGCACTGGAGAAGGCCGGCGTCGGCTACAAGGACATCGAGGCGATCTACTTGCCGCCGGCCGATGCGCGCGCGGCGTTCGAACGTGGCAGCGTCGACGCGTGGGTGATCTGGGATCCGTTCCTGGCCGCCGCCGAGAAGCAGCTCGGCGCCCGCGTGCTGGCCGACGGCAAGGGCCTGGTCGCCAATCACCAGTTCTACCTGGCCTCGCGCACCTACGCCGAGAAGAATCCGGAGATCGTCCGCATCGTGCTGGAGGAAATCGCCAAGGTGGACGAGTGGGGCGAGAAGAATCCGAAAGAAGTCGCGGCCATATTGTCCGCGCAGACCGGGCTGCCGGTCGACGTGGTGGCGCTGGCCGCGTCGCGCTATGCCTACGGCGTCAAGCCGATCAGCGCTGACGTGCTGGTGCAGCAGCAGAAAGTCGCCGACGCGTTCTCCAACCTGAAGCTGATACCCAAGCCGATCTCGGTCAAACTGGCGGCGCAATAAGGAATTGATCATGTCCCTGAATATTTTCTGGTTTATCCCTACCCACGGCGACAGCCGCTACCTCGGCACTTCCAAGGGCTCGCGTCCGGTCGATGCCGATTATCTGAAACAGTGCGCGGTGGCCGCCGATACGCTGGGCTACGACGGCGTGCTGCTGCCGACCGGCCGTTCCTGCGAGGACGCATGGGTGGTGGCATCGTCGCTGATCAGCGTGACGCAAAAGCTTAAGTTCCTGGTCGCGATCCGTCCTGGCCTGACCACGCCGGGACTGGCGGTGCGCATGGCGTCCACCTTCGACCGCTTGTCCAACGGCCGCCTGTTGATCAACGTCGTCACCGGCGGCGACCAGGGCGAGCTTGAGGCGGACGGCCTGTATGCCGACCACGCCAAGCGCTACGAGATCTCCGATGAATTCATCCGCGTGTGGCGCGCCTCGCTGTCCGGCGAGGGCGGCGACGCGGGCTACGATTTCGAGGGCAAGCATATCAAGGTCAAGGGCGCCAGGACGCTGTACCCGGCGGTGCAGAAGCCATATCCGCCGCTGTACTTCGGCGGCTCCTCCGAGCCGGCGCATGCGCTGGCGGCCGAGCAGATGGATGTGTACCTGACCTGGGGCGAGCCGCCGGCCGCCGTGGTCGAGAAGATCGCCGACATCCGCGCGCGCGCCGCCAGGCATGGCCGCACCGTGAAGTTCGGCATACGCCTGCACGTGATCGTCCGCGAGACCAACGAGGCGGCGTGGCGCGCGGCCGATGAATTGATCAGCCACCTGGACGACGACATCATCGCCAAGGCGCAGGCGGCGTTCAGTAAAATGGATTCGGTCGGCCAGCAGCGCATGGCGGCCCTGCACGGCGGCAGCCGCGACAAGCTGGAAGTGTCGCCCAACCTGTGGGCCGGCGTGGGGCTGGTGCGCGGCGGCGCCGGCACGGCGCTGGTGGGCGATCCGGAGACGGTGGTGGCGCGCATCCAGGAGTACGCCGACCTGGGCATCGAGACCTTCATCTTCTCGGGCTACCCGCACCTGGAGGAATCGTACCGCTTCGCCGAATTGGTGTTCCCATTGCTCGGCAAGGGCAAGGCGGCCGGCGAGCAATCGCTGAGCGGTCCGTTCGGCGAGGTGATGGCCAGCGACATCCTGCCGAAGAAGGCCGCGTAATGGCGACGGCCAAGCGTCCCAACGGCCAACGCCAAAGTGCCTGGGCGCCGTGGATACTGCCGGTGCTGCTGATCGCCGGCTGGCAGGCGGCGTCGCAGCTGGGCATTCTGTCCAGCCGCATCCTGCCGGAACCGTGGGCGGTGGCCAAAGCCTTCTGGACGCTGGCCGCCTCCGGCGAGCTGTGGGTCCACCTGCGCACCAGCTTGTGGCGCGCGGTGAGCGGCTTCGCTGTCGGCGCCGGTCTTGGCTTGCTGCTTGGCCTGTTGACCGGCAGCTTCCGGCGCGCCGAAACGCTGCTCGACACCACGCTGCAAATGGTGCGCAACATTCCGGCGTTGGCGCTGATCCCGCTGGTGATACTTTGGTTCGGCATCGACGAGACGGCGAAACTGTTCCTGCTGGCGGTGGGCGTGTTCTTCCCGGTGTACCTGAACACCTTCCACGGCATCCGCTCGGCCGACCAGGGACTGATCGAGATGGCCCGCAGCTACGGGCTGTCCGGCTGGCCGCTGTACCGCGACGTGATCCTGCCGGCGGCGCTGCCGTCGATACTGGTCGGCGTGCGCTTTTCGCTGGGCCTCGTGTGGGTGCTGCTGATCGTCGCCGAAACCATCTCGGCGCAGGCGGGCATCGGCTATATGACGATGAACGCCCGCGAATTCCTGCAGACGGACGTGGTGTTGGTCGGCATCCTGCTGTACGCCTTGCTGGGCAAGCTGGCCGACCTGCTGTCGCGCGGGATGGAGAAGCACTTCCTGCGCTGGAATCCCGCCTACCGCTGATAGAGGACCTGATCATGCATATTTCGACCGCTTTATTCGACGTGGCGCCGCCGGCGCGGACACTGGAGCCCGCGCCGGCGCCGGCCAGGCGCCAGGGCGTTACGCTTGCGCTGGACGGCGTCAGCAAATCGTTCGGCGCCCGCAAGGTGCTCAGCGACGTGCAGCTGGAATTGCGGGCCGGCGAATTCGTCGCCGTGATCGGCCGCAGCGGCTGCGGTAAAAGCACGCTGCTGCGCGCCATCGCCGGACTGGAGACCACCGACGCCGGCCATATCGCCGTCGGCAAATCCGGCATAGGCGCCAGCATCCGCATCATGTTCCAGGAGGCGCGGCTGCTGCCGTGGAAGACGGTGCTGGAGAACGTGGCGCTGGGCTTGCCGCGCTCGTTGAACGCGGCCGCGGCGACGCTGTCCACCGTCGGCCTGGCCGAACGCGCCGAGGATTGGCCGGCGGAATTGTCCGGCGGCCAGCGGCAGCGGGTCGCGCTGGCGCGCGCGCTGCTGCACGAGCCGCAGTTGCTGCTGCTTGATGAACCGCTGGGCGCGCTCGATGCATTGACCCGCATCGAGATGCAGCAGCTGATCGAAGCGCTGTGGCAGGCGCGCGGCTTCACCGCCGTGCTGGTGACGCACGACGTGCAGGAGGCGCTGGCCCTGGCCGACCGCGTGGTGCTGATCGAGGACGGCCGCATCACGCTGGACCTGAAAGTCGACCTGCCGCGTCCGCGCGCGCGGGGCAGTGCGGCATTTGCCGCTTTGGAACAGCGTTTGCTGGGCCGCATCCTGCATCATTCCCCGGCCGTCGCGGCCGCCGCGTAAGCGCTTCCCTCCCTATCTTTTGGCAGGTTCCCTTCCAAAGCCACCGGCGTTATCATCGATTTTATCGATAGTAACGCGGTAAATTTTTCGTTTTACAACTTTAGATGTCACGAGCATAATCGGTGCCACTCATTCTTATCAATTGTTCCAAACATCTGGAGTTCTTAATGAAAAAAATCTTCGCACTGCTGATCGCCGCCGGCATCTCCCTGTCCGCCTTCGCTGCACCGGAAACCTTCAACACCGATCCTAACCACACCTTCGCGCGTTTCGAATACAGCCACTTCGGCTACAACACGCAGCAAAGCCGCTTCAACAACACCAGCGCCAAGATCGTGCTGGATCGCGCCGCCAAGACCGGTTCGGTCGACGCCACCATCGACACCAAATCGGTCGATACCGGCTCGAAGCTGTTCGACGGTCACATCCAGGGCGAAGACTTCCTGGACACCGCCAAGTTCCCGACCATCACCTACAAGTCGACCAAGTTCAACTTCGATGGCGACAAGCTGGCATCGATCGACGGCAACCTGACCATCAAGGGCGTCACCAAGCCGGTCAAGCTGGTCATCACCCATTTCCAGTGCATGGATCACCCTATGCTGAAGAAACTGGCTTGCGGCGCCAACGCCACCGCCAGCATCAAGCGTAGCGAATTCAACGCCGGTAAATACGCACCGTACGTCGGCGACGACGTCACCCTGACTTTCGCAGTCGAATCCATCAAAGAGTGATGAACTGAGCCTGGCTCAATTCGTTCGCCTCTGATGTGGGCCGGCGCGGTGCAAGCATCGCGCCGGCCCGTTTATTTTTAGGAGTAGTCATGAAATTGAACCAGCTCGCATTCGCGGCGGCATTGGTCTGCGCCGCTCAAGTCCCGGTGCAGGCTCAAGCCGCACCCGACCTGATCATCACCAACGGCAAGATCGCCACGATGACCAGGGAGGGCGCCTTCGCGCAAGCGCTCGCCATCAAGGACGGCAAGATCGAGGCCGTCGGCAGCAATGCCCAGATCCTCAAACTCAAGTCCGCCAGCACCCAGCTGATCGACGCCGGCGGCAAAACCGTCATCCCCGGCCTTAACGACTCCCACCTGCACGTCATCCGCGAAGGCTTGAACTACAACGCCGAACTGCGCTGGGATGGCGTGACCTCGCTGAAGAAGGCGCTGCAGATGCTCAAGGAGCAGGCCGCGCGCACGCCGGACGGCGCCTGGGTCAAGGTGGTCGGCGGCTGGAACGAATTCCAGTTCGAGGAAAAACGCCTGCCGACGCTGGCCGAAATCAACGAGGCGGTGCCGGACAAGCCGGTGTTCCTGCTGTACCTGTACGGCCTGGGCTTCCTGAACCAGAAGGGCATCGCCACGCTGGGCTACGATGCCGACACCAAGTTCAAGGACGGCGTGGTCGAGCTGGGCGCGGACGGCAAGCCGACCGGCCTGCTGATCGCCAAGCCGAACGCGATGATCCTGTACACCACGCTGGGCAAGACCAACGTGCTGCCGCGCGAGCAGCAACTCAATTCGACGCAGCAGTATTACACCGAGCTGAACCGCCTCGGCCTGACCAGCGTCATCGACGCCGGCGGCGGCGGGCAGGCCTATCCGGACGATTACGCGGTCAGCCTGGAGCTGGCCAAGAGCGGCAAGTTGACGGTGCGCACCTCGTATTACCTGTTCGCGCAAAAGCCGGGCAAGGAGCTGGAAGACTATCAGCGCTGGCTCACGCTGACCAAGCTGGACAAGAACGACCACCTGTTCTACGCCAACGGCTACAACACCGAGGGCGGCGGCGAGAACCTGGTGTGGAGCGCGGCCGACTTCGAGAACTTCCTCGAGCCGCGTCCGGACATGCCGCCGCAGATGGAAAGCGAGCTGGAGCCTGTGCTGCGGCTGCTGATCAAGAACCGCTGGCCGTTCCGCATCCACGCGACCTATGACGAGAGCATAGACCGCGACCTGGCTGTGATCGAAAAAGTCAATAAAGACACGCCGCTGAACGGCCTGCGCTGGTTCTTCGACCATGCCGAGACCATCAGCGACGGACAACTGGCGCGCGTCAAAGCGCTGGGCGGCGGCATCGCGGTGCAGAACCGCATGTACTTCCAGGGCGAGCTGTACTGGAAGCGCTACGGCGCGCAGACGCGCCAGATGCCGCCGATTAAGAAGATGCTGGAGATGAAGATTCCGGTCGGCCTGGGCACGGACGGCACGCGCGTCAGCAGCTACGGGCCGTGGCCGTCGATCTACTGGGCGGTGACCGGCAAGACGGCCGGCGGCCTGAGCGTGTGGCAGCGCAAGGACGTGCTCAGCCGCTATCAGGCGCTGAAGCTGATGACGCAGGGCAGCGCGTGGATGAGCGGCGAGGAAAAGCTGAAGGGAACGCTGGCCGTGGGCCAGTATGCCGACCTGGCGATACTGCCGCAGGATTATTTCTCGATGGACGTGGAAAAGATCAAGAACCTCGAAAGCAGCCTGACCATCGTCAACGGCAAGGTGGTGTATGCGGCGCAGGAGTTCAAGCAGCTCGCGCCGGCCCTGCCGGAAGTGCAGCCGGACTGGAGCCCCGTGAAATACTACGGCGGCTACCAGAACAAGTAACTAGACCAGCTGGAACCAGCCCAGCACCGCGCCCGCGGCCAGCAGCAACAGCAGGTGAACGCGGGTGCGCCAGATGATCAGGCCGGCCACCACCGACAGGGTCCACAGCGGCCAGTCGGTGGTCCAGTCGCGGTGCGCGCTGCCGAGGATGATGCCGACCGATACCATCAGCCCGACCACCACGGGCGCCATGCCTTGCTTGAAGGCCCGCACGCCCAGCAGTTCACGGTTTTGATGGCCCCAGCGCGCCGCCAGGTAGGTCAGCGTGGTGCTGGGCAGCATGATGCCGGTCATCGTCACCACCACGCCGGCCAGGGCCGCCGTGTAGCTGCCGGCGTTGAGGCCGACGTTCCATCCCATCAGCGCGACGAACAGCACGTTGGGGCCCGGCGCCGCCTGGGCGATGGCGATCGAATCGTTGAACTGCGATTGCGTCAGCCAGTGATGTTCCTCGACCAGGAAGCGGTGCATTTCGGACGTGGTGGAAATCGCGCCGCCGATCGACATCAGCGACAGCAGCATGTAATGCGCGAACAGGTTGACCCAGTCGCCCAGGCTCAGCACCAGGTGCAGCGGAGCGTCGCTCATGGCTGGCTCCCCTTCAGCTTGCGGTAGGTCAGCGCGTAGCCCAGGCCGCCAAGGATCAGCAGCGTGTAGGCCAGCGGCAAGTGCAGCAGCACCACGAACACCACGCACAGCAGCGCCATGACACCGGTCAGCCACATCGGCAGCGGATGCCTGGTCAGCGCGGAGGCAAGCTTGAGTCCGGTTGCCGCGATCATGCCGGCCGACACCGCCGCCATGCCGCGCAAGGCGCCGGCCACGCCCACGTGGTGGGCGAAATGGGAGTGCAGCACGGCCAGCACCAATACCAGCAGCAGCGGCACGGTCAGCATGCCGGCCAGCGCGACCAGGCCGCCACGCAAGCCGTAGTAGCGGCTGCCGATCATCAGCGACAGGTTGACCACGTTGGGACCGGGCATGATCTGCGCGACCGCCCATTCCTCGATGAATTCTTCCTGCGTCAGCCAGCGCTTGCGCTCGACCATTTCACGCTGGACGACGGCCAGCACGCCGCCGAATCCCTGCAGCGCCAGAATGGTGAAGGAAAGAAACAGATCGAGCAGGGAGGTGGGGCGGAGGCGTGGCTGGGGCTGGGACGGGGCGGAAGTCATGCGGCATTATCGCGCTGGTGTTGCCGCGTGTCTATGCGTACGACTTCGTAACGGGACCGGAAACATTTAAATCCTGAAATGATAGGAAGCTGACATTGACTTTGCTTTAGTCTCGCTCATACTCCACTAGCACGTGATTTGATCAGGGTCAAAGCCCTTAACTTCTTGCCAAGGATCATGATGAACGTTTCGCTACTCCAGGTTTCCCCTCAAGCCGGACTTCTTCAGCAACGAAGCAATGAACTATGCAGTGCCGTGGTGGACCGCGGCATCCTGGTGCAGTCCAGTTTCAATACCGTGTGCGCGATTGAATATATGAAGTCGCACAACATCGACCCGCAAGTCATTGAACGGGTGCTATTACACCCCGAACAGCGCCGAAAAATCCATCATTAAGCCTGCTTCCATACGGGATCCACGTATACTTATGCACAAATCATGTTGATAAGAATTCTTTTAAAAAGTTTTCTTGCTACAATGTGAGACACCTTAAGTCCTTGATTTTTAAGGGGTTTGATATTGCCTTTTGCATGAGCAGTTTGTTGAAACCCGCATAGGTACGGGCTTCCTGCCTTGTCAAGAGGGGGTTGTCCACATAGATATCCACAAAGTCTGTGGATATCCGGAAAAACGCTTAACAATCCATTACTTAGAGCGGTTTTTTCAGCGCCTGCAGGACGCTGGCGACGATGATATAGGAGGCGTGGGTGCCCGTGCCGTTGCGGGTGGCGGTGGCGCGCAGCCTGACTTCCGTGCCGTCGCGGCGCCAGGCGTTGATCACGTCGGTCCACGCTTCACCTTCCTTCAGCGCATTCAGCGCGTCGGCCAACTGGTCGCGCGGGTAGGGCGGCGCGTGCAGCAGGCGCGGATCGGCGCCCTGCAATTCTTCCCGGCTGTACTGGAATACTGCACAGAACTTGTCGTTGACCGAGGTGATCTTGCCGCGCGCGTCGAGCGTCATGATCACCGCGTGCTGGTCGACGGCGGCCAGCAACTGGCGTGCCTCGTCCAGTTCGGCCTGCAGCTTGAGTTCGCGCTTGTGTGCCTCCTCCAGGCCGGAATAGGCGCGCAGTGACGAGATCACCGTGGTGAACAGCTTGCGCGTGGTCAGATCGGTCTTGCACCAGAAATCATTGATGTCGTAGTCGAGGATGATGCTGTGTTCCAGCGCCTGTCCCGGCTGTCCGGTGCGCAGCACGATGCGCACCAGGTTGTTGTGCAGCGTGTCGCGGATCTGGCGCGCCACGTTCAGGCCGGCGTCGCTGGTTTCCATGATGACGTCCAACAGCACCAGCGCGATGTCCGGCGTATTGCGCAGCGTGGTCAGCGCTTCCTCGCCGCTGTAGGCATGCAGGAAGCTGAGCCGGCGTCCCTGGAAGCAGGCATTGCTGAGAGAGAATTTGGTGACCACGTGAACATCGACGTCATCATCCACGATCAGCACCCGCCATGGCGGCGGCGCCGGTGTTGCGCTGGGGCTGCCGGCCTGGGTCTGGCTGGCCGGCGGCGCCTCGTCTTCTATCATCCAATCGGTGTCGTCGTCGTTCTGGTTCATGCATGGATCCCACGAGAAGTCGAACAAGGGAATTGCGGACCTTCACAGTGACACTATTCCTCGCCAGCACTTTTGTCAAAGGATTCCCTGCTTGGGCGGTGCGAGGTGTCGCCAGTCCTACTTATGCACAAAAAAATATTTTTCAAGGTCTCGAAAAAATGCGCCGGGCTGGAATTTTCCTTGATGTAAGTCTTTGATTTTATTGGGTAAATATTTTGCCTGTGGATTAGGCATTTTGTTCAAACCCGCGCCGTTACAGGCGTTCTCTGCTGTCAAGTGGCAGTTATTCACAACCTTATCCACAGTTGATGTGGATATCTGGAAAAAGCGCTTTAAATCCGGTTGCTTACCGGCTTTTCTTCAGAAACAGGGTTTGTTCGGGTTTATAGCGTCGACAGTAATTTGCGTACCGCGGCATGCACCATGACGATATCCGGTCCGTCGTGCAGCAGCGCGTTGTACTTGGCGCGGAACTCGGCGTCGCCGTCTTCGGACGGGCCGATCAGTGCTTCGATGGCTTTGCGGAAGGCGGCGGCATCGGCGGCGGAGATCGGTTCCGGTTCGTCGAGGCGCTCGTCCATCTGCGCCATCAGGCCGGACAGTTTCTGCAGCCAGGCGAAATGCGGATGGTTGGCCACCAGCTGCAAATGCTCCAGCGGGCTGCCGACCGCGCCGAAGTACTGCGTTTCCACGTGGATCAGCTGCTTGTGCAAGTCGCGCAGCGCGCGCGCCAGCGCCGTCAGTTTCGCGCGTTCGGACAGGTCGGAATCGGGCAATGCCATGAGTTACTCCAAAGGTTAGCTTGAGCGCCTAGTGTACCCACCAGCGATGCGCTTGCCTACACGCTAAAAGTCCAGTTGGCGTGGTCCGCAGTATCGGACACTCAAGCGCTGAGCGCCTTCAGGCGGTCGAGCTCTGCCAGGAAGCGTTCGCTGGCCAGGGCCGGCGGCCACGGTTCCCAGGGCGAGCCGCCGTACACCGCCTGCAGCGGATCGTCGTTCAGCGGCGGCACCGTGATCTTCAATGTTTGCAGCACTTCCTTCGCCGACCATCCCACCACGTGCACGGCCTCGCTGGCGGCGGCCAGGCGGTCGGCCATCTTGTGGGCGGCATACTCTTTCGGCGTCCAGTGCTGCAGGCCGTAACGCAGGAAGACGGCGTTCTCCAGCCGCACCGTCAGCGCCTTGAAACCCTCGCCCAGGAACGGCTTCAGCGGCGAGACGCAATCGAAGCCCAGCAAGCCTTCCTCCGCATCGTGCAGCAGCTCGCGCAGCGCGGCCAGCGGCGCCAGTTCGACGCCGACCGCCGTGCAGGCGGCCGCGCGCAAATGCATCACCGTCAGCGAATGCTGCGCCACCGACAACGGACGCGGCCATGCCGAGTGGCCGCCCCAGCGGTAGGTGCGCGCCAGTCCCAGCGCCAGGTCCGAATCTTCCCAGTCAAAGGGCGTGGGGTCGAGCAGGTCCAGCCGGCGCTCCGACGGCATGCGGACCCAGGCGCGGATTTCATGATGATCGCGACCCATGCGTCACTTCCCCTTATCTATGGCTCAGGCTCCATCCTACACCGAAGTCAATCAATTTATTTTTAGCAACTTGGCGCCGATTTCTCATACACTGATAATCCTGTTGAACTCCCGGGACTCACAGCGCATGGCAACCAGACCTTCATACATCTATCAAGGCGGCTCGGTGATGATGCACTCGCCGCTGCAGTTGAAAAACTCCGAAATGTACGGCTTTTTCGTCAAGGGCGATCTGGCCAAATTGCAGGCCACGCTGGACGGCACGCTGAACCAGGTGGCCGGCCAGCGCATGCGCTTCAACGCGATCTCGCCATATGTGCTGCTGACGTTCACCCGCGTCAACCACGCCGATTCGGCGGCGCCGGTCGACCATGCCAAGGGCTGGATCACCGAGATCGACATCGTCACCTGGATCATGGTCGGCGCCATGGACGACGAGGGCAAGCTGGCCCACCTCTATTACTACCCGGCTCACATCTTCGTCGACGACGCGATGGCGCTGATTAACGGCCGCGAATTGTTCGGCTACCCCAAGTATCTGTGCGAGTACGAGATTCCGCAGGCCGGCACCGAGCCGCTGCGCTGTTCGGTCGCGGCCAAGGGATTCCAGCCGTTTTCGCCGGAAACCAGGATCGCCATGCACCCGCTGCTGGAAGTGAACGCCACGCGCAAGGCCGGCATTGAAAGGCCCGTCACCAGCGTGCTCGATCTGATCGAGCAGGCGATCGAGTTGTTCCTGTCGATCCCGGACTTCTTCAACATGGACGTCGCCGGCTGGGACGACATCATCTCGCTGCTGCGCAACCCGCGCATCGACCAGATCTTCCTCAAGCAGTTCCCTGACAGCGCCGGCCTGAAGGCGGTGTACCAGGCCATCCTCGCCGCGCCGGCCACCATCGACCGCATCCACAGCGGCAAACTGCTGGGCTATGAATACGAGTGCGTGCTGCACGCCTTCGACAGCTTCCAGCTCAACGAGACGCTGGGTCTGCAACTGGGACCGCAAACGGCCATCCTGCCGTACAACCTGAACTTCGATTTCACCGCGCAGCCGGGCGAAGAACTGATCGACAATTCCTCCGTGTCGCCGCAGAAGGTCGTGATCCTCGGCGGCGGCGTCGGTTCGATGACGGCCGCCTACTATCTGAGCGACCAGCCGGGCTGGCAGAACAACTACGACATCACCGTCTATCAGCAAGGCTGGCGGCTGGGCGGCAAGGGCGCCAGCGGGCGCAACGCGCAGTACGGCCAGCGCATCGAGGAACACGGCCTGCACATCTGGTTCGGTTTCTACTGCAACGCGTTCAAGATGATCAAGGCCGCCTACGCCAGCCTGGATCGCCCGCCCGGCGCGCCGCTGGCGACATGGCGCGACGCCTTCAAGCAGCAGGACTACGTGGCCTTGTCCGAGCAGGTCGGCGACCAGTGGCACAACTGGTCGATCGTGTTCCCGACGCTGCCGGGGGAGCCGGGCGAGGGCGGCGAGCGGATCACCTTGTGGCAGCTGGCGGTGGCGATGGTCGGCTGGATCGAACAATGGATCAAGAGCCTCGACCACCTGACCAGCGAACTGGAACTGCCGCCGCATCCGCACCATACCGGCATGCTGCCGGACTGGATCTGCCATGTGGCCGAAGGCATCGGCTCATCCGCGCACGAACTGCTGGAAGACCTGTCGCTGCTGGCCAGCGGCTTGTCCGGCATGGTGGCCAACCTGTCGGCCGACGCCGCAACGCATACCGAAGGCCAGCACCTGGCGCTGGCCGGGGTGATGGAGGGTGTGCGCCACAAGCTGCGTTCGCGCTATCGCGGCCTGGTTGAGCAGGCCGACGGCGACGCCAGCGACGATATCCGCCGCCTGTTCATCTGCGTGGACTTGGGCATTACGGTGATGAAGGGCGTGTTCGAGGACGGCGTGATTCGCAACGGCTTCGACGTCATCAACGACATCGATTTCCGCGCCTGGCTGACGAAACACGGCGGCGACCAGGAATACTGCGTTGACTCGGCGCCGGTGCGCGGCTTCTACGACCTGGTGTTCGCCTACGAGGGCGGCGACTTCGACAAGCCGAATATCGAAGCCGGCACGCTGCTGCGGGCGATGGCGCGCATCGGCCTGGCCTACAAGGGCGGCATCATGTTCAAGATGCAGGCGGGCATGGGCGATACCGTGTTCACGCCGCTGTACCAGGCCTTGCTGGCGCGCGGCGTCAAGTTCAAGTTCTTCCACAAGGTCGAGGAGCTGGTGCCGGACGGGCGCCAGATCGGCAGCATCCGCATGACGCAGCAGGTCAAGCTGGCCGGCGCCGGCTACGATCCGCTGGTCGACGTGAAGGACCTGGCGTGCTGGCCGAGCGTTCCCAATTACGAACAGATCGATCCCGCGCAGGCGGCGCTGCTGCAGCAGAAGGACATCAACCTGGAATCGTACTGGAGCGACTGGCCGAAGGTTTATCACGAGGCGTTCGACAAGGAACTGCCGGTGCTGACCTTGCGGCGCGGCGTCGATTTCGACCAGGTGGTGTTCGGCATTTCGGTCGGTTCGCTGCCGGCCCTGTGTCCGCAGTTGCTGGCGCAAAGCCCGGCGCTGCGCACCACCGCAGAGCAGGTGCGGACGGTGGCCACGCAGGCCTACCAGGTCTGGCTGGACAAGGATCTGGCGCAGATGGGCTGGAGTTATCAGCCCGAAGGCCAGCAACCGGTGCTGAGCGCGTTCACCGAGCCTTACGATACCTGGGCGCCGATGGACCAGCTGCTGTGCCGCGAAGACTGGCCGGCCGGGCTGGAGCCGCGCAACGTGTCCTACTTCTGCAGCGCGCTGCCGGTGGCGAGCTATCCGCCGGCCGGCGACAGCGGTTTCCCGGCGCGCATGGCGGCCGTGGCAAAGGAGGGGGCGGTGCACCAGTTGAGTCAGCAGATCGCGTCGTTGTGGTCGGCGGCGGGGCCGGTCGGCGCGTTCCCGTGGCAGTGGCTGGTCGACGGCAGCGGGGCTACCGGCGTGGCGCGCTTCGACAGCCAGTACTGGCGCGCCAATGTCGATCCGTCCGAGCGCTACGTGATGTCGGTGGTGAACAGCACCAGGTACCGGCTGGCGACGGATCAATCGGGGTTCGCAAATCTGTACCTGACCGGCGACTGGATCAAGACCGGCCTGAACGCCGGCTGCGTCGAGGCGGCGGTCATGGCCGGCATGCAGACCTCGCGCGCGATGAGCGGCCATCCGGCCGTCATCGAAGGCGAGACTGACTTCTGATCCCGCCAGCCTGCCGTCTGCGTTAAGGGCGGCGGTAGCCGCGCGAGGGTTGCTCGGCACGGGCAGGCATGCGTCCCTGCTGCGGCGGCGGCGCGTCGTTGCCCGGATGGCCGGCGGCGTGATTGCCGCTCTCGCTCATGCCCTCCTGCTCGGGGTCGTAGTCTCCATCAGGCATGTTGGCACCGGGTTTAAAGCCTTTTTCGCTGGATTTGCTTGCTTCGGTCATGATGATTCTCCTTTGATGGCGTTCCGGGCACTGGGAGTGGCCGGAACCTCATGATAGGCTTGCAGGCCGGCGCGTTCCGTATGCCAGCGTACGGAGCGGGTAAAGAATGCATGGCAATCTGGAGCGCTACCATGGAGGCTTTCATGACCGATACCGTGCCACAGATACGCGAAGGGCAGGCGCCGGCCCCGCTCGGCCGCGACGAATTTCATCTGCAGTTCATGCGTTCGTTCCAGGATCCGGCTTTCGGGCCGGTGCAAACGGCGCTGGCCCAAGTCGAGGAGGTCGCCTGGACCAATTACCGCGACGGCCGCAAGGCGCCCGTCACGCAAAAGGCGGGCGCCGGCTTCGCCGATCCCGGCTACGAGCTGTCGGTGGAATGGAAGGCCACGCGCGACCGCCTGCTGGCAGCCGAAAAAATCCAGAAGGATCCGAACAGCCGCTCGCGCGTGCTGCTGATCGTCGGCGCCGCCCGCAACGACGGCAGCTGCCCCGGCGAGATATCCAAGACCTTCCGCATGATGCGCTGGGCGGAGCAGACGCTGGCCGGCGCCGGCATCGAAACCGACGTGCTCGACCTGAGCCTGTTGACCTCCAGCTACGACCTGCACATCCATCCCTGCAAAGGCTGCGTGTCGACCGCGATGCCGCTGTGCCATTGGCCCTGCAGCTGCTATCCCAACCACGGCGAGCGCCAGACCAACGACTGGATGGCGGAGATCTACGAAAAGTGGGTGGCCGCGCACGGCGTCATCATCCTGACGCCGGTGTACTGGTACCAGGCGCCGTCGGTGCTGAAGTTGATGATAGACCGGCTGGTGTGCGCCGACGGCGGCAACCCCGACCCGAGCAGCACCCACGGCAAGAAGGCGCAGGAAGCCAAGGCGCTGGAACTGGCGGGCTGGGACTATCCCAAGCATCTGGCGGGCCGCGCCTACGGGCTGGTGGTGCACGGCGACGTGGCCGGCATCGAAGGCGTGCGGCGCAACTTGGCCGACTGGCTCGACTGGATGGGATTGATCGACGCGGGCAGGCAGTCGGCGCTGGACCGCTATGTCGGCTACTACGAGTCGTATGCTGAAAGCCACGAAGTGCTGGACCGCGACCAGGCGTTCCAGCAGGAGGTGCGCAACGTGGCGCAGTCGGTGGCGATCGCGGTCGGGCAGCTGCGCAGCGGCTGGCTGAGCAAGCCGGACGCCGAGGTGCGGCCGGTGCGGCCAAAATAACTCATTTGCCGCCGACCGCCATCCGCGAAAAACTGGCGATGCTGGCTGCGGCCGCAAACGCGGCGGCCAGCATCAATGCATAGCTCGTGCCGCGCGTGGACGACAGCGTGAAGCAGTAGGCCACCAGCGCGGCGCCGGTGGCCTGGCCGATCAGCCGCGCCGTGGCGACGATGCCGCTGGCGCCGCCGGCGCGGTGCGGCGGGGCGCTGCCCATGATGGCCTTCAGGTTGGGCGCCTGGAAGAAGCCGAAGCCGATGCCGCACCAGGCCATGCGCCAGGCGATGTCGAACGCGGTGACGCCGGTGGACATGGTCAGCAGCGCCACCAGTCCCGACGACAGCAAGGCCAGGCCGATGCCGCCCAATGCACCGGGCGAATAGCGGTCGCTCAGGCGGCCGGCGATGGGCGCCATCACCGCCACCAGCGCCGCCCACGGCGTCATCAGGAAGCCGGTTTCTATCGGCGAGCGGCCCAGCGTGGTCTCGAAATAAAACGGCAGCGAGACGAAGGCCAGCCCCTGCGCCGCGAAGGTGCACACCGCCGTCATCGCGGACAGCGTGAACAGCGGCCGCCGGAACAGGTCGACCGGCAGCATCGGCGCCGCGTGGCCGGCCTGGCGGCGCAGCAGCAGCCAGAAGAACAGCAGCGTGGCGGCCAGCTCCGGCACCAGCTTTTGCCAGCTCTCCAGGTGCGCGCCTTCGCCGAAGGTCAGGATCAGCAAGCCGAAGGCGAACACGTTGTAGACGGCGGTCAGGGCGTCGATCTTGTGGCCGGAGCGCGGCGTCAGCGGCAGCGCGCTGCGGCCCAGCCAGACGGCGAACACGCCCAGCGGCACGTTGATGGCGAACAGCCAGGGCCACGGCGCGACCGACAGGATCAGTGAGGCCGCCGTCGGTCCGACGGCGAACGACACGGCCACCACCAGCGAATTGGCGCCGAAGCCGCGTCCCAACAGCCTGGCCGGATAAATCGCCCGCAGCATGGCGGTGTTGACGCTCATCAGCGCGGCGCCGCCGACGCCCTGCAGCAGGCGCGCCACCACCAGCGACGGCAGCGACCAGGCCAGCGCGCACGCCAGCGAGGCGGCGGTGAACAGGCACAGGCCGAAGACGAAAACGCGGCGGAAGCCCAGCGCCTCGCCCAGCGCGGCGAAGGGCAGCAGCGTGGCCACCATCGCCAGCTGGAATACGTTGACGATCCAGACCGAGGCCGCCGGCGTGGCGCGCAGTTGCTCGGCCATCGCGGGCAGGGCGGTGTTGGCGATGGACGTGTCCAGCGCGGTCATGCCGACGCCGATGGCGACCGACAACATGGCCAGGCGGCGCGCGGCGGGCGGCAAGCCGTCGCGCTCGGCCAGGGTGGTTGCGGTATCTGCGATGCTGGCTGTCGACATATGGTTACGGGGAGATGATGACCTAGACTGTCATTGTCCCGTAAACCGCCGGAGTCTGCTGGCGGCGGCCCGGGTCAGCCGGCCGATGCGCGCTGCGGCGCGTCGCCGTCCCCGCCGTTATCGATGGCGGCGCGGCGCAGGTCGTTGCAGGCCTTGTCCAGCGCCGCTTCCACGCCCGGCAGCATGTCGACCACGCCGGCCAGGTCGCCGGCCGCCGCCGCCTTTTCCAGTTCCGCGCACAGCGTGTGCAGATGCGTGGAACTGAGGTAGCCGGCGCTGCCCTTGAGCGCGTGGATCGCCGCCGCCGCCGCGCTGGAGTTGCCGGCGCCGATGGCGGCGCGCGCCGTCTCCAGCCGGCGCGGGGCCTCGTCCAGGAAGGCTTGCGTGATGCGCTGCATGTGCGCGTACGACAGACCGGCCAGCGGCATGATCTGCACCGTCGACGGGTCGGCGCGCTTGTCGGCGGACGGCGCCACGCCGAACTGCTGGTCCAGCGCCTCGCTGCGCGCCGCCGCCAGCCGCGCGGCGTCGGTCGGGCGCAGCGGACGCCCGCGGCTCAGGTGCTGGGCGATGGTCTTCTCGATCTGGTCGTACAGCAGGCGCTCGTCGACCGGCTTGCTGAGGAAGCCGTCCATGCCCACCGCCAGGTAGCGCGCGCGGTCATGGTCGCTGGCGTTGGCGGTCAGCGCGATGATCGGGATGCCCGGGTCGAGCACGCGGTAGTCCTCGCTGCCGCCGCTGCGGATCAGGCGCGCGGCCTGTTCGCCGTCCATCATCGGCATGCGGCCGTCCATCAGCACCAGGTCGTAGGCGGCGGTGCTCAGCGCGTGCAACGCCTGCAGGCCGTTTTCCACCACGCGGATATCGTGGCCCATGTTCTCCAGCAGCGTGCTGACGATGATCTGGTTGGTGCGCACGTCCTCGGCGCACAGCACCCGCAGGCGGTAGGCGTGATGGTCCTTGCGCGGCAGGCTGGCCGGATCGATGACCGGCGCGATGCCCGGCGCCAGCGGCAGCGTGAAGCTGAACGTCGAGCCGACGCCGACCCGGCTTTCGGCCGCGATCGAACCGCCCATCAGCTCCACCAGCTCCTTGCAGATGGCCAGGCCCAGGCCGGTGCCGCCGTAGCGGCGGGTGGTCGAATGGTCGGCCTGCTCGAACTTCTGGAACAGGCGCGGCAACGAGTCGGCCGGGATGCCGGGGCCGGTGTCGCTGATGTCGAAGCTGACGCTGGTGCGGCCGTCGACGGATTGCAGCGACGAGGCGTCCAGCCGCACTTCGCCGCGGTCGGTGAACTTGATCGCGTTGCCCATCAAGTTAAGCAGGATCTGGCGCAGCCGGGTCGGATCGCCGCGCACGTAGCGGGGCAGGTCCAGCGCCAGGTCGCAGCGCAGCAGCAGGCTCTTGGCGTCGGCCTGGCCCTGCAGGATGCCGATGGCGTCGTCGACCAGCGCGATCAGGTCGAAGTCCACGGTTTCTATCGACAGGCGGCCGGCGTCGATCTTGGAGAAATCGAGGATGTCGTTGAGGATGGCCAGCAGCGACTCGCTGTTCTGCAGGCCGATGCGCAGATACTCCTCGGTCCTGCCGTTCACCGACTGGTCGCGCATGGCGAACTTGATCATGCCGATCACGCCGGCCAGCGGCGTGCGGATGTCGTGGCTCATCGCCGACAGGAAATCGATGCGGTGGCGGCTGACGATTTCCGCATGTTCCTTGGCTTCGCTCAGCTGGGCGGTGCGCTCCTGCACGCGCTGCTCCAGGGTGTTGCGCAGCAGGCGGATCTGGTCGGCCAGCGCGAAGGCCAGCAGCACGCCGTCCAAGGTGCCGCCCAGCAGCGTGAACAGCTGGGCGTTGGTGACCAGCGCCGGGATCAGGCCGACGTTGGCCGGCAGGATGAACAGGCCGGGCACCATCAGCGCCACGAAGCCCAGCACGAAGAAGCGCGCCGGATAGTAGCCGCGCCGCCAGACGACGATGCCGCTGACCAGCGCCATCGTCATCCAGATCGAGATGACGATGGTGGCGATGGTGTGCGCGTAGCTGAGGAAGAAGAAGCAGCTCGGCAGCGTCAGCAGCGGCAGCACGATGTTGACGCGGCTGAACGCGTACAGCCGCGGCGCGTGCTCCTTCAGGCGCAGGAAGGTGGTGTAGAACAGCGTGCTGAGCACCGGCAGCAGGAAGAACGGCACGTAGTGCCAGTGCAGGTTGTGCCAGCCGAACAGGTCGGCCGACATGTGGAAGGTCATGCCCCAGGCGACGGCGTAGCACAGCACGTACAGCGAGTAGTACAGCGACGAGCGGTCGCGGGTGATCGAGTAGATGAAGAAGTTGAACACGGTCAGCGCCAGCAGCGCGCCGATGGAGCCGATGATCAGCACGTTTTCGCGCGCCACCAGTTGCTGGTAGGCGCCGCGCGGCAGCACCGACATGACCGGCGTGCGGGCATAGTAGGGGCTGGAAAAGCGTATCAGCACCTGGTAGCGCTGGCCCGGCTGCAGCTCGACGTCCCTGCCGTAATGCAGCAGGTAGGGATGCGGCTGGCGATAGCCGGTCAGCATCTGGCGGGTGCTGCCGTCGGCGCCGTAGACCTGGATATCGACCATGTCGATCAGCGTGTCGTTGGGATCGATGACCCAGGCCGCCTGGCGGCTGTCGTTGCGCAGCTCGGCATACAGCCAGTAGCTGCCGCCGAGCAGGTCGACCTTGGCGGCCGGCTTCAGCTGCGCCAGCATGGCCGGCAGACCGCCGGCCGTGACGGGGAAGGCCTGGCCGTCGTCGTCGTGGAACAGCTTGCCTTGCACGGCCAGGTCGACGCTGGCGCTGTTCAGGGGGATGGGAGCGGCTTGCGGCTGGGCCTGAGCCGGCGCCTGCCACCACATCAGCACGGCCAGCAGCAAGAATAGTAAGCCGCGTGGCAGGCCGCAGGACATCTCGCTCGCTTTAGTCATTGGTTTCCGAGGGCCGCGGGTCTGGAAAAAGTTGTTTTTTGTATTTTAAACGAGAACTTATTGTTTTAGACAAAAATTGACTGTCGGGCCTGCTTCAAGCGCTGTCGCGCGTCAGGTAAGATGGCGGCTTTGCGCCACAGGATAGCGACCATGCTCATTTCCCCAGAACAATTTATTGGTTTCCTCAGCGCCGCGCTGCTGATCACGCTGTCGCCGGGGCCGGACAACCTGATGGTGCTCAGCGTCGGCATGTCGCGCGGCCGCCGCCAGGGCATGGCTTTCGGCCTGGGCTGCGCGCTCGGTTGCCTGAGCCATACGCTGCTGGCGACGCTGGGCGTGAGTGCGTTGATCAAGGCCTCGCCGCTGGCGTTCGGCGCGCTCAAGCTGGTCGGCGGCGCCTACCTGATCTGGCTGGGCATAGGCGCCTTGCGCAGCCGCGGCGGCGCGCGCGTCGAGGGTGCCGGCCTGCCGGACGAGAGCCTGGGCAGGTTGTTTGGCAAGGGCTTGTTCGCCAACGCCGTCAATCCCAAGGTGGTGCTGTTCTTCTTGTCGTTCCTGCCGCAGTTCGTGGTGGCCGAGCGGGGCGACGCCAGCTGGCAGACCGCGCAACTGGGCCTGTTGTTCACGGCCCAGGGCGTGGTGCTGTTCGGTTTGCTGGGTTATTTCTCGGGCGCCGTCGGCGCCTGGATCAACCGCCATCCCGGCGCGGGCGCGTGGATGGACCGCGTGGCGGGCACCATATTTGTCGGGCTGGGACTGAAGCTGATCGTCAGTCGCTGAAAAAAAGCAAAAAAAGTTCGTACATGGGCGCGTATGTCATCAGGGCGTAATGCTGCACTGCGAAACTGGCTTTGCTCTTTCAAGTCTCTCCCGATTTGAAAAACCTTTGGCCCGCGCCTTTTTGTGCTGCGGGCTTTTTTTTTTGTTTATCGCGCGACCAGCGTGAACTTGAGTTCCAGCTGGTCTTGCACGGCCAGCGCGCCGCCCATCAGCGAGAACGGCACGATGCCGAAGTCGCTTTGCTTCAGGTTGACGGCGCCGGTGACGGTCATGACCCCGGCATTGACGCGGATGTCGACCGGGATCGCCAGCGTGCGGCTGACGCCGTGCAGCGTGATCGTGGTCTGCAGCGGCTGGCCGGGCGCGCCGCGCTCGGCGTGCACCGCGACCAGCGGATAGCGTCCCGCGTCCAGCACCTTGGTCAGCATATTGGTGCGGGTGCCTTCGATGGCGTCGGCCGACGGCTGTTTTTCCAGGCCGGCGGCGGTGCGCAGCGGGGCTTCGTCCACCGTCAGCTGGTCCAGGCGGAACTGGAAGTCGGCGCGGTTTTGCGCCGGCGCGACCGTGCCGCTGACGGTGCGGGCGGCCACCAGGTGATCGTGGCCCAGCCGCGCCAGCATGCCGCCGCGCCGCACGGTGACGGCGATCAGCGATTGCGCCGGGTCGATATGCAGCAGGGGAGCGGTCGCGGTCGCAGCTGCCGTAGGGGGCTTGACGCTGGCCCCGGCCGGCTTGGCAACGGCGGCCGGCGCCGGTGCCGTTGCGGCGGGCTGACTGGGGACTGGCGCGGGGGCGGACGGGGGCGGCGCCGGCAGCTGGCTGCACGCGGCCAGCAAGCTGCACAGCAACATTACTTGCAGGGAGATTTTTATGTTCATGCGTCCTGTACCCGTGGTCATTTGGCCGTCATATAGCCCGATTATGATGCGTGTCGCTGGTCCCAGCGTGCTCCAGCTGGTCGCCGTGCCCAAGCAGGCACGGGATTTCACAAAGCATGACTCAGCAGGCTCGCCGGTGGCCTGAAACACCGGCACCATCCTTCCAGAATTCCAACCTTAATGAAGTCCTAAGCCTGTGGCCGACGATAGCTGGCACAGTAACACCTGTAGCGCGTGGTTCAGCCTCGCGCCCGGTTGCCGGACTCGTTCAAGCCCGGCACAGAATTCGTCCAGGCGGCACCATCGCCGCCGGACCGCAGAACATCCCCACGCTTTCGAGCGTTTTCGAACCAGCATCATCTCACGATGACGCTGGTTTTTTTTGCTCTTCTTTTAACGATCAGCCGTGCTTGGCCAGCCAGGCGTCGATTTCCGGCAGGCGTGTGGTGCGCACTTTCACGCGGTACTGGATCGAGGCGATCGCGGTTTTGGTGTCGCCCTGGGCGTCGGCAGGCAGATGCTCCTTGGCGTAGGCGCGCAGCTTGTCGATCATCGCCGGATCGGCCGAGCGGCCACCCAGGCCGGGGAAGTAGCGGCTGCGCGAGGTGGCGTCGATTTTCTTCTCGACCTGCTCGCGGTGGGCCAGCGCGAAATCGAAGGCCAGGTCCGGATGCTGGCCGGAGACGCGGCCGATGATCGACGCGCCGGTGGTGGCGCCGCCTTCGTCGGTCAGCGCCAGTTCCAGCGCGCGCTGCGCCAGCGCCTTGTCCTTGGCGGTGCCCAGCAGGTCATACAGCTCGCTTTTGATCATCGTCGATTTCTCTTCCTGGGCGGCGGCGTGCAACTGGTCCCAGGCCGCGGCGTCGGCGTTGGCCGCGATCACCGCCAGGATAGGGCGGCGCAGCGCGGCCGGCATGGCGGCTGCGTCGGTGGCCGAGGCGGCGTAGCGGCGGCGCGCTTCGGCCACGACGCCTTCGTCGCCGACCATGCCCAGTGCCGACACCAGCGTCTCGCGCAAGTTGGCGACCGGCGCCGCTTCATCCTTGGCTGCGGTCCAGCCGATGCGGGCCAGCACCGGCGCCAGGCGCGCGCGGGCGAACTTGTCCAGCGCGGCGCGCTGTTCGGGCTTGCCTTCGTAGCTGGCGTGCAGGCTGGCCAACACGCCGGCGATCTTCTGCCAGACCTGCGGCGCCGCGTCGACCGGCGCGGTGTTGGCCAGGTCCATGAAGCCGGAAGCCGGCATCAGGCCCGCCATGCCCAGCGACCAGGTGTCGGACAGCAGGCCCAGTTGGTCGATGGTGCTCATGCCGGCAAAGCTGCCGGCCAGCGCCGCGAAGGCCTTAGGCGCGTACAGCGTGCGGTAGTAGCCGCTCTGGCCGGCGTTGACCAGCACCGCGCCGCAACCCGGCAGCGTCATGCTGGCCTTGCCGCCGTTGACGACGGTGCGTACCGTGGTGCCGCCTATGGTCTGGGCGATCACCGGCACGCGCCAGCTCAGCGGCTTCTTGTTTTCCTGGTCCTTGCTGAATTCGCCCTGCGTCAGCGCGATGGTGGTCTTGCCGTTCTTGCAGACCGCCTCCGATACGCGGATCAGCGGCACGCCCGGCTGCAGCGTGAAGTCGTGGGCGATGGCGGTGACCGGCTTGCGCGCGGCCTTTTCGACTTCAACCCACAGGTCGTCGGACCTGGTGTTGCCATAGGCGTGCTTGGCGATGTAGCTGCGCACGCCGGCACGCCAGGCTTCGTCGCCGACGTAGTTTTCCAGCATGCGGATCACCGACTCGCCTTTTTGATAGGTGATGCTGTCGAAGGCCTGGCTGGCCTGTTCGACGGTGGCGATGTGCTGCACCACGGGATGGGTGGTGGCCAGCGCGTCGCGCTCCATCGCCTGTTCGCGCGTGCCGACGGCCTTCAGCTCCCACTTCCATTCAGGATGCAGGCGGGTGGTGGTGCGCGACTCCATCCACGAGGCGAAGCCTTCGTTCAGCCACAGGTCGTCCCACCAGTTCATCGTCACCAGGTCGCCGAACCACTGGTGCGCCATTTCGTGCGCGGCCACCAGGAACGAGGTTTCCTTGTCCGACTGCGTGGCCACGCGCGGATCGAGCAGCATCGCGTATTCGAAGGTGAAGATCGCGCCCCAGTTTTCCATCGCGCCGAAGAACTGGCTGCGGCCGGGCGCGGCGATGTTGTCCAGCTTCGGCAGCGGATACTTGACGCCGAAGTAGTCGTTGTATTCCTTCAGCACGGCGACCGACGAATCGAGCGCGAACTGGGCCTGGCCCAGCGAGCCTTTCTGCGTCACGACGCCCAGTTCGACACCGCTTTCGACCGCGCTGGCGCGTTCGAATTCGCCCAAGCCGAAGAACAGCAGGT
Source organism: Duganella hordei (assembly GCF_040369125.1). NCBI lineage: Bacteria > Pseudomonadati > Pseudomonadota > Betaproteobacteria > Burkholderiales > Oxalobacteraceae > Duganella > Duganella hordei. The sequence goes on from NZ_BPWI01000010.1 coordinate 117,423, forward strand.
AGGTCGACATCTTCGGCGAAGTGGCGAAGCGCACCAGTTCGCGCCCGTCGGCCAGCTTGCTGGTCGAGGCGACCGGCATGTTCGAGACGGCCATCTGGCCGGCCGGCACGGTGGCCTCCAGCGCGAAGGTGGCCTTGTAGTTCGGCTCGTCCCACGACGGGATCACGCGGCGCGCCTCGGAGTTTTCAAACTGCGTGTACAGCGCGCGCTTCTTTGCGCCGCCGTTCTGGTAGTCCAGCGAGAACAGGCCGGCGGCCTGGGTGCCGATCACGCCGGTGTAGTCCAGCTTGAGCTGGTAGCTGCCCTTGGCCAGCGGCTGGGCGAACTTGAAGGTGGCGGTCTGCTTGTCGTTGTCGACGCCGATGTCGCTGGCGGCCACTGCCGGCTTGCCGGGGCCGGCGCTGATGGCGGCGGCGCTGAACCTGAGGTCGGCCGCGTTCAGCGTCAGGGTATTGGTGGCTTGCTTGATTTCGAGCGCGATCGTCACGCTGGCGCTGAAGGTGCTGTTGGCGGCGTCCGGCACCAGCGATACGGCGTAGTGCGTCGGCACCGCATTGGTAGGTAACTGGGTAGTCACCTGGGCCGCCTTGGTGGCGGGGGCGGCTGCAACCATCGGGGAAGTCAGGCCGGCGGAAACGCCGATGAGCGCCATCACGGCGAGCGAAATCAAGCTGCGTTGCATGTCTAGTCCTTTTTATGTTAGTGGCCTCGTGAGCCAGCGTAGCAATCTAAAGGTAACGGCACGCGATGTCAATCTTGTATCACTCTGTAACAGCGATGTACCGCGTATCAGCTATGATGCGGCTATGATGCGGCTAACAAGAGACAGGAGACTGAAATGAAATTCTATACTTCGCCACGCACACCCAACCCGCGCCGGGTGGTCATGTTCATGGCCGAGAAAGGCCTGACCGGTATCGAGCACGTGACGGTCGATCTCGCCGCGGGGCAGAACCGCAGCGCCGAGTACCTTGAAAAGAATCCCTTCGGCCGCGTGCCGGCGCTGGAGCTGGACGATGGCCGCATCCTGTGCGAAACGCGCGCCATCTGCACCTGGCTGGAAGGCTATGCTCCCGAGCCCAACCTGATGGGCGACGGATTCGACGAGCGCGCCTTCATCGAGATGACCGATCGCCGCGTCGAGCTGCACCTGTTCCTCGGTATCGCCAACTGCGTGCGCCACACGCATCCGGGCCTGGCGATGCTGGAACAACCGCAGTTTGCCGACTTCGGCGCGTCGCAAGGCGAGAAGATGCGCGAGACCGCGCGCTGGCTGGACCGCACGCTGGCAACGCAGCCCTTCGTCGCCGGGCAGCGCTTCACGATCGCCGATATCACGGCGTTCTGCGCGCTGGAGTTTGCGCGCGGCCTGATGAAATTCCGTCCCGGCGCCGAAGGCATGGAGCATTTGCAGGCCTGGCGCGACCGCGTCGCCGAGCGCCCCAGCGCCACCACGCCATATTAAGTATCAAGCCGGGTATCAAGCCACGCGCTTGTACCAGGGCTGGCTCGGGAACACCGGCTTGTAGCGGCCTGTCAGCGGATTGCCCACCTCCAGCGGCCGGTCCAGTACCAGCAGGCCGGATTGCGCCAGGCTGTCGTCGAACAGCCGCAGCGCGCGCTGGCGCAGTGCCGGGCCGAAGTCGGGCAGGGCGCGGCGGGCCATGATCATCTGGAATTCATTGAACGAGGCGTCCGTCACCAGGTTGTACTGGGCCCAGGTGATGCGGCTGCGCAGCCGCGGCAGCAGCACCGCGCGCGCGTGGTCGTCGCTGACCTCCAGGTAATCCAGCAGCGAGCCCACGCCGCCGCTGCGCGCGTAATTTTCCTGCAGCTCGCCCAGGCGGTTCATCGGCAGGCTGGCGTCGAGCGCCTCCGCCAGCAACACGTCGCTGGAGACGGTGGCGTAGATTTCGGTGCGCTCGCCCAGCTGTTCCTGCTCCAGCAGGATGGCCAGGGTCCAGGCCTGCTGGGCGCCGGCGCAATCGGCCAGCCACACTCTGGGCAGCGGGGTGCCGTGCAGGCTCGCACCGAGCGACATGCGCAGCAGCGCCACTTCGGCGGCGTCGTCGAACATCAGCGCCGGTTCCACGTACAGCTGGCGCAGCAGGGCGCCGCAGGCTTGCGGATCGTGCAGCACGCGATCCTGCAGCGCCGAGATGGTCGGCGTTTCAAGCTGCTTCATGGTCGCTTGCACCTGGCGGCGCACGACGTCGCGCTGGTAGCCGCGATAGTCGTAGCCGTGGCACTGGAACATGGCTTCGAGCAGCAGCTCAAGTTCCAGTTCCTCCACCGACGACGGCGAGTGGCGGCGCGCCTCGGGCGGCGGCCGCAGCACCGCCTTCAACGAGGCCAACAGCGAAGTCATACCCGCCATCAGTGCAGCCAGACCCGCATCAGCGACAGCAGCTGCGCCACGTCCACCGGCTTGGTGATGTAGTCGGAGGCGCCGGCCGCGATACATTTATCGCGGTCGCCCTTCATCGCCTTCGCCGTCAGCGTGATGATCGGCAGCGACTTGAATTTCGGTATGCGCCGGATCGCTCGCATGGTGTCGTAGCCGTCCATCTCCGGCATCATGATGTCCATCAGGACGATCTCGATGGTCGGATCCCGTTCCAGTACCTCGATGCCGTCGCGGCCGTTCTCGGCGAACGACACCTGCATCTGCTGGCGCTCCAGCAGCGAGGACAGCGCGAAGATGTTGCGCAGGTCATCGTCGACGATCAGCACCTTGCGTCCCGCCAGGCCGCCGTCGGCCGCGTGGATTTCCTCCAGCATCTTGCGCTGCGCCTCCGGCAGGCTGGCCTGCGAGCGGTGCAGGAACAGCGCCGTCTCGTCCAGCAGGCGCTCGGGCGAACGCGCATCCTTGATGACGATGGTCTTGGCGTAGCGCTTGAGCTTTGCCACTTCCTTGCGATTGAGCTCCTTGGCCGTGTTGATCACGATGGGCAGGTCGCGCAGCGATTCATCCTTGCCGATGATGTCGAGCAGGTCGAAGCCGCTGATGTCGGGCAGCGTCAGGTCCAGCACCATGCAGTCGAAGCGCGCCTCGCGCAACGCGTCCAGCGCCGCCTGGCCGGTGTCGACGGCGACGATGTGCAGGTCGGCGTCGCCGATCAGGGCGACGATGGAGTCGCGTTGCATCGGTTCGTCGTCCACCACCAGCAGGCTGCGTTTGCCGCCCAGCAGGAACTTCTGGATGCGGGTGAATTCCTCCAGCAGCACCGCCTTGCTGATCGGCTTGTTCAGGTAGGAGATCGCGCCCAGGCGCAGCGCGCGCTCGCGCTCGCGCAGGCTGGACATCACGTGCACCGGAATGTGGCGGGTGCTCGGATCGCGCTTGAGCCGATCGAGGACGGTGAAGCCGTCGATGTCCGGCAGGTCCAGGTCGAGCAGGATGGCCGACGGCAGGTAGTCGCGCGCCAGGCTCAGGGCCGAATCGCCCTGCATGGTGACGATGCCCTTGAAGTTCTTCTCGCGCGCGTAGTCCAGCACGATCTTGGAGAAGCGCTCGTCGTCCTCGATGATCAGCACCGACGGATCGCCCGGCGCCACCAGGCCGCGGTCGTCGCTGCCGCCGTATTCCTCCATGTCGGCGTCGAGCTCCGACAGGGCGTTGATGTTGCCGCCGTCATGCCCGGCCGCCGCCAGTTCGTAGTGCGGCGGCGAGTACACCACCTGCGGCGCCGGCATCGGCAGGCGCACCTGCGGCTGGCGGCCCATGTCGTAGTTGATGAAGCCGGCGCGGTTGTACGGCAGGAACAGCGTGAACGTCGAGCCGTTGCCGACCACCGATTCGACGCGGATTTCGCCGCCCAGCAGGCGTGCCAGTTCGCGCGAGATCGACAGGCCCAGGCCGGTGCCGCCGTACTTGCGGGCGGTGGAGCCGTCGGCCTGCTGGAACGCTTCGAAGATCAGCTGCAGCTTGTCGGCGGCGATGCCGACCCCGGTGTCGCACACGGCGAAGGCCAGCACCGCGTCCGCATGCAGCAGGTTCGGGTGGTCGCTGGAGAAGCCGCTGCTGACCATGCCGATCACCAGCGAGACCTGGCCGTGGGTGGTGAACTTGAACGCGTTCGACAGCAGGTTTTTCAGCACCTGCTGCAGGCGCGTGGTGTCGGTCATCATCGCCGTCGGCAGGTTTTCCTTCAGCTCGACGGAGAAGCCCAGGTGCTTGGCCTCGGCCATGTGGCGGAAGGTGCGGTCGACGTAGTTGCGCAGATTCTGGAAGCGGTACTCGGAGACGTCCAGCGTCACGGTACCGGATTCGATCTTCGACAGGTCCAGGATGTCGTTAATCAGCGTCAGCAAGTCTGAGCCGGAGCCGTGGATGGTTTTCGCGAACTCCACCTGCTTGCCCGACAGGTTGCCGTCCGGGTTGTCGCCCAGCTGCTGCGCCAGGATCAGCAGCGAATTCAAAGGCGTGCGCAGCTCGTGCGACATATTGGCCAGGAACTCGGATTTGTATTTCGACGACAGCGCCAGCTGGGTGGCTTTTTCCTCCAGCGCCAGCTTGGCCTGCTCCACCTCGCGGTTCTTGCGTTCCACCTCGATGTTCTGCTCGGACAGCAGGCGGGCTTTTTCCGCCAGCTCCTGGTTGGTCTGCTGCAGTTCCTGCGCCAGCGACTGCGACTGCGTCAGCAGCGACTCGGTGCGGCTGTTGGCCTCGATGGTGTTGAGCACCACGCCGATCGATTCCATCAGCTGGTCGAGGAAGGACAGGTGGGTCTCGGTGAAGCGGTCCAGCGAGGCGATCTCGATCACCGCCTTGACCTGCTGCTCGAACAGGATAGGCAGCACGACGATGTTGGTCGGCGGCGCCGCGCCCAGTCCCGACGAGACGACGATGTAATCGCGCGGCACGTCGGTCAGCCAGATGCGCACCTTCTCCACCGCGCACTGTCCGACCAGGCCTTCGCCCGGCAGGAAGGAGGTCGGCAGCTTGCGGCTGGAACGGTAGCCGTAGCTGGCGATCATGCGCAGGCGGGCGTCGGACTCCTGCGAGTCCATCATGTAGAACACGCCGTGGTGCGCCGACACCAGCGGCGCCAGCTCGGACAGAATCAGCTTGGTCACGGCCTGCAAGTCGCGCTGGCCCTGCAGCAGCCGGGTGAAGCGCGCCAGGTTGGTCTTCAGCCAGTCCTGCTGCGCGTTCTTCAACGTGGTGTCCTTCAGGTTGCGGATCATCTCGTTGATGTTGTCCTTCAGGTAGGACACCTCGCCGCGCGCCTCCACCTGGATGGAACGGGACAAGTCGCCGCGCGTCACGGCGGTCGCCACCTCGGCGATCGCGCGCACCTGGTTGGTCAGGTTTGCCGCCAGCTGGTTGACGTTCTCGGTCAAGTCCTTCCACGTGCCGGCCACGCCGGACACGTTGGCCTGGCCGCCCAGCTTGCCCTCGGTACCCACTTCGCGCGCCACCCGCGTCACCTCGGACGCGAAGGAGGACAATTGGTCCACCATCACGTTGATGGTGTCTTTCAGCTCCAGGATCTCGCCCTTGACGTCCACCGTGATTTTCTTCGACAAGTCGCCGCGCGCCACGGCGGTGGTCACCGCCGCGATGTTACGCACCTGGCCCGTCAGGTTGGAGGCCATGAAGTTGACGTTGTCGGTCAAGTCCTTCCATGTGCCGCCGACGCCCGGCACGTAGGCCTGTCCACCCAGCTTGCCCTCGGTGCCCACCTCGCGCGCCACCCGCGTCACTTCCGACGCGAAGGAGGACAATTGGTCCACCATCACGTTAATCGTGTTTTTCAGTTCGAGAATCTCGCCCTTGACGTCCACCGTGATCTTTTTCGACAGGTCGCCGTTGGCCACGGCGGTGGTCACGTCGGCGATGTTGCGCACCTGACCGGTCAGGTTACCCGCCATCGAGTTTACGCCGTCGGTCAAGTCCTTCCATGTGCCGGCCACGCCGGGCACGTTGGCCTGGCCGCCCAGCTTGCCCTCGGTGCCCACCTCGCGCGCCACGCGCGTCACTTCCGAAGCGAAGGAGTTCAATTGGTCGACCATCACGTTGATGGTGTTTTTCAGTTCGAGAATCTCGCCCTTGACGTCCACCGTGATCTTCTTCGACAAGTCGCCGTTGGCCACGGCGGTGGTCACGTCCGCGATGTTACGCACCTGACCCGTCAAGTTACCCGCCATCGAGTTCACCGAGTCGGTCAAGTCCTTCCACGTGCCGGCCACGCCTTTCACCTGCGCCTGGCCGCCCAGCTTGCCCTCGGTGCCGACCTCCCGCGCCACCCGCGTCACCTCGGATGCGAAGGAGGACAGCTGGTCCACCATCACGTTGATGGTGTTTTTCAGTTCGAGAATCTCGCCCTTGACGTCCACCGTGATTTTCTTGGACAAGTCGCCATTCGCCACGGCGGTGGTCACCGCCGCGATGTTACGCACCTGGCCCGTCAGGTTGGAGGCCATGAAGTTGACGTTGTCGGTCAAGTCCTTCCATGTGCCGCCGACGCCCGGCACGTAGGCCTGTCCGCCCAGCTTGCCCTCGGTGCCCACCTCCCGCGCCACCCGCGTCACCTCCGACGCGAAGGAGCGCAGCTGGTCCACCATCACGTTGATGGTGTCCTTCAGCTGCAGGATCTCGCCGCGCACGTCCACCGTGATCTTTTTCGACAAGTCGCCGTTGGCCACGGCGGTGGTCACCTCGGCGATGTTACGCACCTGCGACGTCAGGTTACCCGCCATCGAGTTGACCGAGTCGGTCAAGTCCTTCCACGTGCCGGCCACGCCCTTCACCTGCGCCTGGCCGCCCAGCTTGCCCTCGGTACCCACCTCGCGCGCCACCCGCGTCACCTCCGACGAGAAGGAGGACAACTGCTCCACCATGGTGTTGGCGGTGGTGGCCGCGCGCAGGTACTGGCCCTTCAGCGGCACGCCGTCAACCTCCAGCGCCATGGTCTGCGACAGGTCGCCTTTCGCCACGGCGCCGATGACGCGCGCCATTTCGGTGGTCGGCCGCACCAGGTCGTCGATCAGCGCGTTGACGGCGCTGACGATAGCGGCCCAGCCGCCGGACATATTGGGCACCTGCGCGCGCTGCGTCAGGCGGCCTTCGCGGCCCACCACGCGGCTCACGTCCGTCACCACCCGCACCATTTTTTCCTTGGTTTCGATGATTTCGTTCAGCGTGTCGGCGATCTTGCCGGCCATGCCGGTCCAGTCGGACGGCATGCGGGCGGTGAAGTCGCCTTTTTTCAACGCCATCAGGGTGGACAGTAAGAGCTTGGCGTCCAGCTGCTCGCCCATGTCGGTCATATTATTCATCGGCTAGTCCTCGTTAATTAGGAGGGAACGGTGGTGGTGGTGATCGGTGTGCCATCCGGCTGTGCGGCGTCGGCATGTTCCAGCAAACCCGCAGCCGCAAGCGGCGGGCTGAATAAATCGCCCTGGCAGCTGTCGCAGCCGAGTGATTGTAGTACTTCCAGTTGACGGCTGTCGTCCACGCCCAGCGCCACCACCCGCATCGACAGCGCGCGGGCCAGGTGGATGACGGCGGCGACGATGTCGGTGCCGCCATCGTTGTTGCCGATGGCGTGGACAAACGCGCGGTCTATCTTCAGCGTGTCGAGTTGCCAGCGCTTGCAGGCGGCCAGCGAGGAGCGCGCGCTGCCGAAGTCGTCGAGCGCGGTGCGCACGCCGGCCGTGTGCAGCTGTTGCAGCAGTTCCGCCAGCGGTTCGGCCGCGCCGAGCAGCAGTTTTTCGTTCAGTTCCAGGCCGATGCTGCCCGGCGCAAGTTGGTGCTTGCGCAGCGCCGGCAACAGCACTTGCAGCAGTTCGGCGTTCAGCTGCGGCGCGGCCAGCGGAATCCAGATGCACAGCGGCTCGCCGCCGGGCAGGGCGCCGGCCGAGGCCTGCCACAGCGCCGCCTGCGCGCCGGCCTGCGTCACGACCCAGGTATCGATACGCTCCAGCAGTCCCCGTTCCTGCACCTGCGGCAGGAACTGGCTGGCTTCCAGCAAGCCGCGGTCGGGATGGTGCCAGTAGAGCAGCGCCTCGGCGCCGGTCGTGCGGCCGGCCTTGATGTCGATCTGCGGCTGGTAGCGCAGTTCCAGCTGGTCGGCCGCCAGCGCCTTGCGCAGCTCCAGCGTCCATCGTTCGCGTTCGCGCTCACGTTCGTTGAGCGCCTCGTGGAAGAATTGCACCGGCCCGGCGCCATGCCGCTTGGCGTGGTACATGGCCGTATCGGCGTTCTTCATCAGCGTCTGGGCGTCGGCACCGTCTTGCGGATAGATCGCGATGCCGATGCTGGCCGCCGTCTTCAGGCGCTGGCTGCCGATGTCGAACGGCAGCGCGCAGGCCATCGCGATTTTCTGCGCCACGCGCGCCGCATTGCCCGTCGCCGCGCGGCCTTCGATCAGCACCACGAACTCGTCGCCGCCCAGCCGCGCCACCACGTCGGCCACGCGCACCGCCGCCGTCAGCCGCGCCGCGACCTGGCGCAGCAGCTCGTCGCCCGCTTCATGGCCGAAGGTGTCGTTGATCTGCTTGAATTTGTCGAGATCGAGGAACAGCAGCGCGAACCCATCGCCGCTGCGGTCGGACGTCGCCACGGCGTGCTCGAGCTGCTGGATCAGCGCGCGGCGGTTGACCAGGTTGGTCAGCGCGTCGCGGATCGACAGCTCGTGGGCACGCTGCTCGGCCAGTTTGCGTTCCTTGATTTCCTGTTCCAGCTCGGCGTTGATGCGCTCCAGGTCCTGCAGGCGCTGCACCCGCAGATCCTGGTTCAGCTTGGCCAACTGGTCGCGGTTTTTGCGCAGCTGGATATTCTTCTTCGTCATCTCGACGAACACCGCCACCTTGGCCTGCAGGATTTGCGGGATCACCGGCGTGAACAGGTAGTCGGCCGCGCCTTTCTGGTAAGCCTTCAGGCGGTTGATTTCGTCGGCGTAGTGCGCGGTGATGAAGATGATGGGCACGCCCGCCGAACGCGGATGGGAGTGGATCGCCTCGGCGGTCTCGAAACCGTCCATGCCGGGCATGCTGACGTCGAGCAAAATCACGGCGAATTCGTGCAGCAGCACCTGGCGCAGCGCTTCCTTGCCGGAAGCTGCGGTGATCAATTGATACTGATGCTGGTCGACGGCGTCGGCCAGCAGGCTCTCCAGCGCATACAGGCTGGCCGGATCGTCATTGACGAGGAGGACTTTAGGGATCGGCACGGCGGGCTGGACGGTTGAGGTAGTGGAGGGTAGTTACAAAGTTGCTGGTAGTAATTATCCCATTTTATCAATTTGACAATCGGCGCGTCAGATTTTTTTCGTCAAAGGAAGACTACTGCAATTAAATTTTCCGTAGCGCACGATTGCTGGGCTCAGCGACCGGCTTGGCTGACCCATATTGGCGCACTCCACAGTATTTTGCCATCATCCTGTGTCACCCGTGCGTAGTAAAAATGTTCGCCGGCCGCCGGCGTGACGACGGTCCTGGTTTTTGCGCCCAGTTTGGTCACCGTGCCGTTGCGTCCGGGCACGCCCTGGAACAGCGCGATCGCGGCGGGATTGTGGCCGTTGCCGCTGGTGTAGCGGACTTGCAGCGTCAGTTTGCCGCGATTGCGGAAGCGCTCGCCCATCGGATGGCCGTTGCCGGTCAACAGCAGTTGGGCATGCTTGTCCATCGTGGCGAATACGCGACGCGCGCGCAGCGCGGCCAGCAGGCTGTCGTTGTCCAGCGCCACGCCGCGCTCCAGCAGCACGCCCGTCCGGTTGCCGTACGCCGCGCCCCAGTTGGCGCAATGGTTGTCCTGGTTGCTGCTGAAGGCCAGGTGATAGCCGGCCTCGAGCAGCTTGTTGCAGGCGGCTTCGTAGTTGCTCAAATGGGGCTCGCCCTCGTCTTCACGGGTGGAAAAGGCGCTGCTGTTCATCACTTCGCACAGCAGCATGACCTCGTCGCCGTCCGCCGTCCACGCCAGCGGCTTGCCGTCGACGGCGAACTGGTCGTTTTGCGGATGGTTGAACTGGCCCGCCCAGCCGCGCGCGCGCATCAGGCTGTACAGGCCGGCGTAGTCGCCTTTCGGCGTTTCGGCGTCTGCCAGCAACTCGCCCTGGGCATTGCGCTCCCAGCCCAGCAGTTCGTTGCTGTTCAGTATGTTGAGGTGGCCGCCATGGTTGATGACGCCCCATTCCTGGCCGTAGATGGCGAGGAAATCCGGGTGCTCCCGGTTCCAGTCCGCCGCCTTCTGCAGGCCGCTGCGGTACAGGGCCAGCGCGGCGGCCCGGTCGGCGCCGGCGTTGGTGCCGTCCGAGCCGTCGTACATATGATTGTGCTCGGACGTCATCAGGAACCGCAGGCCATGCCGCTGCGCGTAGTCGTAGGCGTCCGACGGGCCGAGCGCGGCGCTTTGCGGCGGCTGCGCACCGTCGCAATGGTCCAGCGCGCCGCCGCCGTCGCTGTGGTTGGTCTGGCTGTGCAGGTTGCCGAGGTGGACGGCGTAGGGCAGGGCGTCCGGCGCGGCCGCGGCCAGCGATGGCGCCAGGGAAGTGGCAGGTCTGACCGCGGCCCGGCCCACCGCGGCCTCCCAGCTTTGCTCGATGTCGGGCTCGTTGTCGACGCGCGCCCGCAGCCGCAACCGGTAGATGCCGCTGCGCAGGCCGGGCTGGGGGCGCCACGGTATCGCCACGTCGACTGGTGTATCGGTCAACGATTGTTGCTTGTGCCACAAGCGTATGCGGCGGCCGTCCGGCGCCAGCAGTTCCAGTCGCCAGCGCAGCGTGCGCGTCTGCTGCGCTCCCGGTGCGGAAAAGTGCAGCCGCAGCGTGCGACCGCCGGCGGCGTCCGCCCGGAATGGCGCCACCAGCACGGCCTCGAACTCCTGATGGTCGGCAATGCCGGCATGGCTAGCATGCGGCAGGGCACTGAGAGTTCCCAGGAAAATTATTATGGGAATAGCGCGCATGATGAACTCCTGAACAACAGACTCATCATTTAGAGCGCGCCTTAGCGCATAAGGTTCCCTTCAATAGTGACGATTTATCGCTCTGAATTCTAACCAATTCTTGCACTGGTTCCCGCGCGGCATTAATAGTATGCTGCTGTGATGCAAAATTATCCCAAAATCCCACCGGTGGCGGCGCATGCTGAAAACGGGTAACAAGCCCAAGAAGGTCGCCGGTTCGCGCCTGCTGTTCTGGACGGCCGGCATCGCGCTGGCCCTGGCGGTCGGCGCGGTGCTGGCCGGCGCCGCGTCGCGCATCGTGGATGCCGCCGCCGCCCAGCGTTTCGAGAACCTGGCGCGCAGCGCGCAGTACGGCATCTCGGCCCGCATCAAGTCCTATTCGGACCTGACGCGCGGGCTGGTGTCGCTGTTTCAGACCACCGACAGCCTGAGTCGCCAGCAATTTCATCAGTATGTGGCCAACCTTGATATCCCACGGTATTTTCCGGCGATCGAGGCGGTGACCTGGGCGCCGCTGGTCACCGACGCCCAGCGCGACGCCTTTGTCGCCGGCGTGCGCGCCGACGGCTTTCCCGGCTTCGACATCAAGCCGGCCGGACGCCGCCCCCATTACGCGGTGCTGACCTATCTGGAGCCGGCCTCGATGCAGCGGGAAAAAATGGGCGCCGACCTGGCGTTCAATCCGGCGCAGGACAAGGCCCTGGCGGCATCGCGCGACAGCGGCCAGGTTGGCGCGTCGGGGCTGCCCATCGTGGTCAACGGCCCGACGCCGCACATCGGCCTGGCGATACGGCTGCCGGTCTACCGCCGCAACATGTCGCTCGACGATGTCGCCGCGCGCCGCGCCGCGTACCTGGGATCGGTCGGCATCGGCTTCAGCGTGTCCAAGCTGGTGCAGGGGGCGATCGACGAGATGACGGTGCGCCAGGTGCACCTGGTCCTGTACGCGGACGGCAGCACCGATGTCGAACAGCGCCGCCTGGTGATCGAGAAGACCGACCGTCTGCTGTTCAACGACGACGGCTCGATGACGGCGCCGCGCGCGCCGCAAGCGCAGCGCGGCGATTATTTTGAATCCGTGCTGCCCATCGATTTCAACGGCAGCCTGTGGAAGGCGCATTTCCAGGTGCGCAAGAACGAGCTGCTGAGCGGTTTCGATTTCTACTTTCCGTGGATCGCCGGCGGCACCGGCTTTGCCGGCACGCTGCTGTTGTACAGCTACTTCTTCGTGCTGTACGCGTCGCGCCGGCGCGCGCTGAAGCAGGGCGTGCTGCTTGACACGGTGTTGAACAACGTCGACGCCCACGTCTACATGAAGGACCACAACCGGCGCTACATCTACGTCAACGCCAAGCTGGCCGATGCGATGGGCAAGCCGGTGCACGACATCGTGGGCCGGCTCGATCGCGAGCTGATGCCGACCGCCGCTGCCGACGCCGAGTGGGCGCTGGAACAGCCGGCGTTCGCCGACAACGTCAAGCGCTCCGGCGAGGCGCAGCACGTCGGCCGCGACGGCGTGGTGCAGCATCAATGGACCGTCAAGGTGCCGGTGGAAATCGGCCGCACCGTGACGGCGGTGATCGGGCTGTCGACCGACGTCACCGAGCTGCACCGGCTGAAGGAAGAGGCGGATACGGCGAACCAGGCCAAGAGCGATTTCCTGTCCAACATGAGCCATGAAATCCGCACGCCGATGAACAGCATCATCGGCATGGCGCACCTGGCGCTGAAATCGGTCACCCATCCCAAGCAGCGCGACTACCTGCAGAAGATTTATCACTCGGGCCAGCACCTGCTGGGCATCATCAACGACATCCTGGACTTCTCCAAGATCGAGGCGGGCAAGATGGAGCTGGAGGTGCTGGACTTTACGCTCGATGCGCTGCTGGCCAACATCTCCAGCCAGCTGGGCGAGAGCGCGTCGGCCAAGGGGCTGGAACTGGTGTTCGAGGTGGGAGCCGGCTTGTCGCAGCCGCTGCGCGGCGATCCGTTGCGGCTGGAGCAGGTGCTGCTGAACTTTACCAGCAACGCCATCAAGTTTTCGGAGCAGGGCAAGGTGTACATCCGCGCGCGGCCGCTGGAAGACCGCGACAGCCACACGCTGGTGCGCTTCGAAGTGGAGGACCGCGGCATCGGCATGACGCCGGAACAGGTGCAGCAGCTGTTCCAGTCCTTCCACCAGGCGGACACCTCGACCACGCGCCGCTACGGCGGCACGGGACTGGGACTGGTCATCAGCAAGCAGCTGGTGGAGCTGATGGGCGGCGGCGTCGGCGTCGACAGCGAGCCGGGCTCCGGCAGCACCTTCTGGTTCACCGCGCGCCTGGCCAAGGGCGTCAGCTTGCTGCGCGCCAGCGACGATTCGGTGCAGCCCGATGTGCTGGACACCATACGCGGCGCGTCCATCCTGCTGGTGGAGGACAATATCTTCAGCCAGCAGGTCGGCCAGGAGCTGCTGGAGGACGCCGGCGCCACCGTCTGCGTGGCCAACAACGGCAAGGAGGCGATCGATCTTCTGCTCAAGGAGCGTTTCGATTGCGTGCTGATGGACGTGCAGATGCCGGTGATGGACGGCTACGAGACCACGCGCCTGATCCGCTCGCATCCCAAGCTGTCGGCCACGCTGATCATCGCGATGACCGCCAACGCCGGCCGCGACGACCAGGAGCGCTGCCTGGAGGCGGGCATGGACGAATTTGTCACCAAGCCGATCGCGCCCAAGCAGCTGTTCAACATGCTGTCGAAGTGGATGAGCCAGCGGGCGCGCGCCGCCGCCCCGGTGCGGCCGCTGGCGCCACCGCCGCCGTCCTATTTCACGATGGCCGATGGCGCTCCGACCGCCGCCGCGACCGCGATGTTCGCGAACATGCAGCCGCCGCTGCAAACGATGACGAGCGGCACGGCGCCCGCGCCGGTGCCCATCGCAGCGCCTGCGACGGTGCCCGCGACGGCGCCCGACGACGCCGAACTGTTCGACGTCGCGATGCTGGCCCAGACCTTTGGCGGCAAGACCGACAAGATGCGCAAGTACGCGCTGCTGTTCCTGGAATCGGCCAGGGATGCCCTGGTGGAGATCGACGCGGCGCTGGCGCAGGGCGACCTGGCGCAGTTGTCGGAACTGGGCCACCGCACCAAATCGGCCGCCCGCGCCGTGGGGGCCATGCGCTTCGGGAACCTGTGCCTGGCGCTGGAACAGGTGCGCAAGGACCCTGATAGCACCAACGCCGGCGAGCTGGTACGGCAGATGCACGCCATGCTTGCTGTGCTGAACGATCATATCGCTCAGGAACTGCTGGCATACGACCCCGGCTAGAGCGATAATACGGGCACTATCCTCACGAAGAGCCCTATGCATTCGAGCATCACCCCCGGCCTGCTGATTTTGCACGGTAATCAAATGGAGCAGTTGCGCGCCGCCGTGTTCCAGTGGCTGCGCAACCATCCGCTCGGGGCGCTGGAATCGGACATCTTCCTGGTGCAGTCGAACGGCGTGGCCGAATGGCTGAAGATCGCGCTGGCCGAGGAAATGCGGGTCTGCGCGGCCACCCGTGTGGCGCTGCCTGCACGCTTTCTGTGGGAAACCTATCGCGGCATGCTGGGACGCGACCGCGTGCCGGTCCGTTCCGCCTTCGACAAAGGCCCGCTGACGTGGCGCCTGATGCGCCTGTTGCCCACCTTGCTGGCCGATCCCGTGTTCACGCCGCTGCGCCATTTCCTGGCCGACGGCGAGGCGGAGCGCCGGCTGCAGCTGGCCGAGCGCCTGGCCGACTTGTTCGACCAATACCAGGTCTACCGCGCCGACTGGCTCGACGATTGGGCGCATGGTCGCGATCAGATGCGCAACGCACGCGGCGAAGCCGTGCCGCTGCCGGAAGACCAGCGCTGGCAAGGCCAGTTGTGGCGCTCCGTCATCGCCGACGTCGAGCCGCACGAGCGGGATCTGGGCCGGGCCACCGTCCACACCGAATTCGTGCGCGCCAGCGCGGCCGGCGAAGCGCCGCTCGGCCGGCTGCCGCGCCGCATCGTCATCTTTGGCGTGTCGGCGTTGCCGTACCAGAGCTTGCAGGCGCTGGCCTCGCTGGCGCGCTACACGCAGGTGGTGCTGGCGGTGCCGAACCCTTGCCAGTTCTACTGGGGCGACATCATCGAAGGCCGCGACCTGCTGCGTTCCGCGCATCGCCGCCAGCAGCTGCGCAACGGCCAGGACCTGGGCGCGATTCCGCTGGAGGAACTGCATGCGCACAGCCATCCGCTGCTGGCCAGCTGGGGGCGGCAGGGCCGCGACTTCATCCGCATGCTGGACGAGTTCGACGAAGCCTCGGCCGTAGCAGCCGCCGAAAGCGATGACGTCGCGCCCCTGCGCATCGACCTGTTCAGCGAAGGCGAGGGCGATACGCTGCTGTCGCAGGTGCAGGCGGCCATACGCGACCTGCTGCCGCTGTCCGAACACCCGCAGGTCCCTCCGCCGGACGACGACCGTTCGATCGAATTCCACATCACCCACAGCGTGCAGCGTGAAGTCGAAGTGCTGCATGACCGGCTGTTGAAGATGTTCGCCGACGACGGCAAGCTGCGTCCGCGCGACGTGGTGGTGATGGTGCCGGATATCGACACCTTCTCGGCCGCGATCCACGCGGTGTTCGCGCAGTATCGCCGCAGCGATCCGCGCTACATTCCGTTTGAGATCGGCGACGTCAACGACCGCAGCGTCAATCCGCTGCTGGTGGCGCTGGAATGGCTGCTGCGGTTGCCGCAGCAGCGCTGCCGCCAGAGCGAAGTGCGCGACCTGCTGGACGTGCCGGCGCTGGCCGCGCGTTTCGGCCTGAGCCAGGACGATCTGCCGACGCTGGGTTTGTGGATCGAAGGCGCCGGCGTGCGCTGGGGGCTCGATCCCGAGCACCGCGCCGGTTTGGGCCTGGGCGCGGCCGGCGTGCAGAATTCGTGGCTGTTCGGCGTGCGCCGCATGTTGCTCGGCTACGCCAGCGGCGACGGCGAGGCCTTCGCCGGCATCGAACCGTTTTCCGAAGTGGGCGGGCTGGATGCCGCGCTGGCGGGATCGCTGGCGCAACTGGTCGAAGCGCTGCTGCACTGGCGCGAGGTGCTGGCGCAATCGCGCTCGCCGGCCGAGTGGGGCGTGCAGGCCCGCGCGCTGCTGGCGGCTTTCTTCAAGGCCGGCGAGGAGGGCGACCGCCTGACGCTGGCGCAGCTGGACGATGCGCTCAACAACTGGCTGGAAACCTGCGAAGGCGCGGCCTACGACGAAGCGGTGCCGCTGGCCGTGCTGCGCGAGGCGTGGCTTGGCCTGCTGGACGAACCGACGCTGAACCACCAGTTCGTTTCCGGCGGCGTCACCTTCTGCACGCTGATGCCGATGCGCGCGGTGCCGTTCCGCGTGGTCTGCCTGCTGGGCATGAACGACGGCGACTTCCCGCGCCGTGCGCCGAAGGCCGACTTCGACCTGCTGTCGCAGCCGGGCATGGCCCGCCCCGGCGACCGCTCGCGCCGCGACGACGACCGCTACCTGATGCTGGAGGCGCTGCTGGCCGCGCGCGACAAGCTGTATATCAGCTGGGTCGGCCGCAATGTCCGCGACAACAGCGAACAGCCGCCGTCGGTGCTGGTGTCGCAACTGCGCGATTACCTGGTCAACGGATGGCAGCTGGACCCGCACGCACGCACCACGGAACACGCTTTGCAGCCGTTCAGCCGGCGTTATTTCGAGGCCGGCGGCCTGCTGACCTATGCGCGCGAATGGCGCGAGGCCCATGGCGACGAGATTGCCGACGGCGCGAACGCCGAGCTGCCGCCCTACGAAATCGATGACAAGTACCGCCTCAAGCTGTCGACGCTGACCAATTTCATGCGCCAGCCGGCGCGCTTCTTCTTCCGCCAGCGCCTGGGCGTGATGTTCGGCGACGCGGCGATGGTGGGCGAGGACGAAGAGCCGTTTTCCCTCACCGGGCTGGAACGCTATCAGCTGGAAGACGAGATGCTGGGCGGCGACGCGGAGGATGAGGACATCGGGCAGGTCTACGACAAGCTGACCGAACGCGCGGAAGAACTGGTGCGCAAGGGCGTGCTGCCGATAGGCCTGATCGGCCAGCAATACCGGCATCAACTGGTGGAAGCGCTGGCGCCGGTGCGCAGCGCGTGGCTGATCCTGCGCCAGCACTATCCGCTGCCGGCGCCCAAGGTGGCGCTGAACCTGATGCTGGCCGGCGTGCCGCTGGACGACTGGATCGACCAGTTGCGCAGCAACGGCAGCGAGACGGTGTGGCTGACGCAGATGTCGTCCAAGGTCACCGACAAGCAGGGCAAGCCGCGCGGCGACAAGCTGATCGCGATGTGGCTGCGCCAGCTGGCCGTGGCGGCGGCCGGCCTGCCGGTCAGCGGCTACCTGGTGGCGCGCGACGCCATCGTCACCATGAAGCCGCTGCCGCAGGCAGAGGCGCAGGAAGCCCTGCGCGAGCTGGTGTGCCTGTGGCGCGACGGCATGAACCGGCCGTTGCCGACCGCCTGCAAGACCGCGCTGTCGCTGGCGCAGGGCGGCGATCCGCGCGCGGTGTATGACGGCGGCTTCGAGATCTCCGGCGAAAACGATGACCTGTGCCTGGCGCGCCTGTGGCCGGATTTCGCCGCGCTCAGCGCCGAACCGGATTTCGCCGATGTCTCGCAAGCGCTGTATGGCCCGCTGGCCGACTGGCTGGAACAACAGATTACGATAGCCGCGATAGCCGGCGAGGACGCAGCATGAGCAGCATCAGTATCACCGCCAACCAGCTCGATCCGCTGACCTTCCCGCTGCACGGCTCGCGCCTGATCGAGGCCAGCGCCGGCACCGGCAAGACCTGGACCATCGCCGCGCTGTACGTGCGGCTGGTGCTGGGTCACGGCGGAGAGAACGGCTTCCGCCGGCCCTTGCTGCCGGCCGATATCCTGGTGATGACCTTCACCCGCGCCGCCACGCGCGAGCTGTCGAACCGCGTCCGCGAGCGGCTGGTGGAAGCTGCGGCCTACTTCCGCGGCTACGCGGCGATGGGCCTCGGCGGCGGGCATGACAGCTATCTGGACGCCATCCTCGAATCTTACCCAAGCCACGCCGAGCAGCAGCAGGCCGCGCACCGCCTGATGCTGGCGGCGGAAACGATGGACGAAGCGGCCATCTTCACCATCGACGCATGGTGCCAGCGCATGTTGCGCGAGCACGCCTTCGACAGCGGCAGCCTGTTCGACGAAGAACTGGTCAGCGACGAGCAGGCCCTGTTCGAAGACGCCGCGCACGACTACTGGCGCCAGCAGGTCTATCCGCTCGACGCCGTCGCGCTGGATGCGCTGCTGTCATGCTGGGGCGACGTCGGCGCGTTGAAGAAATCGATACGCGAGTTGGTCAAACGCGCCGACATCATCGGCGAGGCCAGCACCGACACCCTGGCCGGGCTGATCGCGGCCGTGCAGCGCGAGCAGCAGGCGCAGTTGGCTGGCCTGAAGGCCGGCTGGGTGGAGCGCGCCAACCGCATGGAACAATGGATCGCCACGGAACGCGTGCTCTCGCCCAAATGCTTCAATGGGAACAAGATGCGCGCCGAGTCGCTGGCCAGCTGGTTCAACGGCTTGCGCGCGTGGGCCGGGGATGCCGCCATGGTCATGCCCGACATTTCGGACACCGCCTGGAAACGCCTGACGCCGTACGGCCTTGAAGACGCCTTTTTGAAAGGCTACACCGCCGTCATTCCCGACGACTTCGACGCGATCGAGCCGCTGAAAAGAGCGCTGGACGACATCGAACCGCTGTCGCACGCGCTGTACCGCCACGCCGCCGCCGCCGTCGCCAGGCGGATGGACGAGCTGAAGAAACGCGGCCGCCAGTTCGGTTTCGCCGACATGCTGGACCGCCTGAACGCCGCGCTGCAAGGCGAGAACGCCGCCGCCCTGCGCAAGCGCATCACCGACCAGTATCCCGTGGCGATGGTCGACGAATTCCAGGATACGGCGCCGAACCAGTACCAGATCTTCAACCTGCTGTACCGCGTGGCCGACGACGACGCCGAAACAGGCCTGTTCCTGATCGGCGATCCGAAGCAATCGATCTACGGCTTCCGTGGCGCCGACATCCACAGCTACCTGTCCGCCCGCCGCGCCACGGCCGGCCGCCATTACCAGCTGGGCACCAACTACCGTTCCACCAAGCCGGTGGTGGAGGCGGTCAATCATCTGTTCATGCATGCCGAAGGCCAGCCGGCGGAAGGCGGCTTTGGACGCGGCGCGTTCCGCTTCCGCGATCCCGGCACGCGCGACAATCCGCTGCCGTTCGAAGCGGTCGGCGCCAAGGGCCGCGATGAACGAATGGTCAACGCCGACGGCGACGTGCCGGCGCTGGTCATTGCTTGCAGCGCGACGCAGGATTTGAAGGCGGACGGCTATCGCGAATTCTTCGCGTGGCACTGCGCCGAGCAGATCGTCGCGCAGCTCAACGACGAACGCGCCGGTTTCGATGGCCCCAAAGGATTTGTGCGCCTGCAGCCGGCCGATATCGCCGTGCTGGTACGCGACCGCAAGGAGGCGTCGGCCATCCGTCGCGCGCTGCAGCGGCGCGGCGTTCCCAGCGTCTATCTGTCGGACAAGGATTCGGTGACCGACAGCGAGGAAGCTGCCGATGTGCTGCGCTGGCTGTCCGCCGTCGCCAGCCCGCTGGACGGCGCTCTGGCGCGTGCCGCCTTCGCGACCCGCACCACCGGCCTGCCGCTGGCGGAGCTGGCGTTGCTGTCGTCGGATGAACTGGCGTGGGAAGCGCGCGTCGAGCAGTTGAAGGCGCTGCATATCGTCTGGCAGCGGCAGGGCGTGCTGGCGATGCTGCGCCGCTTCATCCACGAGCTGAAATTGCCGGCCGCCTTGCTGCAGCAACCGGGCGGCGAGCGCCGCCTGACCAACCTGCTGCACCTGGCCGAGCTGCTGCAGTCGGCCAGCCGCCAGCTCGATGGCGAACAGGCGCTGATACGCTGGCTGGCCGAGCAGATCGAAGGTGGCGAGGGCGGCGGCGACGAGCGCGTGCTGCGCCTGGAAAGCGACGCGGAGCTGGTCAAGGTCGTCACCGTACACAAGTCGAAGGGCCTGGAATATCCGCTGGTGTACCTGCCGTTTGCGGTTACTGCGCGCAAGGTCGAGCGCCGCAACCGCAGCTTCTTCGAATTCAGCGACGAAGACGGGGTGCGGCAGATCGACATGGCGTTGACCGATACGGCGATGGAGCTGGTCGAACGCGCGCGCCTGCAGGAGGATTTGCGGCTGCTGTACGTGGCGCTGACCCGCGCCCGCCATTTCCTCTGGCTGGGCGTGACCGCGCTGGCCGCGCGCAAGGCGGGTGACAACACGCTGCACGAATCGGCGCTGGGCTACCTGCTGACCGGCGGCGAGGCGCTGCCGTCAGACCTGATGATGGAGCGCTGGGGCCATGCCTGCAAAGGCTGCGACGGCATCAGCATCGAAACGCTGGACATGGCGATGTCGCAGTTCACGCGCCTGAGCCGCATCGAGGAACGCCCGCCGTTGCTGGACCCGCAGCAGTACACCGGACGCTTCGAGCGCGATTGGTCGGTGGGCAGTTTCAGCTCGCTGGCGCGCCGCACCGGACCGACCGGCACCATCGGCACCGCCGTGGATGCGCCGCAGGCGCCGGTGCCGCGCGACGGCCTGCAGGAAAACCTGCTGGAGGGCGCCGACCTGCCGGCCATGACGCTGGCGGGCCGCGTGGAAGACGCACCGTGGCATCGCTTCCCGCGCGGTTCGGTGCCGGGTAACTTCCTGCACGAGCAATTGGAGTGGATGGGGCAGGAGGGCTTCGCCATCGTCAACCACGAAACGTTCGAATCGCGCCTGACGCGGCGGGTCGAGCGCGCCGGCTGGGGCAATCGCCTCGACGACACGCTGACCTGGCTGCGCGAGATCGCCGGCACCACCTTGCCGTACCTGGATGCGCCGCTGAGCGCCATCGAATCGCCACTGCCGGAGATGGAATTCTGGTTCCCCAGCGAGCGCCTGAGCACCGGCGCGCTGGACGGACTGTGCGCGACGCATCTGCTGGGCGGCGTGGCTCGGCCCGCGCTGCCCGAGCGCCAGCTGCACGGCATGCTGAAAGGCTTTGCCGACCTGGTGTTCGAGCACGAGGGCCGGTTCTGGGTGCTGGACTACAAATCCAACGCGCTGGGTGCCGGCGACGCGGCCTATCACCAGCCGGCACTGGTGGCGGCCATGGCCGAGCACCGCTACGACATTCAGGGCGCGATCTACATGCTGGCGCTGCACCGGCTGCTGCAAAGCCGTCTGGGCGACAGCTACGATCCCACCGAGCACTTGGGCGGGGCGATCTTCCTGTTCTTGCGCGGCATTGCGAACACGCAGACGCGAGGCTGCTACCTGATCGAACCCGATCCCGAATTATTGGATGGACTGGACCGTTTGCTGGACGATACCGGTGCGAAGCACGAGGCGGCACATGAGCATTGATACCTCCGCAGCGTTGCTTGCGCAAGTCGACACCTATACCGAGAACGGCCAGCTGCGCCGCTTGAGCGGAGCGTTTGCGCGCTTCATCGCCAGCGTCGGCACCAGTTCTCCGCCGCAGTTGATGGCGGCCTGCGTGCTGCTGTCGGAACTCGAAGGGCGCGGCCACAGCTGCCTGATGCTGGACGAACTGGCCGCCGATCCCTCCGCCCAGCTGGGCTGGACCAGCGACGAGTGGCGCGCCTTGCGCGACACCGCCGGCGCCTGGCCCAAGAATGCCGCCGCCTGGCGCGCGCTGCTGGCCGGCTGCGATCAGGTGTGGCCGGTGGGCGACCTGGATTTTCAGCAGCCTCTGGTGCTCGACGGTGAACGGTTGTACCTGCGCCGCTACTGGCGCGACGAAACGCTGGTCGCCGGCGCGGTACTCGGCCGCACGGCCGCGTCCAGTACATTGCCCGACGTGGCCGACATGCGCCGCTGGCTGGACATCCTGTTCCCGCACGCTCCGCGCGGCGGCGCCACCGACTGGCAGAAGATCGCCTGCGCGGTCGCCATGCGCGGCAAGCTGGGCATCATCACCGGCGGCCCCGGCACCGGCAAGACCTATACCGTCGCCCGCTTGCTGGCATTGCTGTTCGCCACGGCCGGCGAACGCCAGTCAGGCCTGCGCGTGGCGCTGGCCGCGCCGACCGGCAAGGCCGCCGCGCGCCTGAAGCAATCGATCGATTCCGCGCTGGACGACCTGGCTGAAAAAGTCGGCTCGACGCTGCCGCTGCGCGAACTGGCCAGCCGCATGGGCGCCGCCCGCACCTTGCACAGCCTGCTCGGCGCGCGGCCGGACACACGCGCCTTCCAGCACCACGCCGGCAACCAGCTCGACGTCGACGTGCTGATTGTCGACGAGGCGTCGATGATCCACCTGGAGATGATGTCCGCGCTGCTGGCGGCCTTGCCCACGTCGGCCACGCTGATCCTGCTCGGCGACAAGGACCAGCTGGCGTCGGTGGAAGCGGGCGCCGTGCTGGGCGATCTGTGCCACAACGCCGAAGCCGGCGCCTACGACGCGGAAACCCTGGCCTATGTGCAGTCGTGCACCGGCCAGCAGATACCGGACAGCTACGCCGGCAACGGCGGCGCGATCGCCCAGCAGACCGTGATGCTGCGCGAGAGCCGCCGCTTCGGTGGACCGATCGGCCAGTTGGCGCTGGCCGTCAACGCCGGCGACGCCGCCGCATCGGTCGACGTGCTGCGCAACAGCGAGGACGGCAAGGTGGCCTGGATCGATCCGGCGCTGCCGTCCGACCTGCTGCAACTGGCGCTGGCGGGCCGTGCCGGCGCCGCCGGCGGCTACCAGGCTTATTTGAAAATGATCAAGGCCGGCGGCCCGGAAGGCGACGACGTCGCCCATCTGGCCTGGGTCAAGTCGGTGCTGACGAGTTTTGAAACCTTCCGCATCCTGTGCGCCGTGCGCGAAGGCGAGTGGGGCGTGGCCGGCTTGAACGACGTGATCGAGCACAGGCTGCAATCGGCCGGCCTGCTGCGCCGCAGCGGCGAATGGTATGTCGGACGGCCGGTCATGGTCACCCGCAACGACTACGGCACCGGCGTCTTCAACGGCGACATCGGCCTGACCTTGCCGGATCCGGCACGCCCCGGCGCGTTGCGCGTCTATTTCTCGGAAGGGGAAAACGTGCGCAGCGTGCTGGCCACGCGGCTCAGGAACGTCGAGACCGCATTCGCCATGACGGTACACAAATCGCAGGGCTCGGAGTTCCAGCACACTGTGCTGGTGCTGCCGAAAGACAGTGGCGGCATGCTGGCGCGGGAGCTGATTTACACCGGCATCACGCGCGCGCGCGACTACTTCACATTGCTCACGCCGAACGGCCAGGTGCTGCTCGACGCCATCGCACAACGCACCCAGCGCGCCAGCGGCTTGCGCGGGCTGCTGGGGAATTAAACATAACTACACTACAGGAGAACACAGCATGACATTGAAACTCGACGGCAAGGTAGCCCTGGTCACCGGATCGGGGCGCGGCATCGGCCGCGCGATCGCCCTCAAACTGGCAGGCGAAGGTGCGCGCATCGTCGTCAACGATCTGGACGAGGCGCCGGCGCAGGAGACCGTCGAGGCGATCCGCGCGGCGGGCGGCCAGGCGGTCGCCTGCGTCGGCAGCGTGATGGCGGCCGACTTTGCCGAGCGCTTCATCGGCACCGCCGTCAGCCAGTTCAACGGACTCGACATCATCATCAACAACGCCGGCTACACCTGGGACAACGTGATCCAGAAGATGAGCGACGAGCAGTGGCAGGCGATGCTGGACGTGCACCTGACGGCGCCGTTCCGCCTGCTACGCGCGGCGCAGCCGGTGATCCGCGCCTACAGCAAGGCCGAGGCCGAGGCCGGCCGGCGCGTGGTGCGCAAGGTGGTGAATATCTCGTCGGTGGCCGGCCTGTTCGGCAATCCGGGCCAGGCCAACTATGCGGCGGCCAAGGCCGGCATCGTCGGCATGACGCAGACGCTGGCCAAGGAATGGGGACGGATGAACGTGACGGTCAACTGCGTGGCCTTCGGCTTCATCAAGACGCGCCTGACGTCAAGCACCGCCGACGCCGCCACCGCCAATATCGACGGCCGCGACATCAAGGTCGGCATCAACGCGGACATGCTGGATGTACTGGAGCGCAGCATTCCGCTGGGACGCGGCGGTACGCCGGACGAGGCGGCCGGCGCCGTGTACCTGTTGTGCATTCCCGAATCCGACTACATCAGCGGCGAGACGCTGATGTGTACCGGAGGCCTGACCGGGTTCTGAGCGTGGTCCGTGCGTTCAGGCCGCGCGGCGGGTATGCCGGGCGGCTTTGGCGTGCTTCTTGTGGCGCGTGGCCGAGACCGTCATGACTTTCGGTTCGCCCTCCGGACCCGCGACAAAGCGGCGGATATTGAACGCGTCCATCAGACGGGCCGAGTTGGCCTTGGCGTTCAACAGCACCAGCGTGGCGTTCTTGCCGGCCGATTTGAAGCGCATGATCAGGCAACGGCCGGCTTCCTCGGTGTAGCCGGTCTTGGACAGGCCGACATCCCAACCCTTGGCGCCAACCAGGCGGTTGGTGTTGTGATACTCCACCTTGCGACCCTTGATGTTGATGATGTCCTTGGTGTCGGTGGTGATGCGGCGGATGTCCGGATAGGCGGAAGCGGCGGTGGCCATCTTGACCAGGTCGGTCGCGGTCGAACGGTTGTTCGGCGACAGGCCGGTCGGCTCCTCGATCACGGTCTGGGTCAGGCCCAGCGCCTTGATCTTGGCGTTGACCGCCAGCTTGAACGCGGCCGGGCCGCCCGGATAGGTACGGGCCAGCGAGGCGGCGGCGCGATTATCCGACGACATCAGCGCCAGTTGCAGCACGTCGCGGCGGGCGATCTCTGCGCCGACCGGCACGCGCGAGGTGCTGTGCTTGAGCATGTCGACGTCGGTCTTGTCGATGCTGATGGGCGCGTCCATGTCCGGCTTGGAGTCCAGCACCACCATCGCGGTCATCAGCTTGGTCAGCGAGGCGATCGGCACCTGGACGTTGGAATTTTTTTCGAGCAGCACTTTGCCGGTGTCGTCTTCGACCACCAGCACCGACTGCGAACCGAGTGGTACCGCGAGCGCCGCCACGGTAAACGAACTCAGCAATACGGCGACAATTTTCTTGAGCATTTTGGGTATTCTTGGGAAAGAGGAGTTATCGGGCGTCAAGAATTGACGCTGCGCAAAACTAGTCTAGCTATGCGGCAATATTTCCTAAGGATAGAAGATAACATTAAAGTGGTTTCTCGTCTATTGTATGTAACCTACGGATTCCACTATTTTTGTACCCAGGAATGCAAAAAGCCCCGAAACGGGAGCGTTCAGGGCTTTTTGGCGACTGCGGCGGCAGTTTTAGCTGCTTATTTTCGCTATGGAAACTTCTGTGGACTTCACCAGGGCGATCACTTCGCTGCCCACCTTTAAGTCCAGATCGTGGATCGAGCGCGAGGTGATCACCGAGGTGACGATGCCGTGCTGGGTTTCCACATCGACTTCCGAGACGACCGGTCCAAAGATGATTTCCTTGATTTTGCCCCGGAACTGGTTACGTACATTAATTTCAGAGATGGCCATCGTGCTTCCTTGTCTGTTGATACTGCGCTGGTTGATCCTGCGCTTCCAGATTAAGGGCATTCCGGCCGCTTGCAAACGAATCGATACGACTATCCTTATTTGTTTTGGTAAATCTTGTCGAATTCGCCGCCGTCGTCGAAGTGCTTCTTCTGCGCCGCTTTCCAGCCGCCGAAGACGTCATCCACGGTGAACAGGCTGATCTGGCGGAAGTTGGCGTTGTACTTCTTGAACGCGGCTTCCGAGCGCGGACGGAAGTAATGCTTGGCGATGATGTCCTGCGCCTGCTCGGTGTACAGGAAGTTCAGGTAGCCGGTGGCCTGCTTGCGGATGTTCTTGCGGTCGACCACCTTGTCGACCACCGCCACCGGCGATTCAGCCAGGATGGAAATCGACGGGTAGACCACCTCGAAGTTGTTGCCGAACTCGGCACGCACCAGGTTCACCTCGTTCTCGAAGGTCACCAGCACGTCGCCGATCTCACGCTGGGTGAAGGTGGTGGTGGCGCCGCGGCCGCCGGCGTCCAGCACCGGCACGTTCTTGAAGATCTTGCTCACCAGGTCGCGCGCCTGCGCTTCGGTGCCGCCTTTTTTCAGCACCGAGCCCCAGGCCGCCAGATAGGTGTAGCGGCCGTTGCCTGCCGTTTTAGGATTCGGGATGATGACTTTCACGCCGGGCTTGGCCAGGTCGGCCCAATCCTTGACCTGCTGCGGGTTGCCCTTGCGGACCAGGAACACCATGGTCGAGTAGAACGGCGCGGCGTTGTGCGGGAATTTCTTGGTCCAATCCTGCGCGACCAGGCCCTTGTCGGCCAGCATGTCGATGTCGTTGGCCTGGTTCATCGTGACGACCGCCGCCTCCATGCCGTCGGCCACCGAGCGGGCCTGCTTGGACGAGCCGCCGTGCGACTGGTTGACGTTGATGGTCTCGCCGGTGTTCTTCTTCCAGTCCGCCACGAAGACCGGGTTGATATCCTTGAACAGTTCGCGCGCGACGTCGTAGGAGGCGTTCAGCAGCACCGTTTCCGCGGCGTTGGCCTGCAACGGCAGACCCAGCATGACGGCGGAGGCGGCCAGGAAGGACGACACGATCAGGCGGCGGGCAGGATTTTTGTTGGGCATAATGAGCTTTCGTAATAACAGTCACCCATGGTGTAAAATTTCGGCCGGAAAAGATACGAATTTTTCGTAATATGCTTAGAAGGTATGGTTCACACCGGGTTTCAGTGGAAACCGCATAACGATTTTTGAAAACATTCGTGGGCAAAAGCAGGGCCGGCCTCTAGGCTTAGCTCAGGCTGTGACGGTCAAGCGGGCGCGCCCGCAACGACTTTCGCAGCTTGGTGTATAGTCGGTTTCAGGCACTGAAGAAGGCGTAGATAAGCGCTTCATTTTTGCTATCGGGAATATTTGTGAGCGTACATGGGTCTTGAAATTCGGAGTCTGGAAATTCGTACCGCCGTTGCGGCCGATGCGGACGCGGCATGCACTGTTTTGCGTCGGTCGATCTCGGAATGTTGTGTGCAGGATCATAAGAACGATCCCGCCATCCTGGACGCGTGGCTGGGCAACAAGACACCGCAGATGGTGGCCAACTGGTTCGGTTCGCCAACCAATTTTTCGCTGGTCGCGGTCAGCGAAGGCGCGGTTGTCGGCGTCGCGCTGCTGACGGGGGCCGGCAAGCTGGCCCTGTGCTACCTGCTGCCGGAGGCGCGCGGCCAGGGCGTCGGCAAGGCGCTGCTGGCGCGTGTGGAGGAGCAGGCCTGCAGCTGGGGCGTGAAGGCGCTGCAGCTGCACAGCACGGCGACGGGGCAGGACTTCTTCGCCCGGCGCGGCTATGTCGACGCGGGCAAGGTCCGTTCGCCGTATGGCGTGGAAACCGTGTTCTACTGGAAGCAGCTCGACGCCAGCGCCGAGGCGCCGGACGGCACCAAGCGCAAGCGCTTCTGCAACTGTAATTCAGTCTGATCTCCCTCTGTTTTCCCGAGGCCGCCGTCCTGGCGGCCGAGCCCGATTCAATTGAATCACTCTTGCTCTAAAAATAATTATCGGGTCTAATTCGCGTTGCAAAATACTAATTTTAGTGTTTCGACATCGCCACGCGAGTTACCTTCATGTCAGCCCTGTTCGACAGCTTTACCCAAGACAGCCGTTTGCTTCGGCTCAGCACGCCGCTTGGCCCGGACCGGCTGGCGGCCGAGTGCCTGCGCGCCGAGGAGGCCGTCGGCGAGTGCTATGTGCTGCAGCTGACCGCCGTGTCGGCCGATGCCGCGATCCCGCTGAAGTCGCTGATCGGCCAGCCGGTGCTTGTGGAATTGCTGACGGCTGGCCTGGACAGCTGGCGCCCGTTTCACGGCCACGTCACCGCCGCCGAATGCCTGGGGGCGGACGGCGGGCTGGCGCGCTACAGCCTGACCATCGGCCCCTGGTATGCCTTCACCGCCATCGGCCGCGACAGCCGCGTGTTCCAGGACAAGACCGTGCTGGAGATACTCGACGCGCTGTTCGGCGGCTGGCAGGGGCTGGGCAAGCTGGCGCCGGCGTGGCGCTTCGATGTGCTGGATCCGGCCGTTTATCCGCGCCGCTCGCTGACCTGCCAGTACCAGGAATCGAACCAGGCGTTTGCCGAGCGGCTGATGCTGGAAGAAGGCCTGTTCTATTACTTCGAACATCAGGGCGACGCAGGCAGCCCATCGCTGGGCAGCCATACGATGGTCATCGCCGATCACAACGGCAGCTTCCAGCCCAATGCGCAGCCGGCGATACGCTTTACGCAGCCGGGCGCGGTCATGCAGGAGGACAGCATGGACCGCTGGCGCACCGAACTGCGCTGGATACCCGACGCGCTGGAGATCGCCAGCTGGGACTACCGCAGCAACGGCACCCGCGCGGTCAGCGCGGCCAGTACCGGCGGCAATTCCGGCCTGGGCAGCCGCGACGCGCCCGGCGCCTACGCCTATGCGTCGCGCGAACAGGGACAGCGCATCGTCGACCAGCAATTGCAGGCGATGGAGGTGGGCCGCGAAGTGCATGTCGGCGCCGGCACCGTGCGCACGCTGGCGCCCGGCACCACCTTCACCTTGCAGGGACAGGCGGTGCTGGACCAGGCCGGCGACGACGGCGCGCGCACCTTCGCCGCGCTGCGGGTGGTGCACCTGGCCCACAACAACCTGAGCTCCGGCGTCAAACAGCAGGTCGTCTCCGCGCTGGGCACGAGCGCGCTCGAACAAGCCATCGCGGAGGACCAGGGCGCCAGCCTGCACGCGGTGGGCGACGCGATCGCCGAACGTCCGCTGTACCGCAACCGCGTCGAGGCGATCCGCAGCAGCGTGCCTTACCGCCGCAGCGAGGTCGACGGCCACGGCGTATTGCTGCATCCTAAGCCGACCGTCAGCGGCCAGCAGACCGCCATCGTCGTCGGGCCGGCGGGAGCGGTGGTGCATACCGACCGCGACCATCGTATCAAGGTGCAGTTCCACTGGCAGCGTGGCGAGCAGAGCCACAGCCGCCTGAATCATCCGGAATCCGGCAGCCACACCGGCGCGCCCGGCGACGACGGCGCCGGCACCTGGGTCCGCATCGCGACGCCGCTGGCGCCGGTGGCGGGCGCCAACTGGGGCTCGGTGGCGGTGCCGCGCGTGGGCACCGAAGTGCTGATCGACTTCATCGACGGCAATATCGACCGGCCGGTGGTTGTCGCCAGCGTCTACAACGGCAAGGGGCAGGGCGACGCCCAGCACAACCAGCTGTCGCAAGGCGCCGGCGCGGCGACCGGCAACGCGCCGGCCTGGTTCCCGGGCGAGGCCGGCGCGCATGCGCATGCGGCGGTGCTGTCGGGGATCAAGTCGCAAGTGATGGCGGCCAGCCAGAGCGGCAGCGGCGGCTACAGCCAGATGGTGTTCGACGACAGTCCCGGCGAAGCGCGCATGGCGCTGCAGCGGCACGCCGGCCCGCATACGGGCACGGACGAACTGAACCTCGGCCATCTGCGGCACCAGACCGACAACCAGCGCTTGGCTACCGCCGGCTTTGGCGCCGAGCTGAAGACTGAACATGCGGCCGCGCTGCGTGCCGGCCGCGGCATGCTGCTGTCGGCCGATGCGCGCAATGGCGGCGCCGGCGGCCATCTGGACTCGCGCGAAGCCGAGGCGCAGATCGGGCAGGCCAGCCAGTTGCAAACCACTCTGGCGGACCTGGCGCAAAAGCAGAACGCCGGCCTGAAGGACGGCAGCGGCGCGGCCGAACCGGCGCCTGACAAGCTGCCTGCGCTGGCGGACATGGCGCTCAGCGCCGAGGTCGTCGGCGCCACGCAGCAGGTTGCCGGCTCGGGCGCCTCCACCGGAGGAGCCGGCCAGGCCAGCGCGTACAGCGCCGCTCATCTGCAATTGTCTACGCCGTCCGGCATCGCCGCGGTCACGCCGGCCAGCGCCGTCGTCGCGGCCGGCGCCAGCACCAGCCTGACCGGCGGGCAGGACATCAATTTCGCCAGCCAGGGCAACAGTCTGCACACGGTGCGCAACGGCATCAGCCTGTTCAGCTACGGCAAGGCGACGGGCGCGGCCAAGCCGAACCAGGAAACCGGCATCAGGCTGCACGCGGCCAGCGGCAAGGTCAGCGCGCAAAGCCAGGCGGGCCCTACAACGCTGACCGCCGACAAGGCCATCACCGTGGCCAGCGTGAGCAAGAGCGTCAGCGTGGCGGCCAAGGAGCACGTGATGCTGACCGCGCAGGGCGCTTATCTGAAGCTCGAAGGCGGCAACATCATGATCCACGGCCCAGGCACGATGGCGTTCAAGGCCAGCATGAAGGAGTTGACTGGGCCTATGCAAAGCAGTATGGCCTTGCCTGCGCTGCCGAAGAGTCAGACGTTAATTGATCAAACCGCGGTGCCGGTCTACAGCCAGCAGATTAATGCCAGCGCGCTGCTTGGTCGCTGGCCCGGCCTGGCGGGATTACCTTATCAAGTTTGGCAGAAGAATAATTCGGTGCAGATCGCCTCTGGTCAGCTGGATCCGCAGGGCATGTCGACGCGCTGGTTCACGCAGCAGGCGGAAGATCTGCATGTCATAGTTGGTGACGCCAGCTGGCAGGTAGTCGCACCGGAGGACTCATCCTTGCCGACGCCCAAAGGAGATGGTTATGACTTCGGTGAATGAAGTGGAGGTGCAGCCGCACGACAGTTTATGGCGTATCGCCCGCAGTCATCATACAACCGTCAAGGAAATACTGGCGCTGAATCCGCAAATCAAAAGCCCGGATACACTGGCGGTCGGCGATCGCATCAAGGTGCCGGGCGATACGATGGACTTTACGCTGCGACTGGTTAACATGGTCGATCGTCCTCCTGTAGGGGTGAAGTATCAGATCCAGCACGATAAAAAAATATTAGCCGCAGGCAAAGTCACTGAACGCGATAACGAGGTCAGTTTTCCTGTGCGTGTAGGCGCCAAGTTGGAATTGCTTGCGCAGCGCATAGGTGACAACGTGTTGCAGGCGGCTGGGCATATTGTGGTGGACAGCAAGAGACCGCTTATGCTGCTACGGTTGAACAGCGCCAAGCTGCCCAGCGGGACGGATCTTCATCCAAAATCGCCTCCGCCTGGCGCTAAGCCGCCGGAGAAGAAAGCGCCACCGCCGGCTTCAGGCAAAAAGAACGATCAAGGTGTCGATCATTCCAAGAGTAAGAACGACGCGGCCCAGCCCGAACATATTCTGTTGCCGGGAGATTGCGCCTGCGGCAAGGATCTGACGATAGATCAGTTGGTGGCGGTTTTCTCTAGTCGTAAAAAAGACGCTCTGGAGAAATTCCTTTCGCCATTGAATACCATGTTCAAGGCGTATGCCATTGATTCCTGCCTGCGCAAGAGTCATGCTCTCGCGCAGATAGGTCATGAGTCGGGAAGCTTGCGTTATACGGCGGAGGTATTGGCCAAAGGCGTCAAGGAAGCCGACGTCTACGATGGCTACAAGGGGCGGGGACTGATACAGTTGACTTACAAGAAGAACTATCAAAAATACGGTGACTACGTCGGCAAGAATTATCTGGATGAGAACAAGTCAAAACTGGAAGAAGTTGATCCCGCAACCGATTCGGCTGGCTGGTACTGGAATAATGGCACGGCGAGTGACCTGAATCCGTATGCGGACAAAAACGACCTGCTGTACATCTCATCGGCGATCAACGGCGCGTTCAATGGCTTCGATGACAGACTGGCGGTTTTCAAGCGGGCGCATAAGGCGTTGCTGGCCCCGTCGTGCAAGGTTGAGGCAAACCGTTCCACAGATTATCTGGCATTCGACAAGAGTGCGATTTACGATAAGCGGGATGTGGCCTTCGCTTGGGGATTGTGGTCGGATGATAAATCCTCGAAGGAGGGACTGACCAAGAATGCTGATCATGCTAAGGCCGGCTACAAAAGGTTCCTGGAATTGAATGAAACCACGCCGATTAAAAAGCCGCGATTTGGATTTAAGAAAAAAGAAGACATGATTAAATTAGCAACGGAACGAAGCAAATGAAAAAACTGAGTGTGATAATCGCCGGTGCAGCGCTGGGTCTGATGCAGGCGGCGTACGCCGCTCCCGATGTGGCAGCGTTCATGAAACAGAGGAGCTGGGATGCCTACGATAGCAGGAACAAGGCGATCATGCCGCTGGATGACGTCGCCGTCGTCACGTATTTTGCCAAGGGGGCAAATGCACCGAGCTGCGGCCTCTTACAGGCCCAAGAGCCGAAATTTATCGAAATACTTAGCGCAGAGGAAGGTGATCAGTATCCGCAATGTACCGGCGTCAATGATGCGGCAGCGTTTGAGCTCGGCGGAAAAAAATATCTGGTGCTAACCTACACAGACCGGGAAACGCGTGAAGATAGCTATCAGAAGTTTTTCTTTGCTTACCAGAACAGCAGCGGAGCGTACGTGGCTGACGAGAAGCTGAATGATGCAACGGCTCCGGCCGAGGCATCGCACAGGAAGGCCGCGCCGGTACGCAAGGCTGCGGAGGGAATCAAACTCGCCAAAGCGGCGTACTTCAAAGCAGGCGTGCCTGCCGCCGAGTTGCTGGAGCGGGATTTGATCGCTGATGAGACAAGTGCATTTGCGGTATTCAAGGTAAAGAACGCGCCTGTCTGTACTTTTGCGCTGGATGCCGGCCAAGGCATAAAGACTTATGACAGTAATCAATTTGCTGCCAACGCTGGTTGCAAAGCCTTTTTGGCCTCAGGCCGACAGCAGAAAAACGACGTGATTTACTATATCGGCATTTTTGATAGCATGGCAGCTGGGCGTAAGCTTGCCTTGTTTTCGATTCCGAAGGGACACTTCGAGATCAAGGCTGAAACCGAACTGGCCGCCGCCATCACGCAGGCCGGTAGTGCCGCAGATATTAAGTCGGTGAAAAAATACCTGTCCGAGAAAAAATGAGGAGCATCTTAAGGAGTTTTGCGGTCGTCATTGCAATGACCGGCACTGCATCCGCCGCCGCACTCATTCCGGTGCCGGCTGGCGCCCAGCTCAAACTGGCCGAGGGCGCCACCGATTTGAAGACGGGCGACATGACCCTGCGCATCATCAAGGCGCATGTCGGCAGCCCTGACGCGAGTGCGTTCGATACCTTTACCGTGTATGTGTTACCGCGCAAGGCCGGCGAACCGTGGCTGCAGGCCACCGTGCCCGGGCAAAAAGGCCTGGGCTACAACCTGCGCAGCTATGAAACGGCGGACGCTAACATCCAGTCGATCGCGTTCTACCAGCAGGGCGGCCAGCTGTACGCGGTGCAGGCGGCGCGCGCCAGCGGCGGCGTGGACACCAATATGGCCAAGGCCCGCGTCGACATCAAGGTCTTCAAATTCAACCGCGACTGGGACGTGCCAAAGTTCGACAACGAAGGCGCGATGAGCACCAAGGGCAGCTATCACAACGCCGTCGACGCTTTGCTTGGTGAATTTTTCGGTCATTGACCGTAAGCAGAGCTATGTCCGAGCGCTATATTTTGAATAAAACGTTCCCCTTTCTTTGTCTTTCCTGCCTCTTGGGCTGCAGCGAGGCCGACAGTACCGCGGTCGTGGGCCTGTGGGAGAATCAGCCCGTTGTCACTGCGCAAATGAAGGTGTTGGCACGTCCCAATTATGTGTTCACGAACCGCCCTCTGACGGAGGCGACGGTATTTACCGGGCTGCAGAACGACAGCGCCGAGCTGATCGTGGTTTGCTGCATCAAGGTGAGCAAGCCGACTGCGGTTGATATGAAAGTCGTGCTGCAAAAATACGCCAGCGATACGAGGTTTGTTCAATATATGAAAAACATCAAAGGTCTGCCGTATGTCTACGAGGCCGAACCCGTGGATGGCAAGCGATGGACCAGTATGATGAAAACGGTGATGGAGACGGCCGAGGACAAGAACGTCCCGGCACCGTACTCCGTGCCGGTGATTGCGGCCACGTTCGACAAGAAAGAAACATTGCCGCTAGCCTTCCAGATCAATGGCCAGAAAGCCCGCCTGACCTCGAAGGAGATGCCGAATGGGGATGCAGTACGCTACCAGTTTACGTTGAACGGTAAAGTCATCACCTTCTCGGAACCTTCCGACCCGCACGACTGAGCACTGTCTAGTAGCAAACCTCCAGTTGCCAGTCAGCCCGCCGCGCCGGTGCGGCGCCGACTTCTTCGCCGCCGACAAACAGCTTCAGCTCGCCCGGTGCGAGCCTGGTCCACGCTTCGTTGGAGGTCAGCGGCTGCGTGGCGATGACGGCGATGCGGTCGTCCAGATGATTGTGCTTGCTGAAGTCGATGTTCAGGTCGCAATCGACCAGCTGCGCCACTGAAAACGGATACTCCCTCACCACGTAATGCAGGTCGGTGCTGCAATGGGCGAACAGCAGCTCGCCGTTCGACAGGATGAAATTGAAGGTGCCGTGCGCGGCGATTTCACCGGCTAGCGTCTCCAGCGCGGCATACAGGACATGGCGCGGCGGCTGCGCGTCAAAGCGCAGCGCCAGGCCGGACAGCAGATGGCAGAAGGCGCGCTCGCTGTCGGTGTCGCCCCATGGCGAGTACAGGCTGGGATTCGGATCGAACAGTTTCAGGTCGCCGTTGTGGGCGAAGGACCAGGTCTGGCCCCACAGCTCGCGCGTGAACGGGTGGCTGTTCTCCAGCGAGATGCGGCCCTGCGTGGCCTTGCGGATATGGGCGACGACGTTCCTGGCCTTGATCGGATTGTTCCTGATCTGCTCGGCCAGCGGCGAATCGATCGAGGCCAGCGAATCGGTGTACAGGCGGCAGCCGCCGGCGGTGTGCAGCGCGATGCCCCAGCCGTCGCGGTGCTCGTTGCCGCGCAGCGCGAAGCCGGCGAAGGAGAAATCCACGGCGGCGGGTTTGCTGCTGCTCATGGCGAGTAATTGGCACATGGTATGGAAGCGCTTAGTGTCGCGGTAGTGTCGATGTCCCACGATAACGGCCGCGCCAGGCGGACGGAACGAATGTTTTGGCATATCCATAGCTGAAAGCATTCGTTCAGCTTTTGCGCGCGCGGGCCTACGCTGTCGGTATTGCTTGCAACAACCGAGGAGCTTCATGACTTTCCCCATCCTGCAAAAATACCTGGAGCGCTTATCCGAAGCGCGCGGCGCGACCGGCGCCGCTTCCAGCATCTGGCTCGATCACGAGGGCAAGGCGCAGGGACGTTTTTTCAATTGCACCATGAGCAGCGCGTTCCAGCCTATCCGGCAACTGGACAACGGTGCGGTGCAGGCGTACGAAGGCCTGGCGCGCAGCGTGTCGGCGCAGGACCAGGGCCTGTCGCTGTGGAAGCTGCTGGACCACGCTGCCAGCGACGACGAATCGATCGAGCTCGACCGGCTGTGCCGCATGCTGCATGCGATTAATTTCTTCCGCCAGGCGGGCGAGGGGAGCGAGGATTTGTTCCTGAACGTGCACGACCGCCTGCTGAGCGCGGTCAGCAGCAATCACGGCCATGCGTTCCGCCGCATCCTCGACGCGCTGGAACTGCCGTTGGAACGGGTAGTGCTGCAACTGCCGGCGGCTTCGCCGCAGCAAGGCTGGCTGCTGAATTATGTGTCCGATAACTACCGCCGCAACGGCTTCCGTTTCGCCGTCAACGTGCAAGGGGCGCGCGAAGCCCTGCATCTGCTGGAGCGCTTGCGTCCGGACGTGTTCAAGCTCGATGTGCGCGACCTGCAGGATGGGCGCGATGTGCTGGACTTGTTGAAACGCAGCGCGGAGGCTGGCGTCAAGGTGGTGTTCAAACGGCTGGAAACGCCGCAGGCGCTGACGGTGCTGCGTCAATTGGGCGAATCGGCCGGCGTGCCGCTGCTGGCGCAGGGCTATCTGCTGGACGAACCGCATGCGCAGCTGCTGGCACCGGAGCGCCAGGCAGCCGCGTAATTCCACATCAGTTCAGGACCCATTTGTATTGCACGACAGCCCAGACGGCGGCGTTAGCGCTATCTTTGGACGCTGGCTCGAACTTGCAGGTGGTGCCGGCGCGCAGCGATGCCTTGTCCAGCGCGCGGTAGCCGCTCGACTCGACGACCTTGGCTTCTTGTACCGATCCATCGGCGCCGACCAGCACGGCCAGGCGGACGACGCCTTGCAGGTCGTCGTCTTGCCATGCGGCGCGATAGGATGGGGTGGAGCAGTCGGCCGATTCCAGGCGGGCGGTCGATTCGGCGGCGTTGGCGGCAAAGGCCGACAGCAACAGGGTGGAAGCAATGGCGGCGGTGCGGATTTTGGCAAACATGGTGGACTCCAGTAAGTTAAGTTCAAAAATATTGCTGGTACGTATTAAATATACTGCGTCGCAGCATATATTGAAAATTTATTGTTGGAATGATGGTCATGGTTTAAACGTATAACTTGCAAACGTTTTCAAATCCGATACGGTTATTTTGCATCGCATCAAAATTTGCATCATTTTTATTTTGGATGCGGCGGGCCAGCCGATAGACAGATTGCATTTGTACTTCGTGGCGGGGCTGCTTAAATGGAAGCTCCAGTCCAAGGGAGGTGCATCATGAAAATTGTGAACTTAGCCGTCGTGCTGGGCGTGCTGGCCTGGTCGCCGCCGACGCAGGCGCAGCAAACCGAACAGGAAACGGTGGTGCCGATCAAGGCCAGCGAAGGGCGGATCGAACTGCCTGTGAACTACCGCAAGATGTGGCCCGACAATTACCAGGATATCAAGGGCGGCTACACGCTCTCCAACGGCATGACGCTGTCGATCGTCAGCCGCGGCACCGGCATGTACGCCTACGTGGACGACGACCAGCCGCACAAGATCGTCGCCACCGGAAGCAATACCTACGTCGCGCTGGACCGGCAGCTGAAAGTGGAGCTGGTGCGCGAGGGGGACGAGGCATCGGGCTGGGTCACCATGGTGGTGCCGCCGCGAACGCTGGCCAGCGGCGAGGTGGTGCCGGAAAAACTGCTGGTTTTCGCCCTGCGCTGATCGAAACCGGGGCTTTGCCGTTTTTCTTTTTCCCTCTGCATACGCTATAGTATCCATATCGTTTTTCACGGGTAGTCTATGGCATCGCGCAGAGAGTTTTTACAGCAGGGTTTGGGTGTGACGGCGGCAAGTTTCCTGGCGGTGCCGCTGATAGGATGCGCGTCCGGCAGCAGCGTGCGGCATGCGGCGACCAGCGCAGCCGCCAAGCCGGCCGGACATGCACCGGTAGCGGCGCCGCCGCCCGCTGTGGCGCAGGCCAGGCCGGCCGCCGGCATGGGCCGCGCGTCGGCGCAGTCGGCGCCCAGCGGCAGCGGCGAGATGGAACCGCCGCCGGATATTTTCGACGCCCAGGCGCTGGACCTGGAGTTCTGGCTCAAGCCGCGCACCATCGACGTGATCCGCCCGGCCAGCGGCGAGCGCGCCAAGCTGCTGTACTGGCGGGACGGCGAGATCATCGAATCGGCCTACCAGGACTTGTGCCACTTGCTGCGCGACGTCAACGGCAAGGAAACCGCGCGCATCGATCCCAAGCTGTTTGAAACGTTGTGGGGCACGCAGGCTTTTGTGGCGCGCTACGGCATCGACACGCCTTTGGAGATCCTGTCGGGCTACCGCACGGCGGCCTCCAACCAGAAGCTGCGCGAAGCGGGCGTGCCGGCGGCGCGCCAGTCGCTGCATATCGAAGGGCGCGCGGCCGACATCCGCCTGGCCAACCTGAACGCCGAGGTGCTGGGCGGCCTGGTCAAGAGTTTCCGCCAGGGCGGGGTCGGCTTCTACTACCGCGCCGGCCCGCGCGGCGGCTGGATCCATGCGGATACCGGCCTCAAGCGCACTTGGAAGGGCTGAACCCTACTCGTAGAAATATGAGTGATAGACGGTCGGCTTCAAGTTGGCCTGGGCCTCGCGGTCTATGCTTTTCGGATCGACCGGCCGTTCCCACCAGATGCGCCAGCCCAGGGTCTGGTCTTGCTGGACTTCGGGATGCTGGTGCAGATAGCCGTCCATGAAGCGGGTGAATTCCGAGACGTATTCGCGGCGTCCGGGGCCGTACGGGTACTTATATTTCATGACTTTCCTCCCATCGAGTAAACTGGCGGCTTGGCAAGCGAACAGGAATGGTATGCAAGACGACAATGAGCAACTGCGTGAGCAACTGCGCGATCCCCCCCGTTTCCGGCCGGTGCCGTGGAGCGGGCTGGAAACGCCGGCCGACGTGGAGCTGTGGATAGCCGAGCACAACCTCAGCCTGCAGGAGCACATCGGCAAGAACGAGACCGGCTACGGGGTCTGCTTCACCTTGGCCGAAGGCGGCGAGATCTACATGCAGACCACGCAGGACGGCGCCCTGATATTGGATGTTACGCCGGAGGCGGAATGGGTGGCGCCCCTGATCATGGCGGCCGCGCGCGTGGACGAGGCGCCGGCCGGCAGGCTGTGGGTACTGCCGGACGATAAACTGATACAGTTGATGATAGGACTGAGCGGCCTGATCGCCAGTTCCATCCTGGTCGCGGGCCATAATTTCGGCCTGCGTCGACGCATGGGCGCCTGGTAGCGCCTGACAATAAAGGAATTCCATGCAAAAACGCGATTTCACTTTCAAGCTGGCGCAGGGTGCCCTGCTGACCTTGGCCTTGTCCCTTGCGGCGCTGCCTGCTTCCGCCGCCGACCTGCTGGCCACCGTCAAGGCGCGCGGCACGCTCAAGGTGGCGATGGAGGGCACTTATCCGCCGTTCAATTACAAGGACCAGAAAACCGGCGAACTGGCCGGCTACGACGTCGACGTGGCGCGCCTGCTGGGTGCGAAGCTGGGCCTGAAAGTGGAGTTCGTCAGCAGCGAGTGGGCCAGCATCCTGGCCGGGCTGTCGGCCAATAAATACGACGTGATCATTTCGCAGGTCGGCATCAATCCCAAGCGCGAGCAAGCGTTCGACTTCTCGGTGCCGTATATCTACTCGATGCCGCAGCTGATCGTGCGCAAGGACGAGAAGGCCGCCTACAAGACGCTGGCCGACCTGAAGGGCAAGAAGCTGGGCGTGGGGCAGGGCAGCGTGTATGAACAGCAAGCCAAGGCGGTGCCGGGCATCGATGTGCGCAGCTACGCGGCGGCGCCGGACACCATGTCCGACCTGGCCAGCGGCCGCCTGGACGCGGCGCTCAACGACAGCCTGATGTCGGCATATTTACTGAAGATCTCCAGGCTGCCGATCAGGGCCGGCGCGCAGGTGGGCGCGGTCGAGCGCATGGGCATTCCGTTCCAGAAGGGCAATCCGCAATTCAAGGAGGCGCTGAACAAGGCGCTGGCCGACATTTCCGCCGACGGCAGCCTGAAGGCGGTCTCGCTGAAGTGGTTCGGCATCGACGTCAGCAAGGCGCCGTAAGCATGGATGTGCGGGATTTGATGGAGTTGCTGCGCGAAGCGGCGCCGGTCATGCTGCGCGGCGCCGGCTATACGGTGATCTTCGCGCTGGCCTCGATGCTGGGCGGGCTGCTGATCGGCTTCCCGGTGGCGGTGATGCGCATCCTGCCGTACCGCTTGCTGCGCTGGCCGGCCAGCGTGTATGTCAGCCTGATGCGCGGCACGCCGCTGCTGGTGCAGATGTTCGTCATCTATTACGGCCTGCCCAGCGTCGGCGTCGAATTCACGCCGGTGACGGCGGGCATCCTGGCGCTGAGCCTGAATGCCGGCGCGTTCTTGTCGGAAAGCCTGCGCGGCGCCATCGGCGCGGTCAGCAAGGGGCAGTGGGCCGCCAGCTACAGCCTGGGCCTGGGCTACTGGTCGACGCTGTACTTCGTCGTGCTGCCGCAGGCGCTGCGCATCGCGGTGCCGGCCATGAGCAACACGCTGATCAGCCTGATCAAGGACACCTCGCTGGTGTCGGTCATCACGATGACGGAACTGATGCTGTCGACCAAGGAAGTGATCGCCACCACGTTCCGGCCGTTGCCGCTGTACGTGGCCGCCGCGCTGATCTACTGGGTGCTCAGCCTGCTGTTTGAAGCGCTGCAACGGCGCGCGGAACAACGCCTGAACCGCGCGCACCGCTGACGCAGCCGATCCTGGCGCTGCTTTGCTCGACAGCGTAGCGCTTAGATGCTAGTCTGGACCCCTACGCAAAGGGGCGCCATGGAGAAGCTGACACCACTATCCACGAGCGAATCGCACGGTCGGCGGCAGCCGGTTTCCGAGGCCCGGCTCGGCATGCTCAACGACATGGCTATCATGGGCGAAGCCGCCGCGGTGGCCGCCTATGCGGAGTCGGCTGCGGCCGATCCCGCCGTCGAGCAAGAGTGCTTCAACGAT
Organism: Duganella hordei; assembly: GCF_040369125.1. NCBI lineage: Bacteria > Pseudomonadati > Pseudomonadota > Betaproteobacteria > Burkholderiales > Oxalobacteraceae > Duganella > Duganella hordei. The sequence continues at coordinate 157,749 of NZ_BPWI01000010.1, forward strand.
ATCTACCTGCTGGCGCCGGTCGGCTATTTCGTGCTCGGCTTCGACACCACCATCCTGCAGATGAACGTGGTCGGCGCCGATGTGCTGGGCCTGCCGCGCAGCAATCCTGACCGCGTGCCGTTCCGCGAGTTCATCGCCACGCGTTTCCACCAGGATTTCGACGAGTTCCTGCGGCGCGCGCTCAACAGCAAACTGCCCGAACATTGCGACCTGCAAATGGTGCGCGCGCGCAACCAGCAGGGCTTTCCGGTCACGCTGCGCGCCAGCGCCGACAGCAGCGGCCAGGCGATCCGCGTGGTGCTGGAGCTGGCCGAAGGCAAGCTGGCCGCGCTGGAGCGCAGCGAGGAGCGCTTCCGCCGCATCGTCCACAGCGCCGAGGAGGGCATCTGGGAAATCGACGGCGCCGCCCGCACCAGCTTTGTCAACCCGAAGATGGCGCAGATGCTGGGCTACGCCATCGAAGATATGCTGGAGCAGCCGCTGGTGGCCTTCATGGACGACGAGGGCCGGGCCCTGCTCGAGCGCAACATCGCGCGGCGCCAGCTCGGCGTTTCCGAACGCCACGAATTCAAGTTCCTGCGCAAGGACGGCAGCGAGCTGTGGGCCACGCTGGCCACCAATCCCATCTTCGACGCCGACGGCACCTACCTGGGCGCGCTGGCGCTGGTGACCGATATCACGGCGGATCGCGCCTCGAGCGAGCTGGTCTGGCAACGGGCCAATTTCGATACGCTGACGACGCTGCCCAACCGCCACATGTTTCTCGACCGGCTGGCGCAGGAGGTCAAGAAGGCGCGCCGCGACGGGCTGCAGCTGGCGCTGCTGTTTGTCGACCTGGATGGCTTCAAGCAGGTCAACGACACGCTGGGCCACGACCAGGGCGACGTGCTGCTGGTGGAGGCGGCGCGGCGCATCGGCGCCAGCGTGCGCACCTCGGACACGGTGGCGCGGCTGGGCGGCGACGAGTTCACGGTGATCCTGCCCGGCCTCGACCGCATGGCCGGCATCGACCGCATCGCCGAGGCCATGCTGGCGCTGCTGAACCGGCCGTTCAAGCTGGGCGCGGCCAGTCCGTCGATCTCGGCCAGCATAGGCATCGCGCTGTTCCCGGACGACGCGGATGCACCGGAAGAGTTGCTGCGCCAGGCCGACCAGGCCATGTACGCGGCCAAGCAGGCCGGCCGCAACCGCTACAGCTACTTCACCGAGGATTTGCAGCTGGCGGCCCACGCGCGCCAGCAACTGGCGCTGGACTTGCGCTCGGCGCTGTCCTCGCAGCAGTTCGAGCTGCATTACCAGCCCATCCTCAACCTGCTGGACGGCCGCGTCGAGCGCGCCGAGGCGCTGCTGCGCTGGCGCCATCCGCAGCGCGGCCTGCTGGCGCCGGCCGAGTTCCTGCCGGCCGCCGAATCGAGCGGCATGATGATGGAGATCGGCGACTGGGTATTCCGCCAGGCCGCGCAACAGGCGCGCCGCTGGCAGGACGAGCTGGGCGCCGGCTTCCAGATCAGCATCAACCAGTCGCCGGCGCAGTTCCGCGGCGACGCCGCGCTGTATGCGGCCTGGCTGGCCTACGCGACCGGGCTGGGACTGGCGCCGCGCAGCATCGTCATCGAGATCGCCGAAGGCGTGCTGATGGACAGCACGCCGCAAGTGGCGGAACGCCTGGCGGCGCTGCGCGAGATGGGCTTGCAGGTGGCGCTGGATAATTTCGGCACCGGCTACGCCTCGCTGTCGCACCTGAAGCGGGTCGGCATCGACCTGCTCAAGCTGGACCAGAGCTTCATCGCGCACGTGGCCAGCGACAGCGGCGACCTGGCGATGTGCGAGGCGCTGATCGTGATGGCGCACAAGCTGGGGCTGAAGGTGGTGGCGGAGGGCGTCGAGACGTCGGCGCAGAGCGCCTTGCTGGCGCTGGCCGGCTGCGATTATGCGCAGGGCTATCTGTATTCGGGAGCGTTGCCGGCGGCGCAGTTCGGCGAGCTGGCGCGGCAGGCGCTGGCCAATCCGCCCAAGCCCGGCCTGAGGTGATGTCTTGAGGTGATGCCGGCTTAGCGCAAGCTCAGCAGTGAAATCACGCGCTCGCGGCTGATGCCCGCCAGCGCCGACGTGATCGACAGCAGCGACTGGTAGCCGGGCTGTTTGGCGGTCGAGACGAAATTCTGCGCCACCTGGTCCATGCCGGCGGTGCTGTCGTTCGGCGCCGCGCTCTGCACCCGTTCGCTGACCTGGTTGAGCGCCGTGTGCACCGAGGCGATCGCCTGCTCCACCTGGGCCAGCGCCTGCACCACCTGCTGCAGCGTGGTGCGGATGGAATCGACGTCCGAGGTCTGCCAGCTGTCCGGATCGACCGCCGGCGCTTCGGCCTCGGCCTTGACGCGGTTCATCTGGCCGGTGGGGAAGCGGGTGCCGCCGCCCTGCACGGCGATGGTGTCGCGCACATTGCCCCAGGACGATTCCGGCGTGCTGAATTCCAGCTGGCCGTCGTCGTTGAGGTCTGCGCGCACGCCGGTCGGCGCCAGCGCGTCGTCGAAGCGCTGGGCGATTTCTTGGTCGCTCAGGCCCGGCTCCAGCACCACCGAACGCAGGTTTTGGCCGCCGCCGATGGAGATCGCCAGCACTTCGCGGCCGCCGTTGCGCAGGTTGGCCAGCGACATGCCGCGCACGGTAAAGCGGGTGGTCGTGCTCTTGTTGCTGAATTTGAGGCGGGCATCGAGCGTGCCGCCGGACGCCTGGCTGCGGTTGCGCCAGGTATTGCTGAACTGGCGCACGCGCGCGTCCAGCGTGCCGTCGCTGCGCTGGCGGTTGGCCAGGCGGGCGCTGAGGTCGGCCTTCAGGTTGCGCAGCTGGGCCGCGCTTTGTTCAAGGAAGTCCAGCGCCTGCTGGGCGCCGGAAATGTCGCCCTGCAGCGGCTGGTCCCAATTGTTCAGCCCGCGCCGCAGCGGCGCCGCCGAGGTCGGCGTTGGCGTGACCGGCAAGGCCGTGGCCGCGTTCTCGCCATTCAGCCCCAGCGCGGTGCCGTCCACCGCGCTGGCATTGCTGGCGCTGCCAGGAACAATGACAGTGGGAGTGGAATTGGGCGAGATTTGCATGACAGTTCAGTCTTTATTTACAGAATATTGAACAGCGACAGGTTGCTGATCTTGGAATACGCCTTGTACGACGATTGCAGGGCCAGATTGTAACCGTTCAGCTGGGTCGCGGCGTCGCCGTAGTCGAGTTGCCCCAGGTCCAGCAACGCGTTCTGGTTCGACAGGCTGACGTTGGCGTGGTTGCCGTCGAGCGTGCTCATGATGTTTTGCGCGCCGCCCAAGTCGGCGATCTTGCCCGACACCTGGTCCAGCGCCGCCTCGGCGCCGTCCATATTGGCCTTCAACGCGGCTTGCAGCGACGGCGTGCTGGGCGACACGCCGGGCGCGCTCAGTTCGGCGACGGTGGTGTCCATCTGGTTCAGCAGCGCTTCCAGGCCGGACAGGTTGACGTTGGCCGTCTGCGAGATGCCGTTGCCGACCACCACTTTTTGCTGGTTGGTGTTGCCGGTGAAAGTGTAGCGCGAACCGACCGGCTGCGTCGCATCGTAGGTGATGGAGGGCGTGTTGGTCAGCGTGCCGGAGAACACATAGCGGCCTTCCTGGTCCTTTTCATTGGCGCTGTAGAAAATACTGTCGCGCAGCGAGGACATGGTGTTGACCATGGAGCCGAGGTCGGCGTCGGAGTTGCCGCCGTCCGAGGCCCAGACCAGCTGGTCGTGGCTTTCGGTGATGTCGTTGGTGATACTGGAGAGGAAGGTCTCGTTCTTGTCCAGGCGGATCTTGACCGCCGCGATATTGTCGCGGTACTGGCCGACGATGGCTTCCTCGCGCGTCAGGCGCGACAGGCGCACGTTGGTGACCGGGTCGTCCGACGGCAGCTGGATCTTGTTGCCGGACGCCATTTGTGCGGTGATCTGGGCCAGATGGCTCTGGTTATCCTGCAGGCCGCGGTTCATGGTGGCCTGGAACTGACTGGTGGCGATGCGCATACAGGCTCTCCTTAACCGAACATTTGCAAGGTGGCGTCAAACAAGGTGTTGGCGACGGCGATCACCTTCATGTTGGCCTGGTACATATTCTGGAATTCCACCAGGTTGATCGCCTCCTCGTCGGTGTTGACGGCGCTGGTCGATTTCCAGTCGTCTTCCGATTGCTGGCGGATGGTGGTGGCGGTGTTCAACAGCGCCTGGTTCTGCTGGCTGTCGATGCCCAGCTTGCCGACGATCTGGGTGTCGGCGTCGCCCAGCAGCACGCTGCCCAGCGTGGTCAGCGTGATCGGCTGGCCCTTGATGTCGACCAGTTTTTGCAGGTTGCCACTGTCGCCGGGCGTGCCGTCGCTGGAGAACGCCAGATCGGCGGTGGTGTAGCCGGCGGTCACCTGCAGCAGGCCGGTGGCGCTGGTCGGATTGAACGTCAGCAGCGGACCGCCGGCGGTGCCGGCATTGTTGAAGCCGGCCGCCAGCTGGGTGTTGACCTTGTTCGACATCTGCTCGGCGATCTCGGAGATCGACTTCTGCAGCGGTTTCAGCGTGTTTTCCTGGTAGTCGGCCAGGCCGCCCAGTTGGCCGCCGACCTTGGTGTCGTCCAGGCGGAAGGTGGTGTTGGCGAACTTCAGCGTCAGCTGCTGAATGCCGGAGGTGGTGTCGAACCCCATCGTCGCCGACAGGTTGCTGACCACCAGCGGCTGGCCGCTCTTCATCGAGACGCTGGCGGTGCCGTCCGGATTGTTGATCACTTCCACCGCCACCTGCGAAGCGACGCTGTCGATCAGTTGCTCGCGCTTGTCGATCAGCGCCGAGGTGTTGGTGCCGTTGGCGCCGGTGGCGATGATCTGCTGGTTGAGCGCGGCGATGCCGGCGATCGATTCGTTCAGGCCGGGCAGGATGGCCGAGCGCTGCTGCTGGACCGAAATCAGCTGGTTGGCGGTGACGTTGTAAATGCTGTTGAACTGCTGCGACATCGAGTCGGCGGCGGTGATCACCTGCTGGCGCAGCGGGGTCGAGGTCGGGTCGACGCCGGCGGCGTTGAGCGCCTTGAAGAAATTGTCGATACCATAACTCAGGCTGGATTTGTCATCGCTCATGACTTTTTCCATCTGGGTCAGGTAGGGCTGCACCTGAGTGCGCGATCCCAGGTCGGAATTGGCGCGCCACAGTTGCTGGGTCTTGTAAGAATCGCTGAAACGCAGCAGCGAGCCGACCGCCACGCCATTGCCGGGGCTCATGGCGGAGCCATCGCCGGCGTTGGTCTGCAGCAGCACGCCCTGACGGGTGTAGCCTTTGGTCTGCGAGTTGGCGATGTTCTGGCTGACCGTGTTCAGGGCAGCCTGGGCGGCCAGGGCGCCGGACAGTGCGTTGTAAGAGATGCTCATATTGCAAGGGTCTTTCCTGGTGAAGGCCGCAGGAGCAGTAGCTTGCAGTGATCAAGTGACTTCCACCGCCTCCACTGCTCCATTACTCGTAAAGGGCGACCGCTTACCGCGCAGGATTAAGCGTGGCGCCAATTTTTTGCGATTCAGCAACATTCGCCGCGCTGTCGCGGCCCGGCAGCGCGGTGTTCAGCGGCTGCGGCGTGCTGGCCGGCGGCAACAGCTGGCGCAGGATGGCGTCGGCCACGCCGAAGGCGCGCTGGCCGGCCAGCTGGTCGGCCACCAGGTTGTCGGCCATGTCCAGCATATCCTCGTTGATCTTGTCCTTGAACACGCTGTCCTCGGCGGCCAGCTCGCGGGTGCCGGAGCGCATCTGGTGCAGCATGTGGCCGATGAAGAAGCTCTCGAACTTGATCGCCGCCTGGGTGGCCTTGGCGCGGTAGGCCGGGTCGACGCTGTCGTCGCTGCCGGCGGCGGCCACCGGCGCGACGTGGGTTTCATTCAGCTGGTCGGCCACGCCTACGCGCATGGTGCTGGCATCGAATTGGGAGGGTACCAGGCTCATAGGGATTCCTTAAATGACGACCAGTTCGCCTTCGATGGCGCCGGCCTGGTCGAGCGCCTGCAGGATCGCCATGATGTCGTCCGGCGAGGCGCCGAGGCTGTTGATGACGTCGATAATCGATTGCAGCTTGGCGCCGGCCGGCCACTTGAACATCTGGCCCGAGCCCTGGTCGACGCTGACCTGCGATTGCGGCGTGGCCACGGTGTTGCCCTGGGCGAAGGCGTTCGGCTGGCTGACCTTGGTCGATTCCGAGATCACCACCTTCAGCGAGCCATGGGTGACGGCGGCGGCGCGCACGCGCAGGCCGTCGGCGATGACCACGGTGCCGGTGCGCGAATTGAACACCACCTTCGGCGAATCGTCGCCGACCTCGATCGACAACGCCTCCAGCTTGGCCATGAAGGCCACGCGCTGGGTCGGGTTGGCCGGGGCCACCACGTCGATGCTGGTGGCGTCGCTGGTGCTGGCGATGTCGCCGAAGCGCTTGTTGATGGTGTCGACGATGTTGATGGCGGTCTGGAAATGCGGATGGCGCAGCGACAGGCGCACCGTCGGCTTGGTCGAGAAATCGGTGCCGATTTCGCGCTCGATCGCGGCGCCGCTCGGAATGCGGCCGGAGGTCGGGGTGTTGACGGTGACCGAGGAGCCGCTCTTGCCCGAAGCGCTGAAGCCGCCGACGACGACATTGCCCTGGGCCAGCGCGTAGACTTCATTGTCGGCCGCGCGCAGCGGGGTCAGCAGCAGGGCGCCGCCGCGCAGGCTCTTGGCGTCGCCCATCGACGACACCACGACGTCGATGTTCTGGCCCTTGCGGTAGCCGGGCGGGAACACCGCCGACACCATGACGGTGGCGACGTTCTTGGATTTGGCGTCGGTGCCGTCCGGCACCTTGACGCCGAACTGCTTGAGCATATTGATCACCGACTGGCTGGCGAACTTGACCTGGGTCGAGTCGCCGCTGCCGTTGAGGCCGACCACCAGGCCGTAGCCGACCAGCGGGTTGTCGCGCATGCCTTCGACGGCGACCAGGTTGCGCAGCACCTGCGCGGCCCGGGCCGGCACGGCCGCGAAGCCGAGGCAGAGGGCGAGTGGCAGGGCAAGGGCGCGGGACAGCTTGCGGAAATTCATGAGTTCACCCAATCAAAGACTGCTTAAAACGGATTCCACGGGCCATTGAAAAAGCGCGACAGCCAGCCCGCCGACTGCGTGTCGGCCAGGGTGCCCTGCGCCGAGTAGGCGATGCTGGCGTTGGCGATGCGCAGCGACGACACCTGGTTGTCGGCGTCGATGTCGGCCGGGCGCAGGAAGCCGCGCAGGCGGACGAATTCCTCGCCCTGGTTCAGGGTCAGCGTTTTTTCGCCGGACACGCGCAGCAGCCCGTTCGGCAGCACTTCCTGCACGATGACGGTGATGGCGCCGGTTAATGTGTTCTGCTGGGTGCTGGTGGCGTCGCCGGCGAAGGAATTGGACGCGCCCAGGCCGAGGCCGCCCTTGGGGAAGGTCTTGCCCAGGATATTGGGGGCGTTGATGGTGTCGGCCGAATTCTTGGAATAGCTGGTGCCGGCCTTCTTGCTGGCCTGCGTGGTTTCCTGCAAGGTCACGGTGACCACGTCGCCGACGCGGAAGGCGCGGCTGTCCGAGGTCAGCGACAGGCCCAGATCGGTGCTGAAGACGCCGCCGGAAGTACCCTTGGCGCCGATGCTGCGCGACACGGCCGGCGGCTCGGCCGACGGACCGGGCCGCACCGGCGGCGGCGCCAGGCTGGCACAGCCGGCCAGCAGCAAGGCCAGGACGGCCGAGGCGGGCAGTGCGGGTTTCATCAGCGGGCGGCCTGCGACAGGTATTGCAGCATATTGTCGGCGGCCGACAGCACCTTGGTGTTCATTTCGTAGGTGCGCTGGGCGGCGATCATGTCGACCATTTCCTCGACCACCTGGACGTTGGAGCCTTCCAGCGCGCCTTGCTTGAGCTTGCCCCACTGGGCGTCGCCCGGCTTGCCTTCGGTCGGCGTGCCGCTCGACGGCGTTTCGGCGAACAGGTTCTCGCCCAGGGCCAGCAGGCCGGTCGGGTTGATGAAGCTGGTCAGGGTCAGCTGGCCCAGCTGGCTGGCGGTGGTGTTGCCGGCCAAGGTGGCCGAGACGGTGCCGTCTTCGCCGATGGTCAGCGAGGTGGCGTTGGTCGGCACGGTGATCTGCGGGATCAGCGGCAGGCCGTGGGCGTTGACCAGGATGCCGTTGGCATCGACCTGCAGCTGGCCGGCGCGGGTGTAGGCGGTTTCGCCGTTGGGCTGGCGCACCGACAGGAAGCCGTTACCCATGATGGCGACGTCGAGCGAGTTGCCGGTCGTTTGCAGGCTGCCAGTGGTGAACACCTTTTGCGTGCCGACCATGTGCACGCCGTTACCCAGCTGCACGCCGGACGGCGCCAGCGTGTTGTTGTCGGCGCGCTGCGTGCCCGGCTGCTGTTCCACCGAGTAGAACAGGTCTTCGAACACCACGCGGTCGCGCTTGAAGCCGACGGTGTTGGCGTTGGCCAGGTTGTTGGCGATGGCTTGCAGTTTTTCGTCCTGCGCCTGCACGCCGGTCTTGCTGATCCACATTGCTGGATTCATAGTATCTCTCCTTGAGGTGTAACGTGGACCGGCTTAGCCGCCGATCAGGCGATTTCCGGTTTCGGCCATCGAATCGCTGGCCTTGAACAATTTCATCTGGATTTCAAACGTGCGGTTCAAACTCATGGTGGCGACCATTTCCTCCACCGCCGACACGTTGCTGCCTTCCAGGTGGCCGGGCTTGACCAGCACGGTGGCGTCGGTGGCCAGCGGCTGGCCGCTGCGCGCCACCAGCAGGCCCGCCTCGTTCTTGGTCAGCTCCGACGCCTCGGCCTTGACCAGCTTGAGCTTGTCGATGGTCTGCATGGTGGTCGTGCCGGGGCTCTGGATCGACACCGTGCCGTCGGTGCCGATGGCGATCTTGGTGTACTCGGGCAGGGTGATCGGGCCGCCTTCGCCCAGCACCACGTTGCTGCCGATGCGCAGCGTGCCGGTCTGGTCCAAGGTCATCGCGCCGGCGCGGGTGTAGGCCTCGCCGGTCGGTCCCTGCACGGCCAGGAAGCCGTCGCCGGAAATGGCGACGTCGAGGTCGCGCCCGGTGGCCTTGACCGTGCCCTGGCGGGTCGATACCGAGTTGGCCTGCAGCTGCGACATATGGCGGTCGTCGTAACCGTAGCCGTTGACGGTTTGCGCCGCCGACAGCTCCATATTGGCGCGGAAGCCGCCGGTGTCCATGTTCGCCAGGTTGTTGGCGTGTACCTGCTGGCCACGCAGGGCCCGTTCGGCCCCGCTCATGGCGGTGTAGATCAGCGCATCCATGGGTCAGTGCGTCCTTAGATGGCTTGCATCAGCGATTGCATCATGGTGCTCTCGGTCTGGATGACCTTGGAGTTGGCCTGGTAGTTGCGCTGCGACGTCATCAGGCCGACCAGTTCGGACGTGATGTCGACGTTCGACTGCTCCAGCGAGCTGGTGTTCAGCGTGCCGGTCATGCCGACGCCGGCGAAGTTGACCAGCGGCGTGCCCGAGCCCAGCGACTGCGCCCAGCTGGTGTTGTCGATCGACGTCAGCGCGCCTTCGTCGGGGAAGGTGGCGAGCATCAGCTTGCCGACCGCCTGCTTCTGGCCGTTGCTGTACTTGGCGATCACCGAGCCGTCGGTCGCCAGATCGACGCCGGCGAAGGTGCCCGAGGCATAGCCATTGGCGTTGTTAGTCGAGGTGGTCGCCTCGCCGGCGAAGTAGGTGGTGCCGGTGTAGTTGATGTTGATGGTGTCGGCCATCTTGGCGCCACTCTTGAACCCCGGCCACAGCGTCGGATCGGTGGTGGTGTCGAGACTGGTAAGGTCGAGCTGCACCGTGCCATTGATGGTTGGATCGTTGGGGTCGGGCGTGAGCAACTGGCCGCTGCTGGTACCGCTGGTGCTGAATGTCAGCGGAGCGCCGGTGGCCACGCCATTGCCGTCGAGGACGTAGTTGACCGACACGCTACCGGACGCGGTGGCGCCGAAGTACTGAGTCAGTGTGTGCTGGCCGCCCAGCGTATCGTAGACCACTGTGGCCTTGGACATGCTGAATGTCGATGGGTCGGGCGGGGTGGTCGGGGTGATCGAGGCGAGGGCGGGGAAGGCGGTGACCGGCCAGTCGGCCGACAGATTGCCGATGTAGTTGACCTTGTCGCTGACCACGGCCGGGATCTGGCCGGTCGGAATGGCGATGTCGCCCTGGGCGCCCGGCTGGGTGCTAGGCGGCGTGATGACCGCACCTTGCACGCGGCGGCCCGAGGCGTCGACCAGGAAGCCGTCCTTGGAGGTGTCGAAAATACCCACGCGGGTATAGTTGATGTTGTTGCTGCCGTCCTTGACCATGAAGAAGCCGGCGCCGTTGATGGCCGCGTCCAGCGAGCGGCCGGTGTTCAGCAGGCCGCCCGACAGGCCGATGTTCTGCGTGTGCGAACCGATGTTGACGCCGGTCGGCTGGTCGCCCGCCACCAGCGACGAGAAGTTCGCGCGCGACGATTTGTAGCCGTAGGTGCCGGCGTTGGCTATGTTGTTGCTGGTGACGTCCAGCGCTTCGTTGATGGCCTGGATGCCAGACAATGCGATATCGAAACTCATGATGGATACCTTCCTTAGAGACTAGATTGGGTGGCAGAAGCGGTGGATTTACCGTTGAAAGCAGTGATGGCGGTCGGCGCGACTTCGCCGACGTTGCCGACGTTGAGCACGACGCTGCCGGCGGACGACAGGCGCACGCTGTTCAGGCGGCCCATCACGTCGACCGGCGGCACTTCCTTGGTGCTGGTTTGTACCGTCATCGTGTAGGTGCCGGCCGGCAGGCCCAGCGCGGTCGGGTCGATGGCGAACGGCACGGTGCCGGCCGCCTGCACGCCGAGGCTGACGTTGTGCTTGGTGCCGTCGGTGCCGGTCAGCACCAGCGTGGTGGTGGTGCTGGTGGCGGCCAAGGTCATCTGGCCGCTGACCTTGGTGTGGCCGTCCAGCGTGACCGAACCCGATTCGGCCATGACGTCGGAGCCGACCTGCGCGCCCAGCGCCAGCACCTGCATGCTCTGCAGCACGCTGTTGTTCGCGCTGGTCAGCGTCGACATGTTCTGCAGCGACTCGGTCTGCGACAGCTGGGTCAGCTGCTGCACGAACTGGGACGGATCGGTCGGCGACAGCGGATCCTGGTTCTTGATCTGCGCCACCAGCAGCTTGGTGAACATGTCCGAGGTCTGGCTGGCGGTGTTGCCGGTGATGTTGCTGCCGGTCGTGCCCGTGTTGTTGCCGCTGTTGTTGTTGAGGAGGCTGACTGTCATGGCTTAACCTTCACCGAGTTTTAAGAGGGACTGCTGCATCGTGCGGATGCGGCCGAGGACTTCGACATTGGTTTCAAACGCGCGCGAGGCCGACATCATGTCGGTCATCTCGGCCACCTGGTTGACGTTGGGATAGAACACCATGCCGTCGGCGTTGGCCATCGGGTGGCCCGGCTCGTACACCTTGCGCAGCGGCTCGCTCGATTCGACCACGTCCAGCACCTGCACCTTGCCGCCGGCGGCGCCCATGCCGTCGATGCTGTCGGCCATCACGGCGGAGAACACCGGCTTGCGCGCGCGGTAGGTGTCGGCCTCGTTGCCGGCCACGGAATCGGCGTTGGCCAGGTTGCTGGCGATGGTGTTGAGACGCACGGACTGCGCCGCCATGGCCGATCCGGCGATCTCGGAAATATTCTTGAACGACATGTCAGCGCTCCTTATTGACCGTTATTGTCCATTGATGGCTTTGGCCAGGCCCTTGAGGCTCATATTGATGAAGGTCAGGCTGGTCTGGAAATCGGAAGCGTTCTGCGAGAACGCCGCCTGTTCGACGCCGATCTCGACGGTGTTGCCGTCGCGGGTGGGGTGGAAGGGCACGCGGTACATCATCGCGCTGTCCTCGTCGCCGCCGATATCGCCGTTGGCCTCGGATTGGGTGTTGGCCAGCGTGGCCGCGAAGTCCATGTCGCGCGCCTGGAAGCCCGGGGTGTTTTCGTTGGCGATGTTGGCGGCCAGGATGCGCGTGCGCTCGGCGCGCAAATGCAGCGCGTCGGCATGCATGCCTACCGCATCTTTGAAGTTAATGCCCATGTTCTTCCCCTGAGGTGACAAACCGTATTGCATGAGTGAAAAAACCGCTGACTCCCATGTAGAATGGCGGCCGTGTAAGCACGCACATCATAGTAGAGGTATTGCTCATGTTCAACAAAAGTATTGTAACCGGTCTTGGCGCGATCATGCTGTTTTGTGGCATATTTTCTGACGCCGTTTGCGCGCCCGGACCGACCGCCGCCGAACAGGTGCCGGCGCTGGTGGAGACCGCGGCGCGCGAGCACATCGCCCGCTGGGCCGACAGCAGCGGCCTGGTGGAACCGAAATTTGAACTCAGCGTGGTGCGCGGAAGCAGGCCGCTGGCCGCTTGCCGGCAGGCGGCGTCAGTCGAGGCGGTCGATACGCGGCTGCCCAGCCGCATGCGTTTTGCCGCCGTCTGCGCCGGCCAGGACGGCTGGCGATATGAATTCGTGGTGCGCGCGCAGATCTCGGCGCGCATTGCCGTAGTTGCAAGCGATGTGCCTGCTGGGAAAGTTTTGACCGACGAGGACGTGTTGCTGGAGCGCCACGACATCTCCGGCATCGCCGACAGCGTGGCCGATCCGGAGCAGGTGGTGGGCATGAGCGGGCGGCGCACGCTGCGCGCCGGCGAGGTGCTGCGCATGGCGCTGCTGTCGTCGCCGACGCTGGTCAAGCGCGGCGACGCGGTGCGCATCGTCGCGCGCCGCGAGCAGATCGAGGTCAGCATGGCCGGGGAGGCGCTGGACGGCGGGGCCAAGGGCAGCATGGTGCGGGTGAAGAATGCCAACGGCGCCGTGATCCGTGCCCGGGTGACGGGCGCGGCAACAGTGGAGCCTGTCGATATGCCCGTTTCCACTAATCCCCCGACGGAGTGACGCGGTGGACGCCGCGCTGCAGCTGCGCGGCCAGCTTGCTCAGTTTGTCCGCGTAGGCCGGGTCGGTGGCGTAGCCGCCCTGGGCCAGGCCGCTGGCGAAGGCGCGCGCGTCGCTGCCGGTGTTGAGCGCGGCCTGGTAGCGCGGATTGCTGGTCAACATGTCGGCGTAGTCGCGGAAGGCGCTGGCGGCGTCCGGATAGCTGCGGAAGCGCTCGGTCTTCTTCAGCATCGCGCCCTGTTCGTATTCGGAGGTGGTGACGGCGGCCACGTCGCCCTGCCAGCTGCCGCCGGCCTTCAGGCCGAACAGGTTGTTGGTGTCCATGCCGGCCTTGCGCAGCGGGTTGCGGCCCCAGCCCGATTCCAGCGCCGCGTGGGCGGCGACGATGTCGGGCGATACGCCCAGCTTGCCGGCGGTTTCCTCCGCCCACGGCTTGATCGAGGCCAGGAATTGCTGTTGCAGCTCGGCGTCGGCGCCGGCACTGGAGCCGGCATCGATGGCGCCGGCGCCCTGGTGGCGCAGCGCCATCGTCTGCAGGGCCATGGCCGGACTTGCAGCACCTGCGTCGGCGGCGCTGCTGGAAAAACCGCCGCCGCCGTTGCTGATGAAGGCGGCCACGTCATGCTGGACCTGCTTGAAGGTGGAGGCGAAGGCGCCGGACGCGGCAAAGCCGCCGGCTGCCGCGGCGGGGCGGCTGGGGCTGACGTTCGATACGGTTGCGGCGGTCGGTGCGGTAGGCTGCATCCGGTCAAGCTGGCGCATAAATCTGCTCCTCGCCATGCAGCACGCGCTGCATGATGCTGTACTGTTCCACCAGCAAGTCGCTATTGCGCTTGCCCAGACGCTTGCATTCGATAACCATCTGTTCCAGTGTTTTCCAGTCAGCTTCCATTCTCTCGCGTGCCGCATTTTTCAGCAAGGCAAAAGCCTGCATCATGGTCGCTGTTGGCCCTAATAAACGTTGTACCAGCGCCACTCTCTGCTGGCGGCGCTGTTGCATCGCGTCCACCAGCGCCGAAATGGCCTCGGCCACCTCGGTCAGGCGCGGGCCCTGGTGGCGCAGCGCGGCGTCGAATTGCTGCTCGAGCAGGGCGCTCAGCTGCTGGTAACCGGTCAAATCCTCCGCGATTCCGCCCAGCAGCTGCTTCATCGCTTCCTGCCGGGTGGCCGGGGCGGCGCCCGGAGTGCTGACGGCGGCGCTGGCTGCCTTGCCGCCCGGTGTTGCTTCTTGCGTCACTTCTCGCTCCCGTGGAAGCGCTGGATCAGGCCGGCCAGCTTGGCCGGGTCGAACGGCAGCTCGCCCTTGGCCAGCGCGTCGCGCAGCATGTCGACCTTTTCCTGGTCGATTTCCGGCATCTCGCGCATCGCCTGCAGCGCCGGCTGCATCACCGCCGATTGCAGCGGCGCCTGCACCGCCGGCGGCGCGACGGCCTCGGCCGCATCCGGCGCGGCGGATTCGGCCACGCGCTGGACGGCCACGCCGTCCGGACTTCCTGTCGAAATTCTCATACGTGTGCCTCTGGTTGGCTTGGTTTCCATACGTCGTACTTTATTTTTTGTGGCGCGGATCGCGCAACGGGCTGTCGCCGCCGAGCTTGCTGCGCAGCTTCTGCAGCAGCGTGGCGTCCGGCAGCGCCGTGTCGACATCCTGGGTCAGCGCGTTGGAGTTCTCCGGCATGCCGAACATGGTGGCGATCGACTTCGCTTGCGCGGTGGTCAGGATCAGCAGTTCGATGCGGCGGTTGACGCCGGCGTCGGCGCGCTTGGTGTCGAGCGGCGCGCGGTCGGCCATGCCCACCACCTGCAGCACCGATTCCGGGTTCATGGTGCCGGCCAGCAGCTGCGAGCGGGCCGACATCGCGCGGTTGGCCGACAGCGTCCAGTTCGAGAAGGCGGCGTAGCTGCGGTCGGCGTACTGCAGCGAATCGGTGTGGCCGACGATCAGCATCTGGTTTTCCATCTGCCGGAACAGCGGGCCCATCTTGCGCAGCAGCATGCGGAACTTGTCGGTCGGCACGGCGGAGCCGCGCACGAACATGCCCTGGCGGTCGGTGTCGTGCAGCATCACGCGCAAGCCGTAGGGCGTGATGATGGATTCGAGGTTGCTGGTCAGGCCGGCCTCTGTGCTCATCCTGGTCAGCGCCTTGGACAGCGCGGCCAGGTCGCTCGGACTGTCGTACTTGACCTTGGCCGGCTCGATCACGGCGGCATCCTCGCCGGTCTGGCGGGTGTTGGCCTCGCCCCGGGCCTTGGCGTCGCCCGGATCCTCGGTGCTGCCGGTGTGCGGCATCGGGAAGCGGTCGATCAGGCTGCCGCGCGGGCCGCCGACCTGCTCGGGCATGACGCCCTTGCCCTGGTCGGTCTTGGCGCCGTCGGACTCGGTCAGGATCTGCTCCAGCGACTCGGTATTACGTGCCGCCATCAGCCACAGCACCAGGAACAGGCAGCTCAGCGCCAGGCAAAAGTCGGCGAACGCGACTTTCCACGCGCCGCCGTGCTCGTCATGGGCGTGCTTGCCGCCGCCGCGCTTGACGATGGTCTGCTCATGGCCCTTGTCATGCGACTTTAGCACCGCGGCCTCCTCTGCGTGAGCTGTCTTCGCTCGGTGCGCTGTCGCGGCCCTCGAGGTCGTTGATCCAGCGTTCCAGCTGGGCGAAGCTAGGCTTGATGTTGAGCGGCACCAGGCGGCGGCCGGCGTCGATCGCCAGCAGCGGCGGCTTGCCGGCCACATGGGTCACCAGCACCACCTTGACGCATTCCTTGTTCGACGCTTCCTGGTTGACCAGCTGCTTCATCATGTTGGAAATCGGATCGAGCACGCCGTAGCAGAAGAAGATGCCGATGAAGGTACCGACCATGGCCGCGCCGACGTGTTCGGCGATCTCGCCCGAGGTGGCGCCTTCGTTGACCGTGCCCATGGTGATGACGATGCCCAGCACCGCGGCCAGAATACCGAAGCCCGGCATCGCCTCGCCGATCTTGTTGAGCGACTTGGCCGGCTGCGTCAGTTCCTCGTGGATGGCTTCCAGTTCCTGCTCCAGCACGCCTTCGAGCTCGTGCGCGTTGATCTTGCCCATCGCCATCAGGCGGAAGTTGTCGACGATGAAGGCCAGCAGTTTCGGCTCTTCCAGCACGCGCGGATAGCGCTGGAACAGCTGGCTGTCCTTGGGCGCCTCGACGTGGGCGTCGAGCGCCTTCAGGCCGCCGGCGGCCAGCTGCAGCAGTTCGTACATCAGCAGCAGCAACTGGCGCTGGAATTCCGAGTCGTATTTCTTGCGGAACACGATCTTCTTGATCTGCGTGAACATTTCCTTCAGCACGTGCGGCGGGTTGCCGATCACCAGCGCGCCGAGGCCGGAGCCGGCGATCACGATCAGCTCGATCGGCTGCCAGATTTGATGGAAGGCGCCGCCCATCATGAAGAAGCCGCCGAAGACGCTGCCTAAAACTATGATAATGCCGACTATTTGCTGCATGATGATTCGCCTTTCCGCGTCATTTTTCTAATCTTGCCCTGCCGCCCGTTCTGGATCAGGCGCTCTGCAGTACTGCTCTCATCTTGCCCAGCGCCGCCTTGTTGAGCTGACAGACGCGGGCGTCGGTCAGGTCCAGCACGGCGGCGATTTCCTTGTAGCTGAGCTCGAACTCGTAATACATTTGCACCACCCGCTGCTCGCGCTCGTCGAGCCCGCGCAGCGCCTGTTCCAGGCTGCGCCGCACCACCAGCTGGTCTTCCGGGCTGGGCGCGCTCTCGTTGCTGACGCTTTCCTGCAGCACTTCGTCGAAGCTGGCGATCAGTTCGGCGTTCTCGTCCATCTGGTAAGCCTGGTAGGCTTCCGCCGTCAGGTTCAGGCCGCTCATGATTTCCTGCTCGCTGGGCTCGTGGCCCAGGTTGCGGGTCAGCGCGCGCACGGCGTCGCGCAGCTTGTGGCTTTGCTGGCGCACCGCGCGCGGGCGCCAGTCCTGGCGCCGCAGTTCGTCGAGGATGGCGCCGCGCACGCGCAGGCTGGCGTAGCTGCCGAAGGCGCCGTCCGGCTCGCCGTAGCGGCGCAGCGCTTCAAGCAAACCCATCAGGCCGATCTGCTCCATGTCGTCGCGGTCGATGGCGCCGGCGATCTGCGAATTGAGCTGGCGCACGATGCGCTTGACCAGCGGCGCATAGGCGAGCAGGTGCTTTTGCTCGTCGGCCACGCTGTGCGCGACCGGCGCGTGGCCGTTCTCGCCGTAGCTTTCGGCATAAGCGTCCGCGTATTGCTCTATATATGCCATTGCCGCTCCACTGGTCGCTTCCGTCGTGCTCATATGTGCTGCAATCTACTCAACGATCAGCTTGCCGATCATGACTTCCGAAAACGGTTTTTCCCGGCCCTCATGCTCGTAGGCGTCGTCGAACGCCTTGTTCAGCTGGGCGGCGAACTGGTCGATCGTCATCAGCTGCGCGGTGGCCATCGGCAGGTTGGACAGCGTCCGCACCGCCACGCTGCGCAGCAGCGGCAGGTTTTCCTTGGTTTCCTTCTCGCGCTTGGCGTCGGTGGTCACCACCAGGTCGGCCGACATGTAATGCGTCACCGTGTCGCCGGGCTGGCGCTTGAGCATGATGACCACCTTGTCCACCGTCAGGTACTTGGGCGGCTCGCCGTCCGATTTTCTTTCCTTTTTCTCTTCCTTCTTGGCCGTCTTCTTGACATCCTTGCTTGGCGCCGCCGCCGTGTCGTCATTGCCCTTCGCCATGTACCAGACTGCGCCGCCGGCCACCGCCGCGCCAACCACGGCGACCAGCACCAGCGCTATGATCATTTTCATGTTCTTCATCTACTGATTACTCCCGCTCGGATGTCATGGCAAAGGTGGACGTGGCGCCGTCATCGGACAGGGCGCGGCCCGGCGTGCGGCCTTCGTCCTGGTCGCGCTGCTGCTGGTTGCGGCCACCGCCGTCGGCCTGCGCCTGGGCGCGCGACGAGCTGACCGTCACCGCGACGTCGCCAAACTGGCGGGTGGTCGACAGGTCCTGGCGCACGCTGTCGCCGATGGTGTTGAGCTGACGCACCACCTCGCTGTGATTGGCCGACAAATTCACCTGCAGCGTACCGCCGGACTGGCGGATCGAGATCTCGATGCTGCCCATATTGGGCGGTTCCAGGCGGATGACGGCGTGATCGTTGTTGCGCTGCAGCTGCACTTGCAGGCGGTCGCCCAGCGCTTCGCGCAGCGGCTGCTGCCACTGTTCTGGCGAGCCGGCCAGCTTGACGATGGCGGCGGCCGGCGTGGCGGCCGGCGCGTTCTGGCTGAAGCCGACGTTGTTGCCGGTGGCGGCAGGCGCCGGCGCGGCGGCGCGGCTGGCGCCGCTGTCGTCCTTGACGGCGGCAACGCCCGCTGCCGTGGTGGTGGCGGTGTCGCTGGCGGGGGCTGCATCGGCGCTGCGCTGCGCGACGCGCGGCGCGGCCGGCGCGCAGGCGGCGCCGGAGGCGGCCGTCAGCACGGGAGCCGGCGCGGTCTGGACCGGCGCGGGGGCAGGGGCGGCGCCGTCGGCGGCGAGGGTGTTGCTGTTGTTGCTGCCACTGCTGGCGGCGGCCGGCGCATCGGCCTGGCTCTGCTGCGCCAAGGCGCCCAGGGCGGCGTTGTTGGCCATGGTGTAGATGCTTTGCGGCGTGCTGGCCGGAGCGGCGGTCGCCGGCGCCGGTGTTTGCGCGGCGGTCTGTGCGGCGGCCGATGCGGCGGTGGCGGCCGCGGCGGCGGCGTCGGCGTTCTGGAGCGCGGCGGCCTGAGGCTGCGGCGCGGCGTTGACGGCCACGCTGGCGGCCGACAGGTTCAAGCGGGTGGCGGCATTGCTCAGCGTCGACGTGGCGCTGATGGCCTCGGTACGCGGCGCGTCGGTGTCGGCGCTGGCGCCGGCATTGACCAGCGCGGTGGCGATCGGTGCGGCGGTGGCCAGCAGGGCGCCAAACATGGCGGGCAGCACGTCGGCGGTGGCGGTGCCGGCGCCGCTGTCGGCCTTGGTGTCGGTGCTGTCGCTGTCGGTGGCTGCGGGCGCGGGCGCGGCGGTGCTGGCGCCGGCCAGGTCGGCCAGGTCCAGCAGTTGGGCAAACAGCGGTACCGTCACAGTGGCCGGCGCTTCGTCGGCGGCGGTGTTGCTGTCGCGGCTGTCCTGGCTGGCCTGCGCGCCCTGGCCGGCCTGCGTACGCGGCGGCTGGCCCGCTTGCGCGCGCGGCTGTTGTTGCGGTTGTTGCGGCTTGGCGGCGGTCCTGCTGTCGCTGTTCTGCGCGGTTGACGGCTTGTCGTTGGCACGGGCGTTGGCGGCGGGCGCCGGCGCGCTGTCGGCTGGACCGTTGTTGGCGGCCACCGGAGCGGAGGAGGCGGCTTTCGCGGCGTTTGCCGAGGCCGAGGCGCTAGGGAGTGTCATCATGCTTGGATTCCGGTTTCTGCTTGTTCGCTGTCGAGGGCATAGGCCAGCCAGCCCTCTTTGTTGGTTTGCATTTCTTGCAATCGGCGCCCCAGGTCCTCGGTGGCTTCGTTGCAAACGCGCGTTGCTTCCTCGTGCCGCTGGCGCAAGGCCGCCAGCGCGGCGATCTCGGCGGGACTCCATTTACCCTGCGCCGCCATTTGCGGCAGCGTGGCGGCCATTAACGTGTTAAGCGCCGCCAGCGTCTTCCAATCCTCGGAAGCGATGGCGGCGTTCATTTTTTTTGCCATCTGCAACAGGGTGCGCTGTCTATCCATTTTTGGCCTGAACCCCAAGCCAGCCTTTTTTAATCGTGGTCAACAAGGTCGTCACTTCGTCGATGATGGTCGGGTCGAGGCTGACCCCGGCCGTGTACAGCCGGCCGGCGCAGTAGTCGTACAGGCGGCCCAGGTTTTCCACCACTTCGCCGCCGTTGTCGAAGTCCAGCGAGCTGGCCAGGCCATTGATGATGTCGGTGCACTTGTTAAGGCTGTTGGCCTTGAGCTCGTAGCGCTTGCCGACGATGTGGCCGCGCGCGCGCGCCAGTTCTTCCAGCAGGCCGTCGGTCAGGACCAGCACCAGTTCGATCGGCGAGGCGCGCGCCACCTGGGCATCCAGGTTGGTCGAGTGGTAACTGCTATAGGCTTCGTGATTCAACATGGTGTTCACCGTAATGGATTGACTGACTGTGTTAACTGCTGCTGGACGACGAGAACATCGCCGTAAACATGTTCGAGGTGCTGGTCATCGACGACTGCAGCTGCTGCAGCGCGGTGAATTGCGCCAGGTAGCGTTTGTAGGCGTTGTCGAACTGGCTCTGCACGTTGGCCTGGCGCAGCGTGATGTCGCTCTGCTGCTTGCTGTTGGTCAGCTGGCGGGTCGCGATCAGGCCGGTGCCGGCGCTGGTCCAGCCGCTGACGATCTTGTCCATCGCGCCCATCACGCCGCTCTGCACGCCGGTGCCGGCGCGGCCGAACAGCGTGTCCAGCGAGCCGGGATTGGCGGCCACGGCCTTGTTCAGGCGGCCCGCATCGACCGTCAGCGTGCCGTCGCGGCCGGCCGAGATGCCAAAGCTGATCAGCGACTTGCCGCCGGTGACCGCGCGCAGCGCGCTGCTCAGGCGGTCGCGCAGGTTGGTCACGCCGGCGTCGTTGTAGAAGGCGGCGTCGGCCGCGGTCGGCGATGGCGTGGCGTTGGCGTCGCTCGACTGCACCACCGTGTGGTCGCCCGCCGCGGTCAGCGTCTTGATCGAGGTCAGCAGCGCGTTGTAGGCGTCGACGAATTTCTGCACATTGGCCACGGTGCCGGTGGTGTCCGGCGCCACGGTCAGCGTGACCGGCGCCGCGCCGACGGCCTGCGCCGAGGTGACGGTGAACTTGACGTCGTCGACCACGCTGTAGGTGTTCGAGGCCTGCTGCACCTTGGTGCCGGCCTGGCCGCCGACCCACACGATGGCGTCGTTGGCGGCGGTCAGGGTCGACTGCGCCGACAGGCTGGCCTGCAGGCCGGGATCGTTGAGGCCGGACACGTCGATCGAGGCCACCGCGTTGGCGGCGCCGGTCTGGGTCGACGACAGCACCAGCTTGGAGGTGCCGTTGACGGTCATCACCGAGGCGGTCACGCGCGAATTGTTGTTGGCGGCGATGTTGACGGCGGCGGCGATTTCCTTGGCGGACAGCTGGCCGTCCATATTGCTGTCGGCGTTGGCCAGGTCGACCTGGAAGGTCGAGCCGTCGGCCAGCACCACGTTCATGGCGCCGGCGTTGGTGGCGGCGCTGTCGGCCACGTTGTACGACACCTGGCCGGCGGTGGCCAGCTGCTCGACGTAGAACGAGTAGGTGCCGGCCACGGCGTTCGAATTGGCGGTGGCGTTGGCGACCGCGGTGTTGCTGAAGGTGGCCGAGTTGGCGCTGACGGTGCTGGTGCCGGTGGCCAGGCCGCGCATGGCCGACTGGAAGGCGGTCAGCGCCGAGTTGAGCGTGGTCAGCCCGCTGTCGGTGGCCTTGGCCTTGTTCGACTGCAGGTCCAGGATCGCCTTCGATGGCGCGACGTAGGCGTTGGCCAGGTTGGTGGCGGTGGTGGTCGGGTCGTAGGTAGGACTGCTGATGACTGCCATGATCGTGCTCCTGGAAGGATGATTGAGTGTACCCTGATATAAGGCGACCTTAATCGTTTCCCTATGAAAATATTCCTGACTATTTTTTCGCGGCGGCGATTATCACTTCTGGCCGCGCATCCATAGCTGTGTTGCCAACTCATCATGTTGCTTGCGTTCCTGCGTGTTTTGTTGCTGCAACACGACTTTTTGCTGCTTGCTGAGCACCTTGCCCAGCACTTCGCGCTTGGCCCAGGCGGTGTTGAGCGCCTGCTGCGACACCGCCATGTCGGCCTCGTGCATGTGCAGGTCGAGGCGGTGGTTGTCGGCCATCTGCATCACGGCCTGCTTGAAGTCGCCGCAGTTGCCGGCCAGCGCGGGATGCAGATTGCCGCTGGGGCCGCTGTTGGTGTAGAGCCCGGTCAGGCGCTCGAGGTTCTTTTGATACCGTTCACGCAGGCTTTCCTTTTCCGCCAGTTCCGTCTGCAGGCGCTCCACTTCGGTGTTGCGCAGGGCCACCAGGGTGGTCAGGTTACGGATGTTGTGGTGGCTCATGTCATCAGCTTTTCAAGTTGGTTGATGCACGGTGCGAAGGGCGCCTCTTCTTTGGTGCCCTGGCACAGGAAGTCCTCGACTTTCGGGTGCAGCAGCACCGCCTTGTCGGTAACCGGGTCGGCGCCGGGCACATAGGCGCCCAGCGGTATCAGGTCGCGCACGCGGTCGTGGCGGGCCATGCTGGCCTTCAGGGCGCGCGCCGCCATCAGGTGTTCGTGCGTGATGACCTGGCTCATGCAGCGGCTGATCGAGGCGGCGATGTCGATCGCCGGGTAGTGGCCCCGCTCGGCCAGCTCGCGCGTCATGACGATGTGGCCGTCGAGCACGGCGCGGGCGGTGTCGACCACCGGATCCTGCTGGTCGTCGCCCTCGGCCAGCACGGTGTAGATCGCGCTCATGCTGCCGGTCTGGTTTTCGCCGTTGCCGGCCGATTCGACCAGCTGCGGCAGCGCCGTGAACACCGACGGCGGGTAGCCCTTGGTGGCCGGCGGCTCGCCCAGCGCCAGCGCCACCTCGCGCAGCGCCATCGCGTAGCGGGTCAGCGAGTCGACCAGCAGCAGCACGTTCTTGCCCTGGTCGCGGTAGTGGGCGGCGATCGAGTGGCACAGTTCGGTGGCCATGATGCGCATCAGCGGGCTTTCGTCGGCCGGCGCGATCACCAGCACGGCCTTGGACAAGCCTTCCTTGCCCAGCGACATGTCGACGAATTCGCGCACCTCGCGCGAGCGCTCGCCGATCAGGCCGACCACGACCACGTCGGCCACGGTCTGGCGGGTCATCAGGCCCAGCAGCACGGATTTGCCGACGCCGGAGCCGGCCATCAGGCCGACGCGCTGGCCCTTGCCCAGGGTCAGCATGGCGTTGATGGCGCGCACGCCGACGTCGAGCGCCTCGGTGACCGGCTTTTTCTTCAGCGGATGGATGCGCGGCGGCAGCGGTTCGAGCGGGAAGTCGCCGGACAGCTTGCCGAGGCCGTCGATCGGCTCGCCCAGGCCGTTGACCATGCGGCCGAGCCAGCCGGAACCGATCTGCAGGCTGACTTTTTCAGGGGAGGGCAGCACGCGGGCGCCGGTGGTCAGGCCGATGGCCTTCTTGAACGGCATCAAAAACGACAGCTTGTCGCGGAAACCGACCACCTGGGCGTCCAGCCATTCGCCGCCGACTGTCTCTATCTGGCAACGCTGGCCCGTGTGCAACGGGCAACCGACCGCCTCAAGCAGCAAACCGGACGCGCCCACCAGGCGGCCCGTCGGGGTCGCCATGGGAACTGAACCCAGCTCGAGATTGCGTAAGGCGTCAGCGATCACTCTTCGCTCTCCGGTTCGTCGCCGCCGTCGGCAGCTTGAAGTTGATTATCGACCTGTTCCATGACAGCCGCAAGACGTTGATGACATCCGGCATCGACTTCATTGTCGCCAGCCTTGATGCGGCATTCGCCGGCGTCCAGGCGGGCGTCCGGGATCAGGTTCCAGCGCTTGGAACGTTTCGGGTCCAGCTCGGCGATGCGTTTGAGTTCTTCCGGGTTCAGGAACACGTCGATTTCCTCGCGGGTAGGCGGCATCGACGCCAGCGTTTCCTCGACCAGGGCCATCAGCTGCACCGGCTGCAGCGCCAGTTCGGCGCGGATCACCTGGCGCGCCACCTTGGCCACCAGGTCGACCACTTCCTTGCGCTGGGCGGCGCGGTAGTCCGAGCGCAGCTTCTTCAGGCTCTTGAGCATGGCGTCCACCGGGCGCGCCATCTGGTCGTAGGCCACCAGCGTTTCGTGGCGGCCTTCCTCGCGGCCCTGTTCCTGGCCGGAGGCGCGGCCGGCCTCGAAGCCGTCTTCCTGGCCGCGGGCCAGACCGATCTCGTAGCCGTCGCGCTGGCCCTGTTCGAAGCCTTCGCTGACCGAGGCCGCCCACTGGGCGCCGCCGTCGCCGTTCTGGCTGTGGCTCTGCGCCACCGCGCGCTGGTGCGCGAGGTTGGTGAACTGGGCCAGCGGCGGGAAGCGGTAGGCGCGGAATTGCTTCATTCGACCACCTGTTCGGCGAACAGCTGGATCTCGATTTCGCCGACGTCGGCCAGCGCCTTGACGGTGGCCATGATTTCCTGGCGGGTCTGCTCGATGCGCGACATCGGCATCGGGCCGGCGCGCCGCATCATGTCCTCGAAGGCCTGGGCCTGGCGTTTCGGCATGGTCTTGAGGATGGCGTCGCGGATCGACACTTCGGCGCCCTTGAGCGCGATCGCCCATTGCTCCAGCGGCACTTCCTCGATGATGCGGGTGATCGCCACCTCGGACTGGTTGCCGAGGATGAAGAAGTCGTACATCGACAGCTCGATCTGCGCCACCACTTCCGGGTCGTGGGCGCGCAGCAGCTCGACCATCTGCGCGCGGTTGCCCGGCAGGCGGTTGAGGATCTCGGCCGCCTGGCGTATGCCCTCGACGCTGGTGCTCTGCGAATCGAAGGAGGACAGGCAGCGCACCACCAGCTCGTCGAGCTCCTGCAGCAGGTCGCGGTCGATCTCGTCCAGGCGCGCCAGATTCAGCAGCACCAGGTCGCGGCCCTCCTGCGGCAGCGCGTCGATGATCTGGCCGGCCAGCGCCGGCGGCAGGAAGGCCAGGAACACCGCCTGCATCTGCACGTGCTCGTTGGAGATGTATTCGGCCAGCCACTTCGGCGAGGCCCACTGCAGGCGCGCCATCTTGGGCCGCAGCTCGTCGCCGTAGATGTTGTTCAACACGGTGTTGGCCAGGTCGCCGCCCAGCGCCAGGTCCAGCGAGCGCTTCAGGTAGCTGCGCGAGGCGCCGTGCACGCCGGACTGCTGGCGGTAGTCGTCGAAGAAGGTCTGCATCGCCGTCTTGACCGACTCGACCTTGATGCCGCTCATGCGCGACATCACCTGCGTCACCTCCAGCAGCTCTTCGCGCGTCAGGCAGCGCAGCACGGCCGCGGCCGGCTCCTCGCCTATGCTCAGCAGAACGATGGCCGCCTGCTCCACCGGCGACAGCTGGGCGTTGCGGACGGCGCCGGCGTAGTCTTCGTCGGCGTCCTGCGGGTTATTGTTGAGTTCGGCCATTTTTCTGCATCCATTGTTTGACGACTTCGGCGACACGTTCCGGTTCTTTTTCGGCCAGCACTTTCAGGTGGTCGACCATGACGTCGACCGCCGAGCCCGGCGGAGGCAGATCGTAGTTTTCCAGCAGCGGCACCACCGGCATGCCCGGCTGGCCGGCGGCGCCCGGCAGCGCGGGGGCGCCCGGCGTGCCCGGCGCGCCGATGGCCGGCGCGGCTGCTGCGGCTTCCTTGGCGGCCGCTTCCTTCGCTTCCCTGGCGGCGGCCACGGCGGCCTGCTCGGCGGCGCGGCGCTCGCCGGCGATGCGCTGCAGCTCGCGCGGATCCGGCGCGAAGCGCACGGTGACCAGGCGCATCAGCGGACGCAGCAGCAACAAATAACCGAGGATGATGCCGACCGCGTACATCACGTAGGAGCTGATGTCGACCACGTTGTCGCGTTCCTGCCACCATGGCGCCACGGCGGCCTTGGGCGGGAAGTTCATCGCCGACACCACCAGCTGGTCGCCGCGCTCGGCGTTGATGCCCAGGCCGTTGCGCAGGATCTTGTCGATGTTGGCGATTTCGTTGGCGCTCCAGCCGGTCTTCGGCGTGGGCGAGGCGGCCTGCGCCAGCACCACGGCCACGCTGAGCTTTTCCAGCCGGCCGCGGCTGCGCTTGGTCTGGGTGATGCTGCGGTCGTAGGCGTACTGGCGGGTGGTGGCGTTCTTGCGGGCGGTGCCGTCGGCCGGGTTGTTCGGGTCGTTGGCGGCGGCTGGCTTGGCGGCGTTGGCCGGGTTGGCGTCGGCCGGCGGCGGCCGGTTCGACAGGGTGCCCGGCACGCCCATGGCCACGCGGTTGCGGTCCTGTTCCTCGCGCATCGCCTCGCTGGTGACTTTCGGATCGGCGCCGTATTTCTCCACCGTCTCCTCGATCCGGTCGTTGTCGACGGCGGCCATCACGCTCATGCGGAAGTTGTCTTCGCCGATGACCGGGCCCAGCAGGTTGCGCACATTGGCCTTGACCTCGTCCTGGATGCGCTTGCCGTTCTCGTTGCTGGCGCTGCCGGCGTCGAAGCCGTCGGTCAGGTCGACGTGCGAGGACAGCAGGTTGCCGGTCTGGTCGACCAGGCTGACGCGCTGCGGGCTCAGGCTGGCGACGCTGCCGGCCACCATGTTGACGACGGCGGCGATCGCCTCCGGCGACATGGTGTGGCCGGGCTTGAGCGCCACCACCACCGAGGCCGACGACTTCTCGCCGTCGGACGACACGAAGGAGGTCGACTTGGCGATCGACAGGTGCACGCGCGCGTGGGCGATCGCGTCCAGGGTCATGATCGATTGCGCCAGCTCGCCTTCGAGGCCGCGGCGGAAGCGCACGTCCTGCACGAACTGCGACACGCCCAGCGGGTCGTTCTTGTCCATCAGTTCCAGGCCGGCCGGCAGTTGCGCGGTCACGCCCTTGGCGGCCAGCAGCATGCGCACCTTGCCCAGCATCGACGACGGCACCAGCACCTGGCCGCTTTCCGGATGCAGGCGGTAGGGGATGTGGTCGGAATCGAGCACGGTCATCATGTCCGAGGCGGAGACTTTCTCGCGCGCGCCGAACACCGGCTTGTAGCCGGACTGGTCGCTCCACAGGTACATCAGCACCATCGCCGTCACGCCGATCGCCAGCAGCATCACCGGATACAGGTTCTTCAGCAGGTTGGGCGGCAGCGATACGGCGGCGGGGCTCGCGCGCCAGCGCTCGAGGGCGGACTTGAAGGGATTGATCACGTTGTTGGCTTTCGCGTTGAACTGGGTGCGCCGTTACAGCGGCAGTTTGATGAGCTCGTCCATGGCGCCCATCACTTTGTTGCGCACTTGCATCAACATCGAGAAGGACAGGCCCGCTTCCTGGCTGGACAGCATGGCGCCGACCAGGTCGTCGCTGGCGCCGGAATCGACGTCGGACATTTTTTGCGCCGCCGAGGCGTCGGCCTCGTTGACCTTGCTGACGGCGTCCTTCATCGATTGGGCGAAGGAGAAGGCCGGCTGGGTGTCGCCGTGGCCGGCGAACTGGGCGGCCGGCGCGACGGTATTGCTGGCGAGGTTGCTCGCGGCATTGGTCAGCGCGGCCAGGTCGGCCTGGATCAGATTCGAGATTCCGTTACTCATCTTGATTTCTCCCGTTTTTGCAACGTTAGTCCCACATGTCTACCATATCGAGATTGCCGGAAAGCAGCAAGCTCTCTGATGCATATCCGATGGCGGCTTATGGTTATCGTGCTACACATGCGGTTTGCATGTCACAGTCTTGTAAGAAAGATAGTGTATGGCTGTCGGTCAAAACCGGACGCGGCGATGTAATGCGGCGGCCGGGCGGCGGGGTGCTGAAAACAGGGGAGGCGACGGCAGGTTGCTGGAAAATGAACACTGGGCGCTTGCCCTGCGGCACTGTTTTTCTAAGGCAAATATCGTTATAAAACATTCACTAAGCGCCAATTATTCATGTATGTTGCGGAGCAGCGTCAGACCTCAGACACTGCGAATAGCTTACCGGCTAGCAATTTTCTTGTAAAGGTTTATTTGCCCTCGGGCACTACTTGATCAAATATTGTTAAATGGAAATAATGTGAATTTTGATGTATCCTGTGTGTATCCTGCGCTACCGCCAACGTCGCGCTTACGTTACGATTGGAAATATTCCCGAATAATGCACTGGAAGTAACCAGTTTTTAGCTGGATAGTGCGATGATGGAGGCGTAGCAAAGAAATTCGACATGGCCCAAACATGACAACCACAAAACAGACAGCGCAACATCAAGTTCTGGATCCATGCCTGCTGGGGCGGCCCGTACATCTGCTGCATATCTTTGCGGCGCAACTGCGCGACGACCTGGCCCAGGCCATGCGGCTGAATATGAACCGCCGCTACTGGGGCGGCTTCGAGGTCGACGACGTCGCCTTCACCCGGCTCGAGGGCGACGAAGTGCGCAGCCGCTGGCTCAGCTTTGCCGCGCCGGCGGGGCAGATCGCCTTTTCGCTCGAGCGCAAGGTGTTGCTCAGCGTACTCAACTTCCGTTATGGCAGCGGCAAGGCCGACAGCGCCGCCACCGACGAGAGCACCGTGCGCGTGACGGCCACCGAGGAGCGCCTCGCTGTGGTGCTGGGGCAACAGTTGGCCGCCACGCTGGCCGGCCGGATCGAACTCAACCTTCCCGCCATCGACAAGCCGGCCGCCCAGGGCGACGAGGCCCAGGCCGACGCCGCCGACAGCGAATTCAAGCCGGCGCCCGGCGCCCAGCCGCCCAAGGGCAGCTGGGTGATCGCCGTCACGGTGGCCGACGTCGCCAGCCACGCCACCGGCCAGTTCTGGTTCGCGCTCGACAAGACGCTGATGTCCAGCGTGCTGCGCGGCCTGTTGCGCGACCGCGACGGCGGCAAGAAAGCCAAGGTCGCCAGTCCGCTGGCGCAGCGGCTGCAGGTCGGCCTGGTGGGCCGCCTGGCCAGCAAGGAAGTGCTGCTCGGCAGCCTGTACGACTTGCAGGTCGGCGACGTCATCCCGATCAGCTTGAACCGCGCGGACGTCCTGCTCGAAGATTCCCGCCTGTTTACGGCCGCGGTCACCGAGCACAAAGGCAAACTGTGTTTAACCTCTTTTGAAGACGCCGAATAACATGATGAACATGAACGTAGCCAACCCAAGCGACGCCCTGCTGGAAGACCTGTCCGAAGAGATGATCATCGACCAGGTCAGCACCGAGCTGACCGACCTGCCGGCCACGCCGCCGCGGCGCGACCTGCCGGCCATGATGCGCAAGATCCCGGTGACGCTGACCTTGGAAGTGGGCTCGGCGCGCATCTCGCTGCAGGACCTGATGGCGATCGGCCCGGACAGCGTGGTCGAGCTCGACGTGCTGGCCGGCGAACCGCTGGTCATCAAGGTCAACGGCACCGCCATCGGCCGCGCCGAGGTGGTGGTGGCGGGCGAAAATTATGGCCTCAAAGTGATCGACCTGGACGGCCTGAATCTCGACATGATGACTCCATGACCTGGAGTGTGAACGCGCCGCCGGGCCGGCGCCTGCTGCCGGGCGCCTGCGCCGCTGCAGTGCTGATGATGCTGGCCTGCGCCTGTATGCCGGCCCACGCGGTCGACCTGCTGGCCAACGTGGTGCCCGGCGCCAAAACCGAACTGACGGTCAAGACCCAGATCCTGATCATCATGACCTTGCTGGGCTTGCTCCCGGTGATGGTCATGATGATGACCAGCTTTACCCGCTTCGTCATCGTGCTGTCGCTGCTGCGCCAGGCGCTGGGTCTGCAGCAGGGCCTGCCCAACCGCATCATCACCGGGGTCGCGCTGATCCTGACCTTGCTGGTGATGCGCCCGATCGGCGACCAGATCTGGTCCGAAGCCTTCGTGCCCTACGACCAGGACAAGATCGGCCTCGAGGTGGCGCTGCAGATCGCCGAGAAGCCGGTGTCGCGCTTCATGCTGGCGCAAACCAGCAAGGCCGCGCTGCAGCAGATCGCCCACCTGGCCGGCGAGGACAAGATCACCGAACCGTCGCAGCACGCGTTCACCGTCAAGCTGGCGGCGTTCGTGCTGTCCGAGCTGAAGACCGCGTTCCAGATCGGCTGCATGCTGTTCATTCCCTTCCTGGTGATCGACCTGGTGGTCTCGTCGGTGCTGATGGCGATGGGCATGATGATGCTGTCGCCGCTGGTCATCTCGCTGCCGTTCAAGCTGCTGCTGTTCGTGCTGGTGGACGGCTGGACCCTGACCGTCAACACGCTGGTCACCAGCGTGCAGGCGTACTGAAAGGAGTAGCGCATGCTGACACCCGAAGTGGCCGTCGACCTGGTGGTCGAATCGCTGCACATCGTCATGCTGCTGGTGGTGATCCTGGTCGTGCCCGGCCTGATCACCGGCCTGGTGGTGGCGCTGGTGCAGGCCGCCACGCAGATCAACGAGCAGACGCTGAGCTTTCTACCGAGGCTGCTGGTGACCCTGCTGGCGATTATCCTGATGGGGCGCTGGATGGCGACCTACCTGATGGATTTCTGCGTCTCCATTTTCAACCGCGCGGCCACGCTGGTCGGCTAGCTGGCTTTTCATGGAACCGATCCTGGCCCAGTTGCTGCCGCTGCTCACCGCGATCTGGTGGCCGTTCTGCCGCATCCTGGCGATGTTCATCGGCGCCCCGGTGCTGGGCGAGGCGGTCACGCCGGTGACGGTGCGCATCCTGATCGCGCTGGTGCTGGCGGTGCTGATGCTGCCGCTGACCACCACCGGCGCGCCGATCAATCCGTTTTCCATGCACGGCGTGGTGGCCTCGATCGAGCAGGCGCTGATCGGCTTCGTGCTGGGGCTGGCGTTCCACTTCGCCATGTCGGTGATCGGCGTGCTCGGCTTCCTGGTGTCGTCGCAGATGGGCTTTTCGATGGCGGTGATGAACGACCCGATGAACGGCCAGTCGTCGGACGTGGTGTCGGCGCTGCTGTCGGTGCTGTCGATCATCGTGTTCTTCGCCATCGACGGCCACCTGGTGATCGCCAACGTCATCGGCCAGAGCTTCAAGGCCTGGCCGCTGGGCCACGGCTACAGCCCGCTGCTGCTGCAGGCGATCGCCTACAACGTGGCCTGGATCTTCTCGGCCGCGATGCTGCTGGCCATCCCCATCGTGTTCTCGACCCTGGTGGTGCAGCTGGGCTTTGGCTTCCTCAACCGCGTCGCGCCCAGCCTGAACCTGTTCGCGCTGGGCTTTTCGGTGATCACCATCTTCGGCCTGATGATGCTGGCGCAGGTGGTGCGCTTCATCCCCGAGCATTATGTGCGCATGACCAATATGGTGCTGGAGCTGATACGCCAGCAGATGCAGGCGGCCGCCCATGGCTGACAGCGAGACCGGCGACAAGACAGAAAAGGCTTCACAGCAGAAGCTGAAGAAGTCGCGCCAGGAAGGGCAGGTGGTGCGTTCGCGCGACCTGTCGACGGCGATCGGCATCCTGGTCAGCCTCAAGCTGTTCGTCTACCTGCTGCCGGACTACATGGCCGAGTTCCACGAGATCTTCCACCAGAGCTTCGCGCCGCTGGGCGCCACCGGCGCCATCGACAACGCGATGTCTACCGTGTTCAGCAGCTCGATGTGGCTGCTGATCAAGATGGTGCTGCCGCTGTTCGTGGTGCCGCTGTTCATCGTGCTGGGCGCGATGGTGCCGGGCGGCTGGGTCATCAGCACCAAGCACTGGGAGCTCAAGATGGAGCGGCTCAGCCCGGCAGCCAACCTGGGGCGGCTGTTCGGCGCCAAGCACGCGTTCGAGTTCCTGGTGTCGGTCGGCAAGGCCGGCGTGCTGATCGCCGTGCTGGTCCACGTGGCGCGCTCGACCGTAAAGGATTACACCCAGCTGCAGCACATGCCGATGGGGCAGGCGATGATGTCGGGCTCCAACCTGATGCTTGACGGCTTGATGTCGCTGATCGCGGTGTTTATCATATTCGCCTTGATCGACGTGCCGGCGCAGGCGTATTTCTTCGCCAAGAACCAGCGCATGTCCAAGCAGGACCAGAAGGAAGAGCACAAGTCGACCGAGGGCCGGCCGGAAGTGAAGAACCGCATCCGCCAGCTGCAGCGGGCGATGGCGCGGCGCAGCGCGCGCAAGACGGTGCCGACGGCCGACGTGGTCATCGTCAACCCGGAACATTACGCGGTGGCCCTCAAGTATGACCAGGATCGTGCCGAAGCGCCGTATGTGATCGCCAAGGGCGTGGACGAGATGGCGCTGTACATCCGCCAGCTGGCGGTGGAGTTCAAGGTCGAGGTGATGCCGCTGGCGCCGCTGGCGCGCGCCATCTACAACACCAGCCAGGTCAACCAGCAGATCCCGGTGCAGCTGTACCAGGCCGTGTCGCAGGTGTTGAACTATGTGCTGCAATTGAAGGCATTCCGTACCGGACGGCGTAGCGCCGAGCCGGCGTATCCGAAAGAAGTTGTCGTACCCACATCCATGAGCGAGGTCAAGGAGTCATGAATTTTCTGAACAGGCTGGTAGCGGAAGCGCGCCGCCACAAGTTCGCCACGCCGGCATTCCTGCTGGTGATCCTGGCGATGATCATCCTGCCTTTGCCGCCGGTGCTGCTGGACGTGATGTTCACGTTCAACATCGTGCTGGCGCTGATCGTGATCCTGGTCTCGGTGTCGGCGCGCCGGCCGCTGGACTTCTCGGTGTTCCCGACCGTGATCCTGGCCACCACGATGATGCGGCTGACGCTGAACGTGGCGTCGACCCGGGTGGTGCTGCTGCACGGCCATGAAGGCACGGCCGCGGCCGGCCAGGTGATCGAGGCCTTCGGCAAGGTCGTCATCGGCGGCAACTACGTGGTCGGTATCGTCGTGTTCGTGATCCTGATGATCATCAACTTCATGGTGGTGACCAAGGGCGCCGAGCGGATATCCGAAGTGTCGGCCCGCTTCACGCTGGACGCCTTGCCGGGCAAGCAGATGGCGATCGACGCCGACCTCAATGCCGGCCTGATCAATCAAGAAAAGGCGCAGGCGCGCCGCCAGGACGTGGCGGCGGAGGCCGACTTCTACGGCGCCATGGACGGCGCCTCCAAGTTCGTGCGCGGCGACGCGGTCGCCTCGATCCTGATCCTGATCATCAACATGGTCGGCGGCGTGGCGATCGGCGCGCTGATGCAGGACATGTCCTTCGGCGACGCCTTCCGCCAGTACGCGCTGCTGACCATCGGCGACGGCCTGGTGGCGCAGATCCCGGCGCTGCTGCTGTCGGCCGCCGCCGCGATCCTGGTGACCCGTATTTCCGACTCCGGCGACTTCGAGCAGCAGGTCGGCGGCCAGGTGCTGGCCTCGCCGCAGGTGATGCTGAGCGCGGCCGGCATGATGATGATCCTGGCGCTGGTGCCGGGCATGCCATGGCAGATGTTCGGTCCGTTCGCGCTGGTGCTGGCCTATGTCGGCTACCGGCTGCTGCAGCGGGTCAAGGCGCCCGACACCACCAATCTCGACGCGATCGAGGCGGCGCTGCGCGAGGAGCGGGCGCCCGAGCTGGACTGGCACAGCCTGCCGGCGGTGCAGCAGCTGCAGGTGGCGCTGGGCTACAAGCTGGTCGGCCTGATCGACAAGGCGCACGGCGAGCCGCTGACCAAGCGCGTGCGCGGCGTGCGCCAGAGCCTGTCCGAGGCGATGGGGCTGCTGCTGCCGCCCATCATCGTGCGCGACGACCTGGGCTTGAAGCCGTCGCAGTACTCGGTGATGCTGTCGGGCAGCGTGGTGGCGCAGGCGGAGGTGTTTGCCGACCGCCTGATGGCGATCCCGTCGCCCAACATCTACGGCCAGATCGACGGCATCCCCGGCATCGAGCCGGCCTACGGCATGCCGGTGACGTGGATCGAGACCAGCGAGAAGGCCAATGCGCTGGGACTGGGCTACCAGGTGGTGGAGGCGCCGAGCGCGATCGCCACCCACGTCTCCAAGCTGATCCGCGAGTACCTGCCGGAGCTGTTCCGCCACGAGGACGTGTCGGCGCTGATGGACCGGCTGACGGCGCTGTCGCCCAAGCTGGCCGGCTCGCTGGACAAGGCGCTGACGCACACGCAGATGCTGCGCGTGTTCCGCGTGCTGCTGGCCGAGAACGTGTCGCTGAAGGATATTGTGCCGATCGCCACCACGCTGGTCGACAGTTCGGAGACCACCAAGGATCCGATCTTGCTGGCGGCCGAGGTGCGCTGCGCGCTGCGGCGCCAGATCGTCACCGGCCTGTTCGGGCAGAAGACCGAGATGCAGGCCTTCAACCTGGGCGGCGACCTCGAGAACATGCTGCTGGGTTCGTTGAACCAGGCGCGCCAGAGCGGCAAGGTGGTGCTGGACAACTATCCGATCGATCCGCACCTGCTGGCGCAGCTGCAGGTCAACATGCCGGTGGCGCGCGAGCAGATGAAGCAGCAGGCGACGCCGCCGCTGCTGCTGGTGCTGCCGCAGATCCGTCCGCTGCTGGCCCGCTACGCGCGCCTGTTCGCGCCCGGCCTGCACGTGCTGTCCTACAACGAGATTCCGGAGAACCGCGAAGTCAGCATCATCGGCACCGTCGGCTAAACCCGGGGTCAGATCCGACATTCGGACACGAGCTCTGCCGTAGCGGCTGCTACGGCAGAGCTCGTGTCCGAATGTCGGATCTGACCCCGGATTAGGCGGTTTCGGAGAACAGGTCGTCGGGCGGCATCGGCTGCGACAGCAGTACGGCCAGCTCGGCCATCGCCTTGAAGATGGCCTGCGTCAGCGCGGCCGTGTGCATGCGGGTGGGGTAGGAGTGCTCGCCGGTGGCCGGCGGCAGTTCGCGCCGCAGCCGGCAGCGCAGTATCGTCAGGCCCGACCGGCTCACCGTCGACGCCAGTTGCGGCAGCATCTCGCGCATGTGCTGCATGGCCGAGGTCTGCGCCGCGCCCACTTCCAGCACCACGCCGTTGCCGCTGGCCGGTTCGATCTGGATCACCACCCGGCCCACGCCCGGCAGCATCAGTTCCAGCCGCAAGGCCACCCGCGAGCGCTTGCGGCGGTTGCCGCGCTCCGGCTCGTCGTCGTCCTTGACGATCACTTTCAGCACCAGCCGCTCGGCGCCCCAGGCGTAGACGGCGAAGCGCCACGGTTCCATTTCCGTCACCAGCGGCAGGCCGGGGCGGCCCTGCATCGCCGCCGGCGTATGGTCGGCCATGAACAGGCTGGACGGCACGTGCTGGCCGCTGGCCTGCTCCAGCCACGCGGCGCGCTGCTCGCCGTAGGTGCGCACCATCACCTGCCACGAGGCCGCCATCATCGCGGTGTCGGGCGGCTGCCAGACCAGCTGGCGCGATAAAAAGACTTGATTGGGCCGCATCGCGGCCGGGTCGGCGGCGTTCGGCACGTCGGCCAGCGCGGCGGCCAGCGCTTCCAGTCCGGCCTGCGGCATCGGCAGGCCGTCGGGGCCGTCCAGCAGCACGCCGACCGCGCCCGGGCCGTTCGGCGCCACCGGGCCGACCGGGTAATCCGCATCGACCGGCACTTCGCCCGGCGCGCGCGCAACCGGGCCTGGCTGCGTCGGCTGCCGGTCCGGGATGCCCACGGGGCGTGAAGTAGGTCCGATGCGGTCTAAAGCCATCAGGCTGACTCTCAAAAATACGGCTTAAAAAAAAGCCAACCGAAAATCCGGTTGGCTCCTTGTTGTCCCGGTCCGCGAGCGAACCGGGAAGCGCTACGATTACTGCAGCAAGGACATAACCAGGGACGACGTGCTGTTCGACTGCTTCAGCATGGCGGTACCAGCTTGCAGCAGCATCTGGCTGGAGGTCATGTTCGACGATTCAGCAGCGAAGTCGGTATCCATGATACGGCCTTGTGCGGCTTTGGTGTTGGTCGAAACGTTGGCCAGGTTGTTGTAGACATGGTCCAGGCGGTTCGAGACAGCACCCAGGGCCGAGCGGACGGTCGAGACGGAATCGATGGCGGTGGCCAGCGTGTCGATCGCGGTGTTGGCGGCGCCGGCGGTGGCGATTTCAGCGCCGGTGGCGGCTGGGTCGACGCCGGTCGAGGCGAAGTTGGCCGTGGCGCTGGTCAGCGCGGTTTGCATCGCGGTCAGGTTGGCGGTCACGTCGACGTTCATTTTTTCGCCCGACGAGGTACCGATCTGGAAGCTGACGGCGGCGTTGAACTTGGCGTCGGCCTTGGTGCCCAGCAGCGAGGTGCCGCCGAATGCGGTGTTGCCGATGATGTTGGTCAATTCCTTGCCCAGCGCATCGAATTCGGACTGCATCGCGGTACGGTCGGAGTCGGTCGAGGAACCGTCAGCCGATTGGGTCGCCAGATCCTTCATGCGGATCAGGATGTTGGTGGTCTCGTCCAGCGCGCCTTCGGCGGTCTGCATCATCGAGATCGAGTTCTGGGTGTTACGCATCGCAACGGTCATGCCGCTGGTCTGGTATTTCAGACGGGTTGCGATTTGCAGGCCTGCAGCGTCGTCCATGGCCGAATTGACACGGAAGCCGGTGCTCAGGCGGGTCTGCGAAGTCGACAGCGCCATCTGGGTGCGGGAGATCGAGTTCTGTGCGGATAAGGCCGCAGAATTAGTGTGAAGGCTCAGCATGAAATAACTCCTGGTAGGTGGATTCAGTTCGGAGCAACGAATCTTTTGTGCTCTCCCAAGTACAAGACGACCGTATCTGGAAGGACATTAAATGCTTTATGGAAATTTATAAAATATTTTGTAACAGAGAGCCGGTTAAGCTACTGTTTTAGCCGTTTTCCACCCGATCGATTATGGTCCGGTTGCCATTCCGGTGCAACAAATCCTTCCTGGCATAAAAAAACAGCACGCCCATGACGGGCGTGCTGTTTCGACGTTGTTGCTTTTTTGTTGATTTTTTGACCTACATGTTCGGATAGTTAGGGCCGCCGCCGCCTTCCGGCGTGATCCAGACGATGTTCTGGGTCGGGTCCTTGATATCGCAGGTTTTGCAGTGCACGCAGTTTTGCGCGTTGATCTGCAGGCGGTCGGCGCCGTCGTCGGTCTTGACGAACTCGTACACGCCGGCAGGGCAGTAGCGCGCCTCCGGACCGGCGTACTGGGCCAGGTTGACGTCGACCGGCACGCTCGGGTTCTTCAGCGTCAGGTGGACCGGCTGGTCTTCCGCGTGGTTGGTGTTGGAGATGAACACCGACGACAGGCGGTCGAAGGTCAGCTTGCCGTCCGGCTTGGGATAGCTGATCGGCGCGAACTGCGAGGCCGGCTTCAGGCATTCGTGGTCGGCGTGGCTGTGGTGCAGCGTCCATGGCGCCTTGCCGCGGAAGACCAGCTGGTCGATGCCGGTCATCAGCGAACCCAGGTACAGGCCCTTGTTCAGCCACGGCTTGACGTTGCGCGCCACATGCAGTTCCTCGTGCAGCCACGATTTCTCGAAGGCGACAGGGTAGGTGGCCAGCTCGTCGCCCTGGCGGCCCGCGCCCAGCGCCTCGAACACCGACTCGGCGGCCAGCATGCCGGACTTGATCGCGGCGTGGCTGCCCTTGATGCGGCTCATGTTGAGGAAGCCGGCGTCGCAGCCGATCAGCGCGCCGCCCGGGAAGACCAGCTTCGGCAACGATTGCAGGCCCCCTGCGGTGATCGCGCGGGCGCCGTAGGAGATGCGCTTGCCGCCTTCGAAGAACGATTTGATGGCCGGATGGGTCTTGTAGCGCTGGAATTCCTCGTACGGCGACAGATAAGGATTCTCGTAGTTCAGGCCGACCACGTAGCCCACCATGACCTGGTTGTTTTCCAGGTGGTACAGGAAGGAGCCGCCGTAGGTCTTGCTGTCCAGCGGCCAGCCGGTGGTGTGGATCACCAGGCCGGGCTGGTGCTTGGCCGGGTCGATTTCCCACAGTTCCTTGATGCCGATGCCGTACGATTGCGGGTCCTTGCCCTTGTTCAGGTCGTACTTGGCCATCAGCTGCTTGCCCAGGTGGCCGCGCGCGCCTTCGGCGAACAGCGTGTATTTGCCGTGCAATTCCATGCCCAGCTGGAAGTCCGGACCGGCTTCGCCGTCGCGCTTGACGCCCATGTTGCCGGTGGCGACGCCCTTGACCGAACCGTCGTCGTTGTACAGGATCTCGGCGGCGGCGAAGCCGGGGAAGATTTCCACGCCCAGCGCCTCGGCCTGCTGGCCCAGCCAGCGCACCACGTTGCCCAGCGAGATCACATAGTTGCCATGGTTCTCGAAGCAGGCCGGCAGCATGAAGTTCGGGGTCTTGTAGGACTTGGTTTCGGTCAGGAACAGCACGCGGTCTTCGCTCACCTCGGTGTTGAGCGGCGCGCCTTTTTCCTTCCAGTCGGGGATCAGCTCGGTCAGCGCCTTAGGATCCATCACGGCGCCGGACAGGATGTGCGCGCCCAGTTCGCCGCCTTTTTCCAGCACGACGACCGACACTTCCTGGCCTTTTTCAGCGGCCAGCTGCTTGATCTTGATCGCTGCCGACAAGCCCGCAGGCCCGCCGCCGACGATCACGACGTCATACTCCATCGCGTCGCGTGGGCCGTACTGTTCTACTAGATTTTGTGGCTGTGTCATGGTCTGTTCTTATAGTGTTTAACAAGGATGGGAAAATTTAAGCACGAGTGTGCTTCTTTTTCGTCCAGAATGCAATGTGGGCGCCATTTTGAGGGACATTATTAGACACTGCAATCTAATACTGGCGATTTGTGTAATCATAACGATTCGACAGCCACGCTGTCGGGAATTCATCACTTAATATCAACACTAGGAGTAGCTCGTGGGCATAGAAGTCAACTTTGAGGGAAAAATTGCGCTGATCACCGGCGCCTCCAGCGGTCTCGGAGCCCGGTTTGCCAAAGTGCTGGCCCAGGCTGGCGCCCAGGTGGTGCTGGCGTCGCGCCGCACCGAGCGGCTGAAGGAACTGCGCGCGGAAATCGAGGCCGACGGCGGGGCGGCCCACGTGGTCAGCCTGGACGTGACCGACTACGCCAGCATCAAGTCCGCCATCGCCCACGCCGAGACCGAGGCCGGGCCGATCGACATCCTGGTCAACAACTCGGGCGTGTCGACCACGCAGCGGCTGGTCGACGTGACGCCGGAAGATTATTCCTTCGTGATGGACACCAACCTGCGCGGCGGCTTTTTCGTGGCCCAGGAGACCGCCAAGCGCATGATCGCGCGCGCCAAGGGCGACCCGACCAAGAAGCACCGCATCATCAACATCGCCTCGGTGGCGGGCTTGCGCGTGCTGCCGCAGATCGGCGTGTATTGCATGAGCAAGGCCGGCGTGGTGCAGATGACCAAGGCCATGGCGGTGGAATGGGGCAAGTACGGCATCAACACCAACGCCATCTGCCCCGGCTATATCTCCACCGAGATCAACGAGGATTATTTCGCCAGCGAGCAGGGCCAGAAGCTGATCGAGATGTTGCCGCGCAAGCGTCCGGGCAAGCCGGAAGACCTGGACGGCCTGCTGCTGCTGCTGGCCGGAGAGGATTCCAACTTCATCAACGGCGCCATCATCTCCGCGGACGACGGCATGACCGCCATGTAGTTACAGATGCAGGCCGACCAGCTTGTGGACCAGTTCCGACGAGGTGGCGGCCGAGAATTTTCGCATCAGCTTGGCGCGGTGCATTTCCACCGTGCGCGGGCTGAGGTCGATCTGGCGGGCGATGGTCTTGCTGGTCTTGCCTTCGACCAGCAGCGCGGCGATTTCCCGCTCGCGCGGCGTCAGTTCCGCCGTCACCGGACGCTTTTCGCTGACGTCCTCGAAGGTCCAGATGCCGGGGCCGAGCGGTTCCGAGGCCTTCATCGAATGGCCGGTGACGTGGCACCAGAACAGCTCGCCGTTCGCGCGGCGCATGATGCGTTCGTCCGAATAGCGGCCCTTGGCGTTCATGATGGGGATGATGCGGTCGCCGGTGCGCAGGAACTCGTCCAGGGTGGGATACAGCACGCGGAACGACAAGCCGTCCAGCTGGGCGCGGGTGTAGCCGAACATCGCGGCCAAGGCCTCGTTGCTCGACTGGATGACGCGATTTTCCGAGATGCACATGCCGACCGGCGCGTGCAGGAAAATGGATTGGTAATCGATGACAGGCTGTGCGCTCATGTGTTCCAACGGCAGGTAGTTCTACGGTATTGTGCTTTTGATGTGCGTATTCTATGCTGAGACGCCTCGTAGCTAGCGCATTTAACAACGTTAGCAACGACTATTGCAACATAAGATAAGGGACACCATGAATAAAATCTATCCGGACGCCACAGCCGCCTTGGCCGGTGTCGTACAAAATGGGCAAACCATTGCCGTCGGCGGCTTCGGCCTGTGCGGCATTCCCGAGGCCTTGATCGCCGCGCTGCGCGACTCCGGCGTGACCGGCCTGACCGCGATCTCCAACAACGCCGGCGTCGACGGCTTCGGCCTGGGCCAGTTGCTGGAGACCCGCCAGATCAAGAAGATGATCGCTTCCTACGTGGGCGAAAACAAGGAGTTCGCGCGCCAGTACCTGGCCGGCGAACTGGAACTTGAATTCACGCCGCAGGGCACCCTGGCCGAGAAGCTGCGCGCCGGCGGCGCCGGCATTCCCGCCTTCTTCACCAAGACCGGCGTCGGCACCATCGTCGCCGAGGGCAAGGAAATCCGCGAATTCGACGGCGAGCAATACGTGATGGAACGCAGCCTGGTGGCCGACGTGGCGCTGGTCAAGGCGTGGAAGGCCGACAAGGCCGGCAACCTGGTGTTCCGCAAGACCGCGCGCAACTTCAACCCGAACGCGGCGATGGCCGGCAAGATCACCATCGTCGAAGTCGAACAGCTGGTGGAAATCGGCGAGATCGATCCGGACGCCGTGCACCTGCCGAGCATCTTCGTACACCGCATCGTGGTCAACGCCACGCCGGAAAAACGCATCGAGCAGCGCACCGTGCGCGCCAACTAAGAACATCGGAGATTACTATGGCATGGACTCGTGACGAAATGGCCGCGCGCGCGGCGAAGGAATTGCAGGACGGTTACTACGTCAACCTCGGCATCGGCTTGCCGACCCTGGTGGCGAACTACGTTCCGGAAGGCATGGAAGTGTTCCTGCAATCGGAAAACGGCTTGCTGGGCATCGGCCCGTTCCCGACCGAAGATGAAATCGACGCCGACCTGATCAACGCCGGCAAGCAGACCGTGACGGCGCTGCCGGGCGCGGCCTACTTCAGCTCGGCCGACTCGTTCGGCATGATCCGCGGCGGCAAGATCAACCTGGCGATCCTGGGCGCGATGCAGGTGTCGGAGCAGGGCGACCTGGCCAACTGGATGATCCCGGGCAAAATGGTCAAGGGCATGGGCGGCGCGATGGACCTGGTGGCAGGCGTCAAGAAAGTGGTGGTGCTGATGGAGCACGTGGCCACCGCCAAGGACGGCTCGACCTCGCACAAGCTGCTGAAGAAATGCGACCTGCCGCTGACCGGCGTCGGCGTGGTGGACCTGGTCATCACCGACCTGGGCGTGATGGAGGTGACCCCGGCCGGCCTGAAGGTCACTGAACTGGCGCCCGGCG
This sequence comes from Duganella hordei, assembly GCF_040369125.1. Lineage (NCBI taxonomy): Bacteria > Pseudomonadati > Pseudomonadota > Betaproteobacteria > Burkholderiales > Oxalobacteraceae > Duganella > Duganella hordei. Next base: position 198,930 of record NZ_BPWI01000010.1, read on the forward strand.
TGACCAAGGACCAGATCAAGGCTGCCACCGGCGTGGAGCTGGATTTGTCGGCCGTTTAAGTTCGGTTCGCGGATGGCCTATGGCACGCTGCGGCGTGCCATTTTTTTAGGCGATGATTTTTTCAACCATTATCCATTTGCACGGGCGCTCGGCGTAAATAGGTTCAGTCCAAAGGAACTGGGCACAGCTGTCCTCAATATCTGGAATGTAGATTCCTGATTCGAGCACGGATGTACCAGATAAAACAGTCACCGTTGGCGATAGCTTGTAATCCGGCCAATGCATTGGCGCATTCAGCGGGCCGCGAGAGCTTTCATCGTAGTCAAGGGAGAGTTTCAGCGGACTCCAGTAGGCTTCTTTTGTCGCAACAATGTTCCTCGCCATAAGCACCGCCTTGTTTAATAGCGCACCGTAGAGATTTTCGTCATCTCGTATCATCCATCCTGACCAATAATCGCTTTGCCCCTTCAAATCATTCAACGGGCCGTGCGCATGTCCCAGTCCGGCGAGATCGCCTGACTGCAGCGCTGAGCATCCTTCGTTCAAGGATTTTAGTGTGTCGTGGAAGTTTGGAACGACATGTTCGCGCCATACGATGTCGGGCCTGTCTGGCGGCCGCCACCGGAAGAAACCTGAGGGCAGATTGCGTACGAAATCTTCCATACACTTCTCAAGATGAATAATCATCTCGGCCCAGGTGTCGCGTAATTCGCTGAAGTAGGCGACAGAGGTGTAGCGCTCCAGCAGAAAGATCTCCTGCGGTATCAGCTTCACGACGAGCCTCCTTTAGTTCGAATGATCACTCTTGACCGAATTTGCTCGACATATATCCAATCGCATGGACGGTTGGTAAAGGCATTGCGGGCGACCAGGCTGGGTGCCAATTTGGGTTTGGCGGTGCTGCGACTGAATAACGGATCACAGGTCAGACGCGGATCGTTCAGATGCGCTTGCACGAACGCGTGCATGCTGTCGTCGTTGACCCAAAGATCAGCGCGGCCAACTGCCGCCACTGCTTCCAATCCCAGGTCATTGAAGGTGCTGCATTCCAGCAGCTCGCCGGCGGGACTGCCGGTCCAGCAGAATTGCGGCGTGCCATGTGGATCGTCGATCGGCAGATATACCCCTGTACGCACGGGCACCATGCCGGTCCGGCCAGTGACGTCGGGACGCAAGCGCAATGCCGGCACTTGTGCCAGGGCTTCCGGGTCCTCATGTCGCCGAAGCGCCAGGCTGAAGTCATCCCAGCGTGTAGTTTGACCGGAACGGTCCATGGTGTCGTCAATGTTCATCGCATACAGCGATATTTGCTCAAAGCGTGTCTCGAAGTCGCTCTGCTCATCAGGCGTCATCCAGTCCAGCGATATCTCGGCCAAAGCGCGACCGCATTGGTTAGCACCGGTAATCGAATACACCTCGAACGCGCGCTTCGCGATGTGGGTGGCTGCCGACAGCTCAAAATCGGCCAGGAACGACCAGCCATTGTTGGCCCGCTGCTGCAGCTTGGTCAAATCCAAGGTTGGATCGATGAACGCCATCAGCGCATGCAGCCGTTGCTGCAAACCTTTGAGGTAGTCCAACGAGGCATAGTGGTAAAGCATCGACACCTGTTGCCTGCGCACTGGGGACAATTCAGTTAATCTCATGGCGCGTGTATCAAGAATAAATACGTCAGATCAAGGCCAGCACTCGGATTGTCCTTGCCGCACGTCTCAGCTTTCAGCAAGCACCCAGCGTACTTCGCGGCCTTGGTACAGCGGCAGCTTCTCACCTTTTTGCAGCATGACGCTTGCGTACAGATCAGATTCGACCAGCCATTTTCCGGTGAATGGAACTGTATTTCCGCTCTCCGCCCACACGGTTTCTTTCGGCGCCCAGATGGCGGGGGCCGGAGGCTGCACCTGATCGGGTTTGGTGAAGCGATAATGGGCTTCTTCTTCGGGTACCGTACCGTTGATATAGCGGTCATCTCGCCACAGCAAACGCCATGTCGTATCAAGAGAAAAACTATCTCCGGTACTATGAAAAGTAAATTCGAGTCCTGTCGCAGAGTCGAGCAGTTTGCTGGTTTTGGCGCCGTTCGCGAAATCGTGGCCGACTTTGTTCAGCAGTTCCTTGAAGTCCTTTTCCAAAAAGAAGAACGCTTGCGTTGCGCCACCTGGCAAATATTGTCCGGGGATTTTTTCACCAAATTGTTCCGAAACTGTACCGACCACTGCTTTAGGTCCTTTGCTTCCGGTCAGAGTGTCATTCTAAGAGGAATGGCCCACTTATTTGACCCTTGGCGTCATCACATCTTTCATATTCGGCGGCAGGGGTAGCTGTCGATTGTGTTCATGCAAAGTATTCATCGGTTGACGAGGTGGTCTCCGCGTCGGACAGCATTGGCTTCCAATAGCTGAATGAGTTCATGTCGCGAGGCTAGGTATTTTTGATGTTTCTCCGTGCTTTTCCACCCCTTTTGGTCTTCCTCCTTGAGACTGGCCTGAAGGCGTTGTTCGATTTTTCGCTTCTTGACTGGCAGATCATCAAACTCCATAAAGAAGTTGTAGGTGATGCCGCGGCTGTCTTCGCTGTAGGCGATCTTGAAGGTAGCCAGCACTCCGTCTCCTAACCACTGATAGGACTGCTCAATGCGCATCATGTGTATCCATTCCTCGCGGGTTAGCGTGTAAGCCGGATCGAGAGGGCAAGTGCCAATTTGCTCAAGCTTGCCTTCTGCATTCATGAAAGACGAGCGTCCGCTCACTGCGGGGCAAAATTCATCGATGTAACGTACCCACTTCTTTTTATTCATCTCTGCGATAACACCTTCCGCAAACTGCTTCCCCGCTTCGTGGGAAGCAAAGGGCTTGGTCGAAAATTGCAAAGTGACGTTTTCTACACCCAGATTGTTTTGATTCTTTTCATCGGCATACATCGTTAATGCAAACAGCGGCGAAAAGCTGACTTCATATCCATCGCGGACATAGCGCGCTGGAACATCAGCCGGAATGTCGTTGACGCTATAAGAAATATAGCCGTCCACGTTGGCTGTGCTGTACTTAGGGACGCCGGATTTGCGCGCCGTCTCCACAATGTTAGTTTTGAGCTCGAATTTAATTGCTGTCATGTCTTTATCTCTGAATAAAAAAAACAGTACGACTGCGGTTGCTACCAACGCCGTTGCAGCTAAGCCGAGCTTGATCAAATTATTCATGCGTCGAGCCACCCTTGGATTTTCCGCAACTCACCGTCCATGTAGCTCCGTCTTTCATCCATCAAGCGGTTGAAGTTACGTGCAATTTGCCCCACAAATTCCATGCGATCTTTCTGGTTCGGCAGGCTTTTCACTTTGCTCTTGAACCGGTCGCACAACCCTGTCGGAGCATCGAAAACCGCTTCGAGGCTGGGATCCTTATTGGCGGGTGCAAAGCTGTATATCACCTTGAACTGCGGTGACAGCCATCCGCCCGTCATTCGGCTAAAACGGTGATTCATATCCATTGTGGCCGTTAAAAAAGCGTCGTTGTAAATCAAAGGTTGGAGAACATTAATCTGTTCTTGCTCCGCAATGGCGACAAGTTCCAATTTTTGAAAAGATTTTTTTTCTTCCCTATCGCCGGACGCGTGGCCCTTTACCATAAGCTCATACGCGCGGCTCACCGCAGCGGTGCCGGCGAAATGGCGACATTTGGTAAGTGCCGCCAGTGCTGCACGATCTTCGGCAACGCGTTTGAGCTCAGTGTGCTCCGCCTCCATGATGTAATACGCTTCTTGAAATTTCCCCCAGTATTTGGACGGTGGCGTACGGTAGCCGTTGTCGTACTCTTTAACATGAGTACGACAGTACCGGTGGGCGGAAAATTCCGCAGCCACCTGTTGACCGTAGCCTTCGCCACTACTCCATACTGGTGCTGAGTCGAAGTATTTCTCTGCCGCTTTGAATACAGGATCATCAGATAGGCGTTGCTTTAGGCGATCAAGCCAATGCGGCCCGAATGGCAATTCTTCGACGGCTTCTTTAGAGGCGATCTGGAAGGTATCCCAGTCCCTTTCGGCTTGGCACGCTTCAATTCGTTTCTTGTTCAGCGAGCCGTCAGCATTGATGCCGTATTCCAGGAAAAACCATAGCCAAGGATGGATATCCATGAAAAGCCATAGATTTCCTTTCGCTAGCGCTGCGTAAGTACGCAAGACGTGCTGGTATGGGGAGTCGCCGCTCATGGCTAAACTACCAATGTCCGCTCCCACATTGTTGCGTGCAATGCTCGCGGCACTGTTCCATTCACGCTGCAGTACTTCTTCACGCGAAAAACGATACGCCTCCACGATATCCTTGACTACAAATGCGGCTAACGCCGGCCAGTAAAATTGAAGCTGACCTTTGGATTTTTCGGCACTCTTAAAATAGAGATCCGCATAGTTTGCCGCTATGCGTTTCGCTCGCCGTTCCGGGTCTTGTATCAACCTGTAGCAACCGTCGCTCAGGCTTTTATCGCTCACTGCGATCAGCGCTGCTTGCTGTGCAAAGGACCATAGGTGCCGATACTCGACCTTGGCATCATGTTGCGATCCCTGCGTAGTGTTGGTCGTGCACTGTCCCAAAACTTCCAGAGAAACTCCGTTGTCGGCTGCTGTGTTGGTCATGATTAATCAGATTTCTACTTGAACTTAAACACTGCATAGCGCAAAGCGTATTCCAGCGGCTCGGCTTTTTTTGTGCTCAGTCGTTGGAGTGGACCCTCGATAGGGGTGGTGTCGATGAGCTTTTGCTGCTCGTTGTCCTTGTTTGCGACAACAAAAGGCAATTTGGAGATAGGTACTCCATGTATGTCTTTGTAGACTATCTGTTCGTCGAAATTTGTCAGCAATGTTTTTCCGATAGGGACAATAGTGCCGACTGTATCCGGCAGACCGCCGAGTTCCGTTGAGGAGCTACTACCGCCATCAAAAATATGCTGCCCACCCTTTACAGTGAAATTACCCGGGCAAGCAAACGTGATATCTCCGCCCTCGAGCGTGATCGACGATTGCCCGGCCTGCAGCACGATCTTTTGATTGGCCTTGATCTCGATAACATCGTTGACCGAAATTACCTTGATCGACTTGTCCGCCAAAATCTCCAGCTGGTCGGTATGCGCCTGCAGCGACACCGGGCCGTTGGCGGCGATGGCCTGGATGCCGCCGGCGTGGCTGAAGTAGCCGGCCGCGTTGGCCGCCACCGACGACAGTGTGTACGCCGCCGTCATATGCATATCGCCCTGCGTGGTCCAGTGCAGCTGTTCGCCGGCGAACAGCACGGTCGATGCCGGCGTGGCCCAGTTGATGCTGGCCGGAGCGTCCATCAGCACCAGCGGGTCGGCGAACTTTTCCACCGGCTGCGCCGCGTCGAGCTCACGCGCGCCGCCGGGCGCCTTGCTGGCCTGCTGGCCGTTGAAGGCGCCGTCATGCTTGCCCTTGTCCGTGGGATCGATGCGCGACAACAGCTCCTGCTGCGCCTTGGCCGCATCGGCGCTGGTGAGCGCGGCCTGCTGCCTGGCCGCGTCGCCCAGCACCTTGCCCAGTTCCTGCGCCGCTTGCAGCGACTTGACCGCTTCCGCCGCGTCCATCTGCGTCGATGCCACGCCGCTGCCTTGCGCGACGCGCGCGCTGGTGGTCAGCAGCACGCCTTCGCCGCCGCGCAGCACGGCCCAGGCGTCGGTGCGCAGCTCGAAGCCGGCGCCGCGATAGGCGCCGCGCTGCGCGCTGCCGGCCGACTGCGCCACCAGGTAGCCCAGATTCAGCTGCGTGGCCGCGCTGCTGGTGGCCAGCCGCGTGCGCACCTGGCCCGGCGTGTCGTCCAGCTGCCACTGGTTGTAGCCGCCGCCGTCGAAATTGTGGCTGTGGATGCCGGACAGCGTGCCCGCATGGTTGGCGCCCGAATCCTCGCCGGCCGCATACGGCGGCTGGTCCGAGCCGGTGTACAGCTGCGCCACCACCAGCGGCCGGTCCATGTCGTTGTCGATGAAGTCGACCAGCACTTCGGTGCCGATGCGCGGCGTGAATTGCGAACCCCAGTTCGGGCCGGCCAGCGCTTCGGCCACGCGCACCCAGGTGCCGCTGCTGTCGTCGCCGGGCGCGCTACCCTTGGCGTCGGTGTCGTGCCCGATGCCGCCGGCGTTGGCGCCCTGGCCGCGCTGCCAGGCGAACTGGATGCGCACCTGGTGGTCGCGCGTGGTGGTGGCCACCGCGTCGGCGGCGCCGACCACGATGGCGGTCTGCGGCCCCAGCGCGGTGGCCGCCTGCGGCGCGGCGATCGCGCGCGGGACGACGGCGACGCTGGCGCGCACGCAGCCGAAGCTGTTGCGGTAGGTGCCGGCCTCGATGGCGTCGGCGCCCGGCGCCTTGCGCACTTCGGATTGAAAATTATTGCGCGCCTCGTGCCGCACCCACAGCACGGTGAAGCGGTTGTCGTCGGCGTAGCGCTCGTGCTGGGTCAGCGCGAAGGCGTGGCCGGCCGCCAGCTGGCGCACCGCGCCTTCGCCCTCGAACACCTTGTTGTCGAGTTCCAGCGCCTGCAGCATCAGCTGGCTGTACTGATCCGGCTCGCCGCTGGCGCTGGCGACGCGCTCGCCGCCGCCGTCGTACACGGGCAGCGACGGCAGTTCGCCCGCGTCCAATGACGACTGCTGTTCCGCGCCGGGCGCCAGCAGCTGCGCCGGGTCCCAGCTGCTGATACCGACCGCGTTGGCCCGCACCTGGCGGCGCGCGGCAAAGCGGTCGATGGCGTCGGCGCTGTCGGTGGCGCGCACGCCGTGGAAGCGGATCTCGGCGTCCCCAGGCATGTCGGGTGCCTCGGCCTTGCTGTCGAAGATCACCAGCCGGTGTCTGGCCTGGCCGTCCGCGCTTTGCCCATCCGCCTCGGCCTGGTCGTGCTCGAAGCGCCAGCTCAGGCCTTCGGAGGCCAGCAGGCGCTGGAAGAATTCCAGGTCGCTTTCGCGGTACTGGGTGCACACCGCGCGCGGCGCCAGCGTTTGCGTGACGTCGAATTCAAAGCGTAGTTGCGGATAGTCGGCCAGCAGTTCGGTGACGATGTCCTGCGCGTTCTTGTCCTGGAAAATATAGCTGTCGCGGCGCAGCCGCAGCAGCGCCAGCGCCGGCTCCAGCAGCAGGCGGTAGCGCGCCGTACCACCGTCCGCGCCCAGCCAGGCGGCTTCGGTGCAGATGCCGTGCCACGCGCGCCGGCTGCCGTCGGCCTGCAGCAGCGTGACGGTCAGCTCTTCGCCGATGAACTGCTGCAGATCGAGGTCGGTGGAGGTGCTGAGCGCATCGACTTCGAACGCATACAGCTCATTGATCCCTTCGCGTCCGGCGAAGCGCTCGGCCACCAGCGCCTGCGGCAGCGACGAGTCCTGCGCGCTGGCCAGCGTCAGCAGGCGCGCGTGCTGGCTCAAGCCGGTGCCGAACAGGCCCAGCGCCGACGGTATCAGCGAGGCGATGTCCATTACGGCAGCGTGATGGTCAGGTTGGCCTGGCGCGGGGCCAGCTTGACGATGTCGTTATAGGCGGCCACGCGCTGTTCGGTGCCGTGGTCCAGCGAGGTGCGCAGGCCGATGTAGCCGAGCACGCAGATCAGGCCGAACACCGAGCACAGTACCCACAGCGGCAGGTCGCTGCGCAGCTTGTGGACGATCTGGTCGGGCCGCTCCGCATGCGGCGCGAAGCCGCCGCGCTTGCCCTTCATGTGGGCGATTTCCTCGCCCAGGCGCGCCGTCAGGTAGTTCAGCTTTTCCGAGCCTTCGAGGATGTAGCGGCCCTGGAAGCCCAGCAGCAGGCACATATGGTAGACCTCCAGCGCCTGCAGGTGGGCGCTGCCGCGCGCGCGCAGCGCTTCGAGCCGGTGGAAGAAGTTTTCGCCGGCCAGCTGCTCGCCGAACAGCGCCAGTTGCAACGGGCGCCGTTCCCAGGCGTCGCGGATCGAGAAGGTCGAGCGCAGGATGATTTCGTCGACCGCCGCGCAGAACGCGTACTTGGCGGCGTCGACGTCGTCCGGCGAGGCGCCGTGCTTGCGCGCGCCGCGGCCGAAGTCGTCGAGGAACTGCGTCATCTTCTGCGCGAACTCGGCGTTCTGCTGCGGGCCGTTGCCGTTCTTGAGCATGAACAGCGCGTAGAAGCCGTCATACATCAGGTCGAGCAGGGTTTGCGGCGCCGTATGGCCGGCGGCGGACGGCGGCGCGGCGCCCATCAGGGAAGGTGCGGTGGCGGTATTCATGGTGACTAACCTCGGTTCAGGATGTGACGGCGACCAGGTCCAGCTTCAGGTCGTTCATGCCGCCGGGGACGTAGATGGAAATCGACTGGGCCTGCAGCATGCGCTCGTACATCTGGCCCTTGGCCTCGATGGCGAAGTAGCAGGCGTCGGGGCGCACCGGCACCGCGGCCGGCACCTGCGGCGCGTGCTGCAGCCGCACGCCGGGCATGGCCGACAGCACGAACTTGTCGACGTCGTCCGGCGCGCCGACCTTGAAGCGCAGCGGCACCACGTCCACCAGTTCGCTGGCCGGCATGGCGGCCGAGACGGCGATGTAGAAGGTGGTCTTGTCGTCGATCTTGCCCGAGTCCAGCATGCCGTGGTGGTACGAAGGCTTGACCTCGCGCAGCGCGATGGCGAAGTAGCGCGACGAGATCACGGTGTCGAGCAGCTCGCGGATGATCTGGTGCAGCGTGGCGAAGGCGGGGCCGGCGTCGGCGTGCTGGTAGGCCGGCAGGTCGGCCAGGGTCCAGCTTTTGGAAAAGGTCATCAGCGCGCCGGCCAGGCTGAGCAACTGCTCGTACAGCCGCTCCGGATGCAGCGCCGGGTGCTGGAAGTAGTGGGTCAGCGAGGCGAAGGCGGAACTGGCCGTGTGCAGCAGCCAGAACGAGGACATGTCGCCGGAGCGGAACTCGATCACGTGCTTGCTCGGCTCGCGGTGGTGGCCGTACAGCGCGCTGACCTTGGCCTGCAGCGCGTCGAGCAGGCGGCGCAGCTGCAGGAACAGCAGCGGCGCGCTGCGGATGGTCAGGCTGGGCGGCACGAACGCCGCGTCCAGCTCGAAGCCGCCGGTGGCCGCGCGGCGCAGGCGCAGCAGCGGGAAGTGGGTGTACGAGTCGCGCGGCTCGAACTCCGACACCAGGCGCAGCGTCTTCTTCAGATAGCTCAGCTGGGCCGGCGCGGCGTGCGTGTACAGGTCCGGCGTGTCGGCGTTGTGCTGCTGGTAGCGCACCGCGCTGGCGCCGGTGCCGGCCGCACGCTCGCTGCCGTCGCCGAAATTGCCGCCAAAGGACTTGAAGGCGGGCAGGGCGGCGTAATAGGTGATGGTCTGCTGCGACTGCTGCAGCTGGCCCAGGTCGACCGCGTCGGGCAGGTCGTCGGCGCCGGGCGCGTCGTAGAACTCGCCATCCTGGAAGCGCAGCGACAGTTCCAGCAGGCGCAGGCTGTTGTTGGCCAGCGCGTCGCGGTCGATCTGCAGCTGGTTGACGCCCCAGGCGTAGGGATGCAGCGCTTGCACGCTCTGCAGCAGCCGCTGCTCGTGGTAGCGGTCCTGCTGCTGGAAGTGTTGGGGCCGAAGGAACAGTCCCTCGCCCCAGAGAATTTTGCTGCTCATGCTATGGCGCGTCCTTTTTTTCGGTCTGTTACATATTTGTTATTTGTAAAGTAGCAGAACAATAACATTTCTTTTTTTAAAGAGGCGCACGGCTGTGTTTGTACCGTGCGCACGGTTGAATTCAATTGAACGCGGTCAATAATAAATTTCTGATAACGTGGCGCCAGTTGCAGAAATTGTTAATTAAATATTGTTTTTTGATATCGAATTTGAGGCTAGCATGACAACCCAACATACCCTCCGCCGCATCGGCCAGCTGGCTGGCGCCGTCGTCTGCGTGGCGGCGCTGAGCGCCTGTACCACCGCCCCGGTGGCGCCGCAGGCGGCGGCCAAGCCGGCGCTTCAATCGATGCTGGCACAAGCCGGCGCCGCCTCCAGCGCGGGCCAGAAGGAGCAGGCCGTTACCCTATGGAAACAAGCGGCGGTCGCCTATCCGGCCGATAAATCGCCTTGGCTGAGCATCGCGCAGACCCGCTACGAGGCCGGCCAGTACGGCGACGCCATCATCAACGCCCAGGAAGTGCTGGTGCGCGACCCCAACGACACGCTGGCCAATAGCATCATCGCCATCAGCGGGCTGCGCCTGTCGACGCGTTCGCTGTCCGACCTGAGCCGCCAGAACAACCTGTCCGGCTCGATCCGCACCGAATCGCAGGACCTGGCCAAGCTGCTGCGCGAGAGCCTGGGCGAGAACGTGCTGGTGCCGCCGGCGCCGGCTCCTGTGCAACAGGCCGCCGCGCCGGCGCGCGGCAAGGCGGCCGCCAAGAAAGGCCGCGCCAAGCAGCAAGACGAGGCCAGCGCCGATCCGTTCGGCGCCTTGAAATAATCGAAGAGGGGAATCTCATGTCCAAAAGCGTAAGTGTGCAGAAGAAGCTGCAAAAAATCCGCCCGCCACGGGTGCAAATGACCTACGACGTTGAAATCGGCGACGCCATCGAGAACAAGGAGCTGCCGTTCGTGATGGGCGTGGTCGGCGATTTCGGCGGCAATTCGGAAGTCGAGCAGAAGCGGCTGAAGGAGCGCAAGTTCGTCAACATCGACCGCGACAACTTCGACGAAGTGCTGAAGGGCGTGGAGCCGCGCGCGGCCTACCGCGTCAAGAATGAGCTGAGCGGCGAAGGCGGCGAGTTCGCCGTCGACCTCAAATTCAAATCGATGGACGACTTCCGTCCGGAGTCGGTGGTGCAGCAGGTGGACCCGCTGCGCAAGCTGCTGGAGGCGCGCACCAAGCTGGCGGACCTGCGCAACAAGCTGGCCGGCAACGACAAGCTGGAAGACATCCTCAACGACGTCCTGCACAGCACCGAGAAGCTGGCCCTGCTGGGCCAGCAAACCGACAAGAAGGAGGACTGACATGTCCGCACAACTGACCCCGGGCGGCGCGCCCGCCACCACGGAAATGGCGCTGCTGGACCAGATCGTCGAGCAGAGCAAGGTCGCCAAGTCCAGCGTCGAGCACGCGCGCGCCAAGGACCTGATCTCGGAACTGGTCAGCCAGGTGATGGACGGCACCGTCGTGGTGTCCGACAACCTGGCCGCCACCATCGACGCCCGCGTGGCGGAGCTGGACCGCCTGATCTCGGCGCAGCTGTCGGCCGTGATGCACGCGCCGGAATTCCAGAAGCTGGAAAGCAGCTGGACCGGCTTGAACTACCTGGTCAAGCACACCGCCACCGGCCAGAACCTGAAGATCAAGATGCTCAACGCGACCAAGAAGGAGCTGGTCAAGGACTTCCAGAGCGCGCTGGAATTCGACCAGAGCACCATGTTCCGCAAGGTCTACGAGGAGGAATTCGGCACCTTCGGCGGCGCGCCGTTCGGCGCCCTGATCGGCGATTTCGAGATCACCCGCCAGCCGGAAGACATGTACTTCGTCGAGCAGATGTCGCACGTGGCCGCCGCCGCGCACGCGCCGTTCATTTCCGCCGCCTCGCCCGAGTTGTTCGGGCTGGAGAGCTACAGTGAGCTGGGCAAGCCGCGCGACCTGTCGAAGGTGTTCGACACCGTCGAATACGCGAAGTGGAAGTCGTTCCGCGAATCCGAGGACTCGCGCTACGTCGGCCTGACGCTGCCGCGCTTCCTGGGCCGCCTGCCGTTCAATCCGGCCGACGGCGCCACCGTCGAAGGCTTCAACTTCGTCGAGGACGTCGACGGCACCGACCACCAGAAATACCTGTGGTGTAACGCCGCCTACGCCTTCGGCACCAAGCTGACCGCGGCCTTCGAGGACTTCGGCTGGTGCGCGGCGATCCGCGGCGTCGAAGGCGGCGGCCTGGTGGAAGACCTGCCGACCCACACCTTCAAGACCGACGAAGGCGAAGTGGCGCTCAAGTGCCCGACCGAGATCGCCATCACCGACCGCCGCGAGAAGGAATTGAGCGACCTCGGTTTCATCTCGCTGGTCCACTGCAAGAACACCGACTACGCCGCCTTCTTCGGCGCGCAGTCGGCGCAGAAGGCCAAGAAATACTCCAGCGACGCCGCCAACGCCAATGCGGTGCTGTCGGCGCAGCTGCAATACATCTTCGCGGTATCGCGCATCGCCCACTACATGAAGGCCATGATGCGCGACAAAATCGGCAGCTTTGCCGCCGCATCCAACGTCGAGGACTTCCTCAACCGCTGGCTGACCCAGTACGTGCTGCTGGACGATAACGCCAGCCAGGAACAGAAGGCCCAGTTCCCGCTGCGCGAAGCCTCGGTGCAGGTGTCGGAAGTGCCGGGACGTCCGGGCGTGTACCGCGCCGTGTCGTTCCTGCGCCCGCACTTCCAGCTCGACGAATTGTCTGTTTCCCTCCGTTTGGTCGCGGAGCTCCCGGCATCGACCAAAAACTAAGTCATTGCATCTCGCAATAACATCAACTCATTGAAAGGATTACTATGGCTATCGACGTTTACCTGCAAATCGACGGGATCAAAGGCGAATCGGCCGACACCACCCACAAGGATTGGATCGAGTGCCAATCGGTCCAGTGGGAAGTGCTGCAACCGAAATCGGCTACGGCCTCCACCGGCGGCGGCCACACCGCCGAGCGCACCGAGCACAAGGACATCGTCATCAGCAAGCTGGCCGACCTGGCCACGCCGCTGCTGCTGCAAAACTGCTCGTCGGGTAAAACCCTGGCAAAGGCAAAGCTGGAATTCCTGCGCGCCGACGGCCAGGGCGACCGCGTCAAGTACTTCGAGATCGAACTGGAAAATGTGCTGATCTCCAGCGTATCGCCTGCTGTCGCACCAGGCAATATCCTGACCGAAGACCTGGCGCTGAAGTACTCCAAGGTCAAGTGGAAGTACACCCAGCAAAAAGTCGGCGGCGGCTCCGGTGGTAACACCTCCGGCGGTTGGGACCTGTCGGCCAACAAGACTGCTTAAGCTGGAATGAAAGGATTTACTCCGGGTTTGTTCGATCGCCTGATGGACGCGCCGCTCAACGGCAACGCCAGCGGCACCGTGCCGCGACAGTCGATCGAGGACCTCAAGGATTCGGTGGCGCGCGATCTCGAAGCGCTGCTGAACACCCGGGCCGTCATCCCGGAGGATCTCCTTAAACGCTTTCCCGAATGCGGCCGCTCGATCGCGACCTACGGCCTGAACGATTTTGCCGGCCTGTCGCTGTCGAGCACGGACGATCGCGCTTTCATCTGCCGCAGCCTGGAAAGGGCGATCGCCCGCCACGAGCCGCGCCTGCGCAATGTGCAGGCGTCGCTGGAGTTGCGGGCGGACGCCGTCAACCGGCTGAATTTCTCCATTACCGCGCTGCTGGTGGTCCACAGCGCGCACGAACCTGTTAACTTCGACGCCGTCCTGCAGCCCTCAAGCCTGCATTACACCATCAGCAAAGCGCGCCGCGTGAGCCCGACACCGCTGGGAGCCTGAGATTGGAACAATTATTACCGTATTACGAACGGGAGCTGGGATTCCTGCGCCGCTATTCGCGCGAATTCTCCGAACGCTACCCGAAGATCGCCGGCCGTCTGCTGATCGCCGGCGAGGTGTGCGAGGACCCGCACATCGAACGCATGATCGAATCGTTCGCGCTGCTCAATTCGCGCATCGCCAAGCGGCTCGACGACGACTACCCTGAATTTACCGAAGCACTGTTCGAGGTGCTGTATCCGCATTACCTGCGGCCGTTTCCCTCGTGCTCGATCGCGCGCATGGACTTCAGCGGCGCCGCCGCGCAGCTGACCACCGCCAGCGAGATCCCGCGCGGCACGCAGCTGACCACGCGGCCCGTGCGCGGCGCCACCTGCACCTTCCGCACCGCATATCCGGTCACCGTGGCGCCGCTGGCGCTGACGGCCGCCCACTTCGCCGCCATCATCGCCGCGCCGGAAGCGCTGCGGCCGCCGCAGCAGGCCACCTCCAGCATCAGCCTGACCTTGTCCAGCACCGCCGAGCAGGTCACGCTGGCGCAACTGGGCCTGGGCCGGCTGCGCGTGTTCATCGACGGCGAGCCGTCGTTCTGCGCCGCGCTGCGCGACGCGCTGTTCACCCGCGCGGTGGCGGCCTACGCCGAAGCGGACGGCAATGGCCGCTGGACGCCGCTGCACAAGGTGCCGGTGTCGCCGGCCGGCTTCAGCGAGGACGAATCGCTGATCGATTTTTCCGCGCGTTCGCATACCGCCTACCGGCTGCTGACCGAGTATTTCTGCTTCCCCGAAAAATTCAACTTCTTCGACATCGACCTGCACGCGATCGCCGGCGTGCTGCCGGCCGGCTGCAAGTCGGTCACGCTGCACCTGGCGCTGTCGGGCATGCGCACCGACTCCAACCTGGCGCGCATGCTGTCGACGCTGTCGACTAACAACGTGCTGCTGGGCTGCACGCCGGTGGTCAACCTGTTCCGCCAGCGCGGCGAACCGATACGGCTGACGCATGCGTCGGCCAGCTACCCGGTGCTGGCCGATGCGCGCCGCGCCTTCGCCTATGAGGTGCAGGCCATCGAGTCGGTCAAGCTGGTGCGGCAGACGCCGCAGGGCGAGTCGGTGCAGGAGTTCCGGCCGTTCTATTCGCTGCGCCACGGGCAGACGCCGGAAAAGAACGGCCACTACTGGGTGGCCCGGCGCGACGAGGACATCGCCGGCAAGAGCCCCGGCTACGAAACGCAGATCTCCATCGTCGACATCGACTTCGATCCGGCCGAGGTGGAAACCGACACCCTGAGCCTGGAGCTGAGCTGCACCAACCGCGACTTGCCGGCTTCGCTGAGCTATGGCATGCGCGGCGGCGACCTGTTCCTGGAAGGCGGATCGAGCGTGCGCGCAATCAGCTTCCTGCGCAAGCCGACGCCGTCGTACCGCTTCGAACGCGGACGCGGCGCGCACTGGCGCCTGATCTCCCATTTGTCGCTGAACCACCTGTCGCTGACCGGCGGCGGCCTGGACGCCTTCCGCGAGATGCTGACGCTGTACGACCTGCCGCGCTCACCGTCGTCGCAGCGGCAGATCGGCGGCATCGTCGCCGTCTCGCACAAGGCGGCCAATACCTGGCTGCCGGGGAACCCGTTCGCCTGCCTGGTGCGCGGCATCGAAGTCACGCTGACGGTGGACGAGGAAGCCTTTGTCGGCAGCGGCATCCACGCGTTCGCGCAGATTGTCGAGCGCTTCCTCGGCCTGTACGTGCACGCCAACAGTTTCGCGCAGCTGGTCATCAAGTCGGATAAAAATGGAGAGGAACTGCTGCGATGCCTGCCACGAAGCGGCGATTTGAGCCTGCTGTAATCGAGCGGCTGTTCGCGCAGCCGCAGCGGTTCGAATACTTCCAGGCGGTGCGCCTGCTGGAGCTATGGCTCAAGCGGAATGGCGCGCCGCAGGAGGGCGCGGTGGCGAACTTCCTGCGCTTCCAGAATTCGACCTCGCTCAGCTTTCCGGCCAGCCAGCTGGAGTCGCTGCAGCCGGAACCGCGCGACCTGCCGATCGATGCGTCCAGCCTGGGCGCGGCGCTGCAGTCGGCGCAGCTGCGCTACATCCGCATCACCCCGGCCTTCATGGGCTTCCTGGGCACCAGCGGCACGCTGCCGGCGCACTACACCGAACGGATCGCCGCGCATGCGCTGTACCAGAAGGACGACGGCCCGCGCGCCTTTCTCGACACCTTTTCCAGCCGCGCGCTGGCGCTGTTCTATGAAGCGTGGCGCAAGTACCGGCTGGAACTGAAGTACCAGATCGACGGCAAGGACGGCTTCCTGCCGCTGCTGCTGTCCTTGGCCGGCATGCACCAGCCGTCGCTGCGGCAGCGGCTGTCGGACGACGGCGACGGCGTGCTCGATGAGTCGGTGGCTTATTTCGCCACGGCGATGCGCCAGCGTCCGGCGTCGGCGGTGCAGATCGCGCGCGTGCTGTCGGAGTACTTCCGTCAGCCGGTGCGCGCCGAACAATTCATCGGCTGCTGGTACGACGTGCCGGGCAGCCAGCAGACCACGCTGGGCATGGCCAACGCCGTGCTGGGCGGTGGCGCGATGGCGGGCGAGCGCGTGTGGCAGCGCGACCTGCGTCTGCGCCTGGTGATCGGTCCGCTGGACCGGGAAGGCTACGAATCCTTCCTGCCCGGCGCCAAGGCGGCGCTTGCGCTGGAGAGCATGCTGACCATGTTCACCGGCCTGACGCTGGAATACGAGGTGCAGCTGGTGCTGCGCGCCGAAGACGTCGAAGGTGCGCGCCTGGACGAGCAGGGCAGCGGTGGACGCCTGGGCTGGGACAGCTTCCTGGTCACGGAGGCGCAGCAGCACGACCGCAGCGACGTGCGCTACGAAATACACGCAATGACATCATAAAAAGGATAACAACATGAGCACCAACCTGAAAACGCTGATCGGAAAACTCAACGATACCAGCCGCACCGCCGCCACGCGCGCGGCCAGCCTGTGCATGTCGCTGGGCCATTACGAGGTCGATATCGAGCATCTGTTCCTGGCGCTGCTGGAGCAGCCGGCCAGCGACGTGGCGCTGATCGCCCGCCACAGCGACATCAGCATCGGCCAGCTGGAAGCGGACTTGCGGGCGGAGGTCGGACGCTTCAAGACCGGCAACGCGCGCACGCCGGTGTTTTCGCCGCGCCTGCCCAAGCTGTTCGAGAACGCGTGGCTGATCGCGTCGCTGGATTTGCAGGACAACCCGCAGGCGCGTATCCGCAGCGGCCACCTGCTGCAGGCGATGCTGACCGAGCCGGAACTGGCGCAGCTGGCGGCGCGCAGTTCCAGGCTGTTTAGCCGCTTCGACGTGGAACAGATCAAGCACAATCTCGACAAGATCACCGCCGGTTCCGACGAAACACCGCTGGCATCGTCCGCATCGCAGCCGCACGAGGGCGGCGATCCGGTCGGCGAACTGGCCGCGCGCGCACCAGGCAAGACGCCGGCGCTGGACCAGTTCACCACCAATCTGACGCAGCGCGCGCGCGAAGGCAAGGTCGATCCGGTGATCGGTCGCGACCAAGAAATCCGCCAGGCCATCGACATCCTGATGCGCCGCCGGCAGAACAATCCCATCCTGACCGGCGAGGCCGGCGTCGGCAAGACCGCCGTGGTGGAAGGACTGGCGCTGCGCATCGCGCAGGACGACGTGCCGGACGTGCTGAAAGGCGTGGAGATCCACACGCTGGACATGGGCCTGCTGCAGGCCGGCGCCAGCGTCAAGGGCGAGTTCGAGAACCGTCTGAAGAACGTCATCGACGAAGTGAAGAAAAGCCCGCACGCCATCATCCTGTTCATCGACGAGGCGCATACGATGATCGGCGCCGGCGGACAGGCCGGCCAGAACGACGCGGCCAACCTGCTCAAGCCTGCGCTGGCGCGGGGCGAACTGCGCACCATCGCCGCCACCACCTGGGGCGAGTACAAGAAGTATTTCGAGAAAGATGCCGCGCTGGCGCGGCGCTTCCAGGTGGTCAAGGTGGAGGAGCCGAGCGAGGAACTGGCCTGCGCCATGTTGCGCGGCATGGCGCCGCTGATGGAGAAGCACTTCGGCGTGCGCGTGTACGACGAGGCGATCACCGAGGCGGTGCGGCTGTCGCATCGCTACATCATGGGCCGCCAGCTGCCGGACAAGGCCATCAGCGTATTAGACACCGCCTGCGCCAAGGTGGCGCTGGGCCAGAACGCGACACCGGCCCGCATCGAACAACTGGCGCGGCAGATCGAGCGCATCGACGTCGAGGCCAGCTCGCTGGAACGCGAGCAGGCCGAAGGTGGCGCCGCACAGAAGGCGCGCCTGCAGGAGCTGCGGGAGACCCGCGCCGCAGCCGATGCGCAGCACAAGACCTTGTCCGAACGCTGGGAAAAGGAAAAGGCGCAGAGCGCTAAGATCATCGCCGCGCGCGTCGAGGCGTCCGCGCAGGCGGGCGATAGTGGCGGCCAGGGGCGCGATATCCAGGCGATGGTGGCGGAACTGCGCGAACTGCAAGGCGAAACGCCGATGGTGCCGGTGCAGGTCGACGGTCACGTGGTGGCGGAAATCGTCGCCGGCTGGACCGGCATCCCGCTCGGAAAAATGGTCAAGGACGAGATCAAGACCGTGCTGCGCCTGAAGGAAATGCTGGAACAGCGCGTGCTGGGCCAGCCGCATGCGATCGAGGCGGTGGCGCAGCGGGTGCGCACCTCGCGCGCCAATCTGGACGATCCGAACAAGCCGAAGGGCGTGTTTCTGTTTGTCGGCCCGTCCGGCATCGGCAAGACGGAAACCGCGCTGGCGCTGGCCGATGTGCTGTACGGCGGCGAGCGCAAGCTCATCACCATCAACATGAGCGAATACCAGGAAGCGCACAGCGTCTCCGGCCTGAAAGGTTCGCCGCCCGGCTATGTGGGTTACGGCGAGGGCGGTGTGCTGACCGAGGCCGTGCGCCGCAATCCCTACAGCGTGGTGTTGCTGGACGAAGTGGAAAAGGCTCACCCGGATGTGCTGGAGCTGTTCTTCCAGGTGTTCGACAAGGGTGTGCTGGACGATGCCGAAGGCCGCGAGATCGACTTCAAGAACACTATCATCATCCTGACGTCGAACGTGGCGTCGGCGGCGATGATGCAGGCTTGCCTGAACAAGCCGCAAGAGGAACTGCCGTCGGTCGAGGAGCTGGAGCAGCTGATACGTCCGCAGCTGATGAAGCAGTTCAAGCCCGCGTTCCTGGGGCGCCTGAAGGTGATTCCATACTATCCGATCGCGGACGATGTGCTGGTCGATATCATCAAGCTCAAACTGGGCAGGATCGAGCGCCGCATCGCCGCCAACCACAAGGCGGAGTTCAGCTACGACGAGGCGCTGGTGGAGGCGGTGCTGGCGCGCTGCACGGAGGTCGACTCCGGCGCGCGCAATGTGGACAACATCCTCAATGGCACGCTGCTGCCTGAGATCGCGGAATCGGTGCTGGCTCGTATGGCGGAAGGCGCCGCGATCGCGAAGATCAAGGTCAGCGCCAACAAGCAGGGTCAATTCAAATACACAGTCAAATAAGGAGAATTGCCATGAAACGCCAAGTTACCATCGCAGTATTGATGTCCACGCTGATACTGACGGCGTGCCAGAAGAAGGACAAGCAGGAGGAGGCACCGGCCGCCGCGCCGGCGCCGGCGGCAGCCCCCGCGCCAGCGCCTGCAGCAGCGGCGCCGGCAGCCGCGGCTCCGACCGCAGAGCAGGAAGAACTGGCCAGGAAACAGGCCTTGCTGGACTACGGCACCATGGAGGACAAGTACCTGAACGATCCGAAGGGGCAGTGGGCCGCGACGGCAAAGGCCAGTTCGACCTTCGGCGACGACAATGGCAGGGAGCCTTCGCCGGTCAATATGGCAAAGAACGCCGCCGGTCCATCGGATGACAACGATTGGAGCAACAACAACCAGGACAAGGGCTTCGACTGGCTGGAGCTGGGCTACGCCAAGCCGGTCAACGCGACCGAAGTCCGCGTCATCGTCCCGGGCGGCGACGGCGTGGAGGCGATCAACAAGGTGGAGCTGCAGGACACGGACGGCAAGTGGAACACCGTATGGTCCGGCATCAGCGACGTGAAGCAGGACCGGCGCGGCAACCGCACCTGGTTCGTGCGGACCTTCGACAAGACCGCTTACAAGGTCAAAGGCGTCAAGATCACCATCGCCAACAATATCCAGCGCGGCTACAAAAAGGTCGATGCGGTGCAGCTGGTCGGCGAATGACCGTGCCGGGGCCGTTAAGGCGGCCCCGGATTTTTTCAGTTCGGCGGCTGGACGCCCAGCAGCTCTTCAATGTGGGCCAGCGACGCCTGGTCCTTCACCACAGTGCGCAGCCAGGTGTGCAGGTCCTGCTCGCCGGCCGCCGCCGCCTTGTCGGCGTAGTAGGACGAGGGGCTATGCGGCTCGGTGCGGCGGAAGAACTCCGCCACGGCGCGCAGCAAAGCCACAGCCTGCGCGCGGTTGGCGATGACGCCGGGTGCGGTTGGCGCCTGGACGTATTCGTTGCCTGATTCCGGCATCGGCATGCCGGGCAAAACCACTGGACCGCCCGGCGCGGCAGGCTGCGTGCCATTCCCGGATACCGCATTGGCCGGTGCCGGTATCGCATGCAGCATCGCCTTCACCGCGTCGCGGGCGGAGGAAAACCCCGGGCTGTCGTTGCCGAGTTTTGCATCGGCCACACGTTCCAGCTGCTCCAGCGCCTCGACGCAGAAGTGCGCGTCGGCGCGGAAGCTGGCGGAAAATTGGGCCGAGTTGTTGCGCCTGGCCGCTTCAATATCTGCCAGCTTGGGCGCGCGGTTTTGCAGCGCCTCGTCGTTGCTGGCCGCGCGCCTGCGGGCCTGCTCGAAATCGAGGGTGGAATAGTCGCCGTTTTCGGTCAGGCCGATCTCGCGTACCAGCGCCGGCGTGCGGGCTAGTATCCAGCCAAGGTTGCCGACGCGCTGGTCGTTGTCGCCATTCTCGGCTTCCGGATACAAGCCCTGGTCCCAGTATTGATCGCATAGGCCGGCCAGCAGCAGATAGCCTTCGCCCAGTCCGCGCAGCTGGTGGACGCGCGCGCCGGCCTCGGTCAGCCAGACGGCCAGCCGCAGGTCCTTGCTGGTATTTTTAAGCAAGTGGGCGCAGCGGTCGACCACCAGCGGCCAGTCGGCCTCTTTCAGTTCGGTGACCCATTCGCCCTGGTCCAGCGACGGATCGTCGAATTTTCGCGCCTGCGCGATGGCGTCCAGTTCCGGGGAAAACGTCAGGTCGGCGCCGGCCGGATGGGTGTCGTTGATAGGTTGCAGCAGCTCTTGTGCGGAATACATCGTGTCCTCTTGGGTTTATTGCGCCATGCGGAATTCAATGCGGCGGTTGCGCGCGCGGCCTTCGGTGGTGTCGTTGCTGGCGACGGGACGGTCCGGTCCCTGACCGCTGGCGGTCAGCAGGTCGCCATTGATGCCGTGGCCCGACAGGTAAGCCTTCACCGCCTCGGCGCGCGCCTGGCTCAGGCCCTGGTTGGTGGCGCGCAGGCCGGCGCTGTCGGTGTGGCCGATGATCTCGACCTTGCGGTCCTTGAGCTTGCGCAGCGCGGCCACCATCTCGTCGAGGATGGCGCGGCCGGCTGGCGTCAGCTCCGCCTTGCCGCTTTCGAATTCGACGATGCGGTTGGCCAGTGCGCTATCGAGCACGCCCTGGTCGGCCGCCGATACGCGCAGGCCGTTGTTGACGGTATAGGTCGGATTCAGACTGGTGGCGATATTGCTGGCGATGCGCTGGCGGACGGCCTCGTTGCCCACTTCGCCGCGCAGGCTGACGGTGCTGCCGTCGATCTTCAACTGGCCGCGGCCGATCTGTTTCAGGTCGGCGGTGATCAGCTTTTGCACGTAGTTGTTCCAGTTGGCGGGCGTGGAGACCTTGTCGATGGAGATCTGGTCGACCACCTTGTCGGCGCCGTACACCTCGCGCAGTTTGGCCAGCACCGCCGCCTTGCTGGCTTCATCGGGCAAGGTGCCGCTGGCCAGCACCTGGCCAGGCTGCGGCGCGGCGGCCTGCGCGAACGCGGCGCCGGTGGACAACAGCAGCATGCTGAAAAGGAGAGTGCGCATGATTCAGGTTCCGATAAACGCCGCGCTGACGGATTCCAGCGCGGACTTGAGTGACAGGGAAGGTTGCGACAGATAGGTGGAGAGCTTCTTGACGCCGTAGTCGCTGTCGGCCTGCTCCTCGACCCATTCCAGTTCCTCGAAGGCGATCTGCCGCTCGCGCGCGGCCTGCGGGTCCATGATGCCGTGCAGCGTTTGCGGCGACGCGCCGCTGAAGCCGACCAGCAGCACCTGCTGCTCGCGCAGGCGGGTGAGGAACAGCGCCAGTTCGAAATCGGCGCGCGCCAGGAACGGCGTGATCAGATGCATCCAGAACGCCGCCACCAGGTTGCGGTACATCGGATCCCTCGGCAGCGGCAGCAGCAGGGTTTTGTCCAGGCGGCTGGAGCCGCTGGCCAGCACCGGCTGCAGCAGCATGCCCAGGGCCAGCAGCACCTGGCGCGCCGAACCGCGAAAGCCCGCTTCCGCCAGCAGCATATCGAGTGCGCCCACGGTCTGCAGTTCGAGGAAGTCGTCGAAGCTGGCCTGGTAGGCGGCGCCGCGCAGATCCAGCTCGACCGCCTCGCTGGCCGCCAGCTGCAGCGGCACGGTGGGGTCGCCGGCGTTGACCACGCCGCTGCTCAGCGCCGCCAGCCGCGTCCACAGCCGGTTGAACACCAGCGGCGAAGTCGCGACGAAAGCGGCGGGATCCGCCACCTCGACGCTGCTGGTCATCAGGAAGGGGAAGCGGCGCTGCGACTGGTCGCTGCTGGCGACGATGTGGCCGGCGATCGCGTGGCGCCGGCGCGGGCCGACGAAGGCGAAGTGCAGCGGCGCGACGGCGTCGTAGTTGAGTTTCCAGCGCGCGTCTGCGCTCATCAGGTCCATGGCCTGGGCCAGCCAGTCGTCCAGCACCTTGATCAAAGCCGGGCTGTCGCCGCCTTTGACGAAGTCGCCGCGTCCGGGCACCTTGCCGAAGTAGCCGATGTTGGCGGTGGTGGCGCCGCGGCTCATGGCTGTGCTCCCGCGGTGCGGATCACGCCGACCGGCGTTGGCGCCGGCGCGGTGGCCGGCGCCGGGACTGGGGCAGATGCGGGTGCTGGCACCGGCGTGGCCGGCGACGGCGCCGATGGAGCCGGCGGAGCCAGTGGCGCCACCGGTGCGGCGGCGGTCAGCGTGTCCGGCAGGCGCAGGCGCTTGAAGCCCGCCGACTGCGGCACCGCAGCCGGTGCCGCCGGCGCCGGCGCTGTGCCGACGATTTTCAGGTTGGCGGTGACGGCCACGCCGGCATTGTCCCAGGTCAGTTCGAATACGCCGTTGTCCTTGCGCTTGCGCTTGGCGGCATCGACCATTTTCTTCAGGCCGAAATGTCCGGTCTCGTTAAACAGCACCACGCTGCGGCCTTCCGGCGTGATGGCGGTGACGCGCGCGCCCGGCACGCCCTGCGGATTCGGCCAGACCATGTGCACCCAAGGCTGCGGCTGGCCGCGCCAGCGCAGCGCCTGGCCGTCGATCTCGATGGTGAACTCGGTGGCGCTGACGCCGCCCAGCGCCTGCAGGTCGAAGTTGGTCTGCGCTTCGCCGCCGCTCGATGCGGCCGCGTTGGCGACGCCGTTGGCGGCCAGCGGCGCTATCCAGCCGGGGAAGCTGGCCACCACCGGCGGCGCAAGGTTGATGCCCATGTTGGCCCAGGTCTTGGCGCTGAGCGTGTCGCCGCGCCGTACCACCAGCGGCCCGATGGTGGTGTTGAAAAACTTGGCGATGGCGCCGTCCGGCCCGAACACCACGGCGATTTCGGCGTTGCTCGCTTCGGCGCGCGATTCGGTCGCGAACGGGTACTTGAGCGCCAGCGTCTGGCGGAACGGCTGCACGACCTGCGCCGCCCACACCTTGTTGATCTCGGCCTCGGTGGGCTGTACGATGACGGCAAAGGTCTGCATCAGCGGACGCACCAGCAGCGGACGGATCGCGGTTTTCTGCGCATCGGTCATCCCGGTCAGCATCTGCTCGTCGACGTATTTGAGGGCGTCGGCCAGTTCCGAGCCGCTGCCGTCCAGCGTCTGCTGCATCAGCTGCTTGGCGCCTGGTCCGGGGTCGCCCTGGTTCTTGATCTGGTTGAAGCGCCCGCGCAGCTTGGACAACTGCTCCATGTAGCCGCGCATCAGCGACGCATCCTTGTCCTTGGCCACCACCATGCGCGCCACGCCGGAGAACTCGCGGCCCACGGGACCGAGCGGCAGGGCGGCGTTCTGCACGTTGCCGGTGTTGTTGAGGTTGACGTTGAGCTGCGACGGCTTCTGGCGCAGGATGGTCTCCTTGAACCAGCCGGCCACGCCGCGTTGCGCGCGTTGCAGGCCTGCGTCCAGCAGCGACGGGTTGTCCCACGAGGTCTGCTCGTAGACGGTGTTCATCAGCTTGTTCATGGGCGAGGTTTGCGGATCGCCCAGGCGATTCATGGCGCCGGCGGCCTGGTCGAAGTTGTTCAGGTCCTTGATCGTGACGCCCTGGACGAATTTCTGCCATTCCCGTGCGTAGTCGTTCTTGTACAGTTCCACCAGCGATTTCTGGATTTGTTCCGGGCTGCCTTCGAGCGTCAGGTCGTCGCGGGACGAGGTTTTCAGCACCCAGTCGGCGCTTTGCAGTTCGCGGTTGGCCGCTTCGCGGAAGGCGTCCTGCACGAAGCCCTGCCAGGCCTGGCGGGTAAAGCTGCCCGGCACGGCGTAGCTGCCGAGGACCAGTTCCTTGTCCTGCTCGCCGACGATGGAGGCCACCGTCACCGCCGGGAAGCGGGTGGCGGCGCGGGCCTTGACGTCGGCGTAGACGCGTTCGCGCGCCGGCATGCCGCGCACCACGCGGCGCAGGTTGTCGCGGGTCTGGTCGACCAGCGCCAGGCGGGTGTCGATCTTCGGCCACGACGTATCGTTGATTTGCGACAGATAGAACGAGATCATGCGCTCGGCGCTGCGTATCATCTGCTCGCGCGACATGCTGCCGCGATTGGTGTCCAGCCACACGCGCCAGAAACGCGTCAGCTGGTCGTTCAGGTGGCCGGCTTCGGCGCGCGATTTATCGCCCAGCATCAGGTAGGTCTTCAGCGCATTGTAGGCGTCTTCCGCGTTGGCCGGGGAGGCGTCCTTGAACTGCTGCGCGCCGCTGTTGATGGCGGCGGCCGCCTCGGCCTGGGTGGCGTTGGGCGGCGCCGAATTGCCGGAGCTGCCGGCCACCGTCACTGGCTTGTTCATCGGCTGCAGCTGGGCCGCGCCGCTGTTGACTTCCGCGAGGAAGGCTTCGAGCGACTGGCCGACCGGCTTGAGCATGACCTCGCGCACGCCGTTGAAGTATTCCTCGCGCAGCTTGCGGTCGAGCAGCGTGCCCTGGTACAGGCCCAGGCTGAGCGACAGCGGCCGGCTTTCCTCATGCTTGTCCAGCTGTTCGATGCGGTCCTGCAGGATCTCCAGCGCGGTGAAGCGCGATTGCAGGTCCATGGATTTTTCCTGCACCTTGATGGCCTGGTCCAGGTCCGCCTGCACGTTGGCCACCAGCTGGCGGTTGTTCATGTACGACCAGCTCCAGCCGGCCAGCGCCAAGCCGGCCAGCGCGGTGGCGCCGAAGAAGGCGGCGTAGCGCACACGGATCTTGGCCGGGCTGGCGTATTGCGCCACCAGGTCCTTGTCGGCGAAGATCACGCGGCGGAACAGGTTGAGCAGGAAGTAGCCTTGCTGCTGGTGCGTCGCTTCCTGGTCGGCCGGCTTCAGTTGAAGGTCGAAGCGCTGCGCCACGCGCTGCGACGAGGCGGACACCGACTCGCCTTCCTGCAATGCGCTGGTGAAGTAGAAGCCGCGGAACACGGGCTTGAACTGGAACGGGTTTTCCTCGAACAGCGTGGCGATGAAGGTGCGCAGCGGCGCCTTGATCGAATTGAACTCCAGCGGGAAGGTGAACACGCCGGGCGGCATGCGTTCGCGCCACTGCAAGGCCATGTTGGCGGCGCTCTGGTCTTTCAGGCCTTCGTACAATTCCTCGAAGCGGGCGTCGAATTGGTCCAACACCTGCTCGCTGCTGGTGTTGCGGCTGTAGGACAGGGTGGCGCCCCATACTTTGTCGCGTTCACCGCGCTCGCTGTCCTGGAAGAATTCGTTGAAGCCTGTGATCAGGTCGGCCTTGGTGAACACCACATACACCGGCGCATGCACCGCCAGCCGCTCGGTCAGTTCCTGCACGCGCTGGCGCAGGTTCTTGGCCAGATTGATGGCGAATTCCGGACGGTTGCGCGTCAGCTCGGCCACGCTGACGGCGATGATGATGCCGTTGATCGGCGCCTTCTTGCGATATTTTTTCAGCAGGTCGAGGAAGCCGAACCACTCGCCGCGGTCTTCGTCGACCACCGAGTAGCGGCCCGCCGTGTCGAGCAGGATGCCGTCGGTGGTGAAGAACCAGTCGCAGTTGCGGGTGCCGCCCACGCCCTGGACGATTTTGCTGTCGGCGAAGGGGAACTGCAGGCCGGAGCTGGCGATGGCCGTGCTCTTGCCGGCGGCGGGATTGCCGATCACCATGTACCAGGGCAGCTCGTACAGCGCGGCGTTGCCGGAGGTCTGGCCCAGCTTGGAGTTCTTGATGGTGCCGATCGCATCGAGCATACGGGTGCGCAGCGCTTCGGTTTCCTGGCGTTGCGCCGGATCGGCCTTGGTGGGTTTGGCCGCCTGCTGCTCCAGCATGTCGCCCAGCTTGCCGGCGGCGCGCTCGCTCTTGCGACGCCGCCAGTACCAGACTGCGGCGCCGAAGGCCAACGCCACGGCCAGCACGATCCACGGCAGGGCGGTGGGCCATTGCAGCAGCGCGGCGGCGATGAACAGCAGCGCGGCAAAGGCCAGCCAGCCGATGATGGTCAGCGTGCGGCGTTGGGTCAGGAATAGCCAGAATTTTTGCATCATGATAGGACTCGGTTGCTGTGAGTGGTCACGCCGCCAACGCTGGGCGCAACAGCGCGGCGTAGCGGCGATAGGGATCTTCGTTGCTGATGCAGAGGACGGGCGCGGCGCGGTCGCGCACCTCGGCGTCGGCCACGGCCAGCGCGGTCAGCCAGGTGACGGCGCCGCAGCTGCCGCAATTGGCGCCGATGCCGATGACGTCGGCGCCGGGATCGAGCTGCGGCGTGGCCGTGGTCACGACCTGCATCAATTCCGTCACGCGGCTGGTGCGGTGGCCGGTATCGGCGGCGACCAGTGCGACGGTGGCCGCGTCGGCCTGGCTGTCGTGCAGCACTTGCGCGGTGATGTCGGCCAGGCTGGTGTCGGTGTCGCGTTTGACGTCGTCGGCGGAAGCGCTGCGGCGGCTGGTGCCGACCGCCTGCAGCAGGCTGCCGCCGACGTTGCCGCCGGTGCCGCCGTCGATCGGGGTGGACGCCGCGTCGGCCAGCAGCAAGCCTGCCGCGCCTTCGCCGGGGATCAGGCCCTGCGGGTGGGCCGACGTGAACAGCGCGTTCTGGCTCGACAGGCGGTTGACGCCGTCCTCGCTCAGGTGCGAACCGGCGGCGATGACGATCGCCAGGCAGGGATGGCGGGCATCGCCGCAGCGTGCCAGCAGGGCTGCCAGCACCTGGCCGGCGTCGTCGCTGTCCTGGGCTTCCGGCGCCAGCAGCTGTTGCGGCCAGCCAGCCTGCGTCGTCAGGTAACGCAGCCATTGCTGCGCGAGGTGGCGCTGCTCCGGCTTCCATTCGAGCGGCCACATTGTCAACAACTGAAGGACGGGCGGAGCGGCTGCCGGTACCGCGTCGGGCGGCAGCAATCCTTGCTGGCGCTTCTGCTGTTGGTCCTGCCATGGCGCCAGCAACTGGTGACCGCAAGCTTGCGCGGCCAGTTCGCCTACCACTGCGCTGGCGGCGGCCAGCGCGCGCCATTGGCCTGCATCGAAGCGCGGATCGCCCAGCCGGTGCAAGTTGCGCCATTCGTTCAATTCGTCGCGCAGCGCGGCGTCGTCGGCATTTGGCAGACGCGCGCTCATGATCGGGTAGCCGTCGTCGTCATACAGTTCGCGATCCAACCCGGGCCTGGCGCGGTTGCCGGCCAGCGCGGCGCGCAGTTCGTCGACCGAATCGCCATGCGGTGCGCGCAGCGCGGTCGCGGCGATGGATAGCGCGGGTGCCAGCGGCGGCGGGGCGGGCGTGTCCGACGCGGCCGAAGCCGATGCCGCGCCTGCGGCCGCAGCCGATCCAGCCGCAGCGGGCATGCTGACGCGGGCCCAGGCCTTGCGGCCCAGCCACCACGCGGCCAGCAACGCCAGCGGCAAGACCAGCATGTAGAGCGCCAGTTCGCTGGTGGCCGGCATGCGGTTGGTCTCGCGCCAGTACCAGATCGCGCCGCTCCAGCTGCCGCCGAAGGCGACGCCGGTCAGGGCGAGGTTGCGCAACACGGTCATCGCTTACACCTGGTCCAGTGTCGCTTGCTGGGCGGCGATCAGCGTCGCGCCGCAGGAGGTCTTGTCGCCGTGGCGCGCGACCGGCTTGCCGTCGACCAGCATGCTCGGATCGCCGCTGCTGATGGTGCCGTTGCCGTGGCGCGGGCAGGTGATCTTGTCGCCCACGCGGGCGATGCCCTTGCCGCCGCTGTCGCTCATCTGCGATGCCTCGACCACGGTGCCGTTGTGGGATGTTTTGTCGCCTAATACGATGACTGGTCCTGCCATGCTGCTCTCCTATTTTTTCATCACGCCGGGCTGGCGCAGTTCCGTGTGCCCGAAATCCATCATCTTCCAGCGGCCGCCCCAGGTCAGGCCCAACGACTCGGCCACTTCGCCGTACAGCTGGTAGCCGCGCATGGCCCATGGGTCGCGCTCAGAAATCACCAGCCTGCCGTCGCGCAGGAAGGCGCAGTCGGCGGCCAGGCCGTATTGGTGCCAGCTCTGGAAGGCCGCGGCGTTGGTGACACTGCCGCCCATCGCGGCCAGCGTGTCCTGGCGCTCGGGGCTGCGGTAGCCTTCCAGCAGCGCCATGTCGTAGCCGTATTTCTCCTTCATGATGCGGAACGCCATCAGCAGGCGCTGCGCATACGCGCTATCGAGCAAGGCCCAGTCGCGGCTGGCCGAGACCAGCATGGGCCGCGCCAGTTGTACCTCGGCGGTGCTGAACACGAGCGGCGGCAAGGCCGGCGGCGGCACCAGCTGCTCGCCTTCCAGCAGGCCGGCCACCTGCGGATTGATCTCGCGGGTGGGGGCGTCGAAACCGTTCAGCGCCGGTTTGCCCGCCAACAGCAAGGCCAGCATCGGCGGCACGGACAGCAGCGCCAGGCCACCCAGGCACAGCACGTAATGCTCGGCGAAGAAATCCCGCAGGCCGTGCGCCGAGGCGCGCCCCGTTTGCGTCCACGCGCCCAGATCCTGCCGGCGGCGCCGCGCCAGCCGGCCCAGGCCCTGCTGCAGGCGCGCGCCGGCGCCGGCCAGCGCGGCGATGACAAATTCGCGCCCGGACGGGAACAACACCATCCAGCTGATGAGGCAAGCCAGCACAAAATAAAGGGATACAGCCAGTAAAAACACGTCGTCCTCGATGCGCCGCCCGGCGCCAATATTAGTGTCTAAAAAGCATTGCTCTGGAGTATATATTAGAGTTATGACAATCCTGCGCACGATTGAAAAGCCTGTTTGCTATCCGTGCGTCACGTTTTTCTTGAATGTCGTAAAGTAATATGAAATTTACAAGGGAGCTTATTTTGCAACGTGATGATGAACGCCCGTCGCCTAGTGGCCGCCCCAGTTTACTGTCCGAGGCGCAGCAGCCCGACAGCGGTCGTGGCGGCATATTGCATGGCCTGGAAGGCAAGCGTCCGGCGGCGGCCGCGCCATCGGGAAAACGGAGAGGCGGCAGGATGGAGCTCGCAGCGGCTGGCGCGGCGGTAGTTGCGCTGGCGGTGATGATAGGCGTGGCGGTGTGGATGAACAGCGATGACGAACCGGCGACGCCGCCTTCCGCCGCAGTCCCCGTTGCGCCGGCGATTGCCGAAGTCAGCGCGCCCGCCCCGGCGGCGCCGGTGGCGACCATCGTCGAGGATACCGCCGCCGTCAGCCCGCCGGCCGACAACACGCGGTCGCTGAAGGACTTGCTGAACGACACGCCGGCCACGCACGACCATGACGAGCTCAGCGCCGCGCTGGAGCGGCCGCACGCAACACCTGCGCCTGTACCGGCCAAGGTCAAGCTGGCCGAGCACAAAAAAGCCGAGAAGCCCAGGAAGCCGGTGCAAGTGGCCAAGAAGGCCGACGGTAGCGGCAAGCCCAAGCCTGCCGCCCCGGACAGCGACGTCACGCTGCTGGCCGCGCTGATGGCGCATGTTCAGTCAGGCAATCCCGGCAAGGCGCCATCGACGCCGGCTTACCAGCTCAAGCAATGCAGGCTGATGAACGAGGCCGGCGCCGCGCAATGCCGTGAACACTTGTGCTCGACCACCGCCCGCAAAGAGCCTGAATGCAAGGCGCAGCCGGCAACCGTCAAGACCGCTGCCGAATCATGAGCGTGGCGTTGATTGAGCGGATCACCGCGGCGCTGGCGCAGTTCTCCAGCGCCACCCGTTTGTACGAGCTGACGCTGGCGCAGGACGACAACGCCGAACTCGGCGCCGGCGGTCTGCTGGTCGAAGCGTTTGCCGCCGCCGACGGCGTGCAGGACGCCGGCGCGCGCGACGTCATCGTGCTGTCGACCAACGCGCTGATCGACCTGGCGCCGCTGCTGGGGCAACAGGCCAGCCTCGCCGTCAGCCTGGCCGACGGCAGCCGCACGCAATTTCACGGCGAGATCACGCAGGCCGCCATGCTGGGCA
>NZ_BPWI01000011.1:0-208165 GCF_040369125.1 Duganella hordei
GCCGCCGCTGGCGGCGGTCGCGGCAGCGGCGCCGCCGCCGGAGCGGCCGCCTGTTGCCGCGGCGCCGGCCGCCACCCGGCCGAAACCGGCCCGCACCCGGCTGGAAGCGCTGGGCGAACAAGAGATCGTCGATGCGATGGAGAGCAATGGCTGGCAAATCCTGGGCGCGGCGCGGGCCCTGGGTATCTCGCGGCCGTCGTTGTACAAGCTGCTGCAGGCGCATCCGCAAATCCGCCGCGTCGAATCGATACCCGTGGAAGAACTGCGCCAGGTGCTGGCGCAGTACGCACAGGACTGGCAAAAATGCGCCTCCGTGCTGCGCACGCCCGGCGAAGCCTTGCGCCGGCATGCGCGTCTGATCGGTCTGCTGGCCTAGTCAGCGTTCAGGGATGGCCGTCTTCATCGCTGCCGCGGCCGGAACCGACCTCCGTTTCCGGATCGAATGAAAAGACCCGTATCTCATCCTGCATATCGATGCCGCGGAAGATGCGCACGGTGAGCAGCAAGGACATTTCCCAGCGGCCCAGCACATTGCCGACATCGAGGGTGTGCTTCCAGTTTTGTGTCACCAGCCGCAGCTTCTTGTCGTCGACCGCATCGGACGTGAAGTCCAGTGCCAGCGGGTAGCTGGCGCCGATCTGCTGGGTAAATGGCCCGGGTGGCGCGTAGCGCGGGGTCTTGCCGGGTTGGACCTGCAGCACCAGGGGCCTGGTGACCACGCAGCAATCGATGATCTGGTAGCCCGTGAAGCTGGCTTGGCGGCCGCTGCCAATGACGCGAATGTGGAAGATCTCGCCTTGGCAGAAATAGATTTCGCCTTCAAACAGTCCGGTCGGATGGACTGGCTGCTGGCCGTCTGTCGAGGCAAATTTGAACGCAAGCTGGTCGCTGATCTGGTCGGCATCGAAACCGACCGTCAGCATGACGTCTTTCAATATACTCATTTGACACTTTCGTGGTGGAGGTGACGGTAGAGAGGATCGCGCCGGAGTGCCAGCAAGTCGGGTTCCATGGCGATCAGGTGGGCAGGGTAGCCGAGTGTCAGGGCCTGTTGAAGCTGGACCAGTGCGGCACTGCGGTTACCGCTGATTTCATACACTAGGCAGGCCCTGAAATGCGCGTCGGCGCTGTCCGGCGCGGCCTGGAGCGCGCGCCGCGTCCAGTCCGCGGCGGCCGCGCCGTTGCCGAGCTTGGCAAGATACAAGCCCAGGCGTGACTGGTAGGTGGCGTTGTGGCTGGAGCGCGCCAAAAGCGGTTGCAACAGCGCCGCCGCCTGCTGATAGGCCTGGCGCGCATCGGCCTCTCGTCCCGGCAGCCAGCGCAGCGCATCGCCCAGATTGGCCCAATACAGGTATTGGTTGGGACTGCCGCGGCCGGACGACACGGCCAGTTCGAAGTTCTTTTGTGCACCCAGGTAATCGCCACGGTAGAACAGGGCCGTGCCCAGGCTGCTGTACAGGCGACTGCTGGGATGGACCTGCAAGCCCTGTTGTAACACCTGCAGGCCTTCCTCGGCGCGATCCTGGCGCAGCAGCACCGCATGCAGATTGGCGTAGGCGTAACTCAGGTCAGGTTCCAGCGCGATGCTGCGGCGGAAGTCTTGCTCGGCGGCGGGCAGCTGGCCTTGCTGGAAATGCAGTCGGCCGCTCAGGTCGTACAGCAGGCGCTGCTCCGGGTGGGCGGCCATCGCGCCGGTCAGCGCCTGGCGCGCTTCCGCGTAACGGCGCAAGTTGATCAGCAGGTCGATCCGGCCCCATTGCGCAAACAGATCGAGTGGGTCGAGTTGCAGCGCGGCTTGTTCTTCCTGCAGTGCCTGCGCAGTCTGGCCCTGGTATTCCAGTACCCAGGCACGCGCGGTATGCGCCAGGGCCAGTTGCGGATCGTCCTGCAGCGCCTGCTGTGCGCTGGCATCGGCGCGGGCCAGCCAGACCTCGTCGCGGCCTTCGCCGAAATAGCGCAGGCTATAGGCCAGCGACAAGCCGGCGGCTGCGCCGGCGTGATGCGGCTGGCGCAGCAGGATGGCATTGAAATGGCCGATGGCCGTGTCCAGGCTGCCGTTACGGTCGGCGCTGCGCAAGGCGTCCAGGCCGGCGGCCATGCTGCGCGCGGTGGAAAACGGCAAGGCGGGCACGGAGCCGGCCAAATGCCAGGCGCTGGCCAACAGGACAGCTGCGAGGATGGCTGCGGCCAGCGCCGCCGGCCCGGCCCGGCCAGCGCGGCCACGGCGGATGCGGGCCAGCAAGGGGATGGGCCCGATGCGGCGCGGTCGCCGCAGGGCGGTGCCGGTGGACAGCGCCTCGATCGCGGCGCGCACCGCCTGCATGCTGGACAGGCGCAGCACCGGGTCGCGGGCGGTCATGGCTTGCACCAGTGCGGTCACTGCGGGAGGCAGTTGCGGCGGGAATTGCCATTGCTCCGAACTGGTCTGGAGCTGGGCTGCGGCCAGCGCCAGGCCGCTCAGGTTGGCCAGCGGGCGGTGGCCGGTCAACAATTCGTACAGCACCACGCCCACCGCATAGATGTCGCTGGATGGATTGGCGGCTGCGCCCAGCAGCCGCTCCGGCGCCAGATAGGCGATGGTGCCGTGGAGCTGGCCGGTGGTCGCGCTTTGTGTCGCCAGCGGGTCGATCTGGCGCGCCAGGCCGAAGTCGAGGATGCGTACGCTGCCGGAAGGTTCGTACATCAGGTTGGAAGGTTTGAGGTCGCCATGCACCAGGTGCGCCTGATGCGCCTCGCGCATCGCGTCGGCGATCTGGCCGGCGATGGCCAGCGCCGACGCAGGCGCCAACGCGGTGTCGCGGATCAGTTGACCCAGGGTCTGGCCTTCGACCAGTTCCATGACGATGGATTGCTCTTCCGCTTCGTCATCGAAGGCGTAGATCTTGACGAAGGCGGGATGCCGCAGCGATGCCGCTGCCCTGGCCTCGTCCAGCAGCCGGTATGGATGGTGGGCAGCGGACACTGCCTTGAGACGCTTGATTGCAACTCGCCGCTGCAACAGGCCATCCCAGGCCTCGAAAACCTGGCCATAGCCGCCTTCGCCCAAGCTGCGTATCAGCTGGTAGGGCGGTGTGGCGAGCGGAAACGAGGCTATATTCATATCGTCAGTCGATACTGATCAGTGGGTCGATGCCGGGAGATTGCGGCGCAATGGAGCACCACGCGCAGTTGCAAATGAACAACGTACAGCATAGCAGCCAGCTCGCACGAGCGGAAATCTTTCTGTAACTACAACTTGTTAAGTCACTTTGCCATGGGGGCACGTGGCCAAAGCACATGTTGCGCGAAGGGTCAGATTTTTATCAAAATGACATTTGGTGAGAATTTGACAATTTCACGTCATGTAGGATTGCTCCTACAGCTCGACATAAGTAACCTCACCAGAAAGATACTCATGCCCACAGTCAAAGTCACCTTCAAGTTCACGCCGTCGAGTCCCACCTTGCGCTACACCGCGTACGTTGATGATTCGCCGTTGGCCATCACGAATGGCAATGCAAGCGCCATGCTGGAGCAAAATGAAGAGCATATCCTCAGCTGGTGGATGTGGGGTAATGGCGGCGACAAGCTCGATATGACTGCCAACAACGGCAGCAAGGACATTCTGACCAAGTCCAGCGCCATACCGGCGACGAAACAAAAGGCAGCCGGCTATGGACGGATGAAGCCATGAAGGCCGCGCGTATAATTTTGTTGCTGGCGGCGCTGTCAGGAATACACGCCACCGGCCAAGAGCTTAGCCAAGCCGTGTTGCCAGCGGGCGGCGGCCTCAAAGATCCATCCCAACTGGCACCGGGAGTGGAGCTGCGCGCCGGTAAAGGGGATGACCAAGTCACGTTGAAGCTCTCACGTTATGTTTCGGAACCCGAGGGTCAGCTCTTGCCAAACGGAGACAGGCTCGCGCGCTTTAGCACCGGTAGCTTGTTGTTCAGTACGCCTCTTAGCAAGCGCAACACCACTGAATTGCTGACGTTGGATGGCTTGGCCACAGGCAGCAGCGTAGCGTTCCAGTACAGCAGCTTCAGCGCATCCTTTCGGCCGGCACTGGCGACCGAACGAGCTGCCAAGGACCAGATCTGTGCTGTCGTGCTTAAAAAAAAACAGGCAAAGGAGGACAAGAAGGCATCCGATCCCAAGGCCGAACAGCCTATCGAATGCGACAGCAGTGACGTAGAGAAATACGGCACGCCTAAGCAGCAAAAGGACTGGGAGCGCCTGTCCTGGGGCGATGCTGCCATGCCACCGCAGATCTGGGGCGCCAGCGCGGAAGTCGGTTTCCCCACTCACGATTATGTCAACACCGACACGCTGGCGAAGGAAAGCAGCAAGGAGCACCCGTGGTCGGTCGGTGCCTACTATGCGCTGAGTCCGGATCGTAGCAACACCATTTACTCCATCAGCGCCAAATACCAACGCAGCTATGAGGACGGCAAGGAAGGAGTGCTTTGCCCTGTCGTCGCGCCTACCGGGGTCAGCAGCGTTAGCTGTGCATCCGGCGCGCTGGGCGCTACGGTACGCAAGACCAAGAAGCTGCTTGCCTTTGATGTGCGCCACGACTTTGGTAATGTCGCTGTCGGCCTGACCATCACCCGTGACTTCGCTCAACCGGCAACCAGCGTGGAACTGCCGCTCTATCTGATCAAGAACTCCGATGGCAAGCTGAACGGCGGCCTGAAGTTCGGTTACCGCAGCGACACCAAGCAGTACGGCGCAGGAGTATTTGTGGGCAGCGCTTTCAGCATTTATCAGTAAGCCAAGCCGCTGTGATCATCGCGCGACAGGGGACCGGTCCTGTCGAGACATTCTCTGGTCCCTTCGAGACAGCGACATTGCCGCGGTCGAGTTATGGCGTTTGCCGCTTGCCTCCGCCGGCGTTGCCTTGCGGCTGGCTTCGGGCCAGCGCTGGCGCTACGGTCTGGCGCTGGACCGTCGCCTTGCGTTTGCCGCCGCGCTTGAGCAGCCCGGCGCGGTGTTGGGCGTGCATGCGCGGGCCCGCCTGGCGCTGCGTCGTCGCAAACTCGACCTTCCACTGGCCAAGTTCGTCTTGCTTCCGCTGGCGCTGGCCATACCCGCGTTCCACCTGCATCAACATATTGCCTACGGCGAATACTACAGTTTCGGCCTGAAGGCTTACCTCGTCGCCTTTGCGCTGCGGTGGGCCGCCTGGTCTATCGGCGGCGTCCTGAGCGCGGCGATCGAAGCCGTATGGCGCCTGGGGCGCACAGAATTATTTTTTCCCAGACCGATCCGTTTTGCCCCGCTTCGTCGTCATACACATAACAGGCCCGATTGGCGGGCCTGCCCAACCGGAGACGAACTATGACAACCTTGATGATTCCCCTGACCATCGACCCCGCCAACCAGCGCCAGGTGCTGGACATGTTGCGCGACAATATCAACACGGTGATCCGTACGCTGGACGGGTGGATTGCCACCGACTTGATCGCGAGTGCGGATGGAACGCGCATCGTCATCCATTCCCAATGGCGTGACGTCGCGGCGGTCGACACGATGCGCACCGACCCCAGAATGGTCGCCTACTACCCCAAGCTCGCCGCACTCGCCACGATCGACCCCATCATGGGCGAAGTCGTCGAGGCGGCCAGGGCTTGATAGTTTGATAAACTCGTACCCGGTATCGACGGACGTGGAGGCGGCCAGCAATGAACGATGTGGCGCAGGATTTTGAAAAACTGCTCGGTGAGATGCGGCCCAGGCTTCATCGCTATTGCGCCCGCATGACCGGGTCCGTGGTCGATGGCGAAGACATCGTCCAGGATACGCTCGTGAAAGCATTTGCCGCGCGCGCGTCCTTTGACGGACTGGACAACCCCCAAGCCTGGCTTTATCGAATCGCCCACAACGCGTCGCTGGATTTCCTGCGGCAGCGCGCACGCACGCCGGTGATGGAGGACGAAGGCGAGCTTGCCACATTGGCGTCTCCCGAAGTCCCAGATCCCGAGATTGCCGCGACCTGCCTGCGCAGTTTCATGCGGCTGCCGGCGCTGCAGCGAAGCGCGGTGATTTTGAAGGACGTGCTGGGCCATTCGCTGGGGGAGGCGGCGCTGATCACCGCATCCAGCGAGGCGGCCGTCAAGTCGGCGCTGCAGCGGGGACGTGAACGGCTGCGCGTGGTGGCCGGCGAATCCGGCGAGCCGGCACCGCCCGCTATCGACGGCGCCGTCAGCGCCCGGCTGCTTGCCTATGTGGAGGGATTCAAGACCGGTGATTTCGACACGGTACGCGCCATGCTGGCCGATGATGTCAGACTTGAGCTCGTGACCAAGCTGCGGCGCAACGGCAAGAGCGAAGTCGGCGAATACTTCGGCGCCTATGCCATTGCCGTGCAATGGGCGTTCTCGCCGGCGGTGGTTGACGGCCGCGCCGCGATGCTGGTGTTTGACCGCAACGTATCGCTTGATACGCCGGCGTATTTCGTGGCGCTGGAATTTGCCGGCGACCACGTCGTTGGCATACGCGACTTCCTGTATGCCCGCTACGCGATGGACGGGGTGGAGATACAGGCTATTGCCTGAGCCATGAACGATGACTGCAAGGAGCAACGATGAAAATACGAGCAATAGTGGTGCTGTGCCTGGGCGTGCTCATGATGACAGGTCCGGGCGTCTCTGCGTCTGCGGAACCCGCCGGACACATTACCGGCGTGGGTGGCATATTCTTCAAGGCCAAGGATCCCAAGGCGCTGGCGGCGTGGTATCGCGATGTGCTGGGCATGCCGCTGGAAGTGTGGGGCGGCGCGAAACTGCGCTACGATGCGCCCAACCATCCTCCGGCGCTGATCTGGAATGCCTTCCCTGCCACGACCAGCTACTTCGCGCCGTCGACCAGCGAGTTCATGATCAACTACGCGGTCGACGATATGGATGCGTTTCTCGCGCGCCTGGGCACGAAAGGCGTCGCCATCCTGAAGCGCGCCGACGATGCGAACGGCCGCTTCGCATGGGTGCTCGATCCCGAGGGGAACAAGATCGAGCTGTGGGAGCCTAAGCGCACTGCGCCTCCCTGATTATTTTTTGGACCAGATGAAGCGGGCGCCGTCGCTGCCGTCGGGCAGCGGACCGGGGGCGTCGGCGCGGACGGCGCCGGTCCGCGGGTCGATGCGCAGGAAGCGGTTGGTCAGCAGCGACATCAGCACCAGCTCGCCCGTCGGCGTCTCTGTCCACTGGAAAGCTTGGGTCACGCCGGACTGGGCGGGCTGCAGCGCGGCGCTGCCGTCGGCCGCGATGGTCACATAGCTGTTGCCGGACTGGAGCGCGGCCCGGCCCAGGCCCAGATCCAATATCGTGAACGGCGTCGGCGCCGCGTTGACGAGCGCTTCTCCGCGCGCGGCCAGCCCGGCCGAGCCCCTGAAGGAAGCGAGCTGTATCACCTGGCCATACGGAATGGGCCGCGTCAAACCGTGAGGGTAGGGCTGGTAGACCTCGAAGCTGGCGAAGTCGGCGGCGCCGCCGTTCTGCTTGCCCGTGTTGTAGTTGAACAGTGCGTAGCGCACGCCCTGCGAGGTGACGGGCTGGTAGATCATCGTGAATTCCTGCCCGATGGGCTGGAAGCGCTCGCCGTCGAACGAATAGCTGAAGCGTGCTTTCTCGGTCCGGAAGTCGCATTCGGCGCGCAGCCACACGCGCGTGGAGGTGATGCCGATGCGCGTGGACTGGTTGCGTGCCTGATCGAACAGCACCAAGGCGAGCTTGCCATTCTTCTTTTCCACCGCCAGCGTGGCATACGGCAGGTTCAGCAGGCCGAGGCCGGCCACGTCGTTTTCCAGCAGCCCGGATGCGTCCAGCGCCGCCGTCGGCACGGACACCGGCCCGATTGCCCGTTGCGTCAGCGAGTTGCGCGCTTCCCAGAACGACGCCGCCTGCATCGAGCGCAGGCGCAGGAAGCCCGGCCGTTCACTCAGCGACCACTTGTCTTCAACCGGCGCATGGTTCCATTGCCAGACGGGTTTGAGCGCGGGCTCGGAAAAATCGTCGCTGCGCACGAACGGCGCCGCGATCTGCTGCGCTTGCGCTGTGCGCGGCTTGACCCAGGTGCGCGGACTGTGCCCCGGATTGCCAGGCAGGCCGAAGTAGGGCCAGCCGTCCTGCCAGGTCACCGGCGACAAACTGAGCAGGCGGCCCGCCGAGTTATAGTCCATCATTGAAAATCCCCACCATTCGCCGGCCTCGGTCGGCACGATGCCGCCCTGGTGCATGGCCGTCATGGCGCGCGACGCCGGGTTGGGCGGCACGACTTCGAACGGATACTGCCTGTTCTTCAGCCGGTAGCCGCCGGCCATGCCGAAACCTTCCTCCTTGCTGATCGCCGGGTTTACTTCGTACGGTCCGTAGACATGGTCGGCGCGCGCAGCCGGCATGGTGCCGCCCGCATCATTGGCGCTGACGATGTAGTACTTGCCGTTGACCTTGTAGAAGTGCGCGTTTCCGCCCATGCCGTCGGCCTTGGTGAACAGCTCGCGTTCCGTGTCCGGCACGATATCGCTCAGGTCATTGGTCAATTGCGCGATGCGCAGTTGCTGGAGGCCCCAGACAGCATAAGCCTTGCCGTCGTCGTCGAACAATACCGACAGGTTTTGCAGGCTGCGCTTCATTTTCCAGTGCGTCCACGGTCCTTTCGGATTGATGGCGGAATACATCCAGGTGCCGCGACCGTTCACGTTGGCGAAGATA
Organism: Duganella hordei; assembly: GCF_040369125.1. NCBI lineage: Bacteria > Pseudomonadati > Pseudomonadota > Betaproteobacteria > Burkholderiales > Oxalobacteraceae > Duganella > Duganella hordei. The sequence goes on from NZ_BPWI01000011.1 coordinate 8,691, forward strand.
TAGAACACGCCGTTGTGGTGGCGCAGGCTGGGCGCCCAGATGCCCTGGCCGTAGATGTTCCTGCCGCGCTCCAGCCGGTAGCTCGGCCCGAGATCCAGTTCGCCGGCGGCATAGCCGAGGAATTCCCAGTTGACCAGGTCCCGCGACCGCAACAGCGGCAGCCCGGGCATCGCGTGCATGGTGGCGCCGGTGAGATAGAACCATTCGCCCACCCGTATCAGGTCGGGGTCGGCCAGCTCGTCGTAGAAGAGGGGATTGGTATAGCTGCCGTTGCCGTTGTCCGGCGTCCAGGTCTTCATCGACAGGCCGGAGTCCGTACGGGGCTCCTGTTGGGCCGCCGCCGGCAGCGTCAGCGCGAGGGACAGCATGCACGCAATTGCGAGTTTGGTCATAGCGTCTCTATTTTTCCGGGGAAACATTCGGATAATGCCATCCTTGATTATTTGTGACATATGTCGCACAATGGCGACGTGTATCGCAAAGGAACTTAAATGGCCATCCCCTCGATCTCCGAGCTTACTCTGTTGAAGGCCTTATGGCGGCAGCAGCCGCTCAGCGCCCGCGAAATCCACGAGCAGGTCGAGGAGGAGCTGGGCTGGTCGTACTCGTCCACGCGCAAGACCCTGGAGCGCATGCTGGACAAGGGCTCGGTAAGGCAGCGCACGCTGCACGGTGTGCAGGTATATGAGGCGGCGCTTGAGAAGGTCGGCACGCTGGCCGCGTTCGCGCGCGACTTCAGCCGGCGGGTGATGGAGATGGATGCGCCTTTGCCGGCCAATATGTTCACCGGCAGCAAGCTCGTCGACGAGGATGAGCTGGCGCAGCTCGAGCAGTTGCTGAACGACTGGCCCACCGGCGAGGACGGCGCCAAATGACGCCATCCGACCTGCTGGCTTTACGCTTCCTGCTGGCCAGCTGCGGCTCTGTGGCCGTGGGACTGGTCGTGTGGACGTTGCTGGTTGCTTTCCGCCGCCGCCTGCCCGAGTTTTCCCTGCAACGCTCGACGTGGCTGCTGAGCCAGGCGACGGTTGTGGCGGCTTTCCTGGTGATCCTGCTGCCGCACAGCGAACGCCTGCGTTTGATTCCACCGATAGAACTGTCCGACAATGTGGCCGCGCATCTGGCCGATCCCGGCAAAACGGGCACGCCGACTGCCGCCGCCAACCCGGCCGGCGCGGCGAATACGGAGGCGGACTATCGCTCCTGGCTCGCCATCGGCGCGCAAGCCTGGCTGCTGCTATATCCGCTCGGCCTGGCTTATGCGCTGGCCAGATTGTGGCTGGGGCGCCGGACATTGAATGGCCTCGCCGCGGCAGGCCACCGGCTGTCCGTCTTGAATCAGCACGACGGCTTTGCCGCGCCCGGTACGCCCGCGCTGGCGGTCATCGAAGTGGACGCGCCAATCTCGCCCATGCTGTTCGGTCTGTTCCGTCCTCGCCTGCTGCTGCCGCGTCACCTGCGCAGCTTTGAGGCTGGCCAGCAACGGATGATCGTCGAGCATGAACTGACGCATATGCGGCGGCATGACCTGCAATGGATGAGCGTCGGCCTGCTGCTGCAAACGCTGCTGTGGTTCAACCCCTGCATGCGTTTGTTGCGCGCCCAGCTCTCGTGGGCGCAAGAGCTGGGCTGCGACCGCGATGTGCTGCGTGGCCGTCCGCAGACGGAACGCAAAGCCTATGCGGCGGCGCTGATCGCTCAATTGAAACTGCAGCATCGCCAGGTAAACGCCACGCTTGCTTTCGGCGGTGTCAGCGCGAGCACCGTGGCGGCGCGCATCGGCCTGATACGCGAGCCCGCCGCGCCGCGCGGCCCATGGGCCCGATGCGCCGCGCTGGCCGGCCTGGCGGCAGTGTTCGCGGGCAGCCTCGCCTTCCAGCCGGCCTTCGCGTGGCGCATCGCCCCGCTGGCGCAGGCCGTGCTGCCGGCAACGGAAACGCCGTTCAGCTGTACCGAGATGGCGGATGCAGACAGCGGCAAGCGGCTGGTCCACGACGGCCATTGCGACGAACGCGTCACGCCCGCGTCGACGTTCAACATCGCCGTCAGCCTGATGGGCTACGACAGCGGCATCCTGCGCGACGAGCACACGCCGAGACTGCCGTTCAAGGCCGGCTATACGGACTGGAACCCGTCATGGCGCGCAACCACCGACCCGACCAGCTGGATACGGAATTCGACCGTGTGGTATGCCCAGCAGGTGACTTCGCAGTTGGGCGCCGAGCGCTTCCAGCGCTACGTGAACAGTCTCAACTACGGCAACCGCGATGTCTCCGGCGATGCCGGCAAGGACAATGGCCTCGCGATGTCGTGGATAGCTTCCAGCCTGAAGATATCGCCGGTCGAACAGGTGGCTTTCCTCAGCAACATGTTGAACCGCAAGCTGCCGCTGTCGGAACATGCCTATGAGATGACGGCCCGCCTCACCGAACTTGATGCCCTGCCCAACGGCTGGGAGATCCACGGGAAAACCGGCACCGCCGCGCCGGTGCTGGCCAACGGCCGCGATGACGAGAAACACCGCTACGGCTGGTTCGTCGGCTGGGCGACCAAGGGCAGCCGCAAGGTGGTGTTCGCCCGCCTCGTGCTGGAGGACCGGCAGCAAGCCGCCGCCGGCCCCCGCGCCAAGCAAGCCTTCCTGCGCGATCTGCCGGCGCAACTGGACGCGCTTTAACAAGGAGACAGCAGTATGAATTTTCGCCACATGGTCATGGGGGCGCTGTGCAGCCTCGTCTGGACTTCAGCAGTCCATGCCACCGAAGTGTGCACCGCCATTGCCGAAGCCGGCACCGGCGCGATGCTGGTCCAGCGCGGCGACTGCCAGCGCCAGGTGACGCCGGCGTCGACCTTCAAGATCGCCATCAGCCTGATGGGCTACGACTCCGGTTTCCTCAAGGATGCGCACACGCCGAAGCTGCCGTTCCGCCCGGGCTATGTCGATTGGCGACCCAGCTGGCGCGAAGCGACGGATCCCGCCAAGTGGATGAGCGATTCGGTCGTATGGTATTCACAGCAGGTGACAAAATCCCTGGGCATGCAGCGCTTCGCCGAATACACGCGGAAATTCAATTACGGGAATGCCGACGTCTCGGGCGACGCGGAAAATGACGGACTGACCATGTCGTGGATAGGTTCCTCGCTGCGGATCTCGCCGCTGGAACAGCTCGCGTTCCTGGACAAGATCGTCAACCGCCGGCTGGGCGTGAGCGCCCATGCCTACGACATGACGGCCCGGCTGACGCAGTTCGGCCAGCCTCCCGCAGGCTGGCGCATCAACGGCAAGACCGGCGCGGCTTCCGGCTTTGGCTGGTATGTCGGATGGGCGTCGAAAGGTTCGCGCACCTTCGTCTTTGCGCACCTGATGCAGAGGGACGCGACGCAGCCGCAGGACGTGTCGGCCGGCGTGCTGGCGCGCGATGAATTCCTCAAGGAATTGCCGGCCTTGCTGCTCAAGGATACGGTGGACCGCGCCATCGAGCCGCTGATGAAGCAATACGATATTCCGGGAATGGCGGTGGCCGTCACCGCCAACGGCAAGAACTATTTCTTCAACTACGGGTTGGCGTCCAGGGAAACCGGGCAAGCCGTTACCAGCCATACCTTGTTCGAGATCGGCTCGCTGAGCAAGACCATGGCGGCGACACTGACGTCCTATGCGCAGGTCAACGGCCAGCTTGCGCTGACCGACAGCGTCAGCCGGCATATGCCCAAGCTGCGCGGCAGCAGCTTCGACAACATCAGCCTGCTCAATCTGGGCACCCACACGGCCGGCGATTTCCCGATGCAGGTTCCCGACCATGTCGAGACCTATGATCAGCTGATGGCGTACTACAAGGACTGGAAGCCCGGGGTTGCGGCGGGCAGCGCCAGGACCTACTCCAACCTGAGCATCGGCCTGCTAGGCATCATCACCGCGCAAAGCATGGGCATGCCGTTTGCGGAGGCGATGGAAAACAAGCTGTTCCCGCAGCTCGGCATGCATCACAGCTACATCGACGTGCCGGCGGCGGAGATGAAGAACTACGCGCAAGGCTATAACCAGGCCAATGCACCGGTCAGGGTCAATCCGGGAGTGCTGGCAACGGAGGCTTACGGAGTCAAGACCGATGCCGCGGACCTGATCCGCTTTATCGACGCCAACATGGGCGTCGTCAAGCTTGACGACAAGCTGCAGCGCGCGGTCACCGGCACCCACACCGCCTACTTCAAGACGGGCGAACTCACGCAGGATCTGATCTGGGAACAATATCCCGCCGCGTCGAAGCTCGATCGCATGCTGGCGGGCGTTTCCGAAAAAATGGTCTTTGAAACCAATGCCGCAACCAGGCTGGTGCCGCCGATGCCACCGCAAGCGGATGTGCTGATCCACAAGACCGGATCAACCGGCGGCTTTGGCGCCTATGCGCTGTTCAATCCGGGGAAGAGGATGGGCATCGTGATGCTGGCAAACAAAAGCTATCCCGGCGCCGAAAGAGTGACGGCCGCCCGGCACATACTGGATCAACTGAATCAGCGGTAGCCGCAGCCCTGCATGAGTACTTCGGGTTAATTTGAGCTACACTGTATAAAAAACCAGCGGGTGGCCAAGTCCTGTCGTTCTTGATATTTTCTTTTAATCAATATAGATTGGGGCTTTCATCGCTAGGGGCCGAGTTGCGGTTCCATGAAGCCATGCTGCAGATCTTGCCATCCTCCGCCTGGGTTGAATATCGCTGGGCACCGAAGAGAAAAACCTTAAACGAAGGGGCGATCCATTTCGCTATCGTTAAAGGAGTGGACGGCAAGGAGCATAAGTGCGTTGTCAAGTTGATGGATTTGTCGACTCGCCCCGGTTTGTTGTGCGAGGGATTGGGTTGGCTGCTGGCGCAGGCGGCGGGGGTCAACGTACCTGCGTTTGCCGCAGTGCTGCGTGTGCCGCTTGTCGAGCTTGGTAAGTCAATGACGCTGCCAGCGTTTGTTGCCGGCTATCCTGAATACTTGGCATGGTGCGTTGAAGTTGTTGAAGGCAATGCTGTGTCGCAAGTTAACAGATGGATGTTTTGGTTGGCGCGGGCCAGATGTCTCCACGCGAAAAACACGCCAGTGATCGCAGCATTCGATTATTGGGCCGATAATCGGGACCGGAATTACGGAAATGTTATTCGATCCAGAGATGGCCAATATATCGCCATCGATCATGAATCTCTTTTGCACGACGTAGTGTGGCGTAAGTACTATGGACTGGAGTTTACCCTCAACAGCCTGTTGCAAGAGGCGCGGTTGCGGCTTCCCGCCAGCCAGTTGCACAGGTTTCAGTGCGACATGGCCTTGGCGGCAGAAAAGCACGCCATCGCGATCCAGGCGATGAAAACTGTCGGTGTAAAATTCGTATCGGACATTGTTCCTGATCCTGCGCTCTCCGCGCAGTTGTGGACGGAGATTGAAACCTTCCTTGCCTTGCGTGCGCAGATTGGTTGGTTAGCTGGCGAACTAGGGGTGATCGTATGAATATTAATTTCTTCAGCCAAGACAAGCCGTTCGGACACCTTGATGCGGTCACGGTATCGGTTCCGGCATCTGCCTTTTTAGGTCATTGGTCCACTCTGGAGTTGCAGCCAGACTTGTTTGCTCCACAGCGCTTTACTGTGGGCGTCGTGGTTCAAGCAAGCCAACAGCGCCTGCATTACCATTTGCTTAGCGACTTCAAAAAGTTTGAATGCATTTATTCCGGACAGCTCCCCAAAAAACTGGTTGCAGATATGCTTGGACACGCCGAGGAAGTTCTGCGTCAAGCTGCGCAACGTGGAGTCTTGCTTGAGGAGGTCGATTTCGGATCGGCCAACCTCCAACTTTCTATCCCTGTCCATACATCGGGAGTATCTGCTGAATCCATCATTGAGCGCCTGTACCACGACGTCGTGGTGCTTGAGCCCGGTACATCGTCGGGTCGCATTCGCCAATTTGAATCGCTGGATACGCCTTCTGTCAGACATCTGGTTAATCAGGCGCTCAAGTCGATAGCTGGTAGTGACTTCGAACGGATTGTTCTTGATGCGAAAGGCGGCGTGCCAGTACCGGATGGGGATCGTACGCATTTTCTGGATGTGAACATTAAGACTGACACCGCTTGCGGCAGTGTCATTTCCGCCGTCTATAAAACCGTGGATAGGGTCGAAATGAACCTGCTGCGAGCGAATCTCGATTTGACGACGTTTGCGCGGTTAAAGCACATGGACGACAAGGGCGTTTTCCTGATGTTGCCTGAGCGGGCTAAACTGGAACGCAGCGAATGGGACCGCATCGAAAATGTCGTTGGCGAGCAAAGCTGGAAGCTCGCACAGGATGGTTTCCGCGTCGTCAGCGGGGATACTCCCGATGGCTTGGCCAAGGAAATTTACGACTGGGCCCGGCCTACGTTATAGACTCCCGTTCGCAGCCGTATTACTTGTGCTTGGCCACCACCTTGGTCGATGGCCGCAGGCGCGGCGCGGCGTCGGATTGGCGGCGTATCAGTTTGTAGTCGATCACCGCGTGCTTGGGCGCGTCCGGCTCGCCGTTGCGCTTGGCGCGGATCTGGTGCACCAGGAACTGCACCGCCTCTGCCGCCATGTCGGTGATCGGCTGGCGCACCGTGGTCAGCTCCGGCCAGATGGTGCTGGCCAGCGCGGTGTCATCGAAGCCGGCCACCGTCAGGTCGCCCGGCACGTCCAGCCCCAGTCGGTGGGCGATCGCCACCACGGCGGCGGCCATGTCGTCGTTGCTGGCGAAAACGGCGGTCGGGCGCTGCTCCAGGCCCAGCAGCACTTCGGCCGCGTCCAGGCCGGAACGGTAGGTGAACATGCCCTGCACGATCAGCTCCGGCGAACTGGGGATGTTTTTCTCGGCGATGGCGGCCTTGAAGCCGGCCAGCCGGCGCGCGCTGGCGGTCTGGTTCGGATGGCCGATGACGAAGCCGATGCGCTGGTGGCCCAGCGACACCAGGTGGCAGGTCATCGCATGGGCGGCGCTGAAGTCGTCGATGCTGACGCCGCCGACGCGGGCGTCCGGCTGGCCGCAGGCCACCGTCACGGCCGGCGTGCCGGAGGCGACGATCAGGTCGATCAGGTTCGGGGTGTCGCACAGCGGCGGCGGCAGGATGATGCCGTCGACGCCGTTGGCGATCAGGCGGCGCGCCTGCTCGATGCCGTGTTCGTCGGCCTCGCACTTTTCCACCACCAGCTGGACGTTGTTGGGACTGGCCTGGTTCAGCAGGCCGACCAGGAATTCGCTCAGGTAGCCGGCGCTGGGATTGCTGTAAAGGAAACCAACCCGTATCGGGCGCGAGCCGGCAAGCCGGCGCGCGGCCTGGTTGGGGACGTAGTTCAGCGCGGCCACCGCCGCGTCGACGCGTTGCCGGGTCTTGTCGCGGACATTGGTATCGCCGTTCATCACGCGCGACACCGTCATCGGCGAGACGCCCGCCAATTTGGCCACATCGGACATGGTCGGCGCCTGCGACCGGATTTCCACCACCGGCTCCGCCTTCGGTTTCACCTTATTGCTTGTCATCTGCCTTCGTAACCTTGTTTGAAAAGTGAAGCTAAGTTCAGCGTCAGACTTTACCACAAGGCCCTGCCTGCCGGGGCGGAATGCCCCCGGCAGGCAGGGCCTGACAGGGCGCAGGCCGAGCCGAACATGCTGTTCAATGCCCCGGTGCGTAAGGGAAGCGCATGGCCTGGTAGCTTGCCAGCGGCAGCGCCGGCGGGCGCACGCCCGGCGGCAGCGGCAAACCGGACACCGACTGGAAGTATGCGATGCAGGCGTCGCGCCATAGCACGGCGTCGTCCACTTGCCGCGCCAGGCGCTGCGCCACTTCGGCGTGGCGGCGGGCGTCGATCAGCGGCCGCATCGCCGCCCAGCGCGCCTGCAGATTTCTTGCGGACGCGACGCCGGTGTCGTACCGGGTCAACAGTTCGGCCCACAAGGTGCGGCCGGACGGCATCGTGTAATCCCACGGCAGGTGGTGGAACCACAGCAGGAATTGCTGCGGCGTGGTGTGCGGGTCGGCGTACTGGCGGGCGATCTCCGGCGCGTACTGCGCCAGCGCGTTGCTGCCGCTGGCGGTGCGGTCGAAGCCGATGCCGTTGCGGTCGGCGCGGTGGTAGTAGACCGGGTTCCAGTCCGGCCGCTCCAGGTTGGCCACCCACGGCGCCGGGCCGTGGTGGTGGCCGGTGCCCATCATGTGGTGCAGGCCCAGAGGGGTCATGTAGTCGACCACCGCTTCGCGCGACAGCATCATCATGTCGACGATGGGAGTGGTGACGGCGGGATCCGCGCTGAAGGTCTGCGCCGCCCACTCGGTGGCGATATCGCGCGCCGAGGCCTGCGGGTTCCACGCCAGTCGCCCGTAGGCGTACCAGTTGGCCTGGTCGAAGTGGGAACCGGTCCAGTTGCGGTCGGTGCCGATGTTGGCCACGCCGGCCATGCCGCTCAGCGTCTGCGCCACGGTGGCGCCCTGCGGCGAGGTCCTGGTGTCGCTGCGCAGCGTCTCCTCAAACAGCGTGCCCAGGTAGGCCATGTCGGTGGAGAAGCCGAGATACTCCTTGGTGACCTGGAACTCCATCATCAGCGGCGTCTTCGGCATCGCGCCGAACAGCGGATGGAACGGTTCGCGCGGCTGGAAGTCGATCGCGCCGTTCTTCACCTGTACCAGCACGTTGGCGGCGAAAGTGCCGTCCAGCGGCTTGAATTCGTCCCACGCCTGCTTGGCGCGGTCCGATGCCTTCTCGGCGCCGGGCGCGTAGACGAAGGCGCGCCACATGACGATGCCGTGGTGCGGCGCGACCGCTGCGGCCAGCATGTTGGCGCCGTCCGCGTGGCTGCGGTGGTAGTCCTGCGGGCCGGGCTGGCCCTCGGAGTTGGCCTTGACCAGGAAGCCGCCGAAGTCCGGGATGGCCTTGTAGATCTCGTCGGCCTTGCGCCGCCACCAGGCCTGCACTTCGGGCGACAGCGGATCGGCGGTGGAGGTTTCGTGCAGCTCCAGCGGCGTCGAGAAGCGCGCCGACAGATAGACCTTGATGCCGTAGGGGCGCAGCACGTCGGCCACGGCGGCGGCCTTGGCGATGAACTGCGCGGTCAGCGACTCCGGCTTGGCGTTGACGTTGTTGAGCACCGTGCCGTTGATGCCCAGCGAGGCATTGGCGCGCGCATAGTCGGTGTAGCGGCGGTCCTTGATGTCGGGCAGCGCCCACCAGTCCCAGATCGAGGCGCCGGCGTAGCCGCGTTCCACCGTGCGGTCCAGGTTGTCCCAGTGATTCAGCACGCGCAGCCGCAGCTTGGGCGCGGAGGACGCCTCCGGCGCCTTGCCGTCGGCCGCGGCGCGCAGCCAGGCAAAGGCGCCGTACAGCAGGCCGGTGTCGCTGTTGGCGGCGATCAGCGTGACCTCGTGGCCCTGCAGGCGGGTGCGGCGCAGCAGATAGCCTTCGGCGCCCAGGGCGGCCAGTTCGGCGCGCAGCGGCGAGGCGCCGGCGGCCAGCTCCGGCAGCGTGGCCGGCGTGGCCAGCAGCAGCGCGCCGTCCTGTATCTTGGCGGACAGCGCGGGGGCGCGGCCCAGCATGCCGGCCAGGCCCGTTTGCAGTTCATCCAGCGCGGCCTGGGTGGTCGGCGACGGAGCGCCGCTCAGGACGATGCTGCGGGCCTGCGCGCCCAGGCGAACCTGCGCCGCGTGCGGCAAGGGACGGTAGCGCAGCCACAGTTGATAGCCGTCTTCGTCGGCCGGTACGGTGGCCGGAGCATTGGCCGCCGACGCGTTGGCGCATAGCGCAAGCAGCGCCGCTGCCAACAGGGTGTTGAGAAAATTCCGCATACCGTCTCCATTTTGGTGCATTATGTTAGCGTAACCATTTGATTATGCCACGATGTTAGCGAACATTTTTACCTTGGAGTGTAACAATGACGATTTCTCGCCGTAATGTTTTATCGATGCTGGCCGCCGGCCTGCTTCCGCTGCCGGACGTGCTGGGTGCCGAAGCAGGTCCCACGCCCCTGAAAGTGCTGGGCAAGCGCAAGGGACTCAATATCGGCAACGCCATCGGCACTCGCGACTTGCGCGATCCGGGCTACAGGGCATTGATGGCGCGCGAGTGCAACATGATCGTGGCCGACAACGAGGGCAAGTGGCAGGCGTTGGCGCCGCGCCAGGGCCAGTACAACTTCGCGCCGGCCGACGAGCTGTATGCGTGGGCCAAAAGCCAGGGCATGCTGATACGCGGGCATAACCTGATCTGGGAGCCCGCCAAATGGCTGCCGAAATGGGTCAACGAGCACGATTTCGGCAGCCAGCCCGCGCGCGAGGCGGAACGGCTGCTGCGGGTGCACACCCAGGCGGTGTGCGGCCATTTCGGGCGCGACATCCACAGCTACGACGTGGTCAACGAGGCGGTCGATCCGGCCACCGGCGCCTTGCGCGCCAATGTCTTCACCGAACGCCTGGGCGCGCTGGAGCAGGTCGAGCTGTCGTTCCGGCTGGCGCGCGAGTATGCGCCGCATGCGCAACTGGTCTATAACGACTACATGCGGGCCGACGAGGGCAGCGCCAAGCACCGCGCGGGCGTGCTGAAGCTGCTGCACGACCTGAAGTCGCGCGGCGCGCCGGTGCAGGCGCTGGGCCTGCAAAGCCATATCGGCTCGTGGGACGAGGTAAGCGGCGGGACGGGCGCCGCGCATCAGCTGGAGTGGCGCAAGTTCCTCGACGAAGTCACCGGCATGGGACTGGACCTGCTGATCACGGAATTCGACGTCAACGACCGCAAGCTGCCGGGCGATATCAAGGCCCGCGACGTCGGCGTGGCGGCCCTGGCCAAGGACTACCTGGACGTGACCTTCAGCTATCCGCAGTGCCGCGACTTCCTGATGTGGGGCATGGCGGACAACTTCAGCTGGTTGCAGACATGGGACGAAGCGCCGCGCACGGATGGCTTGAAAATGCGCCCGACGCCTTTCGACGACAAGCTGCGCGCCAAGCCGCTGCGCGACGCCATCGCCGCCGCCATCGAGGCGATGCCGCAGCGCGCGGCCTGACGGCTTAGCGTCTCGGACTTTCGGGCGGACCCAGATAGCTGTTGCGCTGGCCGCCCGCATCGACCACCAGCTTTTGCAGCACCACACCGGGATCGATGGCCCAGAACTTCAGCGTATGCTGGCCCGGCGCGGCGATCTTGTGCCGCGAGCTCAGTACCGTCGCGCCGTCGGATACGCTGCGTTCCCACGCCTTTTCCGTCGCGTCGGCGTGCATGTTGACGATCTGCGGCGCCTCGTCGTCGAAGGACACGGCGTAGCGCAGGCCGGCGCCGGGCTGGAACTTCTGGGTAGGCGCCAGCGTCGCCTGCACGCCGACTGTTCCCGCGCTGAACAGATGCATCTCGTATTCCAGCCGCATGCGCGGCGTGTCGTCCGCCGCAGCGCCGGTCGGCGCCGCCGGCTGCAGCACCGTCATGCCGGACAGCGTGCGGCCATGGTCGGGGATGCGCAGCCAGGTGCGCTGGCCGTCCGGCACTGCGCGGCTGTAGTGCTCCGCCTCCATCGCCACCACGCCGCCGGTTTCGACAAAGCCGCTAGGCGCCGCGCCGGCCGGCTTGCGCAGCGGGACTTTCAACGTGGCCTTGCCGCCGTCGGGACCTGTAACTGTCAGCGTCGCCTGCGTCACGCCATCCGGCACTTCCGCCCAGCGGGCGCCAACCTGCACACGCTGCTCGCGCAGCACCTTGCCCCTGGGCTTGTCCAGCGTGATCCACGGTTCGCTGGCGGTGATGGTGTAGTCGAACGGCTGCTGTCCGCGGTTGAAGATCTCGACGAAACGCGCCCGCTGCTCGAACACGTCCAGCGCCGGCAACGACAGCTTGTCGCCGTCCGGGCCTGGCCATACCTGCTCGCTGCCTTCCACCGCCACGCCCATGTCGGCCTGTTTGGGCACCTGCATCTCGGTCACCGGCGGCATCACGTTGCGCGGTGGCTGGTTCCAATAGGTGTAGCCCAGGTGGGTCTGCGACATCATGTGATCCCATTTTCCGCCGCTGATATCCTCGTGATAGCGCCGCACCAGTTCGGCGTCCTCCCTGAACAGCTGCCGCGCCCGTGCCGCCAGGTCGTTGGTGGATGCCCGTCCCTGCAGGCCGTACAGGCGGTTCATGCCCGCCGTGACATACAGCTCGTTGACCACCGCGCCGGCCTTCACCGGATACAGCACCAGCTGGTAGAAGGCGTCGCGCCGCGAGGCGGGCAATGCGGCGGAGATTTTCTCGGCGCGTGCGGCGATGTCCTTGTACTCGGCGACGATGCGCTCGGCCTCGCCGTAGTTGACCAGGCTGTAGGTGGTGGGCTCCAGCTGCTCCGGCTTGCGGCGGCCGTTGTACTTGGCGTACTTGGCCACGACGTCGGCGATATCGTCCGCATGTTCGGGGCCGAATTCGCGCGCCGCCCACAGCTTCAGGTACTCCGGCAGCCGCTCCGCCGGCCAGGCGGCCGGGTTCCACGCATAGGTCAGGAAGAATTCGATCGGCACTTCCATCGGCTTCAGGTCGCCGACGTTGACGATCCACATGCGGTTGGCCTGGTACTGCCAGGCCAGGTGCATCTGCTCCCATACCTTGGGTAGCGGGGTGACGTTGATCCACTTGTACGAACGCGGACCGCCGACGTAATCGAAGTGGTAGTAGACGCCGGCGCCGCCCGAGCGCAGGCGTTCCGCCGGCGTCGGCAGGCGGCGGATATTGCCCCAGTTGTCGTCGCACCACAGAAGCATCACGTCGTCCGGCACGCGCATGCCCTTCTCGTAGTAGTCCTGCACTTCCTTGTACAGCGCCCATACCTGCGGCACCTTGGCCACGTCCGGGTTGATCTCCCTGGCGATGATGGAGCGCTGGTCGTCGACGATATGCTCCAGCAGCGAGACGTTCGACTCGCGCGACATCGGCTCGTCGCCGTCGCCGCGCATGCCGACCGTGATCATCTTTTCGCCGCTGCCGGCGTTGCGCAGGCCTTGCGCCCAGAACTCCTTCAGCTTGTCGGCGCTGCGGTTGTAGTCCCAGGCGCTGCCGCCGCCGTAACGCCGCCATTCATCGTGCGCGCGCATCATCGGCTCGTGGTGCGAGGTGCCGATGACGACACCGTATTCGTCGGCGCGCTGGCCGTTCAACTTGTCGTCGTCGTAGAAAGCCTCGCCCCACATGGCCGGCCACAGATAGTTGCCGCGCATGCGCAGTATCAGCTCGAAGACTTTTTCGTAGAACTGGTGATTGAAGCCGCCATAGCGCTGCTTGACCCAGCCGGTCAGCGCCGGCGCCTCGTCGTTGAGGAAGATGCCGCGATACTGCACCGCCGGGGCGTCGCTGGTGGCGGTCGCGGACGAGGCGTAGATGCTGGCGTGCTTCGCGGCCGGCACGTCGGCCCACCAGTTCCACGGCGACACGCCGATCTGCTCCGACATCTCGTAGATGCCGAAGATGGTGCCGCGCTTGTCGCTGCCGGCGATCACCAGCGCCCGCTCGACGCCGGGCATCGGATTGCGCAGCGTCTGCACCTGCCAGCCTTCCCACTTGCCCTTGATCGCGGAGACGTCCAGCGCTCCCGAGTGCACCAGCTTGTCGATCAGTGCGCTCTTGCCGATGGTGCCGATGATGACCACGTCCGCGCCGGCCGGCTGCAGGCCCTTGGTCAGCGTCGCCTTGGCCGCGCTGACGCGGCCGATGTCGGCCTGCAGGTCGCCCGCCGCGCGCAGCACGCCGGGATAATCGGACGGATCGACGTACAGCCTGGCGGCATGGCCGGCCTGCGCCAGCGCGACAGCGCCGGCCGGAGGGTGATCGAAGAAGGCCAGCCGTTTTTCGCCCAGCGCTTGCGCGGGCAGGGCGTGCGACAGCAGGGCCGCCATCAGCGCCCCTGCCGCCATATAGTGATGTCTCATGGTGTTATTTTTCTATGGCCTGGTAATCGAACCATGCGAAATCCGCAGGCGGCATGGGTTTGTTTTTGCCCGCACCTTCGGCGTACATGCCGATGAAGACGCCGGTGAATCCTCCTGCCAGTTCGGAGGTGAGGGGAGCGGTGGCCGCCACGCCGATCCGCGTTGCCGGCGCGTTGTCGCCTGCGACAGTCTTGTAGCTGAATTCGTAGCGGTCGGGCCAGGATTCCACCTGCAGCACGACCGGGTCGTCGCCCGGCGGCAACGATGCCGTGGCTTGCAGCGCCGTCACCCCGGCCACGCGGGTGATCAGTTCGAGCCGCCGCTGCGGTGCGCCGGTGACGCGCAATTCGTAATAATTTTTTTCGTTCTGGCGCAGCACCAGTCCCGCCGCCTGCGAAGTCGAGTCCGGACGGAACTCAAGCTGCGTGGCGGCGCGCATGCGCAGATGCTCCTGGCGGCGGCCGATAAACGCCGGCTGCGCGACGTCGTTCATCGTCACGTCGCTGCCCTTGAGCCGCAGCACGCCGGCGCGCTCGCCCAGCGACCACAGGCCATCGCCGGGGCCGCGCAATTGCGTCCATTGCAGCGCCAGCGTGGGCGCGTCAAAGTTGTCGCGCACCGGCTCGGCGGGCCACGGCGCCGATGGCGGCAGGCCTGCCGTCGGCATCGTCAACTGCAGCGGCGCGCCGTCGTTCACCGTCAGCCATCCCTGCTCGTTCCACTTGGCCGGGGCCAGCAGCGTTTCGCGTCCCAGGTGATGGCGCTGCGATTGCGGACGGATGCCGAGCAGCGTCACCCACCATTTGCCGTCCGGCGTTTGCACCAGGTCGCCGTGGCCGGTGGCTTGCAGCGGCAGTTCCGGGTGGCCGCGATGGGTCAGTATCGGATTCGAGGGCGCCGCCTCGAACGGTCCGAACGGCGATTTGGAGCGCGCCATCGTCAGGCTGTGGTTGTACGAGGTGCCGCCTTCGGAAATCATCAGGTAGTACAGGCCATCGTGCTTGTACAGGTGAGGACCTTCGGGCCATATCCCGCCGGTGCCAGGCCAGATCAGGCGTGGCTGCTCCAGCAGCTTGCCGGCCTCCAGGTCGATCTGCGCCTGATAGACGCCGCCATGTTCGCCGCCGCCATGGCGGGTGTAGTAGACCTTGCCGTCGTTGTCGAAGAACAGCGACGGGTCCATGCCCCACGATTTGTCGTTCAGCCAGACCGGTTCCGACCATGGTCCCGCCGGGTCCCTGGTGTGAACGTAGAAGGCGCCGCCGCCCTCCATATTGGTGGTCACCATGTAGAACGTGCCGCCGTGGCAGCGCAGCGTTGGGGCGTAGATGCCTTGCGAGCTGCGGGTGTGCGCCATCGACAGCTGGCTGGCGCGGGTCAGCGCGTGGCCGATCTGGCGCCAATGCACCAGGTCCTTGCTGTGATAGATAGGCACGCCGGGGAAGTATTCGAAGCTGCTGGTGGCGAGATAGTAGTCGTCGCCGACGCGGCAGACGCTGGGATCGGCATGGAAGCCGCTCAGAACGGGATTGGTGTAGACGGCATCCGTTGCCGCCTGTGCTCCGGTTGCGGCCAATAGCGCGCAGACCGCAACGGATGCCGCGCGGATCGCGGCCATGGCATTCATCGCGCCTCCCTGCACGAGCTGCGCAGCGCGGCCAGCGGCACCGCGTTGGCGATGGCGCGGTAGCCGGCGGCCGATGGATGCAGGCCGTCGCCGGAATCGTAGTCCTTTGCCATCAGCTGCGGTTGCGCCGGATCGCGCAGCGCGGCGTCGGTGTCGGCCACCGCGTCGAACACGCCGGAATGGCGTATCCAGTCGTTGAGCGCCTGGCGGTCTGCTTCGTTTTCCGCTTCCGGATGGTAGTAGCCGCTGGCCTTGTAGGGCGTGATCGTGGCGCCGATCAGGCAGATGCCGTGCGCGTGGGCGCGTTCGGCAAGCTGGCGGTGGGCCGTTTGCAGGTCGGCCAGCAGCTGCTGGCGGTCGGCCGGCAGGTCCGGCGTGTTGCGGTGCTGGCTGCCCAAATCGTTCACGCCGATCAGCACCAGCGCGTGCGTGACGCCGGCGCGCGACAGCACGTCGCGATCGAAGCGGGCGGCCAGGCTGGTGCCCAGGCCGTCGCGCAGCATGCGGCCGCCGCCGATGCCGGCGTTGACCACGCCGATCGCCGCGCCGCTCTGGCGCAGGCGCGCGGACAGCGCGTCGGTCCAGCGCGTGTTGCTGTCCGGCGCCACGCCGTAGCCGTCGGTGATCGAGTCGCCCACGACCACCAGCGCGCCGGTCGTGGCCGGGGCCCGGACCTCGACATCGGCCAGCATATACCAGTGGGCGATGCTGCCGGCGTCCGCCCAGGCGGCGTCCATCACGCGGTTGCCCTTGGCGAGGAAGCTGGCGGCGCGCGAACCGGGATGGCCGGTCTGGCGCGCCGGTTCGCCCTTGAAATACAGCGAAACCGCCAGGTCGGCGGCCGGCTTGACGGTCATGTCGACGGCGTCGCTGTAATACTCGGCGCCGGAGGGGATCATCACGGTGCCGCGGCCGTCAAAGGTCAGCGGACGCAGGGTGGTGGCGTCGATATCGGCCTTTCCCGGCTGCGCCAGCGCGATGCTGGCCCCTTCCACCACCAATGGCGCGCTGCCGTAGGCGTTGCTGATGCGGACCCGCAAGCGGCTGCCTCCCAGCGACAAGTGTACGATCTGCCGCAGGCTGGCGTCGCGCCAGTGCTCCGCGGGCAGTTCGTTCGCCGGTTCCGGCAATTGTTGCGCCGCACCCCAGGTGGCGACCCAGTGCTGCAGGTTCTGCGCGGCCATCGCCGGGCTGGCGTTCAATAGCAGGGCCGCCAGGACGGTGCTTATCGGCCGGCTCAAAGACCTGTACAACGCGTGTTGACTTGATCGCATAAATCCTTCACACTGGTGTAATGTTAGCGCTATTCATTTTAGGGTAAAGAGATGGTACATGCAACAAATTTGCCGGGAAGCGCATCTCCGGTAATTACGGAAATGCGGGTTGTGCCAGTCGCCGGTCATGACAGCATGCTACTGAATCTGTGCGGCGCCCACGCGCCATACTTCACCCGCAACCTGGTCCTGCTGAAGGACAGCGCTGGACATACCGGCATGGGCGAAGTGCCAGGCGGCGCCGGCATCCTGCGCGCGCTGGAAAACGCCGTACCGCTGGTGGTCGGCACCCAGATCGGCCGCTACAACCGCACGCTGAACGGCATCCGCGACGCCATCGCCAACAAGGACGTCAGCGGCCAGCAGTACCAGGTCACCTCGGCCGCCGAGGCGGAAGTGCTGAAGCAGCCGCACGAGATCAACCTCCGTCTGGAGAACGTGGTCACCGCCGTCGAAGCGGCGCTGCTCGATCTGCTGGGCCAGCACCTGGGCGTGCCGGTATGCGAACTGCTCGGCGCCGGCCAGCAGCGCGACAGCGTGCCGATGCTGGCCTATCTGTTCTACATCGGCGACCGTACCCGCACCGACCTGCCGTACCTGACCGGTGACGGCGCGTCCGGCTGGTACCACATGCGCCACCAGGAAGCGCTGACGCCGGCCGCCATCGCGGCGCAGGCCGAGGCCACCGTCGCCAAGTACGGCTTCCGCGACTTCAAGCTCAAAGGCGGCGTGATGCGCGGCGCCGAGGAAATGGAAGCGGTGGCCGAGATCAAGGCGCGCTTCCCCGATTCGCGCGTCACGCTCGATCCGAACGGCGCCTGGTCGCTGAGCGAAGCGATAGCTTTGTGCAAGGGCCAGGGCCACGTGCTGGCCTACGCCGAGGACCCGTGCGGTCCCGAAAACGGCTACTCCGGCCGCGAGGTCATGGCGGAATTCCGCCGCGCCACCGGCATCGCCACCGCCACCAACATGGTCGCCACCGACTGGCGCCAGATGGCCCATTCGCATTTGCTGGGCGCGGTCGACATTCCGCTGGCCGATCCGCATTTCTGGACCATGCAGGGCTCCGTGCGGCTGGCGCAGCTTTGCCAGGACTGGGGCCTGACCTGGGGTTCGCACTCCAACAACCATTTCGATGTGTCGCTGGCGATGTTCACCCATGCGGCGGCCGCCGCGCCGGGCAAGATCACCGCCATCGACACCCACTGGATCTGGCAGGAAGGCCAGGAACGCCTGACCGTCGATCCGCTGCGGATCGTCGGCGGCGAGGTCAAGGTGCCGCAGGCGCCGGGGCTGGGCATAGAGCCCGACATGGAGCGCATCGAAGCTGCGCACCAGCTGTATAAGAAAGTAGCCACCACGGCGCGCGACGACGCGATGGCGATGCGGTATCTGGTACCTGATTGGACATATTCACCCAAAAAACCGAGCCTGGGGCGTTGAGCTGTACCTGCACCTGGCCTTACGAGACATAGGAAAACCCGTGAAAAATAATCTCAAGCATGCGCCCGCAGCGGCGCACCTGCCGTCCGACCTGCCGGACGCCCTGCTGGTAGGCCGCGTCTGGCGCGCCGGCGACATCAACGGCCCTTGCGTGGTGGTCGTGCGCAACGGTGAAGTGTTCGACATCACCTCCCAGGCCAATACCGTGGCCGACCTGCTGGACCGCGACGATCCCGCCGCCTTCGCGCGCAGCGCGCCGGGCGAGCCGCTGGGCCGCGTGGAAGCGCTGATCGATAACGCGCTGGCCAACGACGCTTCCCCTCAGGCTCCGCGCCTGCTGGCGCCGTGCGACGTGCAGGCGATCAAGGCCTGCGGCGTGACCTTCGCCGTCAGCCTGCTGGAACGCGTGATCGAAGAGCAGGCCGGCGGCGACGCCAGCCGCGCCGACGCGCTGCGCAGCGCGCTGCTGAAGGACATCGGCGCCGACCTGTCGGCCATCAAGCCCGGCTCGCCGGAAGCGGAAAAGCTCAAGCAGCAGTTCATCGAGCGCGGCGCCTGGTCGCAGTACATGGAAGTGGGCATCGGCCCGTATGCCGAGGTGTTCTCGAAATCGCAGCCGATGTCGGCGGTCGGTTTCGGCGCCGACGTCGGCCTGCATCCCGCATCGAAATGGAACAACCCTGAGCCGGAGATCGTGCTGGCGGTGAACAGCCGCGCCGAGACCGTCGGCGCCACGCTGGGCAACGACGTCAACCTGCGCGACATCGAAGGCCGCAGCGCGCTCCTGCTGGGCAAGGCCAAGGACAACAACGCATCCTGCGGCATCGGTCCGTTCATCCGCCTGTTCGACGGCGGCTTCACCATCGACACCGTGCGCAGGGCGGAACTGCGCATGCTGATCGAAGGCGCGGACGACGGCTTCACACTCGACGGCGCAAGCTTCATGCGCGAGATCAGCCGCGACCCGCTCGACCTGGTGTCGCAAACCTGCGGCGCGCATCATCAATACCCTGACGGCTTCATGCTCTTCCTCGGCACCATGTTCTCGCCGATCAAGGACCGTGGCGCGAAGGGCGCCGGCTTCACCCACAAGCTGGGCGACCGGGTCAGCATCAGCAGCCCGTCGCTGGGCATGCTGGTCAATCACGTACAACTGAGCGACGCCATCACGCCATGGACTTTCGGCGTGCGCGCGCTCTACCGCAACCTGGCCCAACGCGGCCTGCTATGAACCCAACGAATCAACAGGAGAAACACACTATGGCGCAACCCATGGCCTACGCCACCTATCCCAGCCTGGCAGACAAACGCGTACTGATCACGGGAGGCGGCACCGGCATCGGAGCCGCCATCGTGGACGCCTTCGTCAAGCAGGGTGCGCAGGTGTACTTTATCGACATCGCCGTGGAGGAGTCGAAGGAGCTGGCCGCCAGCCTGAAGGACGCCAAGTATCCGCCGCGCTTCTTCCCTTGCGACCTGACCGACCTCGATGCGCTGGCCGGCGTGTTCGCGCAGATCGAGCGCGATCACGGCACGGTGGAGGTCATGATCAACAACGCCGCCAACGACAACCGCCACAACATCGAAGACGTCACGCCGAAATACTGGGACGACAGCCTGGCCGTCAACCTGCGCCACCAGTTCTTCTGCGCCCAGGCCGTGGCGCCGGGCATGAAGGCTGCAGGCACCGGCGTGATCCTGAACTTCGGTTCGATCTCGTGGCACCTCGCGCTGGGCAACCTGAGCCTGTACATGACCGCCAAGGCGGCCATCGAAGGCATGACCCGCGGCCTGGCGCGCGACCTCGGCGCCTCCGGCATCCGCGTCAACTGCATCATCCCGGGTTCGGTGCGCACGCCGCGCCAGATGGCATTGTGGCATACGCCGGAAGGCGAACAGGAGATCCTGAACGCCCAGTGCCTGCATGAGCGCGTGGAGCCCGAGGACATTGCCGCGATGGCGCTGTTCCTGGCATCGGACAATGCAGGGCGCTGCTCCGGCCGCGATTACTTCGTAGACGCCGGATGGTATGGTGCATGAACATCACCCAGCCTGAGTGCATCTGGCCGCTGGCGGCCACATTGGGCGAAGGCCCGGTGTGGCATGCCGGTGACAATGCCCTTTATTTCGTCGACATCAAGCAGCGCGCCATCCATCGCTGCGGCGAGGACGGCAGCCGCCGGCAAAGCTGGACGGTGCCGGAGGAAGTCGGCTTCGCGCTGCCGATGCACGGCGGTGGTTTCGTCTGCGGCCTGCCGGGCCGCCTGATGCGCTTTTCGTTCGACAGCGGCGAATTGACGCCGCTGGTGGAACTGGAAGCCGACCTGCCGGGCAACCGCCTCAACGACGGCTATGTGGACCGCCACGGCTGCCTGTGGTTCGGCTCCATGGACAATGCCGAAACGGCGCCCAGCGGCTCGCTGTACCGCCTGTGCGAAGACGATGCCTTGCAGTGCAAGGACAGCGGCTACGTGATCACCAACGGGCCTTGCATCAGCCCGGACGGCCGCACCTTCTACCACACCGATACGCTGGAAAAAACCGTCTACGCGTTTGACGTGGACGACCAGGGCTCCCTGGCCAACAAGCGGGTCTTCGTTCGCATCGAAGGCGAAGGCTATCCGGACGGCACGGCGGTGGACGCCGACGGCGCGCTGTGGATCGCCCTGTTCGCCGGCGCGCGCATCGAGCGCTATTCGTCGGCAGGCGAATTTCTCGATTCGGTTAATATGCCATGCTCTAACATCACCAAAGTCGCCTTTGGCGGCGCCGACCTGCGCACTGTCTTCGTGACGACCGCGCGCAAGGGACTGACGGACGAAGAACTGAGCCGGCAACCGCTGGCGGGAGGCTTGTTCAGCTTCCGCGTGGCGTCGCCGGGCCAGCTGCAAAACGAATATTTACCAGGACAGGCAATATGAACACACCTCGCCGTTTTCGCTCGCAGGATTGGTTTGACAATCCAGACCACATCGACATGACCGCGCTGTACCTCGAGCGCTTCATGAACTACGGTATCACGCCGGAGGAGCTTCGCTCCGGCCGCCCCATCATCGGCATCGCGCAATCGGGCAGCGACATCAGTCCGTGCAACCGCATCCACCTGGAGCTGGCCAAGCGCGTGCGTGACGGCATCCGCGACGCGGGCGGCATCGCGATGGAATTCCCGCTGCATCCGATTTTCGAAAACTGCCGCCGCCCGACCGCCGCCATCGACCGCAACCTGGCCTATATGGGCCTGGTCGAGATCCTGCACGGTTATCCTATCGACGCCGTGGTGCTGACCACCGGCTGCGACAAGACCACCCCGGCGCAGCTGATGGCCGCCGCCACCGTCGATATCCCCGCCATCGTGCTGTCCGGCGGCCCGATGCTGGACGGCTGGCTCGATGGTGAACTGGTTGGTTCCGGCGCCGCGATCTGGAAAGGCCGCAAGCAGCTGGCCGCCGGCAAGATCAATGAAGAGAAGTTCCTGCAGATCGCCGCCGCCTCGGCGCCGTCGGCCGGTCACTGCAACACCATGGGCACCGCGTCGACGATGAACGCCATCGCCGAGGCGCTGGGCATGTCGCTGACCGGCTGCTCCGCGATTCCGGCGCCGTACCGCGAGCGCGGCCAGATGGCCTATGAAACCGGCAAGCGCATCGTCGAGATGGCGCACCAGGACCTGCGTCCGTCGGCGATCCTGACGCGCGAGGCCTTCCTCGACGCGATCGTGGTCAACGCCGCCATCGGCGGTTCCACCAACGCCCAGCAGCACATCGTCGCGATGGCGCGCCACGCCGGCGTCGAACTGAAGTCGAGCGACTGGATGGAATACGGCCACAAGGTGCCGCTGCTGCTGAACATGCAGCCGTCCGGCAAATTCCTCGGCGAGCGCTTCCACCGCGCCGGCGGCGTGCCGGCCGTGATGTGGGAACTGGAACAGAACGGCAAGCTGCGCTCGGACCGACTGACCGTCACCGGCGCCACCATGAGCGACAACCTGAAGGGCCGCGAGACCAACGACCGCGAAGTGATCTATCCGTTCGCCGCGCCGCTGAAGGAAGACGCTGGCTTCTTCGTCCTGAAGGGCAACCTGTTCGACTTCGCCATCATGAAGACCAGCGTGATCTCGCCGGAATTCCGCGCCCGCTACCTGAGCAAGCCGGGCGCCGAGAACATCTTCGAGTGCCGCGCCGTGGTGTTCGACGGTTCCGGCGACTACCACGACCGCATCAACGATCCGTCGCTGAACATCGACGAGGACAGCATCCTCGTCATCCGCGGCGCCGGCCCGGTGGGCTGGCCCGGTTCGGCGGAAGTCGTCAACATGCAACCGCCTGATGCCCTGATCAAGCGCGGCATCATGAACCTGCCGACCCTGGGCGACGGCCGCCAGTCCGGCACCTCGGACAGCCCGTCGATCCTGAACGCCTCGCCAGAGAGCGCGGTGGGCGGCGGCCTGGCCTACATCCGCAACGGCGACGTCGTCCGCGTCGACCTGAACGAAGGCACCTGCAATATGCTGGTCGGCGACGAGGAACTCGCCAAGCGCAAGGCCGAAGGCATACCGGCCGTGCCGCCAAGCCAGACGCCGTGGCAGCAGCTGTACCGCTCCACCGTCGGCCAGATGGAGAGCGGCGCCTGCATGGAACTGGCGGTCGACTACCGCGGTGTCGGCCACACGCTGGCGCGCCACAACCACTAAACATAAAAAATCCTACTGGAGACAGCAACATGAAGAAGATTATCGCCACCGCCGTACTCGGCGCCATGATGGCATTGGCCGGCGGCTACGCGCAAGCGGACGCCAAGAACCCGAAGATCGGTTTTTCCATCGACGACCTGCGCCTTGAGCGCTGGGTGCGCGACCGCGACTACTTCACTGCGGAAGCCGAGAAGCTGGGCGCCAAGGTCTACGTGCAGTCGGCCGACGCCAGCGAACAGCGCCAGATCTCGCAGATCGAAAACCTGATCTCGCGCGGCGTCGACGTGCTGGTCATCGTGCCGTACAACGCCACGGTGCTGAACAACGCGGTGCGCGAGGCGAAGAAGGCCAAGATCAAGGTCGTGTCCTACGACCGCCTGATCCTCAACGCGGACATCGACGCCTACATCTCCTTCGACAACGCCAAGGTCGGCGAGCTGCAGGCCGGCAGCCTGGTCGCGCTGAAACCGAAGGGCAACTACTACCTGCTGGGCGGCGCGCCGACCGACAACAACGCCAAGGTGCTGCGCGAAGGCCAGCTGAAAGTGCTGCAGCCGCTGATCGACAAGGGCGACATCAAGATCGTCGGCAAGCAGTGGGTCAAGGACTGGAGCGCTTCCGAAGCGTTGTCCATCGTCGAGAACGCGCTGACCGCCAACGGCAACAAGATCGACGCCGTGGTGGCCTCCAACGACGCCACCGCCGGCGGCGCCATCCAGGCGCTGGCCGCGCAGAAGCTGGCCGGCAAGGTGCCGGTGTCCGGGCAGGACGCGGACCTGGCAGCCGTCAAGCGCGTCATCGCCGGCACCCAGGCGATGACGGTCTACAAGCCGCTCAAGCTGATCGCGACGGAAGCGGCCAGGCTGTCGGTGCAGCTGGTGCGCAACCAGGCGCCTGCCTACAACTCCACCTACGAGAACGGCATGAAGAAGGTCAGCACGCTGCTGCTGGCGCCGATCGCGCTGACCAAGGCCAACGTGAACGTGCTGTCCGACGACGGTTTCTACACCAAGGCCCAGCTGTCCGCCAACTAAGGAGTCGGTATGGCTGACTATCTGCTGGAAATGAAGAACATCGTCAAGGAATTTGGCGGTGTTCGCGCGCTCAACGGCATCGACATCAAGCTCAAGGCCGGCGAGTGCGCAGGCCTGTGCGGTGAAAACGGCGCCGGCAAATCGACGCTGATGAAAGTGCTGTCCGCCGTGTACCCGCACGGCACCTGGGACGGCGAGATCCTGTGGGACGGCAAGCCGCTGCGGGCGGAGTCGATCCGCGAAACCGAAGCGGCGGGCATCGTCATCATCCACCAGGAACTGATGCTGGTGCCCGAGCTGTCGGTGGCGGAGAATATCTTCCTCGGCAACGAGATCAAGCTGCCCGGCGGCCGCATGGACTATGCGGCCATGAACCGCCGCGCCGAGGAACTGCTGGCCGAGCTGGATATCCGCGACGTCAACGTGGTGCTGCCGGTGAAGCAGTACGGCGGCGGCTACCAGCAGCTGATCGAGATCGCCAAGGCGCTCAACAAGAACGCCCGCCTGCTGATCCTGGACGAGCCGTCGTCGTCGCTGACGGCCTCCGAGATCAAGGTGCTGCTGAAGATTATCCATTCGCTCAAGGCCAAGGGCGTCACCTGCGTCTACATCTCGCACAAGCTCGATGAAGTGGCGGACATCTGCGACACCATCGTCGTCATCCGCGACGGCCAGCACATCGCCACCACGCCGATGGCCGACATGAACATCGAACGCATCATCGCGCAGATGGTCGGCCGCGAAATGAACCAGCTGTATCCGGAACGCAGCCACGTGCCGGGCGAAGTCATCTTCGAAGCGCGCAACGTCAACTGCTACGACGCCGACAACCCGCAGCGCAAGCGCGTCGACAACATCTCCTTCAAGCTGCGCAAGGGCGAGATCCTCGGCATCGCGGGCCTGGTGGGCGCCGGCCGCACGGAGCTGGTGTCGGCGCTGTTCGGCGCCTATCCGGGACCGAGCGAGGCCGAGGTGTGGCTCAACGGCGTCAAGCTCGATACGCGCACACCGCTGAAGGCCATCCGCGCCGGCCTGGCGATGGTGCCGGAAGACCGCAAGCAGCACGGCATCGTGCCCGACCTGGGCGTCGGCCACAACATGACGCTGACGGTGCTGAAGGATTTCGCGCGTGCCACCCGCATCGACCAGCAGGCCGAACTCGCGACCATCCACAAGGAGATCAAGAGCGTCAAGCTGAAGACCGCCACGCCGTTCCTGCCGATTACCAGCCTGTCCGGCGGTAACCAGCAAAAGGCCGTGCTGTCGAAGATGCTGCTGACCAAACCGAAGATCCTGATCCTCGACGAACCGACGCGCGGCGTCGACGTCGGCGCCAAGTTCGAGATCTACCAGCTGATGTTCGACCTGGCCGCACAGGGCATGTCCATCATCATGGTGTCGTCTGAGCTGGCCGAAGTGCTGGGCATCTCGGACCGCGTGCTGGTGGTCGGCGAGGGCAAGCTGCGCGGCGATTTCGTCAACGATAACCTGAGCCAGGAAACCGTGCTGGCCGCGGCGCTGGACCAAACGCAGCCTGCGCTGCACTGATACTCTCCTAGATCTGGATTTGCCATGAACAGTAACAACATCAAACAGTTATTCACGCAGTACAAAATGCTGGCCCTGCTGATCGCAGTCGCCTTGATCTGGGGTTTCTTCAGCTACCATACCGAGGGCGGCTTCGTCACGCCGCGCAACCTGTCCAACCTGATGCGCCAGATGGCCATCACCGGCATCGTCGCCTGCGGCATGTCGCTGGTGATCATCGCCGGCGAGATCGACCTGTCGGTCGGCTCGCTGCTTGGCCTGCTGGGCGGCGTGGCGGCGGTGCTGGATGTGTCGCACCATCTGCCGCTGCCCTTGAACCTGCTGATCGTGCTGGGCATCGGCCTGGTGATCGGCCTGTTCAACGGCTACCTGACCGCCTACCTGAAAATCCCGTCGTTCATCGTCGGCCTGGGCGGCATGCTGGCCTACCGCGGCATCGTGCTGGGCGTGACGGGCGGCGTGACCATCGCGCCGGTATCGGACGACCTGGTCTACCTCGGCCAGGCCTACCTGTCGCCGACCCTGGGCGTGGCGCTGGGCGTGGTGCTGTTCGCCGTCGCGGTATTCCTGGTATGGCAGCAGCGCCGCAGCCACGCCGCCTACGGCCTGGCCGTGGCGCCGGTCTGGCGCGACGCCGCCAAGGTGGTGGTGCTGGGCGCCGTGCTGCTGGCGTTCGTCACGACCTTCAATTCGTACGAGGGCATTCCGCTGCCGGTGCTGCTGTTGCTGGCGTTGCTGGGCATCTTCAGCTACGTCACCACGCAGACGGTGTTCGGCCGCCGCGTCTACGCAGTCGGCAGCAATATGGAAGCGACGCGCCTGTCGGGCATCAATGTGCAGGCGGTGAAGCTTTGGATCTTCGGCATCATGGGCCTGATGTGCGCACTGGCCGGCCTGGTCAACACCGCGCGCCTGGCGGCCGGTTCGCCGTCGGCCGGCACCTCCGGCGAACTCGATGCGATCGCGGCCTGCTTCATCGGCGGCACCTCGATGCGCGGCGGCTCGGGCACCGTGCACGGCGCGCTGATCGGCGCGCTGGTGATGGCGAGCCTCGACAACGGCATGTCGATGCTGGACGTGGACACGTATTGGCAAATGATCGTCAAGGGCTGCATCCTGACGCTGGCAGTGTGGGTGGACGTTGCGACCCGCGCAGGCAAGCGCTAAGCGGCATCATCAAAGAACACCATAAAAGAATACCAACGGAGACAGATAACATGAAGAACAACCGCAGACAGTTTTTAACTTCCATGTCCAGCATCGCCGGCCTGTCCGTGCTGCCTGGTTCGATGGCGCTGGCCGCCACCGCCAAGGCGCCGTACAAGGATGCGACCCTGCCGGTGCAGCAGCGCGTCGACGACCTGCTGGGTCGCATGACGCTGGAAGAAAAAATCATGCAGATGCAGTGCACCTGGCAGCAGAAGACCGAGATCCAGGACGCGAAAGGCGAGTTCTCGCCGGCCAAGGCGCAGAAGGCGTTTCCGAACGGCCTGGGCATGATCGCCCGTCCGTCGGACCGCCAGCTGGGCCAGGCGGCGGGCGCCGGCGACACCGGCGCGCATGACAACCGCAACGCGCTGGAAACGGCGACCTATGTGAACGCGATCCAGAAGTGGGCGGTCGAGCAGACCCGCCTCGGCATCCCGCTGTTCATGCACGAGGAATCGCTGCACGGCTACGTCGCGCGCGACGCCACCAGCTTCCCGCAGGCGATCGGCCTGGCGTCGTCGTTCGACACCGACCTGGCGCGCAAGGTGTTCAGCGTGGCGGCGCGCGAGATGCGCGCGCGCGGCGCCAACCTGGCGCTGGCGCCGGTGGTGGACGTGGCGCGCGAACCGCGCTGGGGCCGCATCGAGGAAACCTATGGCGAAGACCCGCACCTGTGCGGCGAGATGGGCAAGGCCGCCGTGCTGGGCTTCCAGGGCGAGAGCAAGGTGCTGGCCAAGGACAAGGTCTACGCCACGCTCAAGCACATGACCGGCCACGGCCAGCCTGAAAGCGGCACCAACATCGGCCCGGCCGAAGTGAGCGAACGCACGCTGCGCGAGGAGTTCTTCCCGCCGTTCGAAAAACTGATCAGGGAAACCAACGTCGCCGCCGTCATGCCGTCGTATAACGAGATCGGCGGCGTGCCGTCGCATGCCAACCACTGGCTGATCACCAAGGTGCTGCGCGAGGAGTGGGGCTTCAAGGGCGTGACCGTGTCGGACTACTTCGGCATCAATGAACTGGTCACGCGCCACAAGCTGGCCGCCACGCCGAAGGAAGCCGCTTACCGCGCGCTGAAGGCCGGCGTCGACATCGAAACGCCGGACGGCCTGGGCTACAAGACGCTGGCGGAGCTGGTGAAGGAAAAGCGCATCGCCGAAAGCGAGATCGACGCCGTGGTGCGCCGCGTGCTGGAACTGAAATTCAATGCAGGCCTGTTCGAGCAGCCCTACGTCGATGCGAAAGCGGCCGACAGCCTGACCGCCACGCCGGAAGCCGTCGCGCTGGCGCGCCTGGCGGCCACGCGCACGCCGGTGCTGCTGAAGAACGACAAGGGCGTGCTACCGCTGGACGGCAAGAAGGTGGGCAAGGTGCTGCTGCTCGGTACCCACGCCAAGGATTGCCCGATCGGCGGCTACTCGGACGTGCCGCGCCACGTGGTGTCGATCTACGAAGGCCTGCAGGCCGAGGCCAAGGCGCAGGGCTTCGAGCTGGCGTATTCCGAAGGCGTGCGCATCACCGACAGCCGCGTGTGGGGCGCCGACGAGATCAAGTTCACGCCGCCGGAAGTCAACGCCAAACTGATCGCCGAGGCGGTGCAGGCGGCCAAGTCGGCCGACACCATCATCATGGTCCTGGGCGACAACGAGCAGACCAGCCGCGAGGCCTGGGCCGACAACCACCTGGGCGACCGCGACAGCCTGGACATGCTGGGCCAGCAGAACGACCTGGCGCGCGCCATCTTCGCGCTCGGCAAGCCGACCGTGGTGTTCCTGCTCAACGGCCGTCCGCTGTCGGTCAACCTGCTGGCGGAAAAGGCCGACGCGCTGATCGAAGGCTGGTACATGGGCCAGCAGACCGGCTTCGCCGCCGCCGACCTGTTGTTCGGCCGCGCCAACCCGGGCGGCAAGCTGCCGGTGTCGATCGCGCGCAGCGTCGGCCAGCTGCCGATCTTCTACAACCACAAGCCGTCGGCGCGCCGCGGCTACATCGACGGTTCGACCAAGCCGCTGTATCCGTTCGGCTTTGGCCTGAGCTACACCACGTTCGATATTTCCGAACCGCGCCTGGTCAAGGCCAGCATCGCTGTCGGCGAATCGACCAAGGTGGAAGTGGATGTGACCAACACCGGCAAGCTGGCCGGCGACGAAGTGGTGCAGCTGTACATCCGCGACGATATCAGCTCGGTCACGCGGCCGGTGCTGGAGTTGAAGGGCTTCCAGCGCGTGACGCTGAAGCCGGGCGAGAAGCGCACGCTGTGGTTCGACATCAAGCCGTCCGACCTGTGGTTCTTCAACACCGAGAT
The DNA here is from genome assembly GCF_040369125.1 of Duganella hordei. NCBI lineage: Bacteria > Pseudomonadati > Pseudomonadota > Betaproteobacteria > Burkholderiales > Oxalobacteraceae > Duganella > Duganella hordei. The sequence goes on from NZ_BPWI01000011.1 coordinate 37,739, forward strand.
GGTGCGCGTGGTGGAGCCGGGCAGCTTTACCATCCATGTCGGTCCGGACAGCGTCAAGCTGAAATCGGCCAAGCTGATGGTCGGTTAAGGTTCGCTCAGCTCCAGGACCAGAAGCCGGCGGCGACGCCGGTGGCCTGCGGCAGGCCGGTGCCGACTTTCGGGGTGGGCCGGCGCCCGCCGCTCTGGTCGGCGAATGGCCGCATCAGGTAATGGCGTGCCATCGCCGCGCCGCCGATGGCGATGGCGTTGATGCCGAAGCGCGGCGTGCGGATCGCCGGCGCCGGCAGCAGCGTCGCGCTGGCGCAGTCGTTGAGCACCTGGCGGCCCGGCTCCAGGAAGCGGTCGCCCAGGCGCAGCGCGGCGCCGCCGATGACGATGCACATCGGATCGAACGCCACCCACAGGTTATTCAGCAGCACCCCCAGCTTGCGGCCGGCCGCGGCCACCACGTCGCAGGCGGCGGCGTCTCCCGCCTCCACTTGCACGAACAGCTTTTCCAGCAGCTCGGCGCCGTGCGCCGGCTTGCCATTCACCTCGTCCATCAGTGCCTGCAGGCCGATCAGCGCGTCGGCGCAGCCGCGCCGGCCGCAGGAGCAGGGCGGTCCGTCCTGCTGCAGGATGGTGTGGCCGACCTCGCCGGCGAATCCGTACAAGCCGGTCAGCAGACGGCCGTTGACGATGATGCCGGCGCCCACGCCGTAGCCTATGCTCAGGTAGATCAGCGGATCGGCGCCGGCCTGGTTGGAAAATTCCAGCTCCGCCAGCGCCGCCACGTTCGCCTCGTTCTGGATGAACAGCGGCTTGCCGTCCAGCGCGGTGAAGGCGAAGTGCGAGCGCATCTGGTTGGCCACGTCGACGTTGCGCCAGCCGAGGTGGGGCGCGTAGTGCAGCACGCCGGTGGCGTCGTCGACCACGCCGTGCAGGCCGATGCCCACGCCCAGCAGCGCGCGGCCGGCCAGCGCGCCGTCGGCGCGCGCCATGTGCAGCACGCCTGCCGCCATCTGCCCGATGCAGGCGATGGCGTCGGCGCCGTTGGCGTAGTCGATCACCGCCTCGTCCAGCACTTCGCCCAGCAGATTGGTGGCGACGATGCGCGCCGCGCCGATGCCGAGGTCGACGCCGAGCAGCGCCAGGCGGGTGCCGTCCAGGTGCAGCGGCGTGGCGCGCCGGCCCAGCGCGCCGGTGGCCAGCAATGCGCTTTCGCTGAGCCAGCCTTCGTCCAGCAGCTCGCGCACCAGCAGGCTGACGGTGGACTTGGTCAGGCCGACGGTTTCGGCCAGCCCCGCGCGGGACAGTCCCGGCTGGTTGCACAGCTGGCGCACCAGCGCCATGCGATTGACTTGCTTGAGTAGCTGTTGGTCGCCGGCGACGATCATAGGTGAAAGCGTTCGAGGTGAGGAGTCAGGCAGGGATCATACACCAATGAAATGCAGTCGAGTCATCCGCGCTTTTTTGGCGCTTTGCGGCGTCCATACAACAGCCCGCAACTTCCTCGTTTGAATTCGTTCGATCAATTGACTAATGAGTTTTTTTCTCATATCCTGAGTTGGCTTTATCAATTCGTCATTTGATTGAACTAAGTTTGAAAACGTTTGCATGCCGACCTGGCGTGCGCGTGACCGGGGGCCATCCGCGCCGCCGCCAGTTTCTGTAACAGAACACTTCAGAGTAGTTGTAGTTGTCACCATCATCGGCGTTGCTTACGGCCTGCTCGATCAGCGTCGAAGATATAAATAAATCTAATAAGGAGACGTAGTGCGAAACCATACCACCAAGGGGGCAGTCCACCCGAATTCCCGACGCAGGGCCATCAGCCTGGCGGTCGCCAGTGCCTGCTTGAGCCTGTCTTCGGCTTACGCGCAAGAGGCCGTCAAGGCGGCCGATGCGCCGCCGGCCGAACAGACCGTCGTTGTCACTGGTATCCGCGCCAGTATGCAATCGACGCTGAACCTGAAGCGCAATTCCGACGGTATCGTCGACGGCATCGTGGCCGACGATATCGGTAAGTTCCCCGATACCAACTTGGCCGAATCGCTGCAGCGCATTTCCGGCGTGTCGATCGACCGCAGCAACGGCGAAGGGCAGAAAGTCACCGTGCGCGGCGTCGGCCCCGACCTGAACATGGTGCTGCTGAACGGCCGCCAGATGCCGACCTCGAACCTGGGCGACCTGTCCGGCCGCGCGTTCGACTTCTCCAACCTGGCGTCCGAGGCGATCTCGCAGATCCAGGTGTACAAGACCAGCCGCGCCGACACGCCGCCGGGCGGCATCGGCGCCACCGTCAACATCATGACCGCGCGTCCGTTCGACAATCCCGGCATGCATTCGAGCGTCGGCGTCAAGGGCGTGTACGACACCTCGAACAACCACCTGCCGGACGCCGACAAGGCCAGCACCTCGCTGACGCCTGAAATCTCCGGCATCTACAGCAACACCTCGGCCGACGGCCGCTGGGGTGTCGCCATCAGCGGCAGCTACCAGAAGCGCAACCTGGGCGTGAACACCGCCGGCATCCCCAACGGCTGGCGCGGCCCGTTCACCGGCGACGAAAACAACTGGGGCACGATCCCGCAGGCGGGCCAGCCGGGCTACAGCGACATCACCAACCGTCCGAAGCCGGGCGACGTGTACTCGGTGCCGCAGAACATTTCCTACTTCATGAAGGGCATGCAGCGCCAGCGCACCAACGGCCAGCTGGCCTTGCAGTTCAAGCCGACCACCGACCTGACCACCACGCTGGACTACACCTATTCGGAAAACAAGATCCAGACCCGCTCGCACGAGCTGAGCGCCTGGTTCAACTTGGGTCCGTCCGTCAGCAAGTGGACCGATGGCCCGATCGCCTCGCCGATCTACTACCAGGAAAACGTCACCGCGCAGGATATCGCGATGAACGGCGGCGACTACGCCACCAAGTCGACCAACAAGTCGCTCGGCTTCAACGCCGTGTGGAAAGCCACGCCGTCGCTGAAGGTGGTGTTCGACGCGCATAGTTCGTCGGCGGTGTCGCAGAAGGACAGCCCGTTCGGCTCGGCCAACGACCTGGCCACCGTCAGCTTCAGCCGCGGCAATACCGGCGTCGACTTCACCCACGAAATGCCGGTGCTGAGCATCCAGGGCGCGAACTTCACCGCGGCGCCGATGCAGGTGTCCGGCTCCTGGTTCCAGGACGGCTACCAGAAGATGACCATCGACCAGGGCCAGGCCAGCGCCAGCCTGAAACTGATGGAAGCGTCCAACCTGAACTTCGGTCTGGCCGTCACCAACGTCAAGAACCGTTCGGCCTTCCAGCAGGTGCAGAGCGACAGCTGGGGCGGCGCCACCAAGGCCTCCGACTATCCGCAATCGCTGTTCCAGGCGGACGACCTGCGCAAGTACTTCGGCAAGATGGACGGCGTGAACGATCCCAACCTGTTCAACCAGATCCACACCTTCAACTTCGCCGCCGTGCGCCAGGTGGCGTCGGACACCACCGGCAAGCCGGCGCTGTACATGCCAAGCCTGGACAACCCGGACTACGACCGCCGCACCACCGAGAAATCGAAGTCGGCCTTCGTCCAGCTGGTGACCGAGTGGGATACCGCGATTCCTATCCACACCGGCATCGGCGCGCGCTTCGAGAAGACCGACGTGCTGTCGACCGCGTTGTCGCAGACGCCGAGCGAAGTGCGCTGGGTCTCGCAGAACGAGTTCCCGATCACCTTCGCGGGCAAGGCGTTCACCTCGCAGACCGGTTCCTACCACAACCTGCTGCCTAGCCTGGACATCGACGCCGACCTGCGCTCGGACTTCAAGGTACGCGCCAGCTACGGCGAGACCATCGGCCGTCCGCGCTACGACCAGATCCAGGGCGGCACCACCATCGGTGCCACCGCGTCGGTCAACGGCGACTCGGCATCGACCGGCAATCCTGCTCTGAAACCGGTCAAGTCGAAGAACCTGGACTTGTCGGCCGAGTGGTACTACGACAAGCGCAGCCTGGTGTCGCTGGGCCTGTTCGAGAAGAAGCTGACCAACTACGCCGGCCAGTCGGTGACCGATGTACCGCAGGCCAACCTGCATACGCCGGTCGGCGGCAAGTACTGGAACGCGGCGCTGGGCGCCGGCTGTATCGTCACCGATACCGCCTGCATCCGCAACTACATCTTCAAGAACTTCAACGGCCAGCCCGGCGTGGTGCGCGGGCCGGACAACGAGAAGGGCGAGATCACCGGCGTCATCACCGGCCAGCCGAGCGATCCGGCGATCAAGTTCCAGACCACCAGCTACGTCAATGCGCAGGACGCCAACCTGCACGGCGCCGAGATCAACTGGCAGCACATGTTCGGCAACAGCGGCTTCGGCATCCAGGCCAACTACACCTACGTCAAGTCGGGGCTGGCGTTCAACAACGCCAGCAAGGGCGACCAGTTCGCGCTGGTCGGCCTGAGCAACTCGGCCAACCTGGTGGGTATCTACGAGGATGACAAGTGGAGCGTCCGTGCCGCGTACAACTGGCGCGGGCAGTTCCTGTCGTCGACCACCGACCTGGCAGGCGCCAATCCGCAGTACGTGGAGCCGTACGGACAGGTGGACGTCAACGTCGGCTATGCCTACAACAAGAACCTGAGCTTCCAGCTGGAAGCGATCAACCTGACCGACCAGCTGCAGCGCGTGCACGGCCGTACCGACATGATGGTACTGAGCCTGGCACAATCGGGACCGCGCTACATGTTGTCGGCTCGGTACAAGTTCTAACCGCCGCAGACACCGGGACGGCGCCAGCCGTCCCGGCCTGACCCGCAGGCCGCCTTCATGGCGGCCTGTGCTTTCTCGTGCCTGGTGGTGGCACCGGGCTGCAAGGATTCCAACCTATGAATGGGCCTGAGCCGCAACAGCTGCAACAGCTGCAACAGCTACAACATATCGTCATCGTCGGCGGCGGTTCGGCCGGCTGGCTGACGGCGGCGGTGATCGCCGCCGAACACGCGGCGCTGAAGGTGACCGTGCTGGAGTCGCCCGACGTGGCGCCGATCGGCGTCGGCGAGGGCACCTGGCCCAGCATGCGCGACACCTTGGCGCGTATCGGCGTGTCCGAGACCGATTTCTTCCGTGAATGCGACGCCTCCTTCAAGCAGGGTTCGCGCTTCAACGCCTGGGTCGACGGCGGCGACGACGATTTCTATTTCCATCCCTTCGTCGTGCCGCACGGCTACGGCGAGGCCAACCTGCCGGCCCGCTGGCGTGCCCGCCACGCGGACCAGCCGTTCGCCGGCGTGGTCAGCTTCCAGCCGCAGCTTTGCCTGCACGGCAAGGCGCCCAAGCAGGCCGCCACGCCGGAGTTTGCCGCCGTGTCGAACTACGGCTACCATCTCGACGCCGGCAAGTTCGGCCTGTTCCTGCGCCGCCACTGTACCGAGGTCCTCGGCGTGCGCCACCTGGTCGACCACGTGGACGCCGTGCTGCCGCAGGACGACGGCGACATCGCCGCCCTGCAGACGCGCCGCAACGGCGCCGTCCGGGGCGACCTGTTCATCGACTGCAGCGGCGCCCAGTCGCTGCTGCTGGGCCAGCACTACGGCGTCGAGTTCCTGTCGCAAAAACACGTGCTGTTCAACGACAGCGCGCTGGCGCTGCAGATGCCCTATCCCGACGAGCACAGTCCGATCGCCTCGCAGACGCTGTCGACCGCGCAGGCGCACGGCTGGATCTGGGACATCGGCCTGCCGGCCCGGCGCGGCATCGGCTATGTCTATTCCGGCGCCCACACCGGCGACGAGCAGGCCGAGCGCACGCTGCACGCCTATGTGCGGCGCACCAGCCCCGGCCAGGAAGTGCCGACCCCGCGCAAGCTGTCGTTCCAGCCCGGCTACCGCGCGCGCTTCTGGCACCGCAACTGCGTGGCGATCGGCCAGTCGGCCGGCTTTCTCGAACCGCTGGAGGCGTCGGCGCTGGCGATGGTCGAGCTGTCGGCCGCCACGCTGGCCGACGCGCTGCCGGCCAACCGCGCCGCGATGGACATCACGGCGCGCCGCTACAACGACGCCTTCCTCTACCGCTGGGAACGGGTGATCGATTTCCTCAAGCTGCACTACGTGTTGAGCCGGCGCGACGACACCCAGTACTGGCGCGACAACCGCCGTGCGGGATCGATCCCGCCGCGCCTGAAGGAATTGCTGACCTTGTGGCGCCACCAGCCGCCGTCGCGCTACGACCTGCACCGCATCGAAGAAGTGTTCCCCGCCGCCAGCTACCAGTACGTCCTGTACGGCATGGGCTTTGACACCGACTACGGCGACGGCCGCCGCCGCTCCGACCATCCCGGCCTGGCCGACGCCTGCTTCCGCGACACCCGGGCGCTGGCCGGCCGGATGCTGGCCGGCCTGCCGGACAACCGCGAACTGATCGACCACATCAAGCGTCACGGCCTGCCGGTACAACCCTGAGGCGCCAAGCCGTGGCTCAAACGCGTTATGGACTGTTCGCCTCGTCGATACGCGCGCAATTGATATACCTCTTATTTGTTAATGACAGCGTGTGCCAAATTTGACTAGAATGAAACTAGTTGTATAAATTGACACCGTTACTGAGGGGTTCACAATGAATATCCTGGCGGCGCTGGCGTCTACGCGCTGGTTCAAATTATCCATACTCCTCGCGCTGCTGGCCGGCTGCGCCAAGCACGAGGAGGGCGGCCCGCAGGGCGGGCCGCCCGCGGTATCGGTGGCGCCGGCCGTCAAGCGCGACGTCAAGGAATTCGACGAATTCACCGCCCGCCTCGAGGCGCCGGACACGGTCGACATCCGCTCGCGGGTGGCCGGCACGCTGATGCAGGTGCACTTCCGCGAAGGCCAGATGGTGCGCAAGGGCGATCCGCTGTTCACCATCGATCCGCGTCCGTTCGCCGCCGAAGCGGCCCGCGTCGAGGCGCAGCTGGTGGCCGCCCGCACTTCCGGAGAGTTGAGCAAGACCGAGCTGGCGCGCGCGGAAAAACTGGTCGCCGTGCGCGGCGTCAGCCAGCAGGAGCTGGACCAGCTGAAGGCGGCGGTCGCCAACGCCAACTCCAACGTCAAGGCCTACGAGGCGGCGCTGGCGCAGGCCAGGCTGAATCTGGAGTTCACCCGCATCGTCGCCCCGGTCACCGGCCGCACGTCGCGCGCCAATGTCACGGTCGGCAATCTGGTGAATATCGGCGATCCGGTGCTGACCACCGTGGTGTCGAACGACCGCATGTACGCCTACTTCGACGCCAGCGAGGCGCTCTACCTGAAATACATGCGCGCGGCGCGCGACGGCAGCCGTCCATCGTCGCGCGATGTGCCGAACGCGGTGCGCCTGGGCCTGGCCAACGAGGAGGGCTTCCCGCATGAAGGCCACATGGACTTCGTCGACAACCGCCTGAACCCGGCCACCGCCTCGATGCGCGGGCGCGCCGTGTTCGACAACAAGGAGGGCCTCTACACGCCCGGCCTGTTCGCCCGCATCCAGCTGGTCGGCAGCGGCAGCTATTCCGCCACGCTGGTGTCGGACCGCGCCATCATCACCGACCAGACGCGCAAGGTGGTGCTGGTGGTCGGCAAGAACAACATCGTCGAGCAGCGCGAGATCAAGCCCGGCGCGCTGATCGGCGGCATGCGCGTCGTCACCGGCATCAATGCCGGCGAACTGGTGATCGTCGACGGCCTGCTGCGCGCCTTCCCCGGCGCGCCGGTCACGCCGCAGGTGCTGAAGGTGGACGAGCAGGGGCAACCCATCCCGGCGCCGCCGCCAGGCGCCCCGGCTGTGGCCAAGGGCTGAGGAGCGGCGCATGGATATCTCGCGATTTTTCATCGACCGCCCGCGCTTCGCCACCGTCCTCTCGATTTTCATTTTCATGGTCGGCCTGCTGGCGATCTTCCAGCTGCCGATCTCCGAGTATCCGGAAGTGGCGCCGCCGCAGATCGTGGTGCGGGCCCAGTTCCCCGGCGCCAATCCGCGCGTGATTTCGGAAACCGTGGCCGCGCCGCTGGAAGAGCAGATCAACGGCCTGGAACACATGCTGTACTTCGAAAGCCAGGCCACAGCCGACGGCAGCATGACGCTGACGGTGACCTTCAAGATCGGCACGGTGCCCGAGCAGGCCGAGACGGCGGTGCAGAACCGCATCAACCGCGCCTTGCCGCGCCTGCCCGACATCGTGCGCCAGATCGGCGTGACGACCGAGAAGCAGTCGCCCAACCTGACCATGGTGGTGCACATGGTCTCTCCGGACAACAGCCACGACGCGCTCTACCTGCGCAACTACGCCAACCTGAACGTGCGCGACGACCTGCTGCGCGTGCCCGGCATGGGCTCGGTGCTGCTGTTCGGTTCCGGCGACTACGCGATGCGCATCTGGCTCAATCCGCGCCAGCTGGCGGCGCGCAACATGACCGCCGGCGACGTGGTGGCGGCGATCCGCGAGCAGAACGCGCAAGTGGCGGCCGGCGTGGTCGGCTCGCCGCCGGCGCCCAACGACACCGACTTCCAGCTGCAGGTCAATGCGCAGGGGCGGCTGATCAAGGAGGAGGATTTCGCCGAGATCATCGTCCGCAGCGATCCCGCGACCGGTGCGCTGGTGCGCATCAAGGATGTCGGCCGGGCGGAGATCAGCGCCAACTCGTATTCGCTGCGCAGCCTGCTGAACAACAAGGAGGCGGCGGCCATCGGTATCTTCCAGGCGCCCGGCTCGAACGCGCTGAAGCTGTCGAACGACGTGCGCGCGACGATGGAGAACGCCAAGAAGAACTTCCCCAAGGGTGTCGACTACGACATCGTCTACGACCCCACGCGCTTCGTGCAGACCTCGATCGAGAAAGTGGTGCACACGCTGATCGAGGCGGTGCTGCTGGTGGTGCTGGTGGTGATCATCTTCCTGCAGACCTGGCGCGCCTCGGTGATCCCGCTGCTGGCGGTGCCTATCTCCATCATCGGCACGTTCGCGATGCTGCTGTTGCTGGGCTACTCGATCAACACGCTGACCCTGTTCGGGCTGGTGCTGGCGATCGGCATCGTGGTCGACGACGCCATCGTGGTGGTGGAAAACGTCGAGCGCAACATCGCCGACGGCCTGACGCCGCACGACGCCACGGTGCGCGCGATGCGCGAGGTGAGCGGACCTATCATCGCCATCGCGCTGGTGCTGTGCGCCGTGTTCATCCCGCTGACCTTCGTGCCCGGCCTGTCCGGCCAGTTCTACAAGCAGTTCGCGGCGACGATCGCGATTTCCACGGTGATCTCGGCGTTCAATTCGCTGACCTTGTCGCCGGCCCTGGCGGCGCTGCTGCTGCGCCCACACGACGCGCCCAAAGACAAGATCATGGTGGTGATGGACAAGCTGTTCGGCAAATTCTTCCACTGGTTTAACTGCATGTTCCAGCGCCGCAGCAAGGCCTATGGACGCGGCGTGACCGGGCTGCTGCAGCGCAAATCGCTGGCGCTGGTGGTCTACGGCGTGCTGCTGCTGTGTACCGGCCTGCTGTTCACGCGCATTCCCAGCGGCTTCGTGCCGGCGCCGGACAAGCAGTACCTGATCGGCATCGCCCAGCTGCCCGCCGGTTCGTCGCTGGCGCGCACCGAGAAGGTCATCCGCGACATGAGCGACATCGCGCTCAAGGTGCCGGGCATCGTCGATTCGATCGCCTTCCCCGGCCTGTCGATCGCCGGCTTCTCGTCGTCGCCGAACGAGGGCATCGTCTTCTTCGGCCTGGCGCCGTTCGAGGAGCGCACCACGCGCGCCTTGTCCAAGGACGCCATCCTCGGCAAGGTCAATGGCGCCATCCAGGCGATCCAGGGCGCGCGCATGTTCGTCGTGCCCCCGCCGGCGGTGGACGGCCTGGGCAACGCGGGCGGCTTCAAGCTGCAGGTGCAGGACCGCGGCGGCCAGGGCGAGCAGGCGCTGTATGGCGCGGTCTGGGGCGGCATACTCGGGCCGATCTACGGCAATCCCAAGTCCAGCATCGGCACGCCGTATTCGAACTACGACATCAACGTGCCGCAGCTGTTCGCCGACGTCGACCGCACCAAGGCCAAGCAAATGGGCCTGCCGCTGCAGGAGATCTACGACACGCTGCAGATCAACCTCGGCTCGCTGTACGTGAACGACTTCACGCGCTTCGGCAAGACCTACCAGGTGGTGGTGCAGGCCGACGCGCCGTTCCGCTCGCGCGCCGACAGCATCACCAACCTGGAGACGCGCAACTCGGCGGGCCAGATGGTGCCGCTGGGTTCCGTGATGCAGGTCAATCCGACCTTCGGCCCGACGCGCGTGACGCGCTACAACGGCTTCCCCTCGGCCGACGTCAACGGCGCCGCCAAGCCGGGCTTCTCCAGCGGCCAGGCGGAATCCGAGATCGAACGCCTGGTCAAGCAGCTGCCGCGCGGGATGTCGTACGAATGGACCGACCTGACCTACCAGGACCGGCTCACGCGCGACATCACGCTGCCCGGCATCAACGTCAAGATACCGACGCTGGCGGCGGTGCTGTTCCTGTCCGTGGTGCTGGTGGTGCTGGTGCTGACTGCGCAGTATGAAAGCTGGAGCCTGCCGCTGGCCATCATCATGATCGTGCCGATGTGTATCCTGTCGGCGCTGTTCGGCGTGTGGATATCGCACTTCCCGCCGTTCTCGCAAGGCGGAGACCTGAACCTGTTCACGCAGGTGGCGCTGGTGGTGCTGGTCGGCCTGGCGTGCAAGAACGCGATCCTGATCGTGGAATTCGCCAAGGAGCTGGAGGAGCAGGGGCAGCCGATGATGGAGGCCATCGTCAACGCCTGCCATCTGCGCCTGCGGCCTATCCTGATGACGTCGATCGCCTTCTGCGCCGGCGTGATTCCGCTGATTCTGGGCAGCGGCGCCGGCAGCGAGATGCGCCGCGCGATGGGGATCGCCGTGTTCTCGGGCATGGTTGGCGTGACCTCGTTCGGCATCTTCCTGACGCCGGTGTTCTACTCGTTGCTGCGCAAGGGCACCGAGAAGCGCCGCGCGCATTCGGCCGAACTGCGGCACCAGATCGAGGCCGCGGCCCATCCATTCCATCCCGGCATCGACGATGCCGATCCGCCGCGCAAGGGGGAAGTATGAGCCAGCATCGTAGCCATCCGGCCGTCGTCATCGGCGTCGCGCTGGTGTTGACGGCGTGCTCCAGCGCGCCGCCGGTCAAGAAATTCGAGCCCGCGCTGGACAGCGGCTTCGCCAACGCGCCGTCGGCCGTCGCAGGGGAACCGGTCGGTGAATTCTGGCACGCCTTCAACGACCCGCTGCTCGACACGCTGGTGCAGCGGGCGCTGAAGGCCAATACCGATATCCGCAGCGCCGCCGCCAGCCTGCGCGAAGCGCGCGCGCTGAACCGCTACGCCGACGCGCAGCTGCTGCCCAGCATCGGCCTCGATGCCGGCGCGGCACGCATCCGCGCGCCGAACGACGCCGGCGTGGTCAAGACCAACAACAACTACTCGGTTGGCTTCGACGTCGCCTGGGAGGCCGACCTGTTCGGCCGTCTCGGCGACGCGCGCAAGGCGGCGCAGGCCAACGTGCTGGCCGGCGCGGCCGGCGTGCGGGCGGCGCAGGTCAGCGTGACGGCCGAGGTGGCGCGCAACTACTTCGACCTGCGCGGTCTGCAGAAGCAGCTGCGCGTGGCCGTGGCGTCGCTGGAGACGCAGCAGGCGGCGCTGGAGCTGGTCGACGCGCGGCTCGACGTGGGCCGCGGCACGGCGCTCGACAGCGAACGCGCGCGGGCCCTGGTGAAATCGACGGCGGCCAATATTCCGGCGCTGGAGGCGGCCTTGATACGCACGCGCTATCGGCTGGCGGTGCTGTGCGGCCTGCAGCCGACCGCGCTCGACGCGGAACTGGGACCGGTGCGGCCGTTGCCCGGGTTGAAGGCGGTGCAGTTGTCCAGCATCGGTTCGCCGGCCTCGCTGCTGCGGCGCCGGCCGGACATCCAGCTGGCCGAGGCGCAGGTGGCGGCGGCAGCGGCGCAGGTCGGCGTGGCGCGCAGCGCGCTGTTCCCGGTGCTGTCGCTGGGCGGCACGCTGGGACAGAACTCGTCGCACTTCAGCGACTTGGGCAAGGGCGCTTCGTATGTCTACAACCTCGGCGCGCAGCTGACGTGGAACCTGATCGACTTCGGCCGCATCCGCGCGCAGATCAGCGCCGCCGATGCGCGCAACGACGCGGTGGTGATCGGCTACGAGAAAGCGGTGCTGGGCGCGCTGGAGGAGACGGAAGGCGCGCTGGCCAGCTACACCCGCACCCAGCGCCAGACCGAGCTGCTGTTCGAGGCGGCCCAGTCGTCGGAGCAGGCCGCCGTGATCGCGCGTGAGCGTTTCAAGGTCGGCTCGACCGATTTCCTGACGGTGCTCGACGCCGAGCGCGAACTGTTGTCCGCGCGCGACCGCCTGGCGCAAGCCCAGGCCGGCGCCGCCACCTCGCTGGTGGCGGTCTACAAGGCCCTGGGCGGCGGCTGGGAGGTGCCTGCACAATAGCAATCAAACAGCGACTTGCAATAGAAAAGAAGAAATTGCAGAGTTGTGCGTTGCAGCATAAACTGGACTGGCCATTTGACCTTTTAATAGGAACATCATGAGCCCGTGCAGAAGAAAAGACCCTCTAGTCGCCGCTAAGGTCGAAGTAGGACGCATTTTCAAGGACATGCTGAGCGTGGAGGATGCCGCCGTTTACATGGCCAGCAACAGCATTCCGCCCGAGGTGTCCGAGCGCGTGCTCAACAGCTCGGGATGCGATACTCGACAATGCGTCGAGACGCTGCAACACAGCTAGGAGTTTCACCTCGTTAAACCGCATGGCTGCTGTTGCAGCCTGCGGCACTTCCGCGCAACACTTCATTCGCTTTCGTTGACATTCAAGAATTGCCGGTGCTATAGTTAATTCAATAAGTGGAAACGATTCCATTTAATTCATAAGTGAATAAACGATAGACGGAAGGGCAACGATCCTTCTGCACGGAGACAGAATGTTGACAGCCAGCCCCGCTATGCCGGGCGACGGAGCCTTGCGCCCTTCGCCTTTGCAGCATGTCTTGAAACGCCTTCCCCGCCTGTTCGCGGTGCCGGCCTTGCTGCTGTGCGTGCACGCGCCCGCTCAGGCGCAGGCCAGGGTGCGGGCATGGATCACCACCGGCGACCAGACGCAATTGCTGGCGCGCGGCGCCGATGCCCAGTTCAAGCCGGGCGCCGCTGCCGCCACCATCATCGAGGTCGATCCGTCGCAGCGCTACCAGGAAATGGTGGGCTTCGGCGCCGCCATCACCGACGCTTCCGCCTGGCTGATGCGGAACCGCATGAACGAGCAGCAGCGCAGCGCCTTGCTCAACGAACTGTTCGGCAAGGCGCCGGGGCTGGGCTTCAGCTTCACCCGCCTGACCATCGGCGCCTCCGATTTCTCGCGCCAGCACTACAGCTTCGACGACATGCCGAAAGGCCAGACCGATCCCACGCTGGCGCATTTCTCCATCGAACCCAACCGCGCCGACGTGCTGCCGATCACCAAGGCCGCGCTGGCGATCAATCCCAGGCTGCGCGTGATGGCGTCGCCGTGGAGCGCGCCGGGCTGGATGAAATCCACCGACAGCCTGATCCAGGGCACCTTGAAGCCGGAAGCGTTCGCGCCGTTCGCCGCCTACCTGTCGCGCTATGTCGGCGCCTACGAGAAGGAGGGCGTGCCGATCTACGCGCTGACCTTGCAGAACGAGCCGCACTTCGAGCCCAAGGATTATCCCGGCATGCGCGTGGATCCGGCCAAGCGCGCCGCCTTCATCGGCGGCCACCTGGGGCCGCTGCTGGCGAAGGAACATCCGCAAACCCGCATCCTGGACTGGGACCACAACTGGGACGAGCCGGGCTCGCCGGCCGACGTGCTGAAGGATCCGGTGGCGAACAAATACGTCAACGGCATCGCCTGGCACTGCTACGGCGGCGACGTGCGCGTGCAGGCCGCGCTGCATGACCGCTGGCCCGACAAGGACACCTACTTCACCGAATGCTCGGGCGGCAAATGGGCGCCGGTATGGTCGGACAATCTGCAGCACTTCGCCCGCACACTGGTGATCGGCACCACGCGCGGCTGGGCCAAGGGCGTGCTGCTGTGGAACCTGGCGCTGGACGAACACGACGGCCCGCACCTGGGCGGCTGCAACGATTGCCGCGGCGTCGTCACCATCGACAGCCGCGACGGCAAGGTCACCCGCAACGAGGAATATTACGCGCTGGCCCACGCCAGCCGCTTCGTGCGCCAGGGCGCGCGCCGCATCGCGTCGACCAGCGGCTACGACCAGCTCGACACGGTGGCCTTCCGCAACGCCGACGACGGTTCGGTGGCGCTGCTGGTGGTGAACTCGGCGAAGGAGCCGCGCAGCTTCGCGGTGCGCCAGGGCAAGCAGAGCTTCAGCTATACCTTGCCGGCAGCCAGCGTCGCCACCTTCACCTGGAAATAAAAAAGCGCTGCCGCGTCGTCGCGCGGCAGTTTTTTCAGAACAAAAATGGAAGCGCTTCCACACAAGGGGATGCCATGTCATACCGATCTATATTAGTGACCTTGCTGGCGCTTGCCGGCTGCGGCGGCGGCAGTGGCGCCGGTCCGTCGTCCGCGCCCGTGCCGCCCGCGCCGCCGGTGGCGGAAGCCATCAAGCTGACTCCGGTCACGCCGGTGCCGGTGACGCCGACCATGCTGCACACGCAGGGAAGCAAGTGGCTGAAGGCCGACGGCAGCCAGGCCGCGCTCAAGGGCGTCAACCTCGGCAACTGGCTGATCAATGAATTCTGGATGATGGGGCAGGGCAGCGCCGGCATCGACGACGAGTGCAAGCTGGAAGCCAACTTCGACAGCCGCTTCGGCTATGCCGAGCGCCAGCGCCTGATGCAGCTGTTCCGCGACAACTGGATCACCACCCGCGACTGGGACCAGATGCAGAAGTTCGGCCTGAACCTGGTGCGCCTGCCGTTCATCTACAGCGTGGTCGAGGACGAAAAGAATCCGCGCCACTTGCGCGCCGACGCCTGGCGCTACCTGGACGACGCCATCGCCCAGGCCGAAAAGCGCGGCATGTACGTGATCCTCGACCTGCACGGCGCCGTCGGCGCGCAGGGATGGGAACAGTACAGCGGCTGCGCCAACAAGAACCTGTACTGGAGCACGCCGGAATACCAGGAGCGCACCGTCTGGCTGTGGCAGCAGATCGCCGGCCGCTACAAGGACCGCGCGTCGGTCGCCGGCTACAGCGTGCTCAACGAGCCGTGGGGCACCACCGCCGCCAACCTGGCCGCCGTCGTCAAGACGCTGTACACGGCGATCCGCGCGGTCGACCCGAACCACGTCGTCATCCTGCCCGGCCACAACAGCGGCAACATCAGCGCCTATGGCAAGCCGTCCGAACAGGGCATGAGCAATGTCGCGTTCGAGATGCACTTCTACCCGGGCCTGTTCGGCTGGGGCCAGATCGGCCTGCAGGTGCACAAGGACTGGCTGACCTGCAGCGGCGGCGGCAACAGCGGCGTGTGCGAGTGGGACAACAAGATCAAGGCGGTCGACACCGCGTTCTTCATCGGCGAGACGCAGCCGTGGACCGGGCTGGGCCTGGACCTCGGCGGCCAGGTCACGCGCGCTTCCTTCGATACCTACGCCAAGTACGGCTGGGCAGCCACGGCGTGGACCTGGAAGGTGGTCAACAACAAGGGCGGGCAGGGCAACGGCACCTGGGGCCTGGTCACCAACGCCGCCGCCGCGCCGGTGCCGGCGCTCGATTTCACCAAGGCGCCGGTGGCCGATATCGAATCCCTGTTCCAGTCGTTTGGCACGCAGGTTTATGAGGTCCACCAGTCCGCGCAGGACTGGATGACCAGCAGCACCGCACCACAGCCGTTCCGTTAGTCGTAACCAGTAAAACTATAAAGAGAGAGACAACATGAGAAAGCAGACACATCCACTCGCATTGACCCCGATCGCCGCCGCCTGCGCCACGCTGGCCTGGGCCCTCTCCGCCAGCCCGGCCTGGGCGCAGCAGGGACCGGCCAACGGCGCCGCGGCCGAGGACAAGGAAGTCCAGTCGGTGGTCGTCACCGGCATCCGCCGCAGCATCGAGACCTCGATGGCGATCAAGCGCGATTCCGATTCCATCGTCGAGGCGGTCACCGCCGAAGACATCGGCAAGCTGCCGGACGTGTCGATCGCCGAGTCGATCGCCCGCCTGGCCGGCCTGACGGCGCAGCGCGTCGAAGGCCGCGCGCAGTCGATCTCGATCCGCGGCCTGGCGCCGGACTTTTCCGGCACGCTGATGAACGGCCGCGAGCTGGTCTCGACCAGCAACAACCGCGGCGCCGAATACGACCAGTATCCGTCCGAGCTGATCAACGGCGTCACCGTCTACAAGACGCCGGACGCCTCGCTGGCCGGCGGCGGCCTGTCCGGCACGGTGGACCTGCACACGGTGCGTCCGCTGGACCTGCGCGAGCGCAGCATCGTGTTCAACGCGCGCGGCGAACACAACTCCAACGGCAAGCTGAACTCGAACACGCCGGCCAACGGCAACCGCCTCAGCGCGTCGTATGTCGATCAGTTCATGAACAACACGCTGGGCGTGGCGATCGGCTACGCGCACCTGGATTCGCCGGGCCAGCAGCAGGAATACAAATCGTGGTGGTGGGGCACCGACAACAAGCTGCCGAAAGGCGACGAGGACGTGGTGGCGCTGAAGGGCGCCGAAGTCACGGCGACCTCGCGCAAGCAGAAGCGCGACGGCCTGATGGGCGTGATCGAATACCGTCCGTCCAAGGAATTCCGCACCTCGCTGGACCTGTACTATTCCGAGTTCAAGGAAGACACCACCATGCGCGGCATGATGTGGAACTCGCACCAGTGGAGCGACGTCACCTACAACAATCCGCAGATCGTCACGCAGGGCGGCACCCGCCTGCTGGTGGGCGGCGCGCTGGTCAACCTGGAACCCATCGTGCGCAACGACTTCAACCAGCGCAAGGACCAGCTTGGCGCCGTGGGCTGGAACAACCAGTTCAAGCAGGACCGCTGGACCCTGGTCGGCGACCTGTCCTACTCGACCGCCAAGCGGCGCGAGATGGTGCTGGAAACCTACGCCGGCCTGGGCCCTGCCGGATCGCACATCACCGACAACAACTTCCAGTTCAAGATCCCGACCGCCAGCGGCCTGCCGACCTTCACGCCCAGCCTGAACTTCGCCGATCCGCAGATCATCAAGCTGACCGACGTCGGCGGCTGGGGCAAGGATGCGGACATGCACCATCCGGTGGTGGAAGATTCGCTGGGTTCGCTCAAGCTGTCGGCCAAGCGCGACCTGGACGGCATGTTCCGCAACGTCGAAGGCGGCGTCAACTACAGCAAGCGCGAGAAGACCCACGCCGACACCAACAACTACTGGAACCTGAAGAACGGCCGCGCGCCGGCCACGGTGTCGTCCGACCTGATCGAGCCGTCGACCTCGCTGGCCTTCGCCGGCATCCCGCGCGTGCTGACCTATGACGTGCTGGGCGCGTTGAACAAGTACTACACCATGCAGCCGGCCCGCCCGGACGACCAGGCGCTGCAGGACTGGGGCGTGACCGAGAAAGTCACCACCGCCTATGGCCGCGTCGGCATCGACACCGACGTCGGTCCGTTCCCGCTGCGCGGCAACATCGGCGTGCAGGCCGTCAACGTCGACCAGAAATCGCGCGGCACCACCGTCAACTCCGGCAAGCTGGGCTCGATCACCGGCGGCGCCAGCTACACCGACTGGCTGCCGAGCGTGAACCTGAACTTCGACCTCGACAAGTACCTGAGCACCACCAACCTGCGCTTCGGCGCGGCCAAGACGGTGGCCCGTCCGCAGATGTCGGACATGCGCGCCGGCATCTCCGGCGGCGTCGACGCCACCACCCGCATGTGGAACGGCAGCGGCGGCAATCCGCAGCTGGAGCCGTGGCGCGCCAACTCGTATGATTTGTCGATGGAAAAGTACATGGGCAAGCGCAGCTACATCGCCGGCGCGCTGTGGTACAAGAAGCTGCAAAGCTACATCTACAACCAGCAGACCGCGTTCAGCTTTGCCGGCTTCCCGAATCCGTCGGCCGTCGTGCCGATCCAGGATATCGGCACCTTGAACCGTCCAGCCAACGGCACCGGCGGCATGGTCAAGGGCGTGGAACTGTCGGGCGCGCTGGACGGCGGCCTGCTGTGGGCGCCGCTGGAAGGCTTCGGCGTGACCGGCAGCATGTCCGGCACCGAGAGCACCATCCATCCCAACGGTCCGGGCACCAAGGAGAAACTGCCGGGGCTGTCGGGCGTGGTGTCCAACTTCACCGTCTACTACGAGCAGTCTGGCTACTCGGCGCGCGCCAGCCGCCGCTACCGCTCGGCCTATCGCGGCGAGGTCACCGGCCTGTTCGCGCAGCGCGCCTTCAGCGAGATCCTGGCCGAGCGCCAGATCGACCTGCAGCTGGGCTACGCGATCGAGCAGGGCCGCTACAAGGGCCTGTCCTTCCTGTTCCAGGTGAACAACCTGAACAACTCGCCTTACCAGACCCGCCAGGGCGATCCATTCTCGGGCGGCTCCTACGCGCCCGAGCGCTACACCACCTACGGCCGCCAGTTCTTGCTGGGTCTGAACTACAAGCTGTAAGTTTGCAGCGCCGCCGTCAGCAGTTCGGTGAAGACGCGTATCTTCACCGAACCGCGGCGGCTGGCCGGATACAAGGCATAAATTCCCACATCCATGTCGCCGGGGTTGGTTTCGTACAGATCCAGCACCGGCACCAGCATGCCCTGCTCCAGGTCCTGGTGGATCAGCCAGGCCGGCAGCAGCGCCAGGCCCAACCCGCTCAACGCTGCTTGCCGCAGCATCTCCGAATTATTCACGCTGAGGCTGCCGTGCACCTCGATCTCGGCCTCCTGGCCGCCGCGCCGCAGCTTCCAGGTCTGGCGGCTGGCGCCGTAGGAAAACTGCAGGCAGTTGTGGCCGGTCAGGTCGGCCGGCGCGTGCGGCCTGCCGTGCTGGCGCAGATATTCGGGGCTGGCGCAGATGTGGCGCCGGTGGCCGGCCAGCTTGCGCGCGATCAGGTTGGGCTGCCGCTCCGGCGTGCCGATGCGGATCGCCAGGTCGATCGCCTCGTCGACCATATTGGTGTAGTTGTCGCTGAGCCGCATGTCCAGCGCCATCTTCGGGTAGCGCCGCACCAGCTCCGGCAGCAGCGGGCCGATGGTGCGGATCGCCAGGGTCACCGGCGCGGCCACGCGCAGCACGCCGACCGCTTCGCTGTCGCGGCCGGAAGCGGCGTCGTCGGCCTCGTCCAGCGCGGCCAGGATCTGCGTCGCGTGCTCATAGTAGTTGCGGCCGCTGTCGGTCAGCGTGATGCTGCGGGTCGAGCGGTTCAGCAAGGGGGCGCCGAGGCGCACTTCCAGCGCGTCGACCAGCCGGGTGACCGAGGACGTGGCCACGCCCAGGTGGCGGGCGGCGGCGGAAAAGCCGCCATTGCTGGCGACCAGGCAGAAGGCTTTGAGTTCAGCGAATCGGTCCATGGCAGGCTTTGCGTCTGGCGCAAAGGTGATTGCAGATTCGCCTATATTATCAGCAGAGTTGTGCGGGATTATAGTGATTTCATACTTTTCAGCCCTGGAGGCCGTATGAACATTACCCCCTTACCCTTGAGCTTTGGCGCCACCATCGAAGGCGTGGACTTGCGCCAGGCCGGTCCCGGCACCGCGCAGTTGCTGCGCTCGGCGTTGCTGCAGTACGGCATGCTGGTGATACGCGGCCAGTCGCTGACGCCGCCGGAGCAGGTCGCCGCCACCGAACTGTTCGGCAGCCTGGAGACTTTTCCGGCCATGCGCGGCCAGCTGGACGGCTTGCCGGAAATCTTCCGCGTCGCCAGCCGGCCCGAGGATGGCCACGTCGACGTCGGCCGCTACTGGCATTCGGACGGCTCGTTCCGCGCGGAGCCGACGCCGATCAGTTTCTGGTACTCGGTGGCGCAATCAAGCGAGGGCGGCGACACCTTGTTCACCGATTTGCAGCAAGCCTATGCCGAGCTGCAGCCGGAAATCCGCGAGGAATTCGACGCCCTGCGGACCGCGCACCGCAACGGCGTGGTGCACCCGCTGGTGTTGAAGCACCCGAAAACCGGCATTCCGGCGCTGTACCTGAACCTGGGCCTGACCGGCGGCGTGCTGGGCTACGGGCCGGAACGCTCGCAGGCGTTGATGCAGGCGGTGGACCGCCATTACTCGCGCCCCGGCGCCACCTACCGCCACCATTGGCTGCCCGGCGACGTGGTGGTGGCCGACAACCTGCACGTCGCGCACAAGGCGACGCCGGTCGGCCCCGGCCGCCGCATCCTGAACCGCACCACGGTGCGCGCCGACGGCGTGATCTGGCCCGAGGCGGCCTGATTTTTATGTTATTTCCCTAGCGCACGATTGGTTTTTGCCGGTATAGCAGTTTTGTGTTTGAGCTAAACTTCCAGCTTTCCTCGCTACCTGGCAGAACCATGCCCAATCTGTCGTCCATGGATGAAAGCGGCTTCCGCCGCATCCTCGCGCGCAACGTCACGCTGCCGCTGGCCGCCGGCGTGGTCAGCGCCGGGGTGTTTGTCGTCTTGCTGGCTTACCTGGTCAATACGATGAACTGGGTCGAGCACAGCGAACGCGTGATCGGCAGCGCCAACGAAATCAGCAAGCAGATGGTGGACATGGAAACCGGCCTGCGCGGCTACATGCTGACCGGCGATGAAAGCTTTCTCGAACCGTACACGCTGGCCAAGCCCAAGGTCGCCACCGGTCTGAAGTCGCTGGGGCAGCTGGTCGACGACAGTCCGGTCCAGCTGGACCGGCTGAGCGTCATCGGCGCCCAGCAATTGCAGTGGGACCAGTATGCGCAGGAAATGATACGGCTGCGCGCCGCCAACGGCGACGTGACCGGTCCCGCCAAGACCGGCCGCGGCAAGACCCAGTTCGATGAAATCCGCCGCCAGATCGATGCCTTCATCGCCATGGAGCAGCGGATGCGCCAGGACCGCAACGACAGCGCGCGCAGCGTGACCACCTGGGTGGCCGCCACCTATCTGCTGCTGACGCTGGGCGTCGGCGGCATCCTGGCCTGGTTCGGCCGGCGCGATTTGATGGGCCTGTCCAAGGTCTACGACCTGGCGCTGCGCGAGCACACCACGCATGCCGAAACGCTGGCGCGGCAGGCCTGGCTGCGCACCGGCCAGAGCGAGCTGGCGCAGCAGGGCATAGGCCAGCTGGCGCTGCCGCAGCTGTCGGCGGCGCTGCTGCAATTCATGGCGCGCTACATGGATGTGGTGGTCGGCGCGCTGTACCTGCGCGCCGACGACGGCAGTTTCCAGCGCGTGGCCTCGTACGGCTTCAGCGACGAGTGGGCGCAGCGCGAGCAGCGCATCAAGCCGGCTGAAAGCCTGGTCGCGCAGGCGGCGCTGCAACGCCGCGTGCTCCGGCTGGACAATGTGCCGGCCGACTACATCCAGGTCAGTTCCGGCCTCGGCGGCGGCGCGCCGGCCAGCGTGCTGCTGGCGCCGCTCGACAACGATGGCGAGATCAACGGCGTGGTCGAGCTGGGCCTGCTGCGCCCGATCTCCGAGCGCGACGTCGATTTCCTGACCATGGTGAAGGGCAATGTCGGCAACGCCATCGAAGCCAGCTCGTCGCGCCAGCGCCTGCAGGAAGTGCTGGTCGAAACCCAGCAGCTCAACGAGGAACTGCAGGTGCAGCAGGAAGAGCTGCGCACCGCCAACGAGGAGCTGGAGGAACAGTCGCGCGTGCTGGAAGAGTCGCAGGCCAGCCTGGAAAACCAGAAGGCCGAGCTGGAGCAGACCAACGAGCAGCTGGCCGAGCAGGGCGTGGCGCTGGACCAGAAGAACGCCGCGCTGAGCAAGGCGCAGCTGGACCTGGAGGAGCGCGCCACCGAGCTGGAACGCGCCAGCCAGTACAAATCGCAATTCCTGGCCAATATGTCGCACGAGCTGCGTACGCCGCTCAACAGCTCGCTGATCCTGGCCAAGCTGCTGTCGGAAAACACGGCCGGCAACCTGAACGAGGAGCAGGTGCGCTTCGCCAACACGATCTATTCGGCCGGCAACGACCTGCTGAACCTGATCAACGATATCCTCGACATTTCCAAGGTCGAGGCGGGCAAGCTGGACCTGGTGCCGGAGCAGCTGTCGGTACGCCACGTGGTCGAAGGCATGGCGATGGTGTTCGACCCGCTGGCGCAGCAAAAGAAACTGGCCTTCCACGTGCGGATCGCCGACGAGCTGGTCCACGACATGGTCACCGACCGCCAGCGGCTGGAACAGATCCTCAAGAACCTGCTGTCGAACGCGCTCAAGTTCACCAGCACCGGCCAGATCACGCTGGCGGTACGGGCGGCGGGCGCCGAACGTGTCGCCTTCTCGGTGCAGGACAGCGGCATCGGCATCCGCGCCGAAGACCAGCAGGGCATCTTCAACGCCTTCCAGCAGGCCGACGGCACCACCAGCCGCAAGTACGGCGGCACCGGACTCGGCCTGTCGATCTCGCGCGACCTGGCGCAGTTGCTGGGCGGCGACATCGGCCTGATCAGCGAACCGGGCAAGGGCAGCTGCTTCACGCTGACCTTGCCGCTGGTGTGGACTGCGCCGGCGGCAAGGTCCGGCAGCACGGCCGTCGCCAGTCCTGCGCCGCCGCCGGCCTGGGCGGTCGAGTACGACGCCGCGGCGCCGTCGCCATCGCCGTTGCCGCCGCCGCCGCGCGAACGCGCCTTCGACGACGACCGCGCGCTGCTGGAGGAGGGCGCCGCGGCCGGCCGCCGCCTGGTGCTGGTGATCGAGGACGACGCCACCTTCGCCCGCATCCTGTACGACCTGGCGCACGAAAAACAATACAGCTGCCTGGTCGGCTTCGACGCCGACGAGGGGCTGGCGCTGGCGCGCGAATACCGGCCGGACGCGGTGCTGCTCGACATCCGCCTGCCGGACCGTTCCGGCCTGTCGGTGCTGCAGCTGCTGAAGGACGATGCGCAGACGCGCCACATTCCGGTGCACGTGGTGTCCGGTTCCGACAACGGCGAGGCGGCGCTGCACCTGGGCGCGATCGGCTTCGCGCTGAAGCCGACCACCCGCGAGCAGCTGATGGAAGTGTTCCGCCGCATCGAAGGCAAGCTGACGCAGAAGATCAAGCGCGTGCTGCTGGTCGAGGACGACAGCCGCCAGCGCGACAGCGTGGTGCAGCTGATCTCCGACGACGATGTCGAGATCGTCGCCGTCGGCAGCGGCGAGGAAGCGCTGGCGCTGCTGCGCACCACCGTCTACGATTGCATGATCATCGACCTCAAGCTGCCCGACATGCAGGGCAACGAGCTGCTGCAGCGCATGGCGGGCGAATCGCTGGCGGCCTTCCCGCCGGTGATCGTCTACACCGGCCGCAACCTGTCGCGCGCCGAGGAGGCCGACCTGCACAAGTATTCACGCTCCATCATCATCAAGGGCGCCCGTTCGCCGGAGCGCCTGCTCGACGAGGTGACGCTGTTCCTGCACAAGGTCGAGGCCGATTTGTCCAGCGAGCGGCAGAACATGCTGCGCACGGTGCGCTCGCGCGACCGCGTGTTCGAGGGCCGCCGCATCCTGCTGGTGGACGACGACGTGCGCAACATCTTCGCGCTGACCAGCGCGCTGGAGCAGAAAGGCGTGCTGGTCGAGGTGGGCCGCAACGGCTTCGAGGCGATCGCCAAGCTCAACGAGGTGCCGGACATCGACCTGGTGCTGATGGACGTGATGATGCCGGGCATGGACGGCCTGGAGGCGACGCGCCGCATCCGCGCCGAAGCCCGCTTTGCCCGCCTGCCGATCATCGCCATCACGGCCAAGGCCATGAAGGACGACCAGGAGCAGTGCCTGGCGGCCGGCGCCAGCGACTACCTGGCCAAGCCGATCGACCTGTCGCGCATGTACTCGCTGCTGCGGGTGTGGATGCCGAACGGTGAACGGACCTGACGATGCAAGGGTCTTACCATGCAACATAGTGACACCGACATCGAGCTCAAAGTGTTGATGGAAGCCATCTACATGAAATACAGCTACGACTTCCGCGACTACACCGGCGCCTCGCAAAAGCGCCGCGTGCTGCACGCGCTGCGCGAGATGGATTGCGCCAGCATCTCGGCGCTGCAGGCGCGCATCATGCACGAGCCGGCCGCGTTCAGCCAGCTGCTGCAATTCCTGACGATACCGGTGACGTCGATGTTCCGCGACCCGAGCTACTACGCGGCGCTGCGCGAACACGTGGTGCCGGTGCTGCGCACCTACCCGTCGCTGAAGATCTGGATCGCCGGCTGCAGCACCGGCGAGGAAGTGTTTTCAATGGCCATCCTGCTGAAGGAAGAGGGCTTGCTGGAACGCAGCATGATCTACGCCACCGACATCAATCCGCAGTCGCTGGACAAGGCGCGCAAGGGCGTGTTCCCGCTGGACGCGGTGCGCGAGTACGCCGGGAACTACCAGGCGGCCGGCGGCACCCGCAGTTTTTCCGACTACTACACGGCGGCCTACGACGCCGCGCTGTTCGACGGCGCGCTGTGCGAAAACGTCACCTTCGCCGACCACAGCCTGGCCACCGACTCGGTGTTCGCGGAAACCCACCTGATCAGCTGCCGCAACGTCATGATTTACTTTAAGAAAAAGTTGCAGGAGCGCGCTTTCGGCCTGTTTTACGAATCGCTGTGCCATCGGGGCTTCCTCGGCCTGGGCAGCAAGGAAAGCATCGATTTCTCCGCCTATGCGCCGAACTTCGAGCCGGTGGTGAAGCGCGAACGGCTGTTCCGGAAGCGCTGACATGGCGCCGACCGCCGCCGAGTCCATCAAGGCCGCGCTGGCCGGGCGCGCCATCGAGGCGGTGGTGATCGGCGCCTCGGCCGGCGGCGTGGGCGCGCTGCTGCGCCTGTTGCCGGGCTTGCCGGCGGGCTATGGCCGCGCCGTGGTGGCCTTGCTGCACATGCCGGACGGCCGCCAAAGCCTGCTGGCCGAGGTGTTCCAGCAGCGCATGGCGTTGCCGGTGCGGGAGGCCGCCGACAAGGAGCCGGTGTTGTCCGGAACGCTGTATTTTGGCGGTTCCGGCTACCATTTGTCTGTTGAGACGGATCGCAGTTTTTCGCTCAGCTGCGAGGCTCCGCTGCACTTTGCGCGGCCGGCGATTGATTACCTGATGGAATCGGCGGCCGACGCCTACGGCCCGGCGCTGGCCGGCATCCTGCTGACGGGGGCCAACCAGGACGGCGCCGCCGGCTTGGCCGCCATCGGCCGCGCCGGCGGCCTGACGGTGGTGCAGGATCCGGCCGAGGCGGAAGTGCCGACCATGCCGCGGGAAGCCATCCGTTTGCGGGCGCCGGACCTGATCCTGCCGTTGGACGATATACACACATTGCTGTTGATGCTGGAGAACTATTAATGCAAGCCGAGCACCCGACCAAATTGCTGATCGTCGACGATCTGCCGGAAAACCTGCAGGCGCTGAACGCGATCATCCGCGGCGAGGGCCGCGAGATCCACCAGGCCGGCTCGGGCGAGGAGGCGCTGGCGCTGCTGTTGCAGCACGACTTCGCCATGGCCATCCTCGACGTGCAGATGCCGGGCATGGACGGCTTCGAGCTGGCCGAGCTGATGCGCGGCACCGACAAGACGCGGCACATCCCCATCGTGTTCGTCACGGCGGCCGGCAAGGAGCTGAATTACTCGTTCAAGAGCTACGAGGCGGGCGCGGTCGATGTGCTGTACAAGCCGCTCGATGCCCGCGCCGTCAACGGCAAGGTGCAGGTGTTCGTGGCGCTGTACGAGCAGCGCGAGGCGATGCGGCGCCAGGTCGAGGCGCTGGAGCTGGCACGGCAGCAGCAGGAAGCCACGCTGGCCGAGCTGAACGCCGCGCAAGCCCAGCTGCAGCGCGCGCTGGCGATGCGCGACGAATTCATGTCCATGGTGTCGCACGAGATGCGCACGCCGCTCAACACGCTGTACCTGGAAACCCAGCTGCGCAAGATGCAGCTGGAGCGTGGCAATATGGCGGCCTTCGGCGCCGAGCAGCTGCAGCGCATGGTGGCGCGCGACGACCGCCAGATCCAGAGCATCATCCGCTTGATCGACGACATGCTGGACGTGTCGCGCATCCGCAGCGGCAAGCTGTCGCTGCGGCCGGGCTGGGTCGAGCTGTCCGGCCTGCTGCGCCGGCTGGTGCAGGACCTGACGCCGCAGGCCGGCATCGCCGGCAGCAGCATCACGCTGGACGCGCCCACGCCGGTCAGCGGCTGGTGGGACGAGTTCCGCATCGAACAGATCGTCGTCAACCTGCTGACCAACGCGCTGCGCTACGGCGCCGCGCAGCCGGTGACGGTGACTTTGCACGTCGAGCAGGACCAGGTGCGGGTGGACGTGCGCGACCAGGGCGCCGGCGTGGCGCCGGAACACCAGCAAACGATTTTTGAGCCGTACGAGCGCGGCGCCGGCACGTCGGCGCCGGCAGGACTGGGATTGGGCTTGTACATTTCGCGCCAGCTGGCCGAGGTGCACGAGGGCAGCCTGACCCTGCGCAGCAGTCCCGGCGAGGGCTCGGTCTTCACGCTGACGCTGCCGCGCCGCGACGCCCCGCCGGCCACCTGAGGCGGGAGTTCAGCGCGAGCGCGATTCCTCGCGGCGCTGGATGATGAAGGCTTTCAAGTCTTCAAAGTTGACGCTGCCGCGCTGGGCGCTGTCGATATGGTCGAAGTTCTTTTCGACAAAGCCGAGGCCGGCCTTGTGCGCCTCGTCGCGGCTCAGGTAGCCGTCGCCGTTGAGGTCTGCCTCTTCAAAGCGTTTCTTCAGCTTTTGCATCGCATGGAACTGCAGCACCGGGCCGGCCGCGCCGTCACGGGGCGGCTTGCGCATGCTGGGCGGGATATACGGGTCGGGATGTACGGGCGCCGACAGCACGGTGGGTGCCGCGGTTTCGGGCTGCGGTGCTTGCGCCAGCGCGCCCGCGCCGGTGTACGCGGCGGCGGCGGCCAATATCGCCAACTGGAACAGCTGTTTCATGGTTGTCTCCCCAGCATCGCCTTTTAGCCCGATGCGCGGCTTTATTGTGCAACTGTGACGCTATTAACGAAATTAATCAAATCACTTTGCTGCAAGCGGCGCGCAGTGTCGTCCAGATACGTCATATGGCCGCTTGCATAATATTTCAGCACAATTAACGGATTGGTGCCCAAGCGCGCCAAATCGAGCTCGGTCTGGTGGAAGGGCGTGGCCAGGTCGTGATAGCCGTTGACGGCCATGACCCGCAGTTTCGGGTTCAGCGTCATGGCGGCGGCCAGGTCGGGCAGGGTGTCCGGCAGCTGCCTGCCGTCGTGGCTGAAGTTCCAGCGGTTGACGATGTCGTTGAAGCTGACGTAGCCCGAGCGCGCGCTGTAATGCAGCTCGCCGGTCAGGTAGGTGGCGATGCTGCTGGAGAAGGCGGCGTTGATCACCGTCAGCGACGGATCGCCGTCCACCGTCAGCGCGCTGCCGGCGGGCGCCGAGACGCGGGCGTCGTAGCGGCCTAGCAGCTGGCCGGGGACGGCGTTGGCTTGGTAATAGCCCGGTCCCATGTCGAAGTTCTGCTGCCAGGTCAGCGTGGGTATGCCGGTGTCGTTGACCAGTTGCGCGATCACGCTGGCCGGCGGCGCAACCTTGTTCGTCAGATAAGCCGCGATGGCGCTGCGATAGTCGCCGGCGGCGAAGCTGCGCGCCTGCTGGACGAAGGCGTTGAAGTCGGCCGGCGCCGGCGTGGCCCGGCCGTGGTAGGCGCTGGTGGCGGCGTAGGTGGGGATGTAGCCCTCGCAGCTGATGGCGCCTGGATCGAGCACGCCGCAGTTGCTGTTGTAGTCCATGATGGCCGAGTGCAGCACCACGCCCGCCAGCTGGACGCCGGCGATTTCCAGCAGGTTGGCCAGCACCGCCGTGCGGGGCGCGCCGTACGATTCGCCGAGCAGGAATTTGGGCGAGGCTTCGCGCTTGTTGACGGCGATATAACGCTGCACAAAATCGCGGAAGGCGGCGGCGTCGCTGTCGACGCCCCAGAAATCCTGGTTGGCGCTGGGCGCGACCGCTTGCGAGAAGCCGGTGCCGATGGCGTCCACGAACACCAGGTCGGCCTGCGCCAGCAGGGTTTCCTGGTTATCGACCAGTTGCACCGGGGCGATGCTGGCGCTGGGGATGGTGCTGACCAGCCGGCGCGGTCCGAACGAACCCAGATGCAGGAAGGCGGACGCCGAGCCGGGGCCGCCGTTGCCGCCTCCGCCTCCGCCGCAAGCCGCCAGCATCAGCGCATACAGCGCAGCCACGCCCCGCAATTTTGTCCGATTTGCCACGTCGATCTCCGTCACGCCGGATCACAATTATGATCCTCGGCGGTACGGAATGCATCAGCTATTTGTGCCGCTATTTGTGCCTCTATTTATGCCAGAATCCGGCGTGCGCGACGCGCGCCTCATCTTCCCGCATCGGGCCGATGACTTCAGTCGGGCGCTGGCCGCGCGCGAACACGTCGCGGCAGGGCAGCGACAAGGTCGGGTTTTCCGGATCGCTGCCGGTCAGTTCCAGCAGACTCGCTTCCGACATCGCATATACCACGCGACCGACGCCGCTCCAGTAGGTGCCGCCGGCGCACATGGCGCACGGCTCGGCGTTGGCGTACAGCGTGGCGGTGGCCAGCTGTTCGGGGCTGTGGCGCTGGGAAGCCTGTCGCAGCGCGTTCATCTCGGCGTGCGCTGTGCGGTCGCTGCTGGAGGCGTTCATCGCCTCCGAGATGACGGTGCCGTCGGCGGCGACCACCATGGCGGCGAACGGATGGTGGCCTTCGTCGCGCGAGCGCTGCGCCAGCGCCAGCACGCGGGTGAGGAATTCGTGGTCTTGCGGTGTCGGTGCGCTCATCGTAGTACTCCGTAGTGCAGATTCTGCTGCTTCAGGTAGGCGCGGTAGGCCAGCGACATGCGGTCGCATACCACCGACACTTCGGCGCCGGGGATCAGCGGCAGCTTGGCCGGGCTCTGGCTTTCCAGTATCGGCTGGTCCTGCAGGAAGATGGTGTCCTGGAAGGCGCGCAGGTCGTCGTCGCTGGAGGTGAAGTCGTTCAGCGCAAGGATGATCCAGACGCGCGTGGTGGTTTCGGTCAGCGGCTGCAGCATCAGCGCGATCGCCTCGCGCACGCTGTCCGGCGGATGCTTGGTCAGCACTGCGGTCAGCGGCCGCACCACGCGGTAGCTGTACTCGATGTCGCTGCCGCCGGTGGCGGCCTTGCTGGCCTGCGGCTGCCATGCGCGGCATTGTTTGGCCCAGACGCCGCTGCCGTAGTCCGCATCGTCGAAGCTTTCGACGGTGTAGTCGGCGATGGCGGCCTGCTCCTGCGCGCCGAGGATGCCTTCGTGGACAAAGGCGAAGTGCGCCATGTCGAGGAAGTTCTCGACGATGCGCGGCCCGCTGCTTTGCACGTCGTACGGTCCGCACCAGACCTTGCGCAGCGCGGCGTCGGAAAATTCGGGGAAGCGCGGCGGCTCCGGCTGGGCGGGCATGCCGAGGCAGACCCATACCAGTCCATGGCGTTCGCGCACGTTGAAGGTGGCGACCTGCGCCTTCAGGTTGGGCTCGCCCAGCGCGGGCAGGGCGGGAATGTGCTTGCAGCGGCCTTCGCTGCCGAAGGTCCAGCCGTGGTAGGCGCAGCGCAGCGTATCGTTGTGCAAAGAGCCCATCGACAGGCGAGTGCCGCGATGGGGGCAGCGGTCTTCCCACGCGTGCAGCACACCGCCGCTGTCGCGCCAAAGAGCCAGGCGCGTGTCCAGCAGATCGGTGGCCGTGACCGCGCCGGTCGCGATCTGCTGCGAGATCGCGACCGGGTGCCAGTCGTTCAACAGGACCGGATCCGGGTTCACTTTGGAATCGAGCCTTCCACGCCTTGCACGTAGAAGTTCATCGACAGCAGGTCCTTCAGCGGCACCGGCACGCCGGCGGCGTACTTGACCGCGCCCGACTGGTCCTTGATCGGACCGGTGAACGGATTGAAGGTGCCGGCGGTGAGCGCGGCCTTCTTCTCTTCGAAGATCTTGGCGGCGGCGGCCGGCACGACGGCGTTCAGCGCCGACATCTTGACCATGCCTTCCTTCATGCCGCCACGGTATTCGCCGGTTTTCCAGGTACCGGCCAGTACGGCCTTGGCGGTCTCGGTGTAGTAGGTGGCCCAGTTGTTGGTGGCCGCCGTCAGGTGCGCCTTCGGTGCGAACTTGGACATGTCCGAATCCCAGCCGAATGCGTACACGCCTTTTTCCTGCGCCACTTGCAGCGTGGCCGGCGAGTCGGTGTTCTGCGCCATCACGTCGGCGCCTTGCGCCACCAGGGTTTCAGCCGCCTGGCGCTCTTTCGCCGGGTCGTACCACGAGCTCACCCAGATCACCTTGGTCTTGATGGCCGGGTTGACGCTTTGCGCGCCCAGCGTGTAGGCGTTGATGTTGCGGATCACCTCAGGCACCGGGAAGGAGGCGATGAAGCCCAGCGTGTTCGACTTGGTCATCTTGCCGGCGATGACGCCGTTCAGATAGGCGCCTTCGTACAAGCGCGATTCGTAGGTGCCCAGGTTCTTGCCGGTCTTGAAGCCGGTGGCGTGCAGGAACACCACGCCCGGCGTGGTCTTGGCGACTTTCTCGGTCGGGTTCATGTAGCCGAACGAGGTGGTGAAAATCAGTTTGTTGCCTTCTGCGACCAGCTTGCGGATCACGCGTTCGGCGTCCGCGCCTTCCGGCACGTTTTCCACGTAGGTGGTCTTGACCTTGGCGCCGAGTTCCTTCTCCATCGCCAGGCGGGCCTGGTCGTGGGCGTAGGTCCAGCCGGCGTCGCCGACCGGGCCGACGTAGACGAAGCCGATCTTCAGCGGATCCGCGGCGAAAGCGGAAGCGGACATGCCGATGGTTGCGGCGGCCAGCGCGGCCAGGGCCAATACTTTGCGACGATTCATCATACGGTTTCCTTGGAAGTGAGATTTGGAAGCGGTTTAAAAGTGGTACTCCGCGCGCACCATCGGGGTTTTCGCGGTGGCGCCGGGGTTGTTCTTGTCGGGGTTGCCGAACTTGTTTTTCCAGTACTGGTATTCGACGCCGACCTTGAAGGTGTTCTTTGCCGCGCCGACCGCGCCGCTCATGTCGTACATGATCTGCATGTCGATGTTGGTTTCCGGCGAGGTGCCGCCGCCGAATTCGTTCTTGCCCTTGGCGGTGATGAAGTTGGCGTAGCCTTCAAACGACAGCGGAATGCCGATGTTGAACGGGATGCCCCAGGCGCCGGTCAGCATCGCGTGGGTCTTGTACGAATAGCGCGGCGTGGCCTGGTTGGTGAAGGTGTTGTATGGCGCGTTCGATTCCCACAGGGCCAGCAGGCTGACGTCCAGGAAGCCCGGTACGTCCAGCATCAGCGTGGGGCCCAGCACCAGCATGCGTTTCTTCGAGTTGTAGCCGGCGTCGGTCTTGCTGTTGTAATCGAAGCCGCCGGTGATGCCGACGCCGCGCGCCGGGCCGAACGCCCAGTTGCCGCCGGTGACTTTGCCCAGGTCCAGCGTGTGGCGGTAGAGCGCATACGCCTCGTGCGCGCCGCTGTTCGAGCCGGCCGCCGATGGATCGAGCTCGGACGACATCAGCAGGTCGACGCTGAAGAAGTTCTTGCCGTACTTGTAGCCCGATACGCTGCTGAAGTTGACGATGTTCTTGGTGATGTCGTTGTTGTTGAACGGCTCGGCGAACTTGGTGCCGTAGCGGTAGCTGAGCGAGGTGTCGCTCCAGTCGGCGGCTTGTGCGAGGCATGCGCAACCGGCGAGCAGCGTGAGCGAGATACCGCGGGCGATGAGATGAGGCATGTGAACTCCAGTCAGGTTGGTTATGTAAGGACTTCTTTTGTATCCAATCTTGTTTGATGATTGAATTCAATCTCATTCAACTTCTCTAGCAAATTGCGGGCCACCTTAAAACCCCGACAGCGCTTCCGCCAGGCTGACTTTCTTGTCCACTACGCCCAGACGCAGGCGCGCTTCGATTTCCAGCAGGTGGTGCTCGATCAGGTGCGTGGCCTCGGCCACCTTGCCTTTTTCGATCAGCGTGGCCAGGTCCTGGTGCTCGTCGTTCTCGCACATGGGGGCGCCGGGCGTTTCGTACAGCGCGATGATCAGCGAGCAGCGCGACACCAGTTCCGCCATGAAGCGCTGCAGCACGCGGTTGCCCGCCAGTTCCGCCAGCAGGATGTGGAACTCGCCGCCCAGCCGTATCCAGCCGGCGCGGTCGCCGGTGCGGCGCGCGTCGTCCTCGGCCTGCAGCGCGGCGCGGATCTGCCGCAGCGATTCCGGCGTTGCGTTGCGTATCACCAGCGGCACGATCTCCCTTTCGATGGCGCGCCGCGCGGCGAAGATTTCACGCGCTTCTTCCGGCGTCGGCGAGGCGATGACGGCGCCGCGATTGGGCCGCAGCTCGATGATGTGATCGTGCGCCAGCCGTTGCAGCGCCTTGCGCACGGTGGTGCGGCTGACTTGATACAGCTCGCAGAAATCGGCCTCGCCCAGGTGGGTGCCGGGCGGCAGGCGATGGCTCATGACGGCGTTGACGACGGCGCGGTAGATGCGCATGTCGACGGCGGTGGTGCCGCGTTTGATGGCGGCGCCTGGCGTAGCGGTTGATGCAACGGCGCGCGCAACGGCGGACCTGGCCGCGGGTTCGGCCTTGCTGGTGGTTTTGCGTTTGCCTTGTGGGCGCGCAGGACCTGGTGGTGGCATTGTTCGATTCTCCGTGAGAGTAGTGCTGATACTCGTAAAGCAGGAACCGTGCTAACTATTCTTGTCTATGATTGTGTACGAAACTACTTTGTTTTGTCCTCATTTTTGAACGGTTTGCACGTTTTTGGTGAACATCTGTGGCATATTTAGTGCACTTGTCTTCCCAAAACAGAGCGTTCCCGGCGCATTGCGATGGCATGCAAATTGCGTCTGGTTTGGTATTCAATTTGTATACGATGAAGGAAAACGCCGATGAACGAGCCGCGCCTGCGGATGCTGGGCATCTCCAAGATTTATCCGTCGGTGGTGGCGAACGCCGAAGTCGACCTGACCGTCATGCCCGGTGAGATCCACGCCGTGCTGGGCGAAAACGGCGCCGGCAAAAGCACGCTGATGAAGATCATCTACGGCGTCACCAGGCCGGACGAGGGCCAGATCATGTGGGAAGGGCGGCAGGTGAACATCCACTCGCCGCACGATGCGCGCAAGCTGGGCATCGGCATGGTGTTCCAGCACTTCGCGGTGTTCGAGACGCTGACGGTGGCCGAGAACATCGCGCTGGCGCTGGACGACAAGGTGACGCCGGCCGAACTGGCGCCGCGCATCCGCGCCGTCTCCGAACAATACGGCCTGCCGCTCGATCCGCAGCGGCTGGTGCACAGCATGTCGGTCGGCGAGCGGCAGCGGGTGGAGATCGTGCGCTGCCTGCTGCAGTCGCCGCGCTTGCTGATCATGGACGAACCGACGTCGGTGCTGACGCCCGATGCGGTGCTCAAGCTGTTCGAATCGCTGCGGCGGCTGGCGTCCGAGGGCGTCAGCATCCTGTATATCAGTCACAAGCTCGATGAAATCCAGTCCTTGTGCGACAAGGCGACCGTGCTGCGGGCGGGACGCGTGTCCGGCACCGCCAACCCGAAGGAGGAAAGCGCGAAGTCGCTGGCGGAACTGATGATAGGCCGCGAGCTGCCGGTGTGCGTGCACAAGCCGCGCGAGCCGGGACAGGTGATGCTCGCCATCGACAAGCTGAATGTGGCCAGCGAGGATCCGTTCGGCACGCGGCTGAAGGACATCGGCCTGGAGCTGCGCAGCGGGGAGATCGTCGGCATCGCCGGCATCTCCGGCAACGGCCAGCAGGAGCTGCTGAAGGCGATCTCCGGCGAGCGTCCACTGATGCACGGTCAGGGCGCCATCCGCCTCGGCACACAGGACGTCGGCGTGCTGGACGCG
Organism: Duganella hordei; assembly: GCF_040369125.1. Taxonomy (NCBI): domain Bacteria; kingdom Pseudomonadati; phylum Pseudomonadota; class Betaproteobacteria; order Burkholderiales; family Oxalobacteraceae; genus Duganella; species Duganella hordei. Next base: position 71,778 of record NZ_BPWI01000011.1, read on the forward strand.
GCGCAGCGCCGCCAACTGGGGCTGGGCTTCGTTCCGGAAGAGCGTCTTGGACGCGGCGCCGCGCCTGACCTGTCGCTGGCCGATAACGCGCTGCTGACCGGCTATCTTCCCGCCGCCAACACCGGCATGGTCAAGCGTGGCCTGATACAGCGCGGCGCGGTGCGCGCGTTCGCGCGCAAGGTGATCGCGCGTTTCAACGTCAAATGCGGCGGCGAGGAATCGGCGGCGGCATCGCTCTCCGGCGGCAATTTGCAGAAGTTCATCGTCGGCCGCGAGATCGCGCTGGCGCCCAAGGTGATGGTGTTCGCCCAACCCACATGGGGCGTGGACATCGGCGCCGCCATGCTGATACGGCAGGCCATCATCGACATGCGCGACCAGGGCGTCGCGGTGCTGGTGCTGTCGGAGGAGCTGGACGAACTGTTCATGATGAGCGACCGCATCGCCGTGCTGGCGGACGGGCGTCTGTCGCGGGCGGTGCCTGCGGCGAGCACCGGCATCAACCAGATCGGCGTTTGGATGAGCGGCGATTTCAACTATCAGGGAGCAGAACATGTCGCGGCTTGAACGACGTCCCGAACCATCGCGCCGCATGATGCTGGCCTCGCCGCTGATCGCGGCGGCGGCCATGCTGCTGACCGGCTCCGTGCTGTTCTTCTTCCTGGGGCAGGAGCCGCTGCACGCGTTCTTTGTCTACTTCATCAAGCCTTGGACCACGCTGTACGGCGTCGGCGAGCTGCTGCTGAAGGCGACGCCGCTGATACTGTGCGGCGTCGGCCTGGCGATAGGCTTCCGCGCCAACGTCAACAACATCGGCGCCGACGGCCAGCTGACCGTCGGCGCGATCGCCGCCGGCGCGGTCGCGCTGTATTTCGACGAGGTGCAGGCATGGTGGGTGCTGCCCTTGATGCTGGTCGCCGGCGCGCTGGGCGGCATGTTGTGGGCGGCGATACCGGCGTTGCTGCGCACGCGCTTCAACACCAGCGAAATCCTGGTCAGCCTGATGCTGGTGTACGTGGCGTACCACCTGCTCAGCTATCTGGTGCACGGTCCGATGCGCGATCCGGCGGGTTTCAACTTCCCGCAGTCGAAGATGTTCAGCGAGTCGGCCACCTTGCCGCTGCTGATCGAAGGCTTGCGGCTTAACGCGGCGTTCATCCTGTCGCTGATCGCGGCGGGCGCGGCCTGGTTCTTCTGCAAGCACACCTTTGCCGGCTACCGCATGCAGGTCAGCGGCATGGCGCCGGCCGCCGCGCTGTACGCCGGCTTCAGCGAGCCGCGCAATGTGTGGCTGGCGTTCATGGTCAGCGGCGCGCTGGCCGGCATCGCGGGGGTGGGCGAGGTGGCGGGGCCGCTGGGGCAGATGCAGCCGTCGGTGTCGGCCGGCTACGGCTTCGCGGCCATCATCGTCGCCTACGTGGGGCGCCTGCATCCGCTGGGCGTGGTGCTGTCGGCGTTGCTGATGTCGCTGCTGTACATCGGTGGCGAGACGGCGCAGATCGAACTGCAGGTGCCGTCCGCCATCACCGGCATGTTCCAGGGGCTGCTGCTGTTTTACCTGCTGGCCGCCGACCTGTTTATCCATTACCGCTTCAAGCCGCGCAAGCGCCGCTTGCCCGTTGCCGCAGGAGAGCCAGCATGATGACCACCGAATTGATGATCGCCTTCCTCGCCAGCACGGCGGGCGCCGCCACGCCGCTGGTGGTCGCCTCGATGGGCGAGCTGGTGACCGAGCGCTCCGGCGTGCTCAATCTGGGCATGGAGGGCATGATGCTGGTCGGCGCCGTGGTGGGCTTCGGCGTCACGCTGGGCACGGGGCAGATGTGGCTGGGACTCCTGGCGGCGATTGCGGCGGGCATGCTGATGTCGCTGATCTTCGGCTTCCTGGTGCTGACCCTGCAGACCAACCAGGTGGCCACCGGGCTGGCGCTGACCTTGTTCGGCATCGGCGTGTCGGCCTTCATCGGACGCGGGCTGGTGGGGCAGACGGTGGAGCCGATGCCGCACCTGCATTTTCCGCTGCTGTCGGATATGCCGTTTGTCGGACCGCTGCTGTTCCGCTTCGATGCGATGGTGTACGGCTCGGTGGCGCTGGTGGTGCTGATCGGCTGGATACTGGCGCGCACGCATCTGGGGCTGGTGATACGCGCGGTCGGCGAGTCGCCGCACAGCGCGCACGCGATCGGCTATCCGGTGATCGGCCTGCGCTACGGCACGGTGCTGTTCGGTGGTGCGATGGCGGGTCTGGGCGGCGCCTATCTGTCACTGGCGCTGACGCCGATGTGGGTCGAGGGCATGACGGCGGGGCGCGGCTGGATCGCCTTGGCGCAGGTGGTGTTCGCGACGTGGAAGCCGCGCGGCGTGATGGTGGGCGCCTACCTGTTCGGCGGCGTGACGGTGCTGCAGTTCCACGGCCAGGGCATGGGGCTGGCCGTTCCCGCGGAATTCCTGTCGATGCTGCCCTATCTGGCGACTATCGTTGTGCTAGTCGTAATTTGCCGGAATCCACAAACGATTTTGTTGAACAAACCGATGTCGTTGGGGCAAAATTTCAAGCCCGATTAGATTCCGTTGCGATGCCGCACAAGAAATTTGATCTGGATCAAAAAGCAGCAACTAAACTGCTGCTAATGCCTGCGCGTGACAGTTTGTGAGAGTTTTGCTCGGAGAACCCGTCTATTCTGGAATCGCCGGCCACTGCCGCCGGTGGCGCTCCCCAAACCCCGGCTCGCCCTTTCATATGAACAAATATAAAAGGAATGGTCATGCGCACCAACAGTCCAATCACGCAAAATGAATACGTCATGGAAGACGGCAAGACCATCGTTTCCAGCACCGATTTGCAAGGCAATATCAACTACGCCAATCCCTATTTCATTGAAGTCAGCGGGTTCACCGAAGCCGAGCTGATGGGGGCGCCGCAAAACATCGTGCGGCATCCCGACATGCCGGTCGAGGCGTTCGCCGATCTGTGGAGCACGATCAAGAGCGGCGCACCGTGGACGGGACTGGTGAAGAACCGCTGCAAGAACGGCGACTTTTACTGGGTGCTGGCGAACGTCACGCCGGTGATCGAGCGCGGCAAGCCGGTCGGTTATCTGTCGGTGCGGACCAAGCCGAGCCGCGAGCAGGTGCGCCAGGCGGACGCGCTGTACCGCCAGTTCAAGTCCGGTAATCCCAAGCGCCTGCGCATTGTGAACGGGCGCGTCGTGTCGACCGGCCTGGCCGCGCGCGTGCGCGATCTGCTGCGGATGTCGCTGGCGCGCCAGGTCGCCGCCGCCACCGCGCTGACGGGCGGCGTACTGGCCTTGCTGGCCGCCGCGCTGCTGGGCATGGAGAGCGCCGGCATCGACGCCGCGCGCGGCTGGCTGGGTGCGCTGGCGCTGTGTGCCATGCTGGGCATGGCGTGGTTTGGCCGCAATCTCTATGTGCATGTTGCCATGCCGCTCGAACAGGCCACCCGCGCCGCGCGCGTGATGGCTGGCGGCGACTTGACGGCGTCGATCGAGGTGCGGCGCGATGATGCGGTCGGCCAGTTGCTGGCGGCGTTGCGGCAGACAAATATCAACCTGCACAGCATCATCGGCGACGTGCGCGCCAATTTCGCCGAGATTTCCACGGCAACCGGCGAAATCGCCAACGGCAATATGGATTTGTCGGGCCGCACGGAATCCCAGGCCTCCAGCCTGCAGCAGACTGCCGCCAGCATGGAGCAACTCACTTCGACCGTCCAGCAGAGTGCCAGCAATGTCGCCAGCGCCAACGGGCTGGCCGAGCGCGCCGCGACGGTGGCGGCGCAGGGCGGCAGCATCGTGTCGCAGGTGGTGTCGACGATGGGCGATATCAGCACCTCGTCGAACAAGATCCTCGACATCATCGGCCTGATCGACGGCATCGCGTTCCAGACCAATATCCTCGCACTGAACGCCGCGGTGGAGGCGGCGCGGGCCGGCGAGCAGGGACGCGGCTTTGCCGTGGTGGCCAGCGAGGTGCGCAACCTGGCGCAGCGTTCGGCCACGGCCGCCAAGGAAATCAAGGCCTTGATCGACGTGTCGATCGAGCGGGTCAAGGCGGGCGAGGTGCTGACCGACCGCGCCGGCGTCATCATGACCGAACTGATCGCCGCCGTGGGCCGCGTGTCGCAGGTGATGGAGGATATTTCCAGTTCGACGCGCGAGCAGAGCACCGGCATCGGCCAGGTCAACCAGGCGGTGATCCAGATCGACAACATCACGCAGCAGAACGCGGCGCTGGTGGAGGAGGCGGCCGCGGCGGCGGGCAATCTGGCGCAGCAGACGCTGTGCGTGTCGCAGGCGATGGCGGTGTTCAAGCTGCAGGGCGGACTGGCGGACCGGCATGGTTCGGCGATGCCGCTGCGGCCCGCAGCGCCGCCGCCTGCCGCGCGCATCGCCAAGCCCCGGCTCAAGCTGATGGCCTGATGCTGCCGGGGAGGGGGCAACTGCGGTTATCATGCTGGTTTCACCACATGGCGCGGCACTGGCATGAGCGAGACCGACACGGCGAGCGTGACCCTGCACGGGCAAGGTTGGACGTTTGAAACGGCGGCGCCGGCGACGGTGCTGGAATCCGCCGAGCGGGCCGGCATCACGCTGCCCAGCTCCTGCCGCAACGGCACCTGCCGCACCTGCATCTGCCTGAAGACCAGCGGCACGGTGCGCTACAAGATCGAATGGCCGGGCCTGAGCGCCGACGAAAAGCGCGAAGGCTACATCCTGCCTTGCGTCGCCATCGCCGTATCGGATCTGGTCATTGAGGCGCCCGCCGCCGCCAGGCGCCAGGCCCCACTCCGTACTGACGTTTGAAGGCGCGGTTGAACGCGGCTTCGGACTGGTAGCCGACTGATTCCGCGACATCGCCGGCTTGCCTGCCGGCGTCCAGCAGGCGCGCCGCCTGCGCCATGCGCAGCTGCGCCAGCACGTCGGCCGGCGTGGCGCCGGCGGCCTGCTTGAACAGGCGGGCGAACGTCGCGCGCGACATGTGGCACACCGCCGCCAGCTGCTCCAGCGACCAGGCTTTCTCCGGCGTGGACAGCATGCCGTTCAGCGCCGCCTGCAGCCGCCGCTCGGCCATCACGGCAAACAGTCCGGGCACCGCCAGCGCCTGTTCCAGCCAGGCGCGTATCAGCAGTGCGAACAAGGCCGAGGACAACTGCCGCAGCACCGCCGCCGAGCCGGCGCGCGGCGTTTCCGCTTCCGCTTGCAGGATGCCGATCAGGTGGCGCAGCGCTTGCGCGTCCGGCTGGTCCGCCGTGCGCACCACCAGCATGGCCGGCAGCGCGGCCAGCAGGCCGCCGCCGTCCGGGTCGAAGCGGAACTCGCCGCACAGGATGTCGGTGGCCGGGCCGTCGCCGTCGTTGCTTTCAAATCGCAGCAGGCCGGCTTCCTTGTGCGCCGACGAGGCCTGCGCCGGGTCGCCGATGTACAGCCGGTGCGCGCCCCCGTGCGGGAAGACGATGATGTCGCCGGCCTGCAGTTCGAGTCCGTCGGTGCCATCGACCAGCGCCGAACCGCGCGCGATCAGGTGGTAGGGCGCGACACCGTCCGGCGACGCCGGCTGATCCAGCACCCAGGGCGCGCCAAAGTGGCAGCGGACGTCCAGCGCGGTACGCACCGGGTACAGCGTGAGCAAATGGCTGAGCGTATCCATATTCAGATTGATTGAGACGAATGAGCAAATTGTAGCGCGGATTGAGCATTAATAATCTCTCTCAACGGGCCTACACTGCTTCCCATACCAACTCACTTTGAAAGGAAACATCATGTCCCGCTTGTTCACCCAGCCTGTTTCGGAAGCCACCGGCCACGCCGCCCAACTGTTCACCGCCATCAAGGGCGCGATCGGCAAGGTGCCGAACGCCTACGCCACGGCCGGCAGCAACAGCCCGGTCGCACTGGAAGCGGCATTGAACCTGGATGGCGCGCTGCGCAAAGGCAGCCTGTCGGCCAAGGAAGTGGAAGTCGTCAAACTGGCCGTCAGCCAGGATGCGCAATGTGATTATTGCCTTGCCGCGCATACGCTGATGGGCGGCAAGGCGGGCCTGAGCGCCGGCGCCATCCAGGCGGCGCGCCATGGCACGCCCAGCGGCGACGCCAAGTTGGATGCGCTGGCGGCCTTTGTGCACACCATCGTGCGCACCAGCGGCGACGTGCCGGCGCCGGTGGTGATCGCGGTGAAGGAGGCCGGCTACAGCGATGCGCAGATCGTCGACACGCTGCTGGCGGTGGCCGCCATCACCTTCACCAATCTGCTCAACCGCGTCAACGCGACGCCGCTGGATTTCCCGCCGGCGCCTTAACCTTCCGAGCCGCCTTCGCCCTTGCGCAGGCGGCTCAGCAGGGCCTCGGTCGATTCGTTGAGTGGCACGCCGTGGCGCCGCATCAGCTGGATGTTGAGCACCATGTTTTCCAGCACCAGCTTGGCCGCCACGGCCAGCAAGGTCAGGTGCTTGTCCTCTTCGCTGAAGTTTTCCATCGCCTCCGCCATCTCGCACAGATGGTTGGAGATCAGGCCGCGCAGGTCGTGTTCGTCGAACGGCAGGTCGGCGAAGTCGATCGGATCCTCTTTCTCCACCTCTTCCATCAGCAATTCCAGCTCTTGCGGTGTGATCGTCATGCGGCGCTCCGGTAGTTGATGCGATTTCATTTTAACGAAATGGCAGCGATTCCGCGTTAGAATCTGCGGCATGGCGCAATTGATATTTACACAGCAGTTGGGTCGCTTCATGACCGTGCCGCAGGTGGAAACCGACGCGGCAGATCTGCGGGGCGCGCTCGACCTGGCGTTTGCCGATCATCCCCGGCTGCGCGGCTACGTGCTCGACGAGCAGGGCCATCTGCGCGAAAACGTCGTCATCTTCATCGACGGCCAGCGCACCCGCGAGCGCAAGCTGCTCGACGACGAACTCGCGCCCCATTCCAAAGTCTATATTCTGCAAGCTCTTTCAGGAGGCTGACATGTCCGACCGCGCCTATATCGGCACACGCAAGGGATTGTTCGAGATCTACCGCACGCACGAGGCGTGGCATATCGACCAGCAACATTTCCTTGGCGATCCGGTGTCGATGGTGCTGCCGGACCGGCGCGACGGCAGCTTGTACGCGGCGCTGAACCTGGGCCACTTCGGCGCCAAGCTGCACCGGCGCGACGCCGGCAGCAACGACTGGGTGGAGGTGGCGGTGCCGGCGTTCCCCGTCAAGCCGATCGACAGCGTCGACCCCGTCGAATGGACGATGAAGCAGATCTGGTCGCTGGCGGCCGGCGGGCCGGACCAGCCGGGCGTGTTGTGGGCCGGCACCCTGCCGGGCGGCCTGTTCCGCTCGAACGACCGGGGCGAGTCCTGGCATCTGGTGGAGGGCCTGTGGAACGTGCCCGAGCGCGCGCAGTGGATGGGCGGCGGCTATGACGTGCCGGGCATCCACAGCATTTGCGTCGATCCGCGCGACAGCAATTCGGTGCTGGTCGGCGTGTCCTGCGGCGGCGCCTGGCTGACCACGGACGGCGGCGCCAGCTGGGCGATGCGGGCCAAGGGCATGGTCGCCAGCTACATGCCGCCGGAACTGGCGGAGAACCAGGCGGTGCAGGATCCGCACCGCATCGTGCGCTGCCCGTCGGAGCCGGACAAGCTGTGGTGCCAGCATCACAACGGCATCTGGCGCAGCGTGGACAACGGCGCCAACTGGACCGAGGTGCACAGCAAGCCCTTGTCGAATTTCGGTTTTGTCACGGCCGTGCATCCGAAGGACGGCGAGACGGCGTGGTTCGTGCCGGCCGAGGCGGACAGCAAGCGCTTCGCCTCCCATGCGGCGCTGGCGGTCACCCGCACCACTGACGGCGGCAAGACTTTCACCGCCTGGCGCGGCGGCCTGCCGCAGCACTATTGCTACGATCTGGTCTACCGCCACGGCCTGGCGGTCAGCGACGACGGCCAGATCTTGCTGATGGGATCGACCACCGGCGGCGCCTGGCTGTCGGAGGACGGCGGCGGCCAATGGCAGACCGTGTCCACCACCTTGCCGCCGATTTATTCGGTCAGCTTCGCTTAGGAAGCGTAAGCCAGGAACATATCGGCGCTCATCTCGACCACTTTTTTCTGCATGGCCGGGTCCAGCGGCGGCTGGTTCAGCGTCACCTGCGGCCAGAAGGCGAAGGTCTTCAGCAGGCCCGGCAGCATTTGCGAGGTCAGCGCCGGATCGGCCTTGAGCAGCTTGCCGTCGGCCTGGGCCGCGCGCAGCCAGACGGCCGCTTCCTCTTCCCTGCGGGTCATCCGCGACACCATCTCCTGCGCCCGCTCGGGTGAATGGATCGCCTCGGCGATCGCCACCCGCGCCAGGTCAAGGAAATAGCTGTCCTGCAACATCGCCATTTTTTTCGACAGCAGGCCGATCAGTTGCTCGCGCAGCGGCACGGCCGGATCGTAGGGCTGCTCCGCCTGCGACGCTGAACTATTCCACAACTCATGCAATATTTGCGCGAACAGTTCGTCTTTACTGGGGAAGTGGTTGTACACGGTGCGCTTGGACACGCCGGCGGTCGCGGCGATCTTGTCCATGCTGGTCGATTCGAAACCGCTGCTGCGGAACTCGGCTATCGCCGCTTCGACGATGGCCTGGCGCTTGCGGTCGGTCAGTTTGAGTGGTGTGTTCATGGCTTTTATTTTACACCGACTGGTTTACTTTTGAAAAAATAAGAACTACACTGTGTAGTGTACATTCTAACCCTCTGGAGTCGTCCATCATGACTTATCAATCCGTTATCGCCGAATCCGCCGTCAACAGCCTCGATGGCCTGTCCGTGCCCAGCGCGCCGCGCAGCCGCGACGGCAAGTTCCGCAATCCGGTGAAGATGCACAAGATGGGCTTCTTCAAGACGCTGGGCATCATGCTCCGCTTTGCTTTCGACAAGCCTAAAGACACCGTGCCCCGCCAGGCCATTCCCGTTCATGCGATCACGCAGCAGCAGTTATTGGATGCTCCGGATCGCAGCCTGTTCCGCCTCGGCCACTCGACGGTGCTGCTCAAACTCAACGGCCATTTCTGGCTGACCGATCCGGTGTTTTCCGAGCGCGCGTCGCCGGTGCAGTGGGCCGGGCCGCAGCGTTTCCACCAGCCGCCGATCAGCATCGAGGAACTGCCGCCGATCAAGGGCATCATCCTGTCGCACGATCATTACGACCACCTGGACTATGCGGCGGTGATGAAGCTGGCCGTCAAGACCGAGCATTTCATCACGCCGCTGGGCGTGGGCGAGCGCTTGATTTCCTGGGGCGTCCCGGCGGCCAAGGTGCAGCAGCTGAGCTGGTGGCAGAGCACCCACGTGGCCGGCATCAAGCTGGTGGCGACGCCGGCGCAGCACTTCTCCGGCCGTGGCCTGGGCGACCGCAACAAGACCTTGTGGGCGTCGTTTGTGATCGAGGACCGCGACGTCAAAATGTTTTTCAGCGGCGATAGCGGCTATTTCGACGGATTCAAGGAAATCGGCCGCAAGCACGGGCCGTTCGACCTGACCATGGTGGAAACCGGCGCCTACGATCCGCAGTGGCCGGACGTGCATATGCAGCCGGAAGAGTCGCTGCAGGCGCATATCGACTTGCGCGGCAAGGTGCTGCTGCCGATTCATAACGGCACCTTCGACCTGTCGCTGCACGCGTGGCACGATCCGTTCGACCGCATCGCCGAGCTGGCCGGCGAACGCCGCCTGCCGCTGGCCACGCCGGCAATCGGCCAGGCCATGGATATCCGCCTGCCTATGGCGGACGGCAAGTGGTGGGAGCGGGTGAAAGAGCTGGAAGCCGCAATGGTTGCTCAGCCACTGTAGAGAACCAACGTCGTTCCCGCGCAAGCGGGAATCCATGCTGAGCGTCCAGGCCGAAGTTCTATGGATGCCCGCTTTCGCGGGTATGGCGGAGACGGTTCGGGCGGATCAAGCGACGACGTTGATCAGCTTGCCGATGGTCTCGCCCTGCGCGTTGATCTGCGGCTTGGGCGGCGTCAGGTCGGCCGGCAGGGTTTGCTCGGCGCGCGACGGCTTTTCAATTGCATTGCTTAAATTAATGGCTGGCGCCGCCTGCACCGGCGGCGCGGACGCCTGATCGCTCTGGCGCTGGGTATCGCTCAGCGTCTCCTTGTCCTTGGTCAGCTGCTGGCGGCTTTGCTCCAGCCGGCTGGCATCCTGGCTTACCCGTGACTGGTCCTGTTGCACTTGCCTTTCGGCCTGTGCAATCGACGCTTGCAGCGCACTGACGGACGTTACGGTAGCCACGAATTTCCCCTCCGCAATATTCTGGGCATGGTAAGGCAGAATCGTGATGAGCACGATCAGTTGCAGATTAGGCCAGAAAAACAAAAAAGGCAAGGCTGACTGCGCCTTGCCTGTGAGGAGGGACGGAACAGCTTAGAAGCGGTACAGCACGGACGCTTCCCAGGTACGGCCAAACAGCGGACGTGCGTTGATCGGACCGGAGCCGCCGGTGGTCAGGCGCGAGTTGCCTTCCGTCAGGCCCAGTTCGTTGTTGAGGTTGGTGCCGCTGAGGCGCACTTCGATCTTCTCGCCCAGCGAGAACAGCACGCCGGCATCGATGGTGCGGTAGGACGGCAGGTATTGCTGGTTGGCCTGGTCGGCCCAGCGCTCGCCGATCGAGGTGTAGGTGCCGTAGATCTTGGCCGAGTTGCCGTCGCCGAACGGGATGCGGTAGGTTGGCGTGAAGCGGAACTGCAGCTTAGGCTGGCGCTGCACGGTTTTGCCGGCGGTGTCAGGATTGTCGCGGTATTCAGATTTCTGGTAATCGCCGGTCAACGCCAGTTGCAGGTTTTCGATAGGACGCACCGCCACTTCAAATTCCAGGCCGTTGCCCTTCGAACCGCTGATCGAGTGCAGCTCGCGGCCGTCGGCAAGGATCTGCGTGAACGCGATACCGTCGAATTCCGTGTGGAAGGCGTTGATATAGGCGCTGTACAGCTGCGTTGCCGTCTTGAAGCCGATCTCGAACTGGCTGACCTTCGGCGTCGGCAGGATGCTGCTGTCGTTGGCGGTCTTCTGGTTGCCGGCGCCGCGCAGGTCGTCAAACGAGATGAAGGTGTGGCCGCGGTTGGCGCGCACGAACACGGCCGTATCCTTGGCCAACTTGTAGTTGCCGCCGATGGTGAAGGAGTTGGCGCTGTCGGTGCGGCTCAGGTAGGTGTTCGAACCGTCCGGCATCGAGGTGCCGTTGTTGTAGACGGTCAGCGGACTGTTGTCGGTGTCGGCCGAGGTCAGGTTGGAGATCGTGCCGCTGATCTTTTGCTGTTCGTGGCGCACGCCGAAGTCGACCTTGATGCGGTCGTTGACTTTCCACTCGTCGGAAACGAAGGCGGCGGTGTTGCGGCCGTCATACGAGGCGACCGGCGCGTAGAACACATTGCCGTCGGTACCGTTTTTCGACACGACCACGCCGTTGTTCAGCGTCACGTTGATCAGGCTGGCTTGCGGCACGGCCGTCATCAGGTGGCTGTTGCCCAGGTACCAGACGTCATGCGACGAGTAGTCGGCGAAGTAGCCGCCCACGGTGACGGTGTTGTCCTTGCCGATTTCCTTGCTGACGCGCAGTTCGTCGGTGAACGACTTCAGTTGCTTCTCGACCGACCACAGGCCGGCCTGCACCACTTGCTGGTTGCCGTCGACCGCGCCGCCGTGGACATAGGTGGCGGTGCCGGCCGTGGCCAGCTTGCCGCCGGCAGCCGCGACCGTTGCCGCGTTGCCGTTGGCCGAGGCGATGGCGGCCTTCAGGTAATCGTTCATCGACAGCGGGTTGTTACCGGTGAACATGGCGTTGGTGTTCAGGTCGCCGTCAAAGCGGTTGAACTTGTTCGATACGCTCCAGTCGCCGATCTTCTGGTCGAAATCGGCGCCGAAGACGGTGGCTTTCAGGCCGCGGCCGTCCGCCAGGTCCTTGGTCAGCGTCTTGCCGGGCGCCGCTTCGATGGTGAAGTTGCGCATTTCGCCGCTCATCAGGGTGCCGGTCAGCGGATTGAAGCCGGGGAACTCGCTGATCGTGTGGCCGCCGTTGCTGGAGATCAGCGGCACGCCGGTGTAGAAGGCGTTCTTGTCGTCGGTGCTGCGGGCGTACAGGGTCAGCTTGCCCTGGTCCAGGTTGCGGGTCAGGGTGGCGGTGATCTGGTGGCCGTCGTCGGCAGGGAAGCCGGCGTCGCGCACGCCGTCGGTCTTGCGGTAGAAGCCGCCGACCGAGCCGTACCAGCCGTCGCTGATCTTGCCGCCGTAGAACATGTCGACGCGGCGCAGGCTGCCGGTGCCGGTGGTGAAGCGTACCGAGCCTTCCGGCGTGTCCGTGCCTTCCTTGAGGATGAAGTTCATCGTCGCGCCGGGCTGGGCGTTGGACCAGATGGTGGACGGGCCGCCGCGCAACACTTCAACGCGCTCGACCGTGTCGTCCAGGCGGAAGGCGGACGAGCCTTCGAAGAACGACAGCGTCGGCGGCGGGTAGATCGGGTTGCCCATCAGCTGCACCGAGACGAACGGCGAATCGCTGCCGGAGGGGAAGCCGCGCACTTCGATGTTGGCGCCGGACTGGCCGCCGGTCGATTCTGCATACACGCCCGGCACGATTTTCATGATGTCGGCGGTGCTGCTTGGCGAGGCTTGCTTGAGTTGCTCTTCGGTCGCGGTGGTGATCGAGAAGGCCGAATCGACCTTGCGCACGCCGCGCGCCGAGGCCACGCCGGTGACGACGACCTGCTGGACTTCGGCGGTGACCTCCTTGGAGGTGGCCTGCTCGGCAGCCGGTGCGGCGGTTTGGGCTTGCGCGGCGGCCTGGTTGACGAGGGTGAGGACTGCAGCCGTGACTGCGGATAACAAGAACGGATTCTGGGTTTTCATGTGGTCTCTGTGCTTTCTTATTGGACTGAAATCGTCTCCTGGATCTTCCGGGTTTTCGCGAAGATGAGCCATTGAAACAAGAAATGATATCGATGTCAATCAAAATGTTATCGATGTCATTTTTCGCGACAAAACAAAAATTTCTGTCATAATGCGTTCGCAACCATGTATTCAACCCTATGAGCGATCGATGCCCTCGAATAAGAACGTAGCCCGAAAAAGCGACACGGCATTGACAATGGAGGACCTGGCCAAGCTGGCCGGCGTCTCCAAGATCACAGTTTCCCGTGCGCTGCGCGACAGCCCGCTGGTGACGGCCGAGACGCGCGAGAAGATCCGCACCTTGGCCAACGAGCAGGGCTACCGTTTCAACGTGAGCGCGCGCAATTTGCGCATGGGCCGCAGTTATTCGGTGGCGGTTGTGGTGGAAATGACACCCGTGCGCGGCCGGCCGATGTCCGATCCGTATCCGCTGGAGCTGTTGGGCGGCATCACGCAGGAATTGACGACCGCCGGCTACAGCGTGGTGCTGACCTCCAAGCAGTTGATGAACACCGCGCCGGTGCAGGGCGCCGACGGTCTGATCCTGCTGGGCCAGGGCTCGCACGGCGAGGCGGTGCGCACCTTGCAGCAGACCGGCATGCCGCTGGTGGTGTGGGGCGCGCCGGAACCGGACATGGACTACATCGTGGTCGGCTCGGACAATAGGAAGGGCGGCATCAGCGCCGCCGAACGTTTCATCGCGCAGGGCCGGCAGAAGCTGGTGTTCCTGGGCGACGTCGACCACGCCGAGGTGCAGGAACGCTGCGCCGGCTTCATCGACGCGATGGGCGGACGGGCGGCGGTGCACATCATCCGCCCCAAGGCGTTCACCTTCGAGGCGGGCTTCGACAGTATTTCGGCGCTGCTGAAAAAGAAGGGCGCCAGCTTCGACGGCGTGTTTGCCGCCAGCGATCTGCTGGCCATGGGCGCGATCCGCGCGCTGGCCGAAAAGAATTTGCGGGTGCCGGAGAATGTCTCCGTCATCGGCTACGACGATACGCCCGGCGCCGCCAGTTTCGTGCCGCCGCTGACCAGCGTGCACCAGTATCTGCGCGACGGCGGCGTGTTGTTGGCCAAGAAGATGTTGGGCCTGATCGAAGGCCAGCCGGTCGGCTCGGAAATGCTGCCGACCACTTTGATGGTGCGCCAGACCTAGTTTTCGCTTTCCCCTGAAAAACGCTAAAAACCTTCTAAAACCGGTGTTTTTCAAAATTCAAACCGCTTTGAATCGCATTTTGTAAGGAATACGCTGTGCAACAACACACCTATCCCCTGGAAGCCTGGTGCATCCGCGAGACCAGCTTCGATACCGACTCCCATTTTCTCGATGAGACGCTGTTCGCCTTGGGCAATGGCTACATCGGCCTGCGCGGCACCGGCGAGGAGGGCTACAACGGCCCCGCCGGCACCTCGCTCGACGGCACCTACCTGAATGGCTTCTATGAATCGGAGCCCATCCAGTATCCGGAGGCGGCTTACGGCCTGGCCAAGGTCAACCAGTTCATGCTGAATGTGCCGAACGCGAAAGGCATCGAGCTGTGGCTCGAGGACGAGCGTTTCGACCTGCTGAGCGGTTCCGTGCAGACGTACGAGCGGGTGCTGGACTTCCGCACCGGCGTGCTGACGCGCACCGTGGAGTGGACCTCGCCGCAGGGCCGCAGCGTGAAGGTGAACAGCCGCCGCCTGGTGTGCTTCGAGAACAAGCACCTGTTCGCGATCGAGTTCGAGGTGACGCCGCTGAACTTCGCCGGCCGCATGCGGCTGGTGTCGGCGCTGGACGGCGCGGTGAAGAACCAGGAAGCCGGCGACGACCCGCGCGTGGGTTCCGCGGTTTCGGGTCAGTCGCTGCACATGGTCGGTCATGAACAGAATGTCGGCTTCGCGGCGCTGGTGCAGCGTACGCACAACAGCGGCTTCATGCTGGTCAGCGCCACCGACACGGAGCTGGCCGGCGCCGATGCGACCATCACCATCGCACAGGTGGAGCAGCGCCTGACGCAGACCTATGAATTGGCCGCGCAGGCCGGCCAGGCCGTCACGCTGACCAAGTACGGCAGCTACTTCTCCTCGCGCGACTACGTCGAGACGGAACTGATGTGGCGCAGTAAGGACACGCTGGCCGGCGCCAGGGCCGCAGGCTTCGACGATCTGCGCCTGGCGCAGGAGCAGTACCTGGCCGACTTCTGGCAGCAGGCCGACGTGCAGATCGCCGGCGACGACGCGCTCCAGCAAGGCATCCACTTCAACCAGTTCCACCTGCTGCAATCGGTGGGCCGCGACGGCAAGACCAACATCTCGGCCAAGGGCGTGACGGGCGAGGGCTACGAAGGCCACTATTTCTGGGACACGGAGATTTACATCTTCCCGTTCTTCCTGTATTCGAAACCGGAAATCGCCCGCAAGCTGCTGGAGTACCGCTACGCCGGCCTGCCGAAGGCGCGCGAGCGCGCGCGCCAGATGTCGCACGCCACCGGCGCGCTGTACCCGTGGCGCACCATCGCCGGCGACGAGTGCTCGGCCTACTTCCCGGCCGGCACCGCGCAGTACCACATCAACGCCGACATCGCCTATTCGATCAAGCTGTACATGGAAGCGACCGGCGACCAGGAATACCTGGTCAAACATGGCGCGGAAATCGTCATGGAAACGGCGCGCATCTGGATGGGCATCGGCAGCTACGACCGCGAAGGCCGCTTCTGCATCAACCAGGTGACGGGCCCGGACGAATACACGGCGCTGGTCAACAACAACTACTACACCAACGCGATGGCGCGCATGCACCTGGACTTCGCGGCATCGATCGCGGAGCAGCTGCAGGCCAGCCAGCCGGCGGAGTTTGCCCGCATCGCCGCCGCCGCCGCGCTGGACGCGAACGAGCCGGCCGCATGGCGCCGCGCCGCGTCGCTGATGAATCTTCCGTACGACCAGGCGCTGCAAATTCACGCGCAGGACGACAGCTTCCTGTCGAAGAAAGTGTGGGATTTCGCCAACACGCCAAAAGAGAACTACCCGCTGCTGCTGAACTATCATCCGATGGTGATCTACCGCCACCAGGTGTGCAAGCAGGCGGACGTGGTGCTGGCGCTGCTGCTGCTGTCCGACCAGTTCACGCTGGAGGACAAGCGCCGCGACTTCGATTACTACGAGGCGGTGACCACGCACGATTCGTCGCTGTCGTCCTGTATCTTCAGCATCATCGCGGCGGAAGTGGGCTACCAGGACAAGGCCTACGACTACTTCATGGAGACCGCGCGCCTCGACCTGGACGACACGCACGGCAACACGCACTACGGCGTGCACACGGCGGCGATGGCCGGCACCTGGATGGGCGTGGCGTACGGCTTCGCCGGCATGCGCGTGGTCGGCGGCGAACTGCACTTCGCGCCGTCGCTGCCCAAGCAGTGGCAGCACTACACGTTCAAGATTCATTTCAAGGGTGCGCTGCTGGAGGTGCACGTGGAGCCGGGCCGCACAGACTACCGCCTGCTGCAAGGCGAGCTGCTGGACTTTACCCACGGCGGCGAGCAAGTCGCGCTGACCCTGTCGCAACCGATGCAATCGAGGAGTTTTTCATGAGCCGCTTTAAAGCCGTTATCTTTGACCTGGACGGCGTGATCACCGACACCGCCCACTATCACTACCTGGCGTGGAAAAGCCTGGCGGAATCGCAGGGCGTGCATTTCGACCAGGCCTTCAACGAGAACCTGAAGGGCATCGACCGCATGGGATCGCTGGACCTGATCCTGGCGTCGTCGTCGCGCACGTACACGCCGCAGGAGAAGCTGGCGCTGGCCGACGAGAAAAACCTGCACTATCAGGAACTGATTTCCACGATGTCGTCGTCGGATCTGCTGCCGGGTGCCGTCAACGCGCTCAACGCGGTGCGGCGCGCGGGCCTGCGCATCGGCCTGGCCTCGGTCAGCAAGAACGCCTTTACGGTTCTGGGCCGGTTGGGCATCACCGATAAATTCGACTACGTGGTGGATGCAGCGACCATCGCGCGCGGCAAGCCGGATCCGGAAATTTTCCTGAAGGCGGCGCGCGAACTGGGCGTTGCGCCCGCCGACTGCCTCGGCGTCGAGGACGCGGTGGCGGGCGTGGCGTCGATCAAGTCGGCCGGCATGTTCGCGCTGGGGATAGGCCATCCGTTTGTGCTGACCGAGGCTGATGTGGTCATCACGAGCTTGACGGACTTCAATCTGGAATCGTACTAAATCATATAAATAATAAAAACCAATCCGGAGACAGTATGAAGAACAATCGCATCCTATTTGCGCTATTTCTGATTTACTTTGTATTTGCAATTCTGCTCAATAGCGTGGGCACGGTCATCCTTCAGGTGATCAACAACTACGGCATCACCAAGTCCAGCGCCAGCGTGCTGGAAGGGTTCAAGGACTTGCCGATCGCGGTGGTGTCCTTCCTCGTGGCGTCGTTCCTGCCGCGCCTCGGCTACAAGAAGGCGATGCTGACCGGGCTGGCCATCGTCACCGCCGCCTGCGTGGCGATGCCGGTGCTGCCGTCGTTCGCCACCACCAAGTTGTTGTTCTTCTGCGTCGGTGTGTCGTTCGCGCTGGTCAAGGTGTCGGTGTATTCGACGCTGGGCCTGATCGCGGCCGACCGCAAGCAGCACGCCAGCATCATGAATCTGCTGGAAGGCTTCTTCATGGTCGGCGTGTTGAGCGCCTACTGGGTGTTCGGCTACTTCATCGATTCGCACGATCCGCTGTCGCAAAGTTGGCTGCAGGTCTACTGGGTGCTGGCGGTGCTGTGCGCGCTGACGTTCGCGCTGCTGCTGACGACCCCCTTCAACGAAGACATGGCCGCGCTGCCGGCAGGCCGCGGCATCGCGCAGGATTTCGCCGCGATGCTGAAGCTGTTCTTCAAGCCGCTGGTGTGCGTGTTCGTCATCACCGCGTTCCTGTATGTGCTGATCGAGCAAAGCGTGGGCACCTGGCTGCCGACGTTCAACAACGAAATCCTCAAGCTGCCGGCGGCGATGAGCGTGCAGGTGACCAGCATCTTTGCCGCCTGCCTGGCGATCGGCCGTCTGTCGGCCGGCGTGTTGATGCGCAAGTTGAACTGGTATCCGGTGATGAACGCCTGCGTGATCGGCATGGCGGCGATGGTGCTGCTGGCGCTGCCGCTGACGCACAACGTGGTGGCCGATCCGAACATCAGTTGGTCCAGCGCGCCGGTGGCCACCTTCCTGTTCCCGCTGATCGGACTGTTCATGGCGCCCATCTATCCGGGCATCAACTCGGTGATGCTCAGTTCCCTGCCGAAGAACCAGCACTCGGCGATGACCGGCCTGCTGGTGATTTTTTCGGCGCTGGGCGGCACCACCGGGTCGCTGATCACCGGCTACGTGTTCGGCAATTTCAGCGGCCATTTCGCCTTCTACCTGACCCTGGTGCCCATCTCTATCGTCTTGATTATGTTGTATTTTTTCAAAAAAGCTGTCGATGACGGTGGTGGCGGTTTCGACCCGTCCGCTATAATCAGCGGTCAACATTGATCGTTTACTATGAATCTGGAGCGCCTCGCAAACTTACTCGGCATGTCGAAAACCACGGTGAGCCGGGCGTTAAACGGTTACCCCGAGGTCAACGGCCGGACGCGCGAGCGCGTGCTGAAGGCGGCCAAGGAGAACGGCTACCAGGCCAATCCGATGGCGCGTTCGCTGGCGCTGGGACGCACCAACGTATTCGGGATCATCTATCCGCTGCTGCCGGCGGACCTGGGCGATCCGATGTTCCTCGACGTGGTGGCCGGCATGTCGGCCGCGCTGGAGCAGGTGAATAAAAACCTGATCATCGCGCCGGTGTCGCCGTCCAACGAGCTGCCTTCCTACCAGCAGATCGTGCGCGGACGGCGGGTCGACGGCCTGGTGGTGGGTCGCACGCTGGTGCGCGACGAGCGCATCGCGTTCCTGAGCAAATCCAGGTTTCCCTTTGTCGCACATGGCCGCACCGAGCTCGATGCGGCATATGCGTGGTTCGACTACGACAACGCGGCCGGCATCCGCATGGCCATGGAGCGCTTGCTGGGCTTGGGCCACCAGCGCGTGGCCCTGATCAGCGCACCGCTGGAATTGAACTTCGCCCGCCAGCGCAAGGACAGCTTCATCGCATCGATGTCCGCGGCGGGCCTGAGCGCCGATCCGCGCCACCTGATCGACAATACGCTGGACCGTCGCAGCGGCTACCAGGCGATGCAGCAGTTGCTGGCATGTTCGCCGCGGCCGACGGCCGTCATCGTCGACAATCATCTGTCTGGCGTAGGCGCCGTGCGCGCGCTGCTCGATGCCGGCATCGACATCGGCAAGGAGATATCGCTCATCGTTTGGGGCAATATGGCCGACACCTTGGCCGGCGCCAACGTCACCACCATCGACCAGCCCGACCCACACAAGGCCGGCGCCCGCATGATCGCCATGCTGATGGAGCTGGTGGATGGCAAGCCCGCTGGCGAACTGCAGGAATTGTGGCAGCCGGTTCTGCTGCCCGGCTCCACTGTCGGTCCCACCGTCGGCTGACTGCCTGGTCTTACATATTGCGGCGGTACTGGCCGCCGACTTCAAACAACGCGGTCGTAATCTGGCCCAGCGAGCAGACACGCACCGCGTCCATCAGCTTTTCAAACACGTTGGCGTTGTCGATGGCTGCCTGTTGCAGGGCGGCCAGCGCTGCCGGCGATGCCTCCGCGTTACGAGCGTGGAAGTCCTCCAGGCGCTTGAGTTGCGATTGCTTTTCGTCGTCGGTGGAACGCGCCAGTTCGATCTTCTGCGGCTCGCCCGTCGCCTTCGGATTGCGGAAGGTGTTGACGCCGATGATGGGCAGCGTACCGTCGTGCTTCTGGTGCTCGTACAGCATCGACTCTTCCTGGATCTTGCCGCGCTGGTAGCCGGTTTCCATCGCGCCCAGCACGCCGCCGCGTTCGGCGATGCGTTCGAATTCCTGCAGCACGGCTTCTTCCACCAGGTCGGTCAGCTCTTCCATGATGAACGAGCCCTGGTTCGGGTTCTCGTTCTTCGCCAGGCCCCACTCGCGGTTGATGATCAGCTGGATCGCCAGCGCGCGGCGGACGGATTCGTCGGTCGGCGTGGTGATCGCTTCATCATAGGCGTTGGTGTGCAGCGAGTTGCAGTTGTCATAGATCGCGATCAGCGCCTGCAGCGTGGTGCGGATGTCGTTGAAGTCGATTTCCTGCGCGTGCAGCGAACGGCCCGAGGTCTGCACGTGGTACTTGAGCTTTTGCGAACGGTCGTTGGCACCGTACTTGTCGCGCATCGCCACGGCCCACAGGCGGCGTGCCACGCGGCCCAGCACCGTGTACTCCGGGTCCATGCCGTTCGAGAAGAAGAACGACAGGTTGGGAGCGAAGTCGTCGATGTGCATGCCGCGCGCCAGGTAGGCTTCGACAAAGGTGAAGCCGTTCGACAGCGTGAACGCCAGCTGCGAGATCGGATTCGCGCCCGCTTCGGCGATGTGATATCCGGAGATCGACACCGAGTAGAAATTGCGCACCTGGTGGTGGACGAAGTATTCCTGGATGTCGCCCATCACCTTCAGCGAGAACTCGGTGGAGAAGATGCAGGTGTTCTGGCCCTGGTCTTCCTTCAGGATGTCGGCCTGCACGGTGCCGCGCACGTTCTGCAGTACCCAGTCCTTGATCTTGGCCGCTTCGTCGGCGCTTGGCTGGCGCTTGTTCTCTTCGACGAATTTTTCAACCTGCTGGTCGATGGCGGTGTTCATGAACATCGCCAGGATGGTCGGCGCCGGGCCGTTGATGGTCATCGAGACCGAGGTGCTCGGGCTGCACAGGTTGAAGCCGTCGTACAGCACCTTCATGTCGTCCAGCGTGGCGATCGATACGCCGGAGTTGCCGACCTTGCCGTAGATGTCCGGACGCAGCGCCGGATCGGCGCCGTACAGGGTCACCGAATCGAAGGCGGTGGACAGGCGCTTGGCGTCCATGCCGGTCGAGACCAGCTTGAAACGGCGGTTGGTGCGGAAGGCGTCGCCTTCGCCGGCGAACATGCGGGTCGGGTCTTCGCCTTCGCGCTTGAAGGCGAACACGCCGGCCGTGAACGGGAACGAGCCCGGCACGTTTTCCAGCATCAGGAAGCGCAGCACTTCGCCGTGGTCTTCGTAGCGCGGCAAGGCCACCTTGCGGATCTTGGTGCCGGACAGCGTGTGCTGGATCAGGCGGGTGCGGATTTCCTTGTCGCGGATTTTGACGACGTAGTCGTCGCCCGCGTAGGCCGCCTGCATGTCCGGCCACTGGGCCAGCAGCTTCTTGGCGCCGCCGTCCATTTCCGCATCGCGCTCGGCGATCAAATCATCGAAGTCGGCGGTCTTGTGGGCGATGGCCAGCATGCGCTTGGATTCGGTCAGTTGCTGGCGTTCGCGCGCCAGCGTCACCTGCTTGCGGGTGAAGCGGTGATAGCCGCGCACGGTGTCGGCGATCTCCGCCAGGTAGCGTGAACGTGCCGGCGGCACGATGACGTGCTTGCCGCTGGAGAAGCGCACGTCCACCGGAGGCAGCTTGCCCGGCTTGGCCTGCAGGCCGAATTGCGCCAGCTTGGGCAGCAGGCCCTGGTACAGCGAGGTCACGCCGTCGTCGTTGAAGCGCGACGCCTGCGTGCCGTAGACCGGCATTTCTTCCGGGCGCTTGTTCCACAGTTCGCGGTTGCGCTGGTACTGCTTGGCGACGTCGCGCAATGCGTCCTGCGAGCCTTTGCGGTCGAATTTGTTGATGGCGATGAAATCCGCGAAATCGAGCATGTCGATTTTTTCCAACTGCGAGGCGGCGCCGAATTCCGGCGTCATCACGTACATGGAGACGTCGACGTGCGGCACGATGGCGGCGTCGCCCTGGCCGATGCCGGAGGTTTCGACGATCACCAGGTCGAAGCCCGCGACCTTGCAGGCGGCAATGACGTCCGGCAGCGCCTGCGAGATTTCGGAACCGGCTTCGCGCGTGGCCAGCGAGCGCATGAAGACCCGCGCCTGGCCATTCCACGGATTGATCGCGTTCATGCGGATACGGTCGCCCAGCAGCGCGCCGCCGGATTTGCGGCGCGACGGGTCGATCGAGATGATGGCGATGTTGACCGAGTCGCCCTGGTCGAGGCGGATGCGGCGTATCAGTTCATCGGTCAGCGAGGATTTGCCGGCGCCGCCGGTGCCGGTGATGCCCAGCGTGGGCACGGCCAGGCCTTCGGCGGCCGCCAGTAGCTCGGCGCGCAGGGCAGGGGAGGCTTTTTCGTTTTCCAGCGCGGTGATCAGCTGGGCCAGCGGGCGGTGGCGCTCGGCGATGTCGCCTTCCTGCAGCGGCGCCAGCGACGTCGGCGAGTACTGGGACAGGTCGATGTCGCACTGCTGCACCATCCACTGGATCATGCCGACGAGGCCCATGCGCTGACCATCTTCCGGGCTGAAGATCTTGGTCACGCCGTAGGCATGCAGGTCGGCGATTTCGTCGGGAACGATCACGCCGCCGCCGCCGCCGAATACCTTGATGTGCGCGCCGCCGCGCTGGCGCAGCAGGTCGATCATGTATTTGAAGTATTCGACGTGGCCGCCCTGGTAGCTGGAGATGGCGATGCCCTGCACGTCTTCGGCCAGCGCGGCGGTCACCACTTCGTCGACCGAGCGGTTGTGGCCCAGGTGGACCACTTCCACGCCGTTCGATTGCAGGATGCGGCGCATGATGTTGATCGAGGCGTCATGGCCGTCGAACAGCGAGGCGGCCGTAACGAAACGGACTTTGTTGTTCAGGCGCGGCTGGTCCGGCACGGCGGCGATTTTCGGAGCGGAGAGGTCGTTCATGGTGTCCCTTTATGCTTTTCTTCATTATATGACGTTTACGTTAACGTCAAGTCAAGCGAATTATGCGGCGCGCTGTTGGCTGAATTGCGCCAGCAGGCGGGTTTTCTCGGTACGGAAGGTGGCGACTGCCTTTTCCTTCACGTGGCCGAAGCCGCGCACTTTTTCCGGCAGGCCGGTTAGTTCGACGGCCACCGCGTGGTTTTCCGGCGTCAGCTTGTCCATCAGCGCGACGACCATCTCGCGGTACTCGGCGATCAGCGCGCGTTCCATCTTGCGCTCCTCTGTGTAGCCGAAGATGTCGAACGCGCCGCCGCGCAGGCCCTTGAATTTCGCCAGCAGCTTGAACGCGCTCCACATCCACGAACCGAATTCCGCCTTGACCAGATGGCCCTTGGCGTCCTTTTTGGCGAACATCGGTGGCGCCAGGTTGAACTTGACCGAGAAGTTACCCTCGAACTGCTGCTTCAACTGCTCGACGAAACGGCCGTCGGTGTACAGGCGCGCCACTTCGTATTCGTCCTTGTAGGCCATCAGCTTGAAGTAGTACTTGGCGACGGCGGTGGACAGCTTGTTGCCCAGGCCCAGCGCGGTTTCCTTCGCGCGCACCTGCGACACCAGCTGCTCGTAGGTCGAGGCGTAGGCGGCGTTCTGGTACGCGGTCAGGAACTCGACGCGCTTGGCCAGGACGTTCTCCAGGCTTTGCGGCATCTGCACGACGATGGCTTGCGCCGGCGTCGCCACGCGCTCCACGCGCTTCAGGTCCACGGCGGCGCGGCGGCCCCACAGGAAGCTCTTCTTGTTCGACGCGATGCCGACGCCGTTCAACTCGATCGCGCGCAGCAGCGAGGCTTCGCTCAGCGGGATGCGGCCTTTCTGCCATGCGTAGCCGAGCATGAACAGGTTGGCGGCGATCGAGTCGCCCATCAGCGCGGTGGCCAGCTTGGTGGCGTCGATGAAATCGGCGGCGCCGGCGCCGACCGATTCCTCGATCAGCGCGCGCACTTCGGCCACCGGGTACTGCCAGTCGGCGTTCTGCGCGAAGGTGCCGGGCGGCTGCTCGTGCAGGTTGATCACGGCCAGCGTGCGGCCTGGACGCATCTTCGATACCGCGTCGGCGGCGCCGGCGGTCAGCATGTCGCAGCCGAGGATCACGTCCGCCTCGCCGGTGGCGATGCGTTGCGCGCGCAGGTGGGCCGGGGTCTTCGCCACTTTGACGTGCGAGGTGACCGAGCCGTTTTTCTGCGACATGCCGGTCATGTCCAGCACCGACGCGCCTTTGCCTTCCAGGTGCGCGGCCATGCCCATCAAGGCGCCGACGGTGATCACGCCGGTGCCGCCGATGCCGTTGATCAGGATGTTGTACGGCTGGTCGCACGACGGCAGCACGGGTTCCGGCAGCGGGCCGAAGCCGTCGTCGGCGTTGTCCTTGGTGACGCCGGTTTTTGTTTTCTTCAGCGATCCGCCTTCGACCGTGACGAAGCTCGGGCAGAAGCCCTTCACGCACGAGTAGTCCTTGTTGCACGACGATTGATCGATGGTGCGCTTGCGGCCGAATTCCGTTTCCTTCGGCAGGATCGACGTGCAGTTGGACTGGATGCCGCAGTCGCCGCAGCCTTCGCAGACGGCTTCGTTGATGACCATGCGCTTGGCCGGGTCGGGGAACTCGCCTTTTTTCCGACGCCGGCGCTTCTCGGCCGCGCAGGTCTGGTCGTAGATCAGCACCGACACGCCGCCGATTTCGCGCAGCTCGCGCTGCACCGTGTCCATGTCCTTGCGGTCATGCAGGCTGACGATGGTCGGCAGCGCGCTGCGGTCGGTGTAACGGTTCAGGTCTTCGGTCACCAGCGCGATGCGCTTGACGCCTTCGGCCGCCATCTGCTGTGCGATCATCGGCACCGAGGTGATGCCGTCGACCGGCTGGCCGCCCGTCATCGCGACGGCGTCGTTGTACAGGATCTTGTAGGTCATGTTGACCTTGGCCGCCACGGCCGCGCGGATCGCCAGGTAGCCGGAGTGGAAGTAGGTGCCGTCGCCCAGGTTCTGGAACACGTGCGGGATCTTCGAGAACGCGGCCTGGCCGATCCACGGCGCGCCTTCGCCGCCCATGTGCGTGGTCAGCTTGTTGAACTCGGGGTAGATCGAGGTCGCCATCACGTGGCAGCCGATGCCGGCCAATGCCAGGCTGCCTTCCGGTACCTTGGTCGAGGTGTTGTGCGGGCATCCGGAGCAGTAGAAGGCCGGGCGGAACGGCGTGCTGATGGCCTTTTTCAGTACCGCATCCTTCGCGTCGAGGAAGGTCAGGCGGGCCTTGATATGGTCGCAGGTGACCGGGTCGGAGATCAGGCGCTTGACGCGCGAGGCGATCACGCGCGCCACTTGCGAGACCGAAAAGTCGGCCTTGGACGTCAACAGCCATTCGCCGCGCGGCGCGACCCATTCGCCTTTTTCATCGAACTTGCCGATCACGCGCGGACGTACGTCGTCGCGCCAGTTGTACAGCTGTTCCTTCAGTTGGTATTCGACGATCTGGCGCTTTTCCTCGACCACCAGGATCTCGTCCAGACCCTGCGCGAATTCGCGCACGCTGTCCGGCTCCAGCGGCCATGGCATCGCGACCTTGAACAGGCGCAGGCCCACCTCGGCCGCCATCTTCTCGTCGATGCCCAGCTCTTCCAGCGCTTCCAGCACGTCCAGGTAGGATTTGCCGGAGGCGATGATGCCCAGCTTGGCGTTCGGGCTGGTGATGGTGGTGTGATTCAGTTTGTTCTCGCGCGCATAGGCCAGCGCGGCGTAGATTTTGTAGTCCTGCATCAGCGCTTCCTGGTTGCGCGCCTGCTGGCCCAGCGGGATGCTGGACAAACGCGCATTCAGGCCGCCTTCCGGCATGACGAAATCGTGCGGGATCTTGACTTCGACGCGGAACGGATCGGCGTCGACGGAGGCCGACGATTCGACCGTGTCCGCCAGCGCCTTGAACGCCACCGTGCAGCCGGAGAAGCGCGACATGGCCCAGCCGTGGATGCCCAGGTCCAGGTATTCCTGCACGTTGCATGGGTACAGCACCGGGATCATCGAGGCCGAGAACAAATGGTCCGACTGGTGCGGCAGCGTCGACGAATAGGCGCCGTGGTCGTCGCCAGCCACAAGCAGCACGCCGCCGTGTTTCGAGGTGCCGGCGTGGTTCATGTGCTTGAAGACGTCGCCACAGCGGTCCACGCCCGGGCCCTTGCCGTACCACATGGCGAACACGCCGTCGTACTTGGCCTCGCCGATCAGGTCGACCTGCTGCGAGCCCCAGACGGCGGTCGCCGCCAGATCCTCGTTCACGCCCGGCACGAACTGCACGTGATGCGCTTCCAGGTGCGGCTTGGCCTTCCACAGGTTTTCATCCAGGCCGCCCAGCGGCGAGCCGCGATAGCCGGAAATGAAGCCGGCCGTGTTCAGGCCATCGGCCTGGTCGCGCACGCGCTGCATCATCGGCAGGCGCACCAGCGCCTGGATGCCGGACAGGAAAATGTCGCCCCCGGTGGCAGTGTATTTGTCGTCGAGGCTTACGCTGGTCAGGCGGGAAGGGATGTCGTCGCCTGCGGACGTTGCAGGGCCGTGTGCCGTGGTATCGGGCATGGTGGTGTCTCCGTTTTTTTGTGTCAGATCGCGCCCAAACTTGGTGGCGCCGGGTAGGCGCGCCAGGATCAGGCCATGGGCCGCATGGTTAGCGGCAATACAGATATTTTAGGCTTAAAAAATCCGCTTTGTAGCAAGTATGGGCGCTGCTTGACGTATACGGAAATACGGATTGCCGATGGGGGTATAAGAAAAAGTGATGACTCAGGCGATGACGGTCGCACCCGGCCAGGTGTTGCCGGCACATAGCTGGCGGCTGACATGCTGCACCAGCCGGCTGACGGCCGCCGCAGCGTTGGTCAGCGGAATATTCTTGGATGCGCACAGCACCACGGTGCGCGAAATCGACGGGCTGTGGATGCGGTGGGCGCGCATGGCGCCGCGTTCGAGCTCGTCCAGCACCGGCGCCGACGGCAGAATGGTGGCGCCCATGCCGGCCAGGATGGCGGATTTGAGGATGGCGATGGAATTGATCTCGATGACGTTACTCAGAGTTAGCCCGGCTTCGCGCGCCACGCTTTCGATGCGCGGCCGTACGCCGTGCTGCAGGCCGGGCAGGATCAACGTGGTCTGCAAGGCCTGTGCCAGTGTGAGTGCTTGCTCACCTTGCGCATAAGGCGCGTCCGCGCGGCAGATGAAGCGCAGTTCTTCCTCCACCAGCGGGGTGTTGGCGAACTGGGCCAGTTGACCGTCGTCGAACAGCACCGCCAGGTTGACCCGGCCCGATTTCAGCTGCTCGCTGAGGTTGCCGGTCAGCTCCTCGGTCAGCTGCAGCGTGATTTCCGGATATTGGGCGCGCGCGGCCGTCAGCAGCGGCAAGGCCAGCGCGCCGGAGATGCTGTGCGGCAGCCCCAACGTGACGCTGCCGCTGGGCCGTTCGGTCGATTGCACGACAGCCGAGCGGGCGTCGGCCACCTGCTTGAGGATGGCTTGAGCATGTTCATAAAAAATCTTGCCCGCATCGGTGCTGAGCACGCCCTGGGCGGAGCGGTGCAGCAGCTGCACGCCCAGCTCCTCTTCCAGCTGTCGCAACTGTTGCGTCAGTGCCGGTTGTGCAACATGCAGCACCAGCGCGGCGCGCGACAGCGAGCCGTGGTCGACTATGGCAACAAAGTAACGAAGTTGGCGTAATTCCATATAAATGTGACACTGTTAGCGTGGACAAACAGATGGTAGCACTTGTAAATTTAATCCCGATAGGAAACTATTTGTTATACTAAAGTCAGCCCTTCCGCTGTCCAGTTCAGCCTCTCATTTTGTGGGTACTGTATGCTAAAGAAAGTCGACTCCTCCCAGCTGAAAGTGGGCATGTACATACATGATCTGAGCTGCGACTGGATGACCCATCCATTTGTCCGCAACCGGTTCCTGCTGTCCAGCGAAGATGAAATCCGCAAGATCGTGCACGCCGGCATCCACGACGTTGTCATAGACAGCTCCAAGGGCCTGGACGTGCAGGATGCGCCGACTCTGGCGGAGGCGCAAGCGGCAACCGAACGCGAAATCGTCGAGATCGCCGCCAAGACGCCGGTGGTCACCCGTGTGTCGCTGGGCGAGGAGATGAAACGGGCGGTGCAGATCCGCCACCAGGCGTCGACGCTGGTGCGCACGGTGATGCAGGACGCCCGCCTCGGCAAGGCCATCGAACTGGACCATGTGCAGCCGGTGGTGCAGAACATCACCGAATCCATCCTGCGCAATCCGGGCGCGCTGGTGGGGCTGCTGCGGATCAAGAACAAGGACGATTACACCTTTTTGCACTCCGTTAGCGTCTGTACGCTGCTGGTTGCCTTCTGCCGCTCGCGCGGCATCGACGCCGAAACCACCCATCAGGCCGGCCTGGGGGGCCTGCTGCACGATACCGGCAAGGCGCTGGTGCCGGATGCGGTGCTGAACAAACCGGGTCCGCTGACGGACGAGGAATTCGCGATCATCAAGCGCCATCCCGAAGATGGGTACAAGATCCTGCTGCAATCGCCGGAGATCGGACCGATTCCGCTCGATATCACGCTGCATCACCACGAACGCCGCGACGGCAGCGGCTATCCGAACAAGCAGGCCGCCGACGAGATCAGCGAGCTGGCGCAGATGGCGGCGATCGTCGATGTTTATGATGCGATCACGGCCGACCGCTGCTATCACAAGGGCATGTCGGCGGCGGCGGCGCTGCGCAAGATTTACGAGTGGAGCAAGTTCCACTTCAACCCGCAGTTTGCCCAGGAATTCATGCGTTGCGTCGGCATTTATCCGGTCGGCACGATGGTGATGCTGGAGTCGGGGCGCCTGGGTGTGGTGATTGAGCCACACGAAACGAATCTGCTGGCGCCCAAGGTCAATGTTTTCTTCAACACCAAGAAAAATCTCTACATCAAGCCGGAAACCGTCGATTTGTCGCGCGGACTGGGCTTTGGCGGCGGCGACAAGATCGTCGGCCACGAATCGCCGGGCAAGTGGAACGTAGACCCGATGCGCTTCCTGACCCTGGCCTAAGCCGCTTCAAGCTGACCGCTGCTTCGTTGCGGCTCCTCGCCGCGCTCAGCTTGAAACAGCTAATAGTCAGAAGAATTCGGCGGTATCGTTGGAGGCGATGGTCTGCAGCAGGCCGCCGTCTACCAGCTCGTCGTAGTGGCAGGCCAGGTTGCGGCCGTGGCTCTTGGCGTAGTACAGCGCCTGGTCGGCGTGTCCCAGGATGATCACCGGCGCTTCCAGCGCGCTGATGCTGACGAAGCCCACACTCACCGTCACCTTGCCCACCTGCGGGAAATCATGCGACGCCACGTTGACGCGGAAGCGGTCGATGATCTTCTTGGCGTGGTCCAGCGTGGTGGAGCGCAGCAGCACGACGAATTCCTCGCCGCCGAAACGGAACACGCGGTCTTGCGCGCGGAACGACGAGGTCAGCAGGTTGGCGATCAGGATCAGCACCTCATCGCCGTACAAATGGCCGAAACGGTCGTTAACATGCTTGAAATGGTCGACATCGACCACCGCCAGCCATTGTTTTTCCTGGTCATGGTGGGCCCGGCGCTCGGGCTCGCCCGGCAGCGTGAGCGCGTCCTGTTCGGTGGACGCGGCCAGCATCTTGGCCAGCTGGTCGTCGAAGGTCTTGCGGTTGAGCAGGCCGGTCAGCGAATCGCGTTCGCTGTAGTCCAGCAGGTTCTGGAAGTTGCGGTAGACGCTGACGATGCCGCCGATGATGTGGATGGTGTCGCTGGTGTACGGCGTCGGGTTGACGATTTCCAGGCAGGTGTCGGCCTTGTCGCCGAGCCAGATCGGCAGCCACAGCGTGTGCTCGCCGGCCTCGTTGGCGACGTCGGCGCCCGATTCGTGGTCGGCGATGCATTTGGCGAGCGCCGGCGTGTTCTCGATCGGCTCGCCGGGATTGTGCAGGTCCGTGGTGTCGACCATGCGCGCGGCTTCGCCGGCGTTGATGACGGCGCGCGGCCGGACAAAAATCTTGCCCCTCACTGTGGCCAGCGTCAGCACGCGGGCCTGACTGGCGTGGGCAAGCTCCTGCACCGCCGAGATCACGGAGATGTCGAGCATCGTGTGATCGCGGTGGCCGGTCATGTCCACCATGTGTTTCAGTAGGGAATCCATTTTCTTCTCTGGAAAATAATCACACAACCATTGCGCCTTGCCACGTTTTGTTCACGCCTATCAAGCCAATATCTTTGATAGTCAGGCGCACTGTGAACTGCAACACGAGGCCTTTCCAAAGAACAGCTAAGCAGGATAATAGCTTTTTGCAATCTAGGCAATTCATGTGTGCGAAAAAGAACTTTCCTTGCAACTGAATGCAACCTTTTTCCGACAGCTGGCGGCTTGCCCCAGCGTACCGGGCCGAATTCTGATGCAGTTTGACATAAGCCAGCCGTGATGTGTGTCCGGGACGCATATTTTCCTCCATAGCTTGAAAATAATTCCACACGGAAAACTTGTCTCACGTCAACTCCCACAAAACTGCGATCCGTATAGTGAACCCAATGGCGCGGTAACGGCGGCATGGCAGGCCGGCCGCCCGCGCCAGGGGTATTTTTATGGACTCAACTTGGGAGTAAATCATGAACTCGCTTATTGCAGCTGCAAAGGTGTTCGCGTACGACGAGGAGGGGATCACAGCCATTGAATACGGCCTGATCGCGGCAACGATGGTGACGGCGGTGGTGGCGATCTTCGGCACGCTGACGACGGCGCTGCAGACGGCTTTCACCGCCATCGCGGCCAAGCTCGCGTAGTCATCGTCCAGGCTTTCCAGCCGCAAGCGGGCTGGAAAGCCTACTCCGGAGAGCCGCCATGCTGAACGCCATCGAACTGATCCTGATCTGCCTGGTCGCGCAAGCGGCCGTGACCGATCTGGCCATGCGCAAGATTCCCAACGTGCTGATCCTGAGCGGGCTGCTGCTGGCGCTGCTCCTGCACGTGCTGAGCGGGCAGCCGTGGGCGCCCGCATCGCATTGGCTGGCCGGCACCTTGGCCGGCTTTTTTTTATTCCTGCCGCTGTACCTGTTGCGCGGCATGGCCGCCGGCGACGTCAAGCTGATGGCCATGGTCGGCGCCTTTGCCGGTCCCGCCGACGCGCTGCGGGTCGCCGTGCTGGCCTACATCATCGGCGGCGTGATGGCCTTGCTGATGTTGCTGTGCAGCGGCCGCCGGCGCGACGGCTGGCGCAATCTCGTGCAGATCGGCAAGCCGTTGCTGCTGCGCGGCCTGGGCGTGCCGCTGCAGCCGGTGCCGCTGACGCCGGGCGCCAGCATCGGCGGCGTGCCTTACGGCCTGGCGGTGGCGCTGGCGACGATGGTGGTTGTGGCGCTGGCGCATCGCTGAGCGCTGCCCCGCCGCGTATTTGCTTCGCGTCAATGTCCCCAAAGCATGGCCCGATAGACTTGATTCCTCAACGTAATTTCTTCGCTGGAGATGCTCATGCTAGCCGTCGAATCGTTTCCCCCCGCCACCGATGCCGACGCCGCCGCCGTGCTGCCGCCGCAGCCGAAATCGGTGCGCGAGACCGGCCTGCCGCTGCAGCTGATCGTCGAGCTGATCGCCAAGGCCATTTTCATCGGCGGCAAAAGCCACCTGCCGGTGCTGACCACGCGCCTGCACCTGTCGATCAACGTGCTGCGCGAGGCGCTGGAATTCATGGTCGCCGAGCACGTGGTGGAGGTGGCGTGGCGCGGCGAATCCGACATCGACGTGCAGTACCAGCTGACGGCGGGCGGCAAGCAGCGCGCCAGCGCCTGGCTGGATCGCTGTCCCTACATCGGGCCGGCGCCGGTGACGCTGGAAGCCTACCGCGCCATGGTGGAACGCCAGGCCGGCCATGCGCCGCTACCCTGCGCCGACGAACTGGCGGCAGAATTCGCCGACGATTTTCTCAGTCCCGCCGTACAGCGCATGCTGGGCGCGGCCATGCACGCCGGCCGCACGGTGCTGCTGCATGGGCCGTCGGGCAGCGGCAAGTCGATGCTGGCGCGCCGCCTCGGCACGCTGCTGCAGGGCGTGATCGCGGTGCCGCATGCGTTGGCGGTGGGACAGGAGATCGTCCAGGTGTACGACGCGCTGCTGCACCGCGCGCCGTCGCCGCAGCATTTGCGCCAGTTGCGCCAGCTGCAGGATCAGCGCAGCAGCGATCCGCGCTGGCTGTTGTGCCAGCGGCCCGTGGTGGCGCTGGACGCGGACCTGAGCGCGGACATGCTGGATCTGCAGCCGGACAGCCATAGCGGCTGCTATCGTTCGCCGCCGCAACTGAAGGCCAACAACGGCATGCTGATCGTCGACGACCTGGGCCGCCAGCGCATGGCCGCCGCCGATCTGCTGAACCGCTTCTCGCAGGCGCGGGAGCTGGAGCGCAGCCAGTTGTCGCTGGCGGGCGGCTACCACTTCAGCGTGCCGTGCCGCTTGCAGCTGGTGTTCGTCGCCAGCCTGGCGCCGGAAGCGCTGTTCGACGCGCCGGCGCTGCGCCGCGTCGGCTACAAGATTCCGGTCGGGCCGCTGGGCGCCGCCAGCTATCGCACCTTGTTTCGCCAGCAGTGCCTGACCGCCGGCGTGGCGTTCGACGATGCCGCGCTGCGCTACCTGATCGACGACCTGCATGCGGGCAGCGGCTTGCCGCTGCTGGCCTGCTACCCGCGCGAGATCATCGGCCGCGTCGCCGATTTCGCCGGCTTCCTCGGCGAGCCGGCGCGGCTGACTGTCGCCGCGCTGGACCAGGCCTGGAGCAGCATGTTCGCGACCGCCGAACCACTGCCGCCCGGCGTTGACGACAGCGCCGACGCCATCGACCATCTGCAGCAGCACATCCTATGAATAACAAGCGCGCACTGTTGATGATGGCGCTGGCCATCGTGCTCGGACTGGCGGCGGTGGTGATGGCCTCGCGCTGGCTGCTGCGGCAGTCGCCGACGTCGGCCAACAAGATCATCGTCGCGGCGGTCGACGTCAACCTCGGCCAACGCCTGGCGCCGGAGATGCTCAAGCCGCTGGACTGGCCGGCCGACAACCTGCCGCGCGGCGCGCTGCGCGACGCCTCCAAGCTGGTGGGCCGCGTGCTGAAAACCAGCGTGCTGCGCGACGAGCCGCTGAGCGAGGCCAAGCTGGCGCCGGCCGGCACGCTGGGCGGCCTGTCGGCGCTGATCACCGAGGGCAAGCGTGCGATCACGGTGCGCGTCAACGACGTGGTGGGCGTGGCCGGCTTCGCGCTGCCGGGTAATTTCGTCGACATCATCGTCAACACCCAATCGGCGGCGGGCGGCAACGAGAATGCGATATCAAAGATCGTGCTGGAACGGATACTGGTGCTGGCGGTGGCGCAGGAAGTGGGCCGCGACGAGACCAAGCCGCGCGTGGTCAACGCCGTCACGCTGGAGGTGACGCCGGCGCAGGCTGAAAATATCGATCTCGCGCGCAGCGTCGGCACCCTGTCGCTGGTGCTGCGCAACCAGGTCGATCCGCGCCCCGGCGTGACCGGCGGCGCAACCAAGACCACCCTGCTCGGCATGGCGCCGGTCCGGCCCGAACCGGCCGTGCAGGTAGCGGCGGCCCCCGTGGCCGTCAAGCCGCCTCCCCAGCTGGCGCAAGCCGCCCCGCGATCACGTGCCTGCATCGGCGTGATCGCCGGCGTTCAGCGCACGCAGGAATGCCTGTGAGTGGACCATGAATACTCAACTATGCACAGTGGTGCTGCTGGCGATGGCTGCCGGCACTCAGGCCGCTTCCGCGGGGACGCAGGCCGCGGCCGGTGCCGATGGCGCAAGCCTGCGCTGCAGCGGCGAGGCGGCGACGCCGGGCAATATGACGCTGCAGTTGGGGAAGTCCACTCTGATGCGCATGCCGGAAGCGGTGCAGGCGCGCAGCGTCGGCAATCCGGCCGTGCTGCAGGCGATGCTGGTGGCGCCGGACACGCTGTACCTGGTCGGCGTCGATATCGGCACCAGCAATATGATCGTGCAGGGTCGCAGCGGCATGTGCAACGTGATCGAGGTGGTGGTCGGCATCGATCCCGGCGCGCTGCAGGCATCGCTGGCGGCGCTGATTCCGGAGCAGAAGGACATCAGCGTCAGTGCCGCCGGCGATACGCTGGTCATCAGCGGCATGGTGGACGATGCGCAAACCGCCGCGCGCGTGCTGGAGCTGGCGGCCGCCTTTGTGCGCCGTCCGGCGCAGGCGCTGGAGGCGGCCAAGGGCGACAAAAGCACTGGCGGCGCGGCGGTGCCAAGTGCGGGAGCCGGCAACACCCGCATCGTCAACTTCCTCAACATCAGCGCGCCGCAGCAAGTGATGCTGGAGGTGAAAATCGCCGAAGTCTCCAAGACCCTGCTGGACAAGCTTGAAGCCGGACTGACGGTGAATTTCGGCGGCGGCAGCTGGAGCAGCACGCTGACGTCGAATTTTTTAAGCGGCACGCTGAAAGGCTTGCTCAATATCGGCAAGGCCGGCGGTAACCATGCCGGCATCGCCGCCGACAAGCAGGACGGCATGATCCGCATCCTGGCCGAGCCGACGGTGATGGCGATCAGCGGTCAGGAAGGCAGCTTCCTTGCGGGCGGAAAGATCTTCGTTCCGGTCGCACAGGACAACAACAAGGTCACGCTGGACGAGAAAGAGTTCGGCGTCGGCCTGCGCTTCACGCCGACCGTGCTGGCCGGCGGCCGCATCAATCTGCGCGTGGCGCCGGAAGTGTCGGAACTGTCGCGCGAGGGCATAGGCATCTCGGCGGCCGGCTTCTCGGGCACCTCGGTTCTACCTCTGATCACGACCAGGCGCGCGGCCACCACGGTGGAGCTGTTCGATGGTCAAAGCTTTGCCATCGGCGGGCTGATAAAGAATAACCAGACCACCAATATCCACGGCCTGCCGGTGCTGGGCGAACTGCCGGTACTGGGCGCGCTGTTCCGCAGCACGGACTTCCAGCAGGACCGCACCGAACTGCTGTTCGTCGTCACACCGCACCTGGTGAAGCCGCTGCAGGCCGACTACAAGCTGCCGACCGACAGCGTCACCACGCCAAGCCGCACCGAACTTTTCATCGGCGGCCGGATGGAAGGGCCGCCGGCCCAGGCCACCGAACACAAATAGACAGGAAACGATCATGCGATACCTATTCAGCTTGCCAGCGGCGTGCATGTTGACCGCCTGCGCGTTACAGCCGCCTTCCTCCACGCCGCAATGGGACCGGCACTTCGGCGAAAGCGTGCGCGTTGCGCTGGCGCGGCAAATCATCGAGCCGGAGGCGGCGCGCAATCTCGATCCGGTGGCCGGCATGGACGGCCACGCCGCGCGCGCCGCTTATGAGCGCTATCAAAAGGCCAGCAGCGAAGCGGCGGCGCAGCCGTCATCGTTCACCATCGGCGTCAGCGGCGCAAAGTGAGGAGCGATCATGAAAGCACTGATGATCAGCAGGGACAGCCTGCTGCATGCCGAAGTCGCCGCACAGGGATCGGCGCGCATGCCCGGCGTGCAACTGGTGGCGTCGCGCAACGGCCTGCGCGACGCGGTGGAGCGCCCGCTGCCGGAACTTCCTGAACTGGTGATCTTCGACGCCAGCGACGTCGCGGAAGAGGAGGCGGAACTGGTGGACCGCCTGGGCAAGCTTTATCCGGCGGCATCCTTCATGCTGCTGACGCGCGAACCGCAGCAGGACCTGCTGATACGCGCCATGCGCGCCGGCATGCGCGAGGTGCTGCCGCTACCGCTGGTGCACCGCGCCTTCCACGAGGCGATGGACCGCATCGAGGTGGCGGCCGGTGTCAGCCATATGCGCGATGGCAAGGTGCTGGCCTTCATCTCCTGCAAAGGCGGCAGCGGCGCAACTTTTTTGTCGACCAACTTCGGCTACGCGCTGGCTGCGCTGGCCGACAAGAAGGTGCTGCTGATCGACCTGCACGGCCAGTTCGGCGACGCCACGCTGTACGTGTCGGACCAGAAGCCGGCGATGACGCTGTCCGACATCTGTGCGCAGATCAGCCGCATGGACGGCTCCTTCCTCGATTCCTGCCTGGTGCATGTGGCGTCCAACTTCGGCGTGCTGGCAGCGGCGGACGATCCGAATCATGCGGTCGACATGAAGCCCGAGCACATGGACACCATCCTGCGCGTGGCGCGCCAGCACTACGACTACATCGTGCTCGACGTCGGCCGCCAGATCGACGCCATCTCGCTGCGCGCGCTGGACCAGGCAGACACCATCTACCCTGTACTACAACTGGCGCTGCCGGATATCCGCGACGGCCGCCGGCTGCTGGATATCTTCCGCTCGCTGGGCTATCCGAGCGAGCGCACGCGCCTGATCGTCAACCGCTACGAAAAGGGCGGCAAGCTGCGGCTGACGGACCTGGAGCAGGCGCTGGGCGCGGAGGTGGTGCACACGGTGCCGAACGACTACCTGTCGGCGACGGACTCGGTGAACCAGGGCATACCGGTGCTGCAGCTGTCGCGCAGCAGCGCGGTGGCGCGCAGCCTGGCGGAGCTGGTGGAACTGGTGACGGCGCGCCGCGTCTCCGAAAGCAAAGGGCTGTTCGACCGGCTGTTCGGCCGCAACGACAACGAATAGGCAACGAGTAGGCACGACAAAACCACGCATCGGAGAACGATATGAGCTTGCGCGAACGCCTGGCTTCCAGCGACGACAGCCGCCAAGGCATCAACGGTCCGCCCGGCCTGGCCGCCGCGGCCTATCAGGAACTGAAGAAGAGCATGCACCAGACGATACTGGACCGCATCGACCTGGAACGCCTGAAGCGGTTGACGCCGGAGCAGTTCAAGCACGAGCTGGCGCTGCTGGTCCAGCGCATCATCGAGGAGGAGCGCATCGTACTGAACCAGCACGAGCGCCACAACCTGGTGCTGGACATCCAGCACGAAATGCTGGGCTTCGGGCCGCTGGAGCCGCTGCTGGCCGATCCCGGCGTGTCGGACATCCTGGTCAACACCTACGCCAAGGTCTATGTCGAACGCTCCGGCAGGCTGGAGCTGACCGGCGTCACCTTCAACGATAACGCTCACCTGATGAAGATCATCGAGAAGATCGTCTCGCGCGTGGGCCGGCGGGTGGACGAATCGAGTCCGATGGTCGATGCGCGCCTGCCGGATGGTTCGCGCGTGAACGCCATCATTCCGCCGCTGGCGATCGACGGCCCTATCCTGTCGATACGACGCTTCGCGGTCAATCCGCTGACGGTGGAGAACCTGCTGGACTACCGCAGCCTGACGCCGCCGATGATGGAAGTGCTGAAGGCGCTGGGCCAGGCCAAGATCAACATCCTGATCTCCGGCGGCACCGGCAGCGGCAAGACGACCATGCTGAACGTGCTGTCCGGCTTCATTCCGGCGGCCGAGCGCATCGTCACCATCGAGGATGCGGCCGAACTGCAAATGCGCCAGCCCCACGTGGTGCGGCTGGAAACGCGGCCGCCGAATATCGAGGGCAAGGGTGAAGTCAACCAGCGTTCGCTGGTGCGCAACGCATTGCGGATGCGGCCCGACCGCATCATCCTCGGCGAGGTACGCGGCCCGGAAGCGCTGGACATGCTGCAGGCGATGAACACCGGCCACGAAGGCTCGCTGGCCACCATCCACTCGAACACGCCGCGCGATGCCTTGTCGCGGCTGGAGAACATGGTCGGCATGGCCGGCGTGAACTTGACGCCGCGCGCCACGCGGCAGCAGATATGCTCCGCCGTGACGGTGGTGATGCAGGTCTCGCGGTTGACCGACGGCACCCGCAAGCTGGTCAGCCTGCAGGAAGTCACCGGCATGGAAGGGGAGGTGATCGCCATGCACGAAATCTTCCGCTACGAGCAAAAGGGCGTGGACGCCGGCGGCAAGGTACAGGGGCGCTTCTCGGCCACCGGCGTGCGGCCGCGCTTTGCCGACCGCTTGCGCATGTTCGGCGTGGCGGTGCCGGATTCCGTGTTCGATCCCGACAAGATCTACGAGTAGCGGCCATGGATACAGTCTTCTCCGCGTTTGCGGTCCTGCTGTTCGCCGCCGTGATCCTGATGATAGAAGGCGCCTGGCTGTGGTGGTCGGGTTCGCACGGCAGCGCGGCGCGGCGCATTTCAAAGCGCCTGCGGCTGATGGCGGCGCGCGGCGAAGGCGGCGCCGAGCGGATCGACATCCTGAAGCAGCGTGCCTACAACCGCAATCCCCGGCTGGAGAAGCTGCTGCGACGATTCACGCGACTGGCCGCGCTGGACCGGCTGTTGCTGCAGGCAGGCGTGCGCTGGACCGTGTCGCAGTTCCTCTGCAGTTCGCTGGCGATGCTGGCCGTCGGCCTGATGCTGCCGGCGATGCTGGGCATGCCGGCGCTGGCGGCCATGGCGACGCCGGTGCTGGCGCTGATGTTGCCGTCGATGCTGTTGATGCGCACGCGCCACGCGCGCCTGCTCAAGCTGGAGGAGCAATTGCCGGAGGCGGCGGACTTCATCGGCCGCGCGCTGCGCGCCGGCCATTCCTTCGCCAACGTGCTGCAAATGGTCGGCGAGGAGATGCCGGACCCGATCGCCGGAGAATTCAAATTCGCCTACGAGGAAATCAACTACGGCGTACCGATGAACGAAGCCCTGCACAACCTGGCCTTGCGCGTGCCGCTGACGGACCTGCGCTACCTAGTGATCGCGGTGCTGATCCAGCGCGAGTCCGGCGGCAACCTGGCCGAAGTCCTCGGCAATATCAGCCGCTTGATACGCGCCCGTCTCCGGCTGCTGGCCCAGGTGCGGGTGATGTCCGCCGAAGGCCGCATGTCGGCATGGATACTGGGACTGCTGCCGCTGGGCGTGATGGGGTTGATGGTGCTGGCCAATCCCGCCTACGTGCGCGTGCTGTGGACCGATCCGGTCGGCATTCGCCTGATGTGGTACGCCGGCGCGATGGCGGCAGCCGGCGTGCTATGGATGCGCAAGCTGATACGCATACGGGTCTGAGGGAGGACGGCATGGATGGTCGGCAGATTATTTTTCTCATCATTGTCTTCGCCGTCGTGGTGGGCGTGGCGCTAGTGGCGCTGTTGAGTTTTTCGGCGGTGCCTGTCCGCGAGCGGCTGAACGATTTTATCGGCCCGGCGCAGCCGGCACAGCCGCTCCCCGGCGGCTGGGTGGAAAAAGTCGCGCACGCGGCGCAGCCGTTCACGCGCATGTCGCTGCCGGAGGAGGGCTGGGAGCGTTCGCCGCTGCGTACCCGTTTCATGAACGCCGGCTGGCGCAGCGCGTCGGCGCCATCGCTTTACTTTGCCGCCAAGACCTTGCTAGCGCTTGGCCTTCCCGCCCTGCTGGCGCTGGCCTGCGCAACGCTGGCGGACAGCGAAGTGCAAAAGACGATGAGGTATCTGTTGCTGTTGACGGCGTGCATAGGCTACTACCTGCCGAACGCGCTGTTGTCGCGCCGGGCCACCAACCGCTGCCGCGAAATCTTCGAGACCTTTCCCGATGCGCTGGATCTGCTGACCGTATGCGTCGAGGCGGGCCTGAGCCTGGAACGCGCGCTGGCCAAGGTGGCCGGTGAAATTCATATCAAGAGCGTGGCGCTGGCGCAGGAACTCCAGCTGGTGCTGATGGAAATGCGGGCCGGCTTCAGCAAGGAGAAAGCCTTGCGCAACCTGGCCTTGCGCAGCGGCGTGGAGGATGTCGATACGCTGGTGGCGATGCTGATCCAGTCGGAGCGTTTC
Organism: Duganella hordei; assembly: GCF_040369125.1. Classification (NCBI taxonomy): domain Bacteria; kingdom Pseudomonadati; phylum Pseudomonadota; class Betaproteobacteria; order Burkholderiales; family Oxalobacteraceae; genus Duganella; species Duganella hordei. The sequence continues at coordinate 111,327 of NZ_BPWI01000011.1, forward strand.
GGTACCAGCATGGGTGAATCCCTGCGCATTCATTCGGATAATTTGCGCAGCAAGCGCAGCGTGCTGGCGGAGGAGGCGGCGGCCAAGATCGCGCTGAAGCTGCTGTTCCCGCTGATCTTCTGCATCTTCCCGACGTTGATGCTGGTACTGATAGGGCCTGCCGGAATACAGATTTATCACATGGTGCTGCCGACCATGTTCACGCACTAGGAGGCGACAATGAAACAGATGCTGGGCGCCGCATGTGCCGGCGCGCTGCTGATGGCATGCAGCGGCTTGTCCACCGCACCGCCGGTAGCCACGGCGGCGCCGGAGACGGACATCACCGCGCTGGAACAAGCCTGCCTGCAGGCGCCGCTGGATGCGGCCAGGTGGGAGCGGCTGGCCGCCGCGCTGGAAGCGGATGGACAGCGCGAGCGCGCCGCGACGATGTACCAGCAAGCCTCCACGCTGCGCACGCACGACATCCGGCGCGACTATGCGTTGCTGAAGGAGCACAAAGCGGAAACGCCGCCGGAGGCGGCCGATACGGCCATGCCGCGCACGGAAATCCGCCAGCTGGGAGCTGCGCTGGTGCAGGTAATGCGTGTCGGAGCAGCGACGCAAGCGCAGACGCAGACGCCGGCGCCGGAAAATACCGGACTGCGGCTGGAGATCAGCAACGGCAACGGCATCGCCGGCGCTGCCGCCCGGCTGGCGCGCATCCTGAAAGCGGAAGGAATCAAAACCACGCGGCTGACCAATGTGAAGAATTTCGGCGTGCCGATCAGCCGCATCGAATACCAGGGCGACCAACAACTGCCGGCGCAAGCGCTGTCGCGGCGACTGGGTTTGCCGCTACACGCGAGAAGCGATAAATCCGTCTATGCCGACATGCGCATCGTGCTTGGACGCGACGTTGTGCAGGCACCGTACCTGAAATAAAAAAACCGTCCGGGTGGAGTGGCCTCCTCCCGGACGGTAAAAACACACCCATGTGTTTCCTGCTGCGGCTCACGCCGCGTTCATTACTGCCAGCTGACGCTGCCCAAGCCGCGGGCGCTGGCATTGCGATTGGTCGGATTGCCATACACGGTGGCCGAACCCAGGCCGGTTAATTTCAGCGTGGCGCTGTTCTTCGCAAACACCGATGCGCTGCCCAGTCCCGACATGTTGACGTCCACCACATCGGCGCGCAACTGCTGCGCATCGAGGCCGCCGACGCCGCCAAGGCTGGCGTGCAGCTGCCTGGTCTGGCCCGTCATTTCGATATGGCCGGCGCCGTGCAGATGCAGGTCGACGTTGTCGCTGCTGCCGGCGTTGACCGTCATGCTGCCGACGCCTCCGAGCTTCACATCCACGTTGCGGTACTGCGCGCTGACCTTCACCGCGCCGGCGCCTTCTAGCGCCAGGCGCAGATTGTCGCCGCTAAAACCGCTTACCTCGGTGGCCCCGACGCCGCCCGACACCAGCTGACGCAGGTTCGGCAGCGTCAGTTCCGCGCGCAGCTCCTTGTTGTTGCCGAAGCTGAAGCTGCGCATCTTGCTTGTGCCGATGTGCAGGGTGTCACCCGTCTGCTCCACCGTCACTTTTTTCAGCGCGTCAGCCTCTCCGTATAGAGTCAGCGACGCGACTGGTCCTTGCTTGACCTTGAGGCTGATGACGCCATCGAGGTCGATGTTGACGGCACGCGCATCGACGCCGCGGTTTTCGCTGACCACATCGGCAGCCAGCGCGGAACCAGCTCCGCCGCCGCTGCTCAGGATCGTGGCCAGCATCGCAGCCTTCAGATATTTTTTCATCACGCGCTCCGTCGTTGTCGGTGAATTACAGTGCTGCTTTTTCAGCTGCGGTCAGGCGCTTGGCGGTGATCGTCACCACTTGCATCTTGGCGGCGTCGGCTTTCACGGCGACAGGCGCTGCGTGGATTGCTGGCACTGCGGCGGTGGCGAACGAGGTAGCGCTGATGACGACGATTGCGGCTACGAAGATGGCTTCCATGTTTTTTGCGATGTTCATTTTGAGCTCCTTGGGTTGTGTGGTTCGCTGCGTTTTGTCTTGCGTTGAGTGAACTATAGACAAGGGCTATCCGGCCAGCCATCGACATGTGACGAACTGCAAAAACCGGGGGCCAGAATGCGGATTAGCGGCGTAAAGCTGCGTGGCCGAGAGATATTTTTAAAAATTGCTTGCTATTGAATAGTATGCGATATATATTGAGCACATGGACAGCGCAAAACGCTCCAAAAACGCATGAAACATAGTTCACTATTAAATAACTACCTACTGAAAATGGAGCCCGTCATGAGCAAAGATACCCAAGACCAAGCAGTGAATACCTCCCGCCGTTCCGCCCTGTTCGGTGGCGCCGGTGCCGCAGTCGCCGCCGTAGCCGTTCCGCTCGCCGCATTTGCTGGCGGCAATGCGCAAGCCGCTCCGGTGGTTCACGGCGGCGCGGTCAGCAAGACGGGCAGCACCATCACCACTCGCGACGGCGTCGAGATCTACTACAAGGACTGGGGTCCGAAGACCGGCCAGCCGGTGGTGCTGAGCCATGGCTGGCCGCTGAACGCCGACAGCTGGGAATCGGCGGCATTCCATTTGGCCAACAACGGCTTCCGCGTCATCACCCATGACCGCCGCGGCCACGGCCGCTCCAGCCAGCCGTGGGAGGGCAACGACATGGACCACTACGCCGACGACCTGGCGCAGCTGATCGAGGCGCTGGACCTGAAGAACATCATCCTGGCCGGCTTCTCGACCGGCGGCGGCGAGGTGGCGCGCTACGTGGGCCGCCACGGCACCAAGCGCATCGCCAAGCTGGGCCTGATCTCCGCCGTGCCGCCGCTGATGCTCAAGACCGCCACCAACCCGGGCGGCCTGCCGATCGAAGTGTTCGACGGCATCCGCGCCGGTTCGGTCGCCAACCGCGCGCAGCTGTACCTGGACATCGCCTCCGGTCCGTTCTATGGCTACAACCGCCCGGGCGCCAAGCCGTCGCAGGGCATCATCCAGGCGTGGTATGCGCAGGGCATGCAGGCCGGCCACAAGAACACCTACGACTCGATCAAGGCGTTCTCGGAAACCGACTTCCGCGACGACCTGAAAAAATTCGACAAGCCGACGCTGATCATCCACGGCGACGACGACCAGATCGTGCCGATCGACGCCGCCGGCAAGGCCTCGGCCGCCATCGTCAAGCACGCCAAGCTGATCGTCTACCCGGGTGCGCCGCATGGCCTGACCGACACCCACAAGGACAAGTTCAACGCTGATTTCCTGGCGTTCGCCAAGTCCTAAATGCAGAAAGGGCCGCCGGCGCAATGGGAAATTGTCCATGCTATATTGCAAGTATGAACAAGCTGCCGGCGGTGCTGATGATGCTGTGCGCTAGCGTGCTCCCCGGAGCTGCGCTGGCCGAGGTCGTCACCGTCTATACCAGCGCCAGGGTGGCGCCACTGGTGGTTTCCGACGACCAGGGCATTTATCCCGACCTGATCCACTATTTAAACCGGCACGCACCAGGCGGGCTGAGCTTCAGGCTGGAATACCTGCCGCGCAAACGGCTGCAGCTGAAGGTGGAAAACGGCGAGCTGAACGGCATCGTCATCGGCATGATGCCGCGCTGGTTCGACGACGCCGCGCAGAAAAAATACCTGTGGACCACGCCGTTCGCGCTGGACCGCTACGTGGTGGTGTTACCGGCGGGACAGGCATACAGCCAGGCCAAGCCCGGTGCGCTGGCAGGGCGTTCGGTCGGCATGGTGCTGGGCTACAGCTATCCCGACCTGGAATCATGGATACGCCGGCAGGGTCTGATCCGCAGCGACGCTCCCAGCGACGATAAAAGCCTGGAAAAATTGCAGCTGGGACGGGTGGACAGCGTTGCCGCCGCCGAATCGGTCGTGCGCTACTACATGAAGGTGCACGGGATTCGCGAAGACAAACTCCAGCTGTATGGGCTGCCTTCCAGCCCAACCGAGCGGCGCTTTCTGGTGCCCCATTCAAAGGCGGCGGTCTACGAGAAGATTGCCCCTGTCATCCGCAAACTCAAGGACGATCCCGAGTGGCAGCGTCTGGTCTCCAAGTATGAATAAGCCTTAGCCCAGCCGCGCGTGGAAGAACTCCGTCGTGCGCTGCCACGCCAGCTTGGCAGCGGCGGCATCGAAGCGCGGCGTGGTGTCGTTGTTGAAGCCGTGCTCCACGCCGGGGTAGACGTGGTACTGATAGTTCACGCCGGCCGCCTTCAAGGCCTGTTCGTAGGCGGGCCAGCCGGCGCGGATGCGTTCGTCGTTGCCGGCGTCGTTGATCAGCAGGTGCGCCTTGATGTGCGCCACCTCGGCCGCCGGCGGCTGCGAACCGTAGAACGGCACGGCCGCCGCCAGTTCCGGCAATTGCGTCGCCAGATAGTTGGCGATGCCGCCGCCGTAGCAGAAGCCGACTACGCCCAGCTTGCCGTTGCCTTCCGGCTGTTGCTGCAGCCAGCGTGCGGCGGCGACGAAGTCGGCGCGCGTCTTCGCCGGGTCCAGCTTGCCGAACAGGGCGCGCGCCTTGTCCTCGTCGCCGGGATAGCCGCCCAGCGTGAACAGCGCGTCCGGCGCGAAGGAGATGAAGCCGTCCAACGCCAGGCGACGGGCGATGTCTTCGATATGCGGATTGAGGCCGCGGTTTTCATGCACCACGAGCACCAGCGGCAGCTTGCCCTTGGCGTCGGCCGGCGAGACCAGGTAGCCGCGCACTGTGCCGTTGCCTTGCGGCGAAGGCAGCTCGACGTAGCGGGTCTTGATGCGGCGGTCGTCGGCGGTGACGATGGGCGCGGCAAAGCTCGGGCTCAGCGCGCCGAGCAGGCTGGCGGCGGTCGCGCCGCCGACCGCATAGCGCGCCGCCGATGACAGGAAGTCGCGGCGCGTGATGCCGCCATGCACATACTGGTCGAACAGCTTCAATACTTCCGGATCAAAATCGGCGGCGGTTTTGCGTGTCATGTCTCGGTTCCTCGGGTAGGGGGCGATGGGCTAGTGTAGCGCAGCGCCGCTCCCGTGGCCGCCCGACCGGGCGGAATATTTCTGCATATTCAACGTTGGTTTTTGGCTCAGGCCGCGTCCACCAACTGCATTTTAACGTGCAGGCCGGCAGCAGCAGCCATGTTCACTAGCGCATCGATGGCAAACAAGTTGATTTTTCCGCGCATCAAATCGGAAACGCGTGGTTGGGTGACACCGAAGACTTTGGCTGCTTCAGCCTGGCTAAGTCCAGAGCCGGTGATGTAACTTTTCAATTGAAGCATCAGTTGGGAGCGTACCTTCATGTTCTCTGCTTCCTCCGGGGTGTCTTCAATGGCATCCCATACGCTTGTAAAACGTTGCGCGGTCATTTTCCCAACTCCTTCTTTAAATCACGGTAGCGTTGCGCTGCCAAATCGATATCGTGTTTGCTGGTCTGCTCGGTTTTCTTCTGAAAGCAATGTAGCACGTAGATGGCATCAGCAAATTTCGCCACATAAATGACTCGGAATGCCCCTGCCTCATCCCGAATCCGTATTTCCTTAACGCCTGGACCAACGGTGCCCATAGGCTTCCAGTCGTCAGGGTCTTTGCCATGTTGTACAAGGTCAATTTGGTGGCCTGCGTCGCGCTTGGCTGTCGCTGGAAAGGCGCGTAAATCCTCCAGGGAGCTACCGCGAAACTCTACTGGCTTGGGATCGGTCATGTCACGAATATACAAAAATTTGTATGAGCTGGCAAGCGATACGTCGTACCGATTCCCTTGGCGTCCGCCGATCTGCGAAGGTTTTTTGCTGCGTACAAAAACAAATGCCTCACGTGGATTCCACGCAAGGCATTGTTTTCAAAGCTAATTTTTGGTGCCGACTGCCGGTTTCGAACTGGCCACCTGATGATTACAAATCAACTGCTCTACCAAATGAGCTAAGTCGGCGAAACTTGTACGGGGCGAATTATACGCTATTTAATTCGCGTAAGGGTGGGGCGGCCGCCCTTTTTGGGCGGGTCCGTATCGTCGTCCGGGGCGCTTGGCGCCTCGGTTTTGACCTCTGCCGCGGTGGGTGGCGCGGCTGCCGGAACCGCCGCCAGCATCGGCGCCGGCGCGCTGATTTCCTCGTCCGGAACCGGCTCGGCAAAGCCCAGTTGCGGTTCGAACGCCATGCCCTGGCCGTTCTCGTTGGCGTAGATCGCCATCACATTATTGACCGGCACGTAGATCTCGCGCGAGACGCCGCCGAAGCGGGCGTGGAAGCGGATGCTGTCGTTGTCCATCTTCAGGCCCGAGGTGGCGCCGAAGCTGATGTTGAGGACGATTTCGCCCTTTTTCACATACTCCATCGGCACCGTGGTCGAGGCGTCGACCTTGACGGCGAGGTAGGGCGTGTAGCCGCTATCGGTGCACCACTCATAAATGGCGCGCAGCATGTAGGGCTTGGTTGAGATTTCAGACATGGTATTCCAGACTGCAGTAAAACACGGCGCGCCGCCCGCTAAGGCCGGCAAACGCGCCGATGGACTTCAAGTAAAACGGCCTGCTCCGCAATTAACGGCGCATGACCTTTTCCGACGGCGTCAGCGCTTCGATGTAGGCCGGACGCGAGAAGATGCGCTCGGCGTACTTCATCAGCGGCGCGGCGGTCTTCGACAGTTCGATGCCGTAGTGATCCAGACGCCACAGCAGCGGCGCGACCGCCACGTCCAGCATCGAGAACTCGTCGCCCAGCATGTACTTGTTCTTCAGGAACAGCGGCGCGAGCGTGGTCAGGCGGTCGCGGATTTCGGCGCGGGCCTTGTCGTGGCTCTTGTCGTTGCTCTTGGCGCGTTCGCTTTCGAGCACGTGCACGTGCACAAACAATTCCTTCTCGAAATTGAACAGCATCAGGCGCGCACGCGCGCGCATCAACGGATCGGCCGGCATCAGCTGCGGATGCGGGAAGCGCTCGTCGATGTACTCATTGATGATGTTCGATTCGTACAGGATCAATTCACGTTCGACCAGGATAGGCACCTGACCATACGGATTCATGGTCGAGATGTCTTCCGGCTTGTTGAACAGGTCGACGTCGCGCACCTCAAAGTCCATGCCTTTTTCAAACAGGACCAGACGGCAGCGTTGCGAAAATGGGCAGGTTGTACCCGAGTAGAGAACCATCATTTTTATAGTTCCTTAGAAGAACAAAGGGGGTGACGCCGCGAACGGATCACCCCGGATCGATCGCCCGCCAGCGCGGGCATCGCAAAACAAGCGCCGGCCAGCCGGCGCTCTCGATTATTTAACTTCTTTCCAGAACGACGCGTTCAGGCGCCATGCGAGGAAAGCGAACATCGCCATGAACAACACCACGGCCACGCCCAGTTTTTTGCGGGTCTGCGCTGCAGGTTCCGCCATCCACTCCATGTAACCGACCAGGTCGGCCACCGCAGTGTCATATTCCAGCTTGCTCAGTTTGCCCGGCGTGACTTGCTCGAAGCCGGCGAACTGGTGCGTCTTCTTGCCTTCCTCATGCGGATCGGCCACTTCTTCCATCTTGACCTTCTGCACGCCCTGCAGTTCCCACAACACGTGCGGCATCGCCACATTGTTGACCACCAGGTTGTTCCAGCCGGTCGGGCGGGTATCGTCCTTGTAGAAGGTGCGCAGGTAGGTGTACAGATAGTCGCCGCCGCTGCCGGCGCCCGACGCTTTCGCGCGCGAGATCACCGACAGGTCGGGCGGCACCACGCCGAACCATGCTTTCGCATCTTTCGGATTCATGGTGGTGGTCATCATTTCGCCGACCTTGTCGCCGGTGAACAGCAGGTTGGCCTTGATTTGCTCTTCCGTCAGGCCCAGGTCGCGCAGGCGGTTGTAGCGCATCGACGACGCGTTGTGGCAGTTCAGGCAGTAGTTGACGAACAGCTTGGCGCCATGCTGCAGCGCGGCCATGTTGTTCGAGCGGTCCGGTGCCTTGTCGAGCGCGACGCCGCCTTCGTTGGCCAGGGCCAGGCCAGGCAGCAGTGCCAGGATGGCGAGCAGTTTTTTAGAAAAATTCATGTAATGTCCTTTGTGTACTTTAGCCGAGTCGATCAGTGCGCGTGGAACACTACGCGGTCAGGAACCTTCTTGAACGTGCCCATGGCGCTCCACCAAGGCATGAACAGGAAGAAGCTAAAGTAAAGCAGGGTGCATACTTGCGAGAACAGCGTGCGGCCTTCGGTCGGCGGCAGGGTACCGAGGTAGCCCAGTGCCAGGAAGCAGAAGAAGAACACGCCGTACACATACTTGTGCCAGCTTGGACGGTAGCGGATCGATTTGACCGGCGACTTGTCCAGCCAAGGCAGGAAGGCGAGGATCACCACCGACGAACCGAAGAACACCACGCCCCAGAACTTGGCGTCCAGCACCTGCGGCAGCATGCCGATGATGGCGACCAGCGCGATGACGGCGATGGCGGTCTTGACCAGGCTCGACAGGCGCGACTTCAGCCACACGAACACCACGTAGGCGGCGACGAAGAACATCAGCACCCACATGAAGTCGGCGGTGGTGGCGCGCAGCACCGAGTAGAACGCGGTGAAGTACCAGGTCGGCGCGATGTGCAGCGGGGTCTTCAGCGAGTCGCCCGGCAGGAAGTTGTTGTACTCCAGGAAGTAGCCGCCCATTTCCGGCGCGAAGAACACGACGGTGCTGAAGATCAGCAGGAACACGGACACGCCGAACAGGTCGTGCACGGTGTAGTAAGGGTGCGACGGGATGGAGTCGACCGGGTGGCCGTCGGCGCCCAGGTTTTCCTTCACTTCGATGCCGTCCGGATTGCTCGAGCCGACTTCGTGCAGCGCGATCAGGTGGGCCGCCACCAGGCCCAGCAGCACCAGCGGGATCGCGATCACGTGGAAGGCGAAGAAGCGGTTCAAGGTGGCGTCGGAGACGACGTAGTCGCCGCGGATCCACAGCGACAGGTCAGGGCCGATCAGCGGAATCGCGCCGAACAGGTTGACGATCACTTGTGCGCCCCAGTACGACATCTGGCCCCATGGCAGCAGGTAGCCGAAGAACGCTTCGGCCATCAGGCACAGGAAGATGGCGAAACCGAACAGCCAGATCAGCTCGCGTGGCTTGCGGTACGAGCCGTACAGCAGGCCGCGCGTCATGTGCAGGTAGACGATGATGAAGAAGGCCGACGCGCCGGTCGAGTGCATGTAGCGCACCAGCCAGCCCCACGGCACTTCGCGCATGATGTATTCGACCGAACCGAAGGCCAGGTTGGCGTCCGGCTTGTAGTGCATGGTCAGGAAGATGCCGGTGACGATCTGCAGCACCAGCACCAGCATGGCCAGCGAGCCGAAGATGTACCAGAAATTGAAGTTTTTCGGAGCGTAGTATTTGCCCCATTGGTCATTCCACAGCTTCGTCAGCGGGAAACGGTCGTCGACCCAGCCCAGTGCTTTTTGTGCGGCCGGTGCATCGGCCGGGAATTTTGTCTCTTTGAAAGCCGCCATGATTTACGCCTCGCCTTTCTCGTCTTTACCAATGACCAGCTTGGTGTCGCTCAGGTACATATGACGCGGCACTTGCAGATTGTCCGGCGCAGGCTTGTTCTTGAACACGCGGCCGGCCATGTCGAAGGTCGAGCCGTGGCATGGGCACAGGAAGCCGCCTTCCCAGTCGTCCGGCAGCGATGGCTGCGGGCCCGGGGTGAATTTCGACGATGGCGAGCAGCCCAGGTGGGTGCAGATGCCGACGGCGATCAGGATTTCAGGTTTGCGCGAGCGCCATTCGTTGCGGGCGTACTCAGGGGTGAATTCTTCCGGGTTGCGCTTGGAGTCGGCGTCGGCCACTTTGCCGTCGGTCTTCTTCAGCGATGCCACCATTTCAGGGGTGCGCTTGATGATCCAGACCGGCTTGCCGCGCCATTCCACGGTTTTCATTTCGCCCGGGTTGAGGGTAGAAATATCCACTTCCACCGGTGCGCCGGCGGCTTTTGCGCGCTCGGACGGCTGGAACGTGCTTACCAGTGCCCCGGCGGTTGCCAGACCCACTACACCACCCGCCGCGCCTGTAGCGACGAGCAATCCGCGTCGGCCGGAATCGACCTGCTTTTCGATACTCATACAAACCCCAATCAGTCAAAGTGCGAACAAAATCTGAAAACCGCGAACAAAACCTGAAATCTGAAAACTTGTTGAAGCACGAATATAGCTTCTAGCAACCTTAAATTATAAGGTAAGCGTGATACGAATTAAAGCAAAAACGTTGCCGCAATCCCAATTGGGCGGTTTTCCGCACCGTTTTGGGCTTGAAATCTGCCGGGGCCGCCCCCTACTGGCGGACTTTTTACCCGTAATATTGATGCAAGACAAATTTATAGCGTAATTTGCGTTGCCGGTGCGCAAAGGGCAAGCGTGTTTGGAATCCAATTGAAAAAATAGTATGATCCAGACGCGGTTTTGTTCACAATTGACCACACAGCGGGGATGAGAAAATGTCAATGATGCAGGAATTTAAAGAATTCGCGATGAAGGGCAATGTGGTCGACCTCGCGGTGGGTGTGATCATCGGCGGCGCCTTCGGCAAGATCGTCGATTCGCTGGTGGCCGACATCATCATGCCGCCGATCGGCAAGCTGTTCGGCGGGCTGGACTTCGCCAATTACTATCTTCCGCTGAACGGCCAGGCCGCGAACCTGAGCCTGGTCGAGGCGAAAAAACTGGGCGCGGTATGGGCTTACGGTAATTTTGCTACTATCCTGCTGAACTTTGTGATCCTGGCGTTTGTCATCTTCCAGATGGTGCGCCTGATGAACAAGGCGCGCACGCTGAGCCATAAGGAAGATGCGGCGGCCGAAGCGGCGGCGCCACCGCCGCCGACGCCGGAGGATATCGTGCTGCTGCGCGAAATCCGCGACTCCCTGAAGAAATAAACAAGGACGCCGTCCAGCGGACGGCGGGTAGGAAGCTATGCGACGACTCTGGTTATTGTTTGCGCAAACGGTGACCGTCGTACTGGCACTGTATTTTGTCTACGCGGCCGTGGGGCCGGAGCGGCGCGCGCCGGTGCGCCTGCAGCAGATGGGCAACGCCGACCATCCGGCCGTGATGCTGGAGGCGGCGCCCGGCAAGGCGCCGGCCTCTGCGGGCGGTTCCTACCGCGCGGCGGCGGCGCGGGCGATGCCGGCCGTGGTCAACATCATCACCACCAAGACACCCAAGCGCGGCAAGCATCCGCTGCTGCGCGATCCCTTCTTCAAGAAATTCTTCGGCGACCGCGACCATGACGGCGAGAACGACGACGAAGAGTCCAGCCTGGGCTCGGGCGTCATCGTCTCCGGCGAAGGTTACATCCTGACCAACAACCACGTGGTCGAGGCGGCCGACGAGATCGAGGTGGTGCTGGCCGACGGCCGCAAGGCCGCCGCCAAGCTGGTCGGCACCGATCCGGAGACCGACCTGGCGGTGATCAAGATCTCGCTGGAAAAGCTGCCGGTGATCGTGCTGGGCCAGGCCGAGCAGGCGCAGGTCGGCGACGTGGTGCTGGCGATCGGCAATCCGTTCGGCGTCGGCCAGACGGTGACGATGGGCATCATCTCCGCGCTGGGGCGCAACAACCTGCACATCAACCATTTCGAGAATTTCATCCAGACCGACGCCGCCATCAACTTCGGCAATTCCGGCGGCGCGCTGGTGGACGCCAACGGCAACCTGCTCGGCATCAACTCGGCGATCTATTCGCAGACGGGCGGCTCGGTCGGCATCGGCTTCGCGATCCCGGTGTCGACCGCCAAGTCGGTGATGGAGGCCATCATCAAGTCGGGCCACGTGGTGCGCGGCTGGATCGGCGTCGAGACGCAGGAGATCACGCCGGAGCTGGCCACCAGCTTCGGGCTGACGCGCCAGAGCGGCGCCATCATCGCCGGCGTGGTGCGCAACGGCCCGGCCGACAAGGGCGGCATGAAGCCGGGCGACATCCTGCTGTCGGTGGACGACAAGCCGGTCACCGACACCAACGACATGCTCAACGTCATCGCCCAACTCGTTCCGGGCGGAAAAGCTAAAATGCGGGTCTTGCGCAAGAGCCGCGAGACCACGCTGGACATCACGGTCGGCAAGCGACCGGCCGGCGCCAAATAAGGATTACTGAATGCATCTGCGCGACCTGACTCAATTCCTCAAAGAACTGGCGGACAACAACAACCGTCCATGGTTCATCATGAACAAACCGCGCTACGACATCCTGCGCGAAGAATTCCTGCAGGTGGTGACGGAGATGATCGCCGAACTGGGCAAGTTCGATCCGGCCGTCAAGTTCAGCAATCCGAAGAAGGCGATGTTCCGCATCAACCGCGACGTGCGTTTCGCGCATGACAAGAGCCCGTACAAGACGCGCTTTTCGGCGGCGGTGGCGCCGAACGACATGCGCCGGCCGAGCAAGGCGGGCGGGCCGACCTACTACATGCAGATCGACGGCTCCGGCCGCATGCTGTTCGGCGCCGGCGAATACATGCCGCCGGCATCGCGCCTGAAGGCGCTGCGCCAGCACATGGTCGACGACGCGGCCGGCTTCAGCAAGGTATTGAAGAACAAGAAGCTGAAAGCGACCTACGGCGACATCCAGAACGAAGGCAAGCTGATGCGGCCGCCGAAAGGTTTCGACCCCGAGCACCAGCACATCGAGTACATCAAGCTGAAGAGTTTCTTCGTGTGGACTGAGATCGACCTGCCGCTGAACAAGCCGGAACTGCTGGTGCCGACGCTGGCCGCTGGCCTCAAGGATGCCTTCCCGCTGGTCCAGTGGATGCGGGAAGCCAAAGAAGAAGTGGGAGAGGAAGAGTAAGTTTAACTTGGCTTAGCTTAACTTAGCGCTTCACTTTTTCATCGCGCGGGTCGCGCGACAGCAGGCGGGCCACCATCGCTTGCGGCTGGTCGCCGTCGAACAGCACGCCGGCCACCGCGTTGGTGATCGGCATGTCGACGCCCAGGTTGGCCGCCAGCTCGCGCACCGCCTTCGAGCACGGCACGCCTTCGGCCACATGGCCCAGCTCCTGCACGATGGTGTCCAGCGCCTTGCCCTGCGCCAGCCCGAGGCCGACGCGGCGGTTGCGCGACAAATCGCCGGTGCAGGTCAGGATCAAATCGCCCATGCCGGTCAGGCCCATGAAGGTTTCGGTCTGGCCGCCCAAGGTGGTGCCGAGCCGGGTGATTTCCGCCAGCCCGCGCGTGATCAGCGCGGCGCGGGCGTTCAGGCCCAGCCCCAGCCCGTCGGCCACGCCGGTGGCGATGGCCAGCACGTTCTTCACCGCGCCGCCCACTTCCACGCCAACCAGGTCTTCGCTGGAATACACGCGCAGGTTGCCGCCGTGAACCGTCGCCACCACGCAGTCGCGCAGCGCCGCCGAGCTCGAGGCGATCGTCAGTGCGCACGGCAGGCCGCGCGCCACTTCCTGCGCGAACGACGGGCCGGACAAGGCGCCACCCGCCACGCCGGGCCCCAGCACTTCGCGCACGATCTGGTGCGGCAGCAGGCCGGTGCCGTATTCGAAACCCTTGCACAGCCACACCACGTTGGGAATGGTCCGCCCCTTGAGCGATTCCAGCAGCGGACGCAGGCCCGCCACCGGGCAGGCCGCGATCAGCAGGCTGTCCGGAGCGGCCACGTGGGCCAGCGCGGCGTCGAAACCGGCGGCCACGTTCAGGCCGGGCGGAAATGGATAGCCGGGCAGGTATTCGGTGTTTTCGCGGACGCGGCCCATTTCCTGCAGGGCGGCGTCGTTGCGGCCCCACAGCAGCACGTCATGACGCTGGGCCAAGGCCATGGCGACAGCGGTACCCCAGGCGCCCGCGCCCAGCACGGCCACCTTGCGGACTGCTGCCGCGGGTTTGTTTTGATGTTCTTGCATGGGACCTCATTCAGTGCCGGATGGCACTGCTACGGCAATTATATGCCCCAGACTTCGGAATTCTTGACGTAACCGACCAGGCCGTCGCGATGACGCACCTTGAGCCAGCCGCCGGCGGCCGCTTCGGTCACTTCCAGCAGCACGCCCTTGTCGGCGGTGAACACGGCGGCGGCGCTGTCGTCCGGCGTGGCGCGGATCTTCAGGTTGGGCGTGCGGATGATGACGTTGCGCTTGGCGGTCAGGCCCTTGGCCTCGGTCCACGCCAGTTCGCCGTTGACGTCGCGCACTTTCAGCCAGTCGCCGTAGGCCAGCACCACTTCCAGCGGCGCGCCGCGCGGCACGACAAACAGCTTGCCGCCCTTGGTCGATGGAGCGTCGTACAGGATGACCGGTGCGGAGCCCACCGTCTTGAAGTCGAACGCGTGGCTGCCGGCTGCTGCCAGCATCATGGTCAGACCTGCGATCAAACGGGGAAGAGTCATGGAATTACCTTGCAGGGGGACAGCGCAAACGCATGTCGGGTGATGCAGCTGCCGGACATGGCGTCCGGCAGCCAGGGTATTGCTTGCTACAACTTAGTGCGTGGTGGCGCCGTCGGCGGCGGCTGGTGCGGCGGCTGCCGCGTCAGCGATCGCTTGCATGCGCTGCTGGTAGAACACCTCGAAGTTGATCTCGGCCAGGTGCACTGGTGGGAAACCGGCACGGGTGATCACGTCGGCGATGTTGGCGCGCAGGTAAGGGTAGACGATGTTCGGGCAGCCGATACCCAGCAGCGGATCCAGTTGATCGGCAGGGATATTGCGGGCTTCGAAGATGCCGGCTTGCTTGCCTTCAACCAGGAATGCGACTTTGTCTTTGACTTTGGCGGTCACGGTGATGGTGACGGTCGATTCGAACACGCCATCGGCCAGCGGCTCGGCGCCTACGTCCAGCGCTACTTCGATGGTTGGCGCTTCCTGTTCCAGGAAGATTGCTGGGGAATTCGGTTGTTCCAGCGACATGTCTTTCAGGTAGACGCGTTGGATTTGGAATACTGGTTGCAGGTTTTCGTCAGACATGGAACGCTTTCGTTATAGTGAAAACGAGCGGCACGGGCCGCTCAAATAAGTTTGCTTTAAATAGGCTCAAATCAAACGCGAGGGCAATTGTATCAAAACCATTATGGTTTCCAAGGATTTCCGCCGCCCTCACGTTGTATTTGGGGTTCGTTAGCCATTTAACAAGGGTGACAGGCCACCGGCTTGATCCAGCGCATACAAATCATCGAAACCGCCGACATGGGTGTCGCCGATATAGATTTGCGGCACGGTGCGGCGGCCGGTCTTTTGCATCATCAACATGCGCTGTTCCGGGTCCAGGTCGACGCGGATCTTTTCCAGGCCGGTCACGCCCTTGGCTTCAAGCAGGCGCTCGGCGCGCACGCAGTACGGGCAAACGGCGGTGGTGTACATGATTACACGGGCAGTCATCAGGCATTCTCCCTGTTATTTAGCCAACGGCAGGCCGGCTTTTTGCCATGCAGCAATGCCGCCGTCCAGGTTGACCACATCGGCGAAGCCGGCCTTGGCCAGTTTAGCAGCGGCCGACGAAGCACGCGCGCCACTCTGGCAGACCACGATGATGCTCTTGCTCTTGAACTTGTCCAGTTCGCCGATGCGGGTGGACAAGTCGCCCAGTGGAATATTCTTGGCTTCCGGCAAGTGACCAGCGGCGAATTCCTTGGCGTCGCGTACGTCTACAATGGTGGCTTTGCCGCGGTTAATCAACAGCGTCACCTCTTGCGCGCTGGCGCGTTTGCCGCGCTGGGTCAGTACCGGCCACAGCAGGGCGCCGCCCGACAACACGACGATGGCGATGATGAAAATATTGTCAATGAAGAATTTCACAGGGTTCCAATGGTTTAAGTCAATCCGCGCATTATAAAATAGAAGCTGCAAGAGTTCTCGCAACACCGGTTTTTAGTCCCGTTCACTCCTTTTTGAAGATAGTTCACATGTATAAAATCGTATTCATGCGCCATGGCGAATCCACCTGGAATCTTTCGAATCGCTTCACCGGCTGGACCGACGTGGACCTGACCGCGAAGGGCATCAGCGAAGCCAAGGCGGCCGGCAAGGTGCTGAAAGAGTCAGGTTACACCTTCGACCTGGCCTACACCTCGGTGCTCAAGCGCGCCGTGCGCACGCTGTGGCTGGCGCTGGACGAGATGGACATGATGTACCTGCCGATCAAGAACGACTGGCGCCTGAACGAGCGTCACTACGGCGCGCTGCAGGGCCTGGACAAGGGCGAAACCGCCGCCAAGTACGGCGACGAGCAGGTGCTGGTATGGCGCCGCAGCTACGACACGCCGCCGCCGCCGCTGGACGCCAACGACGACCGCGCCTCGTACAACGACCCGCGCTACGCCGGCCTGGACAAGGCGCAGATCCCGCTGACCGAATGCCTGAAGGACACCGTGGCCCGCGTGATGCCGGCGTGGGACGAGGAAATCGCCCCGGCCATCCGCGCCGGCAAGAAAATCATCATCTCGGCCCACGGCAACAGCCTGCGCGCGCTGATCAAGATGCTCGACGGCATCAGCGACAACGACATCGTCGGCCTCAACATCCCGAACGGCCAGCCGCTGGTGTACGAGCTGGACGAGAACCTGAAACCGATCCGTCACTACTACCTCGGCGACGCCGACGCGATCGCCGCCGCCCAGGCCGCCGTCGCCAACCAGGGCAAGGCCAAGTAGTTGTCGCATTCTTCATTCCGGAAATGGCGTGGCGCAAGCGTCACGTTGATGTTGATGGCCGCGTTGGGCGGGCCGGCACACGCCGCCCAGTTCGGCAAGACCACCGAGCGCAGCAAGCAGAAAGCGGCGGCCGAGGCCGAGCGCGCCGGCTTGCAGCAAAAGCTCAGCGCGCTCAAGAAGGACATCGGCAAGACCGAAAGCGCCAAGGACGACGCGGCCGATACGCTGGCCGAGTCCGAACAGGCGATTTCGGACGCCAACCGTTCGCTGCGCGACCTGGCGCAGGAGCAGGGCGACACCAACACCCGGCTGCAGCAGCTGTCGGCCGAGCACGACCGGCTGGCGGCCACGGTCGCCCAGCAAAAGCAGCAGCTGGCCAAGCTGCTGCGCGATCAATATGTCGCCGGCAATGAAGACCGCATCAAACTGCTGCTGTCCGGGGACAACCCGAACCGCATCAACCGCGACCTGCAGATGATGGCCTATGTGTCGCAGGCCCAGGCGCGCCTGCTCGATTCGCTGCGCGCCAACCTGAAGGCGGTCGAGGTCAACCAGGCCGCGGCGCAGAACGCCAAGGACGAGCTGCAGGAAATCGCCGAGGAAGAACTGCAGCAGAAAGCCAGGCTGGAGCAGGAAAAAGGCCGTCGCGCCGAGCTGCTGGCCTCGCTGTCGAAAAAACTGGTGGCCCAGCGCAAGGAAGCCGGCAACGTCGAGCGCGACGAAAAGCGCATGGCCGGTCTGGTCGACAAGCTGGCCAAGCTGATCGAGGAGCAGGCGATCGCCGCCGCCGCCGAGAAGAAGCGCCAGGAACAACTGGCCGCCGCCCGCGCCGAGGCCAAAGCCAAGGCCGAAGCCGAGGCGCGCGCCCAGGCCCGGGCCAAGGCCGCCGCCGAAGCGGAGCGCCAGCGCCTGGCCAAGGCCAACGGCGCCAAGTCCGGCACGATCAAGCCGCAGCAACCGCAGCCGGCCAAGTCCGACGCGATCGACGCCGACGAATCGAAAGTGGCGCAGCAAAAGCCGGAGGGGGCGCCGAAGTCCGCCCCGGCGCCGGCCCCGCGCGACGAAAAACCGGCCGCGCCGGCAGACATCGCGCTGGCGCCGGCCGCACCGGCCGGCGCCTTCGCCGCCCAGAAAGGCCAGCTGCGCGCGCCCGTCACCGGCAAGGTCGCCGCCAAGTTCGGCACCAAGCGCGGCGACGGCCCGAGCTGGAAGGGCGTCTTCATCCGCGCCGCCGAGGGTTCGGACGTGCGCGCCGTGGCCGCCGGCCGGGTGGTGTTTGCCGAATGGCTGCGCGGCTTCGGCAACCTGATCATCGTCGACCACGGCGGCCAGTACATGAGTATTTACGGCAATAACCAGGCGCTGCTGAAACGGGCCGGCGACATCGTCAAGGCCGGCGACCCGATCGCCAGCGCGGGTAACAGCGGCGGCAACGAGGAATCGGGGCTATACTTTGAACTTCGCCATCAGGGCACGGCATTCGATCCGGCTGGCTGGATCAAGTTTTAAGGTTCGCGGAAAAACATGGGCAACAAAGTCAAGAGCATCGGCCTGATCGGCCTCGGTATGGTGGCCGGTGTGGCCGCCTCCTTGCAGTTTTCCGCCATCGCGCAAAAAGTCACCGGCTCGCCGCTGCCGCTGGAGGAACTGCGGCAGCTGTCCGACGTGTTCGGCCTGATCAAGTCCGACTACGTTGAAAACGTCGACGACAAGAAGCTGCTGACGGAAGCCATTTCCGGCATGGTCGCCTCGCTCGATCCGCATTCGGTCTACCTGGATAAAAAAGCCTTCCGCGAAATGCGCGAGACCGTGGCCGGCAAATTCGTCGGCATCGGCGTCGAAGTCGGCATGGAAGACGGCTACATCAAGGTCGTCTCGCCGATCGAGGATTCGCCCGCCTTCAAGGCCGGCATCAAGACCGGCGACCTGATCACCCGCATCGACGGCACGCCGATCAAGGGCATGTCGCTCGACGAAAGCGTCAAGAAGATGCGCGGCGAGCCGCACTCCAAGGTCACCGTCACCATCAGCCGCAAGGACGAGGACAAGCCCATCATCCTGTCCATCCTGCGCGAGGAAATCCGCGTCCAGAGCGTCAAGGCCAAGATCGTCGAGCCGGGCTACGCGTGGCTGCGCATCTCGCAGTTCCAGGAGCCGACCGTCGAAGACATGGCCAAGAAGATCGCCGCGCTATACGCGCAGGACCCGCACATCAAGGGCCTGGTGCTCGACCTGCGCAACGATCCGGGCGGCGTGGTGCCGGGCGCGATCGGTGTCTCGGCCGCCTTCCTGCCCAAGGATTCGGTGATCGTCTCGACCAACGGCCAGCTGCTCGACTCCAAGCAGACCTTCTACGGCCGCAGCGAGTTCTACTCGGTGCGCGGCAAGAACGACCCGCTGGCCAAGCTGCCGGCCGCGCTGAAAGATGTGCCGATGGTGGTGCTGGTCAACGCCGGTTCGGCGTCGGCATCGGAAATCGTCGCCGGCGCGCTGCAGGACTACAAGCGCGCCACCATCATGGGCACGCAGACCTTCGGCAAGGGCTCGGTGCAGACGCTGCGCCAGCTCACCGCCGACACCGCCGTCAAGCTGACCACCGCGCGCTACTACACGCCGCACAACCGTTCGATCCAGGCGCGCGGCATCGTGCCCGACCTGATGGTCGACGAAACCGCCGACGGCGACGGCTTGAACAGCCTGCGCGTGCGCGAAGCCGATCTGCAAAAGCACCTGGGCAACGACAAGGATCCGGAAGCCGACGGCGCCGTCAAGAAGGCCCTGAGCGCGCAGCGCGACGAGCTGGAAGACGACCAGCGCCTGTCGGCGCTGGCCAAGAAAGCCAAGCCGGTGGAATTCGGTTCGAAGGACGACTTCCAGCTGGCGCAGGCGATCAACCACTTCAAGGGCTTGCCGGTCAAGCTGTCGAAAGCCGAGGCCACGCCGGCAGCGGGCGGCGGCGAAGTCGGCGAGATCAAGTCGGACAGCAAGACCGATCCGAAACCCGCCGTGACCAAGCCCGACACCAAACCCAAGGCCAGCGAAAAAAAGCCGGCCTTGAAACAGCCGGTGACGCAATAACGGCCACCGCGCCGCCGCGACGAGAACCATGAACGACTCGCAACTGCTGCGCTATTCGCGCCACATCCTGCTCGATGAAATCGGCATCGAAGGCCAGCAAAAGCTGCTGGCCGCGCATGCGCTGGTGATCGGCGCCGGCGGCCTCGGTTCGCCGGCCGCGATGTACCTGGCGTCGGCCGGCGTCGGCCACATCACGCTGGTCGACAACGACACCGTCGACCTGACCAACCTGCAGCGCCAGATCGCCCACACCACCGACCGCGTCGGCCACTCGAAGGCCGAGTCGGCGCGCACCACGCTGCGGCAGATCAATCCCGAGATCGCCATCACCGCGCTGAACGAGCGCGTGGACGACGCCCGCCTGGCCGAACTGGTGGCGCAGGCCGACGTGGTGCTCGACTGCACCGACAACTTCGCCACCCGCCATGCCGTCAACCGCGCCTGCGTCGCGCTGGGCAAGCCGCTGGTGTCCGGCGCCGTGATCCGCTTCGACGGCCAGGTCAGCGTGTTCGATCCGCGCGGCGGCCAGCCCTGCTATTCCTGCCTGTTCCCGCAGGACCAGCAGTTCGAGGATGTGGCCTGTTCCACCATGGGCGTGTTCGCGCCGCTGGTCGGCGTGGTCGGCGCGACGCAGGCGGCCGAAGCGCTGAAGTTGCTGATGGGCGTCGGCAGCTCGCTGGCCGGCCGCCTGATGATGCTCGACGGCCTGCACATGGAATGGACCAGCATCGCCGTCGGCCGCAACGTCGATTGCCCGGTCTGCGCGGCCCTCAGGCGCGACTGAGGCGGCCATCGGGCAAGGTTAGGTAAAGAAGCCTCAAAATTAAGCGCGGTTTAAGCACACCGGCGCATAAATCGTGGCTTATACTCTGCTCTCACTTCAATCTGTTATCAATTTATGAAAAATTACTCCGTTTCCCGTCGTGCCGCGCGTGGTTTTACGCTGATTGAAATCATGGTGGTGGTGGTCATCATGGGCGTGCTGGCCGCGCTGGTCGTGCCCAAGCTGTTGAGCCGCACCGGCGAATCCAAGGTGGCGGCCGCCAAGGTCGATATCGCGACCGTGATGCAGGCGCTGAAACTGTACAAGCTGGACAACCAGCGCTATCCGACCACCGAGCAGGGCCTGCAGGCCCTGCTGACCAAGCCGACCACCGGTCCGGCGGCCAACGGCTGGAAGACTGGCGGCTATCTGGAAAAAATGCCGAAGGACCCTTGGGGCAACCCATACCAGTTCCTGTCGCCGGGCGTGAAGGGCGAGGTCGACGTGTTCTCCTACGGCGCCGACGGCGCGCCGGGCGGCACCGGCGACGATGCCGACATCGGCTCGTGGGAAAACTGATCGCCGACCGCGTACAAGGATAGCCGGACATGGGCGCCGCCCGCGAGCGTGGCTTCACGCTGATCGAGCTGCTGGTGGTGATGGTCATCCTGGGCATCACGCTGGGGCTGGTGTCGCTGAACGCGCTGCCGGGCCAGAAGCAGTCGATGCAGCAGGATGCGCAGCGCATCGCCCTGCTGCTGCAGCTGGCGCGCGACGAGGCCATCGTGCGCAACCGGCAGATCGCCTTCGAGGCCGGGCCGGACGGCTACCGCTTCCTGATCCGCAACGACAAGCAGTGGGACCTGGCGGTGCAGGACGACCTGCTGCGCGAGCGCGAATTCAAGCACGGCCCGGTAACGCTGATGCTGGACCCGCCGCCCAACGTGCCGGACGCGAACCTGCGCATCGTCTTCGGCCGCGAGCCGGTCGACAAGCCCTTTGTGCTGACCATGACCGGCGGCGGCGCCAGCGTCGTCATCCGCGCCGACGGCATCGGCCATTTCACGGTGGACTAGCATGCGGCCTATCAAACAAAGCAAACAAGCCGGATTCACCTTGCTCGAAGTGCTGGTGGCGCTGGTCATCGTCGGCACCGCGCTGGGCGCCTCGCTGCGCGCGGTCGGCAGCCTGACGCAAAACAGCGACGGCCTGCGCGGCGCGATGATGGCCACCTGGTCGGCCGAGAACCGGCTGGTGGCGCTGCGGCTGTCGAAGCAGTTCCCGGCGGTCGGCAAGCAGACCTACGAGTGCCCGCAGGGCGACATGAAGCTGATGTGCGAGGAGGAGGTCATCGCCAGTCCCAACCCGCGCTTCCGCCGGGTCGAGGTCAGCGTGTACGACCAGGCCGTGCCGGAGCGGCGCATCATCAAGCTGGTGCAACTGGTGCTGAACCAATGAAGACCAAGGGTTTCACTCTGGTCGAGCTGCTGGTGGCGATCTCGATCCTGGCCATCGTCGCCGTGCTGGGCTGGCGCGGCCTCGACGGCATCATCCGCTCGCGCGGCGCGCTGACGGCGCAGATGGAACAGACCCGCGGCATGCAGCTGGCCTTCGCGCAGCTGCAGAACGATTGCGAAAACCTGGCCACGTCGACGCTGCTGCACGGCCGCGCCTACCTGCAGGCCGAGAACAACCGCATCACGATGGTGCGCCTGGTGCTGGCCGAGAACGAGCCGTCCAGGCTGGAAGTGGTGGCCTACCGCGTGCGCGACGGCGTGCTGACGCGGCGCGAATCGATCGCCACGCGCGACCTGCAGCAGCTCGACGCGCTGTGGCAGGCCGCCGTCAGCGACGCCGACACCGTGGCCGGCGTGGCGCTGCAGTCGGGCGTGCAGGGCATGACGATGCGCTACTGGATGGCCAGCGGCTGGACCGCCGCCGCCTCGGTCTCGACCGCCACCAACAACCCGTCCGGCATGGAAGTGTCGCTGGCGGTAGAAGGCCAGCAGATACCGATGGTTAAATCCTTCCTGCTGGGGGCGCTATGAAGCTGCGGCGCCAGCGCGGCGTGGCCGTCATCACGGCGCTGCTGCTGACCACGCTGGCGGTGACCATCGTCGCCAGCCTGTTCTGGCAGCAGCAGGTGCAGGTGCGCTCGATGGAGAACCAGCGGCTGCAGCTGCAGACCCGCTGGATCCTGCGCGGCGCGCTCGACCTGAGCCGGCTGGTGCTGTACCAGGACTTCCTCGATTCGCCCAATCTGACGCAGCTCAACGGCATCTGGGCCACGCCGCTGGAAGAGACGCGGCTGGACGACTACATCGAGCGCGAACGCGCCGAAGCGGAAAATTTCAACGCCACGCTGTCCGGCAAGATGATCGACGCCCAGTCGCGTTACAATCTTGCCAACCTGGCCACGCAAAAGCAGGTCGACCAGAAGCAGATGGAGGTGTTCAAGCGGCTGCTGGTCAATCTGCAGCTCGATTCCAACCTGGCGCAGGCGGTGGCCAGCCAGGTGGCCGGTTCGCAGGCGGTGCTGGGGCAGGCGGCGGTGCCGGGCGCGCCGCAGCCGCAGCAGAGCGCCAGCGGGCCGCAGCCGATGGAGCTGGTGCGGGTGGAGGATCTGCTGGCGGTGAGCGGTTTTGCGCCGCAGGCGATCGAGCGCCTGCGCGATTTCATCATCATCCTGCCGTCGGCCGCGCCGACGCCGGTGAACGTGAATACCGCCCCGGCCGAGTTGCTGGCGGCGCTGGTCGACAAACTGTCCCTATCGGACGCGGCGGCAATAGTGAATAATCGCAAGCGCATCTATTTTTTGAACCCGGCGGGCTTCACCAACCTGCCGCAGCTGACGGCGGCCAGTTTGCGGCCGGAAGTGCCGTTCGATGTGAAGAGCAGTTATTTCCTGGCGTATAGCAAGGTGCGGCTGGACCGGGCGGCGCTGGATACCCAGGCCTTGCTGTCACGCGCCGGCAACGGCGTGACATCGGTGGCGTGGATACGGGAAAATTAATGGTATGGATAAAAGCGGTATGGATAAGAGCGTGAACGAAAGCGAGACCCTTTGACTACATTATTGATACGCTATCCGGCCAAGGCCAGCGTCGACAGCGGCGCGGCGCAGACCTGCCCGTACGCGCTGGTCGGCGACGGCGGCAACCTGCTGCAGCAAGGCGCTTCGCCGCTGGGCAACCTGGGCGACTTGGTGGCGTCGGCGCGCCGCGTCACGCTGCTGCTGGCCGCCTCCGACGTGACCTTGCTGCGTGTCGTGGTGCCGCCGCTGTCGGCCGCGCGCCTGAAGGCCGCCTTGCCGGCGCTGGTGGAAGAACAGGTGCTGGGCGATCCGGCCGACTGCGTGCTGGCCGCCGGCCCGGCCGACGCCGAAGGCGCGCGCACGGTGGCGGTGGTGCAGCGCAGCTGGCTGGAGGTGCTGGTCAAGGCCCTGCAGGCGCAGGGCGCGCACAGCATCTCGGCGGTGCCGGCGCAACTGTGCCTGCCGTTCCAGCCGGGTTCCGTGTCGGCCGCGCTGACCACCGGCGACGCCGGCTTCGAACTGATCATGCGCCAGTCGCAGACCATGGGCCTGGGCCTGACCCTGCCGGCGCAGCCGCAGGCGGCGCTGCAAACGCTGCGCGCGCTGGCCGGCGACGAACCGGTCACGCTGTACCTGGCGCCGGCGCAGATGGCGCAGTTCGCGCCGCTGGTGGCGGAGGCCGAATCGGGCCACGGCGTCACTTTGATGGAAGACCACTGGGCGCACTGGGTCGCCGCCTCGCGCAGCGCCGGGCTGGACCTGGCGCCGGCGCTGGGCGCCAGCGGCGCCTCGGCGCGCCGCTGGCAGCGCTGGCGCTGGCCGCTGCGCATCGCCGCGCTGGCGCTGGCGGTCAACGTGGTCGGCCTGAACGTCGAATGGCTGCGCCTCAAGCGCGAGGCCGACGCCGTGCGCGTGGCCATGCTGCAAACCTTCAAGGCCGCCTATCCGAAGGAGGCGGTGATCCTCGATCCGGCGGCGCAGATGCGCAAGAATATCTCGCTGGCCAAGGCCGACGGCGGCCAGCCCGGCGCCGATGAATTCACCGCCCTGAGCGCCGCCTTCGGCGAAGCGCTGAGCGTGCTGCCGCGCAAGGACATCATCGCCACGCTGGAGTACCGCGAGCGCGCGCTGCAGGTCAAGGTCAAGCCGAACACCGTCGACGGCGGCGCCATGGCCCAGCTGCGTTCCGCGCTGGCCGCGCGCAAGCTGGACCTGTCGGAAGCCAATCCCGGCACCTGGCAGATACGCCCGGCCACCGGTACCAGCACAGGCGGAGGAAAATCATGAGCACACCGGCACAAGCACTGCAAGAGTACCGCGGCCGCGCGGCCGCCTTCTGGATGGAACGCACCGAGCAGGAACGCCGCTTCCTCGGCGTCGGCGCCGCCGTGCTGGGACTGGCGCTGTTTTATTCGCTGCTGATTTCGCCGGCGCTGGACGGCCGCACCAAGCTGCGCAAGGAATTGCCGGAGCTGCGCCAGCAGGCGGCGGAGCTGCAGTCGCTGGCGCTGGAGGCGGCCTCGCTGCGGGGCCAGAACACCATCGCGCCGGCGCCGATGACGGGCGAGTCGCTCAAGTCCGGCATGAGCGCGCGCGGCCTGGTGCCGCAATCGGTGGCCATCACCGGCGAATACGCCAAGGTGCAGCTGAACGGCGCGCCGTTCGCCGCCGTCATCACCTGGCTGGACGCGATCCGCAGCGAAAGCCGCATCACGGTGCAGGACGCGAACTTCGTCGCCCAGGACACGGCCGGCATGGTCAACGCCACGCTGACGCTGCACCAGAACGCGGGCGGCCGATGATGCAAAAAGGCCGTCCATGAAGCGCGCCGTGCTATGGTTGCTGACCGTCGCGCTGACGGTGGCGCTGACGCTGGCGGTGTTCTTTCCGGCGGCATGGCTGGGGTCGCTGGTCGAGCAGCGTTCAGGCGGCCGTTTGACGCTGGGGGATGCGCAAGGTACGCTGTGGCGCGGCTCGGCCTTTATCGGCGGCGCGGCCAGCGGCAACAGCCCGGTCACGCCGCTGCTGCCTGGACGCTTCAGCTGGAAGATCTCGCCGCTGGCGCTGGTCGGCATGGTCGACCTGCAGCTGGAGAACAGCGAGGCGCTGGCGCAGCCGGTGACGTTCAAGGGCAGCTGGTCGCAATGGCAATTGAGCCCGTCGGCGCTGCTGCTGCCGGCGGAAGGCCTGGCCGGCCTGGGGGCGCCGCTGAATACGCTGGCGCCCAGCGGCGTCATGCGCCTGTCGTGGACCGCGCTGGAGCTGGTGCTGGCGGACCGTCAGGTCGCCATCAACGGCCGCACCACGCTGGAGATGACCGACATGGGCTCGCGCCTGTCGGCGATCCGGCCGCTGGGCAGTTATGCGCTGGCGCTGGACTGGCACGGCCAGGCTGCTGCGCTGACGCTGAATTCCGTCAAGGGGCCGTTGTTGCTGAGCGGCTCCGGCAATTTGAACAACGGCCGCCTGCAGTTTTCCGGGCAGGCCGAGGCAGCAAAAGGATACGAAGAGCAGCTGGCCAATCTGTTGAATCTGCTGGGCCAGCGCAAACCGGGTAGTGATCGCAACGTCATCGCATTAGAGTTCCATTGATAAAAGCTCAGATAATGAAAAAACAGTCCGTGAACAAAACCAATCTTCCCGCGCTGCGCCGCCTGAGCGCGGGTGCGATGCTGTGTTGCGCCATGGGCGTCGTGCCCGCCACGGCTTTCCTGCTGCCGGTACCGGCGCTGGCCGCGGCCGATGACGCCGCGCTGAACTTTGTCGGCGCCGACATCGAATCGGTGATCAAGGCCGTCGGCCACTACACCAACATCACCTTCGTCATCGACCCGCGCGTCAAGGGCACGCTGACGGTGGTGTCGGAAAAACCGGTGACCAAGTCGCAAGCCTTCAGCCTGCTGACCTCCGCGCTGCGCCTGCAGGGCTACGCCGTCGTCAGCGGCGACGGCTACGCCAAGGTGGTGCCGGAAGCGGACGCCAAGCTGCAGTCCGGGCCGACCCAGGTGGGCTCGGCGCCGACCGCGATCAAGGGCGACCAGATCATCAGCCAGATCTTCCACCTGAATTACGAATCGGCCGCCAACGTGGTCACCGTGCTGCGGCCGCTGATCTCGCCGAACAACACCATCAACGCCAACCCGGGCAACAACAGCGTGGTCGTCACCGACTATGCCGACAACCTGAAGCGGCTGGCGAAAATCGTCGCCGCGCTCGACATGCCGGCCGTGGCCGACGTCGACGTGATCCCGGTGCGCTACGCCATCGCCAGCGACCTGGCGACGATGGTCAACAAGCTGATGGACTCCGGCGCCGGTGCCGGCGGCGGCGACGCCAGCAAGGTCAGCGTGCTGGCCGATCCGCGCACCAACTCGCTGGTGCTGCGCGCGCCGTCGGCGGCGCGCTCCAACCTGGCCAAGTCGCTGATCTCCAAGCTGGACCAGCCGACCCAGGAACTGGGCAACGTGCACGTGGTCTACCTGAAGAACGCCGAAGCGGCCAAGCTGGCGCAGACGCTGCGCTCCGTGATGTCCGGCGACAGCTCGTCCGCCAGCACCATCGGCACCGCCGCCGGCGCCACCGGCCAGCAGGGCCAGGGCCTCGGCGGCCAGAACAGCAATACCGGCAATCAGGGGGGCCTCTCCGGCACCAGCGGCGGCAGCGGCGGTCCGAGCAACCCGCTGCTGACCGGCTCCAGCACGCAGCAGCAGGGCGGCGGCGGTTCGGCGGGCTTCATCCAGGCCGACGCCACCACCAACACGCTGATCATCACCGCGCCGGAATCGGTGTACCGCAACCTGCGCGCCGTGATCGACCAGCTGGACGTGCGCCGCGCGCAGGTCTACATCGAATCGTTGATCGTCGAAGTCACTTCCGACAAGGCATCCGAGTTCGGCGTGCAGTGGGTGGGTGCCACGGGCAACGCCAACAGCACCTACCGCGTGGGCGGCCTGCAGTCGTACGCCACCGGCACCGGCAACAATATCGGCACGCTGGCCACCGGCCTGCTGGGCGCATCCAGCGGGAGCACCACCACCTCGCCGACCCTGCCCGGCGCCGGGCTGTCGATCGGCGTGTTCAAGCAGGTGGCCGGCGGCCTGGGCCTGGGTGCGCTGGCGCACTCGCTGGAAAACGACGGCAACGCCAACATCCTGTCGACGCCGAATATGATCACGCTCGACAACGAACTGGCGACCATCCAGGTCGGCCAGAATGTGCCTATCCTGACCGGCCAGTTCACCACCACGTCCGGCACCAACAGCAATCCGTTCCAGACCATCGACCGCAAGGAAGTGGGGCTGACGCTGAAGGTGCGTCCGCAGATTTCCGAAGGCGGCACGATCAAGATGGCGATCTACCACGAGACGTCAAGCGTCGATCCGTCGTCGCTGAAGAACACCGCTGGCATCACGCTGAACAAGCGCGTGATCGAGAACAACGTCATCGCCGACGACGGCCAGATCATCGTGCTGGGCGGCCTGATCGAAGACACCGAAGGCGACAGCGTGGAAAAGGTGCGCGGCCTGGGCGACATTCCCGTGCTGGGCAACCTGTTCAAGTACCAGACCCGCAGCCGCAAGAAGACCAACCTGATGGTGTTCCTGCGCCCGGTGGTGATCCGCAACAAGGAGCAGAGCACCTCCCTGGCGACCGACCGCTACGACTACATGCGCGGCCAACAGGACGGCATCCTGCCGCCGGATAACATCCTGGTGCGCGACCTGGGCCAGCCGCAACTGCCGACGGTGGTCAACGGCCAGCTGTCGGGCGGCACGGTGACGCGGCCGATTCCGCCGGCGCCGGTGCCGGGCAAGACGCCAGGGTTGGCCGAGCCGGTCAAACCGCAGCAGTGATGAGCAACTGAGATGAGCAACCTTCTTCCCTATGCCTTCGCCCGCGACTTCGTGGTGCTGGCGCAGCAGAGCGACCAGGCCGAGAACACGGTCGACGTGATGGTGTGCGGCGCCACGGCGCCGGCGGCGATCGCCGAAGTGTCGCGCCGCTTCGGCCGCGTCCAGCTGAAAAACATGACGCGCGCCGACCTCGAGACGGCCATCGCCGCGGCCTACGCCAGCTCGGGCGGCAACGCCTCGATGGTGGCCGAGGAGTTCGACGCCGACCTGGACCTGACCAAGCTGCTGCAGGACGTGCCGGCCATCGAGGACCTGCTGGAATCGTCCGACGACGCGCCGGTGATCCGCATGATCAACGCGCTGCTGACCCAGGCGCTGCGCGACAGCGCCTCGGACATCCACATCGAGCCGTTCGAACAGACCTCGGTGGTGCGCTTCCGCGTCGACGGCTCTCTGCGCGACATCGTCCGTCCGCGCAAGGCCATCCACGGCTCGCTGATCTCGCGTATCAAGATCATGGCGCAGCTGGACATCGCCGAAAAGCGCCTGCCGCAGGACGGCCGCATCACGCTGCGCATCGGCGGCAAGCCGGTCGACGTGCGCGTCTCGACGCTGCCGACCGGCCACGGCGAACGCGCCGTGCTGCGCTTGCTGGACAAGGAAGCGGGACGACTGGACCTGAACCACCTGGGCATGAGCGAGCAGATGCTGCCCAAGTTCGACGCGCTGATCAACCAGCCGCACGGCATCGTGCTGGTGACCGGCCCGACCGGCTCCGGCAAGACCACCACGCTGTACGCCGCGCTGTCGCTGCTGAACGCGGCCACCACCAACATCATGACGGTGGAAGACCCGATCGAGTACGACTTGAACGGCGTCGGCCAGACCCAGGTCAACCCGCGCATCGACATGACCTTCGCCAAGGCGCTGCGCGCGATCCTGCGCCAGGATCCGGACGTCATCATGATCGGCGAGATCCGCGACCTGGAAACCGCGCAGATCGCGGTGCAGGCCTCGCTGACCGGCCACCTGGTGCTGGCGACCTTGCACACCAACGACGCCGCCGCCGCCGTCACCCGTCTGCTGGACATGGGCATCGAACCGTTCCTGCTGTCGTCGTCGCTGCTCGGCGTGCTGGCGCAGCGCCTGGTGCGCAAGCTGTGCGGCAGCTGCAAGACCTTCGACGGCCAGCAGTGGCACGCGGTGGGCTGCGAGCATTGCGGCCATACCGGCTACCAGGGCCGCGTCGGCGTGTACGAATTCCTGCAGACCACGGAGCAGATCCGCGCGCAGATCCACAACCGCGCCTCGGAGGCGGAAGTGAAGACGGCGGCGCTGGCCGACGGCATGCGGACCATGCGCGAGGACGGCGAGCGCTGGCTGGCCGCCGGCATCACCACGCAGGCCGAACTGCTGCGCGTGACCAAAGACTAGGCGAACGACGATGCCCGCATTCCGTTATGAAGCCGTCGATGCCGGCGGCGCCACCAAAAAAGGCGTGCTCAATGCCGACAGCGCGCGCTCGGCCCGTTCCGAGCTGCGCACGCAGGGGCTGGTGCCGCTGAAGGTCGACGCCATCGCCGCGCAGGTGGACGCCGCCGGCGTGGCCAAGAGCCGCGGCTTCGGCGAGCGCCTGTCCGCCACCGAGCTGGCTTTGTTCACGCGCCAGCTGGCCAGCCTGCTGGAGGCGGGCCTGCCGCTGGAGCAGGCCTTCACCGCCTTGCTGGAGCAGGCCGAACGTCCGTACATGCGCGACCTGATCGCCTCGATCCGCTCGGAAGTGATAGGCGGCGCCTCGCTGTCCGATGTGCTGGGCCGCCATCCGCGCGACTTCGCCGAGATCTACCGCGCGCTGGTCGCTTCCGGCGAACAGATCGGCCAGCTGTCACGCGTGCTGTCGCGCCTTGCCGACTACATCGAGCGGCGCAACGCGCTGATCCAGAAGGTGCGGCTGGCGTTCACCTATCCGGCCATCGTCACGGTGGTGGCGTTCTCCATCGTGATCTTCCTCCTGACCTATGTGGTGCCGCAGATCGTCTCGGTGTTCGCCAACACCAAGCAGAAGCTGCCCATCCTGACCGTCATCATGCTGGCCGTCTCCGACTTCGTGCGCAGCTACGGCATCGTGGTGGCGATCGCGCTGGTCGGCGCCTGGTTCATGTGGCGCCGGGCCCTGCAAAATCCCGCGCTGAAGCGGCGCTGGCATACCTGGCTGCTGACCGCGCCGCTGTACGGCAAGTTCGAACGCAGCCTGAACACGGCGCGCTTCGCCAGCACGCTGGCGATCACCACCGGTTCCGGCGTGCCCATCCTGCGCGCGCTGGAGACCAGCCGCGACACGCTGTCCAACGTCGCCATGCAGGAGCTGGTGGAAGAGGCCAGCGACGCCGTGCGCGAAGGCGTCAGCCTGGCGCGTTCGCTGTCGGCGCAGAAGCACTTTCCGCCGATGCTGATCCACATGATACGCGCCGGCGAGATCACCGGCGAGCTGCCGGCCATGCTGGACCGCGCCGCCGCCGCGCAGGAAGCGGACCTGGAGCGCCGCACGCTGACCATCGCCGGCCTGCTGGAACCGGCGCTGATCCTGGCGATGGGCGTGGTGGTGCTGCTGATCGTGCTGGCCGTGCTGATGCCTATCATCGAAATCAATCAACTGGTCCGCTGACAGAAGAACTAGAAGGAAATTATGAAGCGTTTGCCCTTGTTCGTAACCGTACTCGCCGTGGTGCTGCTGTCGGCATCGCTGGCCTATTGGGGACTGCAGTTGTTCAAGCCGCAGCAGCGCGCGATCGCCGCGCCGCCGGTGCAGGCCGCCGCGCCGCTGAACATCGAGGCGGCCAAGGGCCTGTTCGGCGGCCAGATCACCGTCGCCGCCGTCAGCAACTACCAGCTGCGCGGCGTGGTGGCCGCGCGCGGCAGCGACAGCGCCGCCATCATCGTGGTCGACGGCCAGCCGCCGCTGGCGCTGGGTGTCGGCCGCGAAGTGGTGCCGGGCGTGACGGTCAAGGAAGTGCATCCGAAATACGTGCTGCTGTCCGAAGGCGGCGCGATCAAGCGCATCGAACTGGCCAGCGACGCCGGCGTCGGCAGCACGCCGGGCATGGCGCCGCCGCAGACCGGCGTGTCGCCGCAGCAATCGCTGCTGCCGGGGCCGAACCAGCCGCCGCTGCCGCAAATCGCGCCGCCGGTGCCGACGCCGAGCACGCAGCCGATGCCCGGCACCTCGCAGCAACCGCCGCCGCGCTCCAGCGTATCGTCCACCACCGTCTCCCCCGGCCCCGACCGACAATGACAGGAAACCGTATGGCTCGTATAGCTATCATCCGTACCCTGGCCGCAGCAGTTTGCTGCGGCTTTTTCTTGGCGGCCGCGTTTTGCGGTCCCGCAGGCGCACAAACCGCCACCTCCGTTGCGCCCGACACAGCAATCAAGGCGCGGCCGAAGGTGGCGCTGGTGCTGTCCGGCGGCGGCGCGCGCGGCTTCGCCCACATCGGCGTGCTGCGCGCCTTGCAGGAACTGCGGGTGCCGGTCGACTTCGTGGTCGGCACCAGCATGGGCGCGGTGGTCGGCGGCGCCTATGCCGCCGGCAGCTCGGTCGACCAGCTCGAGCAGCTGGTGCGCCGCACCGACTGGAACGCCGTGGTGGCGGACCGTCCGCCGCGCGACGAGCTGGTGTACCGCCGCCGCGAGGAGGACCTGCTGCTGCCGTCGCGGATCGAATTCGGCGCCACGCTCGATGGCGTCTCGCTGCCGCCGGCCGCCGCCGGCAACGAGGCGCTGGAACTGGCGCTGAGCCGCGTGCTGCCGCACGGCGCGCGCGACAAGCCGGTCAACCAGTTGCAGCTGCCGTTCCGCTCCGTCGCCTCCGACCTGGTGACGGGCGAGCTGGTGGAACTGAACGACACCCCGCTGTTCCTGGCGATGCGCGCGTCGCTGGCGGTGCCGGGCGTGTTTGCGCCGGTGCGCGTCAACCAGCGCCTGCTGGTGGACGGCGGCCTGGTACGCAACCTGCCGGTGGACGTGGCGCGCGAAATGGGCGCCGACATCATCATCGCCGTCAACGTCGGCACGCCGCTGGCGCAGGAAAAGGAATTGGTCAGCGCGGTCAGCGTGGCGCAGCAGATGCTGCAGATCCTGACCGAGCAGAACGTCCAGCGCTCGCTCAAGGAGCTGCGTCCCAACGACATCCTGCTGGCGCCGGACCTGGGCGGCATCGGCTTCCTCGATTTCGGCCGCTACGACCGCGCGATGAAAGCCGGCGAGGCGGCGGTGCGTTCGATGAGCGAGCAGCTGGTCAAGCTGGCCTTGCCGGAAGCGCTGTATGCGTCGTACGAGGTGCGGCGCCTGTCGGCGCCGGTGCCGATCGACCAGCCGGTCAAGCTGGTCAAGCTGGAGGTGGCGCCCAGCGGCCGCATCAATCCGGAGGCGCTGGCGGTGCAGTCCGGCCTGAAGGTGGGGCAGATGGTCACCAGCGAAGAGGCGCAGCGCGCCGGCAACCAGCTGTTCGGACGCGGCGACCTGGCGCGCGTGGAGACCGAGATCCGCGACGACAAGGACGGCCGCAGCGTGTTGATCAAGCCGACCGAGGCCGATTGGGCGCGCAGCCGCCTGCGCGTGGGCCTGGAGCTGACCAGCGACTTCAGCGAGAACAATTCCTTCGAACTGAAGGTGATGCATGTGCTGTCGTCGCTGAACGACTGGGGCGCGGAGCTGCGCACCGTCGGCCGTGTCGGCACCGAGCGGGTGCTGGGCACGCAGTTCTGGCAGCCGCTGGGCGCCGGGTCGCAGTGGTACGTGGCGCCGGAGCTGGAATACGGTTCGGCCTCCGTCGATCTTTTCAACGCGTCGGGCTTCAAGCAGGCGCGCTACGGCTACAACTACCAGTCGGGCAGCGTGTCGCTGGGCCGCCAGCTGGGACACTGGGGCGACCTGCGCTACCGCGTCTCGCGGGAAAAGCAGAGCGCTCACCAGACCATCCCGGAAGTGCGCACCGAGGCGAGCGAGATCCACACGGTGCAGACGCTGTCGTTCGATGTCGACAGCCTCGATACGGTGGCCTTCCCGACGCGCGGCACCCTGTTCGACCTGGAGTGGCAGCGCGTGCTGCACAGCGGCGAGGCCGGCGCGGTGCCGACGCGCCAGAGCGTGCAGGGGCTGCAGGCCTTCCACGTCGACCGCTGGGCGGGACACGTGTACGCCGAGTGGGCGCGCAGCCAGGGTGCCGCCGCCGGCAACAACAACTTGGGCGGCTTCCTGCGCCTGTCCGGTTCCACGCCGGAGTCCATCGTCGGCAACCGCATCGTGCTGGGGCGGGTGGTGATGGCGCGCAGCATAGGCGCGATGCCGGCCGCGCTGGGCGGCGACGTGCGGCTGGGCTTTTCGCTGGAGGCGGGCGGTGCCTACGGGCCCAAGGATCCGCTGCGCTGGGGTTCGCTGCACCAGGCGGCCAGCGGCTTCGTCGCGGTCGATACCCGCTTCGGCCCGCTGTACTTCGGCGCCGGCACCACCAAGGGCGGCAACAGCAGCGCCTATCTGTTCCTCGGGCCTATCTGGTAGCTTTTACCGGCGGCGTCTGTGCCCGGCGCAGGGCCGTGAAGGCGGCGAATTCCCACGAGCGGAAGCCGACCAGCAGGGTGAAGCCGTCGCGTTCGTGCGGCGCCAGCTTGCGGTCGCCCTGGTGCAGCCGCGCCAGTTCGCCGGCCAGCTGCTGGATGCGGCCGACCAGTTCCTCGGCGCTGGGCAGCGACAGCCGCGCCGGCAGGCACAGCAGCGTTTCGCCGGCGCCGTCGAAGCTGCCGTTGAAGTAGTCGGCCACCGCATGCTCGCGGAAGAATTGCTGCACCGGGCCGTCCGGCAGCCAGCGGAAGGCGTTCGACACGCGCAGCCGGTAGCGGTTCAGCGGCTTCAGTTCGATCACGCCCAGGCGGTCCAGCTCGGCCAGCAGCATGATGCATTCCGGCTCGCTCAGTTGATAGGTTTCCAGCACCTGTTCCATGGTCCAGTGGCCCAGGCAGCAGATCGCCATCAGCAGCAGGTGCGGCTGCGCCAGCAGGGCTTTTTCCTGCGTCAGGGTCAGCGCGTCGGCCTGAGGCGTGGCGTCGGCGGCGCCGCGCAGCACGTCCTCCATCGCCACGCCGGCCGCCTTGCAGATCTGCGCCAGGCGCGACAGCGACATGTCCTGCTGGCCGAACATGCGCTTGACGCTCGATTCGCTCATCGCGATGCGCTCGGCCAGCATTTTGTAGGTG
Source organism: Duganella hordei (assembly GCF_040369125.1). Taxonomy (NCBI): domain Bacteria; kingdom Pseudomonadati; phylum Pseudomonadota; class Betaproteobacteria; order Burkholderiales; family Oxalobacteraceae; genus Duganella; species Duganella hordei. Next base: position 145,898 of record NZ_BPWI01000011.1, read on the forward strand.
ACGCCGGCGGCCCGCATCTGGGTCCGCAGCACTTGCAGCAGCAATTCCGGTGAACTCATGGCTTGCCTTGGTAAAAAAACAAAAGGTATCGTAGCACGGTACCCGCCAGCGTGAAAAGCACGGCTTGGAATAATCAGGTAGTACATCGCGCCGAAGTGGGGGACACTGCGCCACGTTCACTCATCCCCAAGGAAAACCATGTCCCCAATATTCAAAAGTCTGTGCGGCGCATTGATCGGTGTGGCCCTGGCCGCCGGCAACTGCGCCGGCGCAGAGGAGTTGTCCCCTTACTACGTGGGCGCCGACCTCGGCATCCACACCAAGTACAAACTGGAATGCTGGAATGGCACAGGCTGCGACGACATCGCCGGCCGCAGCGGCCGGCTTTATGGGGGCTACACCTTCGGTTCGAACGTCGTATTCGGCAAGGACAACAGCAACTCGGTGGAGCTGAGCACTTTTGAATTCGGCAATGTCCGCAGCGTGGTGCAGTCGTCGCCGGATGGCGGTCATCTGCCGGCCAAAAGCAAGGTGTATGGACTGGCGCTGGACTACGCATCGCGGCTGAAGCTGAGCGACAGGCTGTCGCTGGTCAGCAGGGCAGGCTTGAGCATGGCGCGCAGCAGCGTCCAGTACGCGGACGCCTTCACGCTGAACAACTACGGCGCGGCGGGCAGCGTGCGCCACAACCGTTTCGGCCTGACTTACGGCCTGGGGCTGTCCTACGCGGTGGACAAGAATTGGTCGGTGAACGTCGACTGGCGCCGCACGCCGGTCAAGCTGGGCGCCAACGACAAAACCCACGTCGACATGGTCTCGTTCGGCGTCGGCTACAACTTCTGACGAATTAACCCGAGCGCGGGCGCCACCACCGGCGCCCGCTGACGGTTACCGCTCTTCCGGATCCGGCTTCAGGTTGATCCTGGCCAGCAGGCGCTTGGCCGCCTGCCGGTCCGTCGATTGCGGCTTGGCGTGCGGGCCGGCGCCGCCGGCGCGCGCCTTGGCCGCCACCGCGACCGGATTGCGCGGCGGCTTCTGCGACGGTTCCACCCGTATCGTCATCTTCTGGCGGGTCGACAGTGCCTTGTTTGCCATCGCCAAACTCCTTTACAACACTGGGTTACAGCACATAGCGCGACAGGTCTTCGTTGACCGCCAGCGCATCGAGCCGCGCGTTCACATACGCCGCGTCGATGGCGATGACCTTGCCGCTGTCTTCGCTGGCCGTGAACGACAGTTCCTCCAGCAGCTTTTCCATCACCGTGTACAGGCGGCGCGCGCCGATGTTCTCGGTGCGCTCGTTGACCGAGTAGGCGATTTCCGCCAGCCGCGTGATGCCTTCCGGCGTGAACTCGATCTTGACGTTCTCGGTCGCGAGCAGCGCCTCGTACTGCTTGGTCAGGCAGGCGTCGGTGCTGGTCAGGATACGCTCGAAATCGGCGATCGACAGCGATTCCAGTTCGACGCGGATGGGGAAGCGGCCCTGCAGCTCCGGGATCAGGTCCGAAGGCTTGGCCAGGTGGAAGGCGCCGGACGCGATGAACAGGATGTGGTCGGTCTTGATCATGCCGTACTTGGTGTTGACGGTGGTGCCTTCGACCAGCGGCAGCAGGTCGCGCTGCACGCCGGCGCGCGAGACGTCGGCCCCGCCCACTTCCGAGCGCGAGGCGATCTTGTCGATCTCGTCGAGGAACACGATGCCGTTCTGCTCGACGTTCTGGATCGCCTTCTGCTTCATCTCGTCGTCGTTGACCAGCTTGGCGGCCTCCTCGTCGAGCAGCACCTTCATCGCTTCCTTGATCTTGACCTTGCGCGCCTTCCTGCGGTTGCCGCCGATGCCGGAGAACATGGACTTGATCTGCTCGGTCATTTCCTCCATGCCGGGCGGCGCCATGATTTCCATCTGCGGGCCGCTCTCGGCCAGCTCGATCTCGATTTCCTTGTCGTCCAGCTCGCCCTGGCGCAGGCGCTTGCGGAAGGTCTGGCGCGTGCTGTCGCCATCCTTGCCTTCCTTCGGCGCGTCCGCCGCGGTGCCCTGGTGGAAGCCGAAGTCGCGCGCCGGCGGCAGCAGGATGTCGAGCACGCGGTCTTCGGCGGCGTCCTCGGCGCGCGCGCGCACCTTGGCCATCTCGGCCGAGCGGGTCTGCTTGACGCCGATGTCGATCAGGTCGCGGATGATGGTGTCGACGTCGCGGCCGACATAGCCGACCTCGGTGAACTTGGTGGCCTCGATCTTGATGAAGGGCGCGTCGGCCAGCTTGGCCAGGCGGCGCGCGATCTCGGTCTTGCCGACGCCGGTCGGGCCTATCATCAAGATGTTCTTCGGCGTGATTTCATGGCGCAGCGGCTCTTCCACTTGCTGACGCCGCCAGCGGTTGCGCAGCGCGATGGCGACCGCCTTCTTGGCCTTGCCCTGGCCGACCACGTGTTTGTCGAGCTCGCCGACGATTTCCTGCGGAGTCATGTTCATGCTGGATCCAGAGTTTCAATGATGTGATTCAGATTGGTGTAGATGCACAATTGGCCGGCGATGGTCAGTGATTTTTTGACGATTTCCGCCGGCGACAGTTCCGTGTTTTCCACCAGCGCCTTGGCCGCCGATTGCGCGTAGGTGCCGCCCGAGCCGATCGCGCCGATGCCGTCTTCCGGCTCCAGCACGTCGCCGTTGCCGGTGATCACCAGCGTCGATTCGGTGTCGGCCACCAGCAGCATCGCCTCCAGCCGGCGCAGCACGCGGTCGGTGCGCCAGTCCTTGGCCAGCTCGACCGAGGCGCGCAGCAGGTTGCCCTGGTGTTTTTCCAGCTTGCCTTCGAAACGGTCGAGCAGGGTGAAGGCGTCGGCGGTGCCGCCGGCGAAGCCGACCAGCACCTTGCCCTGGTACACCTTGCGCACCTTGCGGGCCGTGCCCTTCATGACGATGTTGCCCAGCGTGACCTGGCCGTCGCCGCCCAGCGCGACTTCCTTGCCGCGACGCACGCACAGGATGGTGGTGCCGTGAAATTGTTCCATAGTTACCTCAAAGTAATGACGCGGACTGCTTCAAGACTGAAAAGTGGGGCTGGAAACTAGGATTGCAAGTTCAGTACTTATGCGGATAAATCCGGGCGATGTCGGCGTAGCCCAGCAACCTCAGCAAAGCGGTGACCAGGTGGTTGACGTCGCGGAATTCGATTTTCTTGCCCTGCTGGTGCAGCGCCAGCAGGCAGGCGTGGGCCTGGTTGGCGCAGGCATAGTCGATGCGCGTCAGCCGCGAGCAGTCGAACACCAGCGTCTGGTACTGATCAGCATAGTGCTGTATCGCCGGGAGTAAAGGGCCGAGCTGGTGTTCCACCTGCGGCGGCAGCATGAAGCGGTCCGGCGAGGCGGAAACGTGCTGGACCGGGGCCGTCGCCACCTTGTGCGGCGCCACGAACGACGGCGGCGACACTTCGAAGGTGACGCAGTAGTCCATGCCGATCTGCTCGAATTCCTTTTCTCGGTTCAGCAGCTGCAGCAGCTCCAGCAACAGCAGCCACGGCGCCTCGGTGTCGTCGCGGCGGCCGACGGCGATGCTGGCGCGCAGCAGGCCGACCAGCGCCGGCGCCGCCACCAGGATCAGCTCGCGCTGCCTGGCCTGCAGCTGGCGTAAGGTGTCGAGCAGCAGCGCGCAGCCGCCCGGCTCGATCGCGGTGACGCGGCCGAATTCCAGCCGCAGCACCGGGTTGTCGGCGGACAGCTGGCGCAGCCGCTCCAGCTGCGGGTCGATGTGAGCGTCCAGCACGCCGGCAAACGATTCGGTCGGCGTCACGCCGGCCCATTCCGGCGAGGCGGCGGCCAGCACGGCCGGCGCGTTCCACGACGGCGGCGAGGTTTCGAAGGTGCTGGCGTAGTCGATCGACAGGTTGTCGAAGCGCTCCTGCTGGCCCTGCACCTGGTACAGGTCGAACAGCATCCACCAGACGGTGCGGTCGCCGCCGGCCTCGCTCACCGCCGCGCTCAGCAGCTGCTCGGCCACGGCGCCCTGGCCGTTGGCGTACAGGATGGCGATTTCCTCGACCACCGGCGCGGTCTCGGCGGCCACCGCCAGTTGCGGCAAGTCTTCGTCGCGCAGCAGCAGCGTGGTGGGGATGTCGGCCAGGGCCTGGGTGTCGGGGCCGCCGGCGGTGGCGGCGCGTTGTCTGGGCGGGCGGTTGCGCTGGCTGCCCCAGGCCGGTTCCGGTTCGTTGAAGATGTCGAAGGTCATCGCCGATTCGATGGCGTCGATCTTCATCGCGGTGGCGCGGGCGATCTCGCGCTGGCGCGCCTGCTGCAGCTGGCGCTCGGTTTCGCTGTTGGCGGCCAGGCGCGCGGCCTCGTCGTCGTCGGACGGCTGCACCGTCGCCGCGGCGCTTGCGGCGTCGGTCTTCTTGAAGATGGAGAACAGTCCCACGCTGATCCTCGTTAGCTGCCGTAAAAAAAAGCACGCGGCCGGCGTGCTTTTTTTAAAGTCGAGGCGAATTAATCGCCGTACAGTTTCTGCTTCAGTTCGCGGCGCTGCTGCGCTTCCAGCGACAGCGTCGCGGTAGGGCGGGCGATCAGGCGTGGAATGCCGATCGGTTCGCCGGTTTCCTCGCACCAGCCGTAGTCGCCGCCGTCGATGGCGACGATCGATTGCTGGACCTTCTTGAGCAGCTTGCGCTCGCGGTCGCGGGTGCGCAGTTCCAGCGCGTGTTCCTCTTCGATGGTTGCGCGGTCGGCCGGGTCCGGCACGAGCACGGTTTCGCGCAGGTGTTCGGTAGTTTCGCCTGCGTTTTTCAACAGCTCTTTCTCCAGCGCTTGCAGCTTCGCTTTGAAAAAGGCCATTTGCGCCGGATTCATATAATCCTTTTCATCCATCTTCAGAATTTCTTCTTCGGTCAGGATGCGGTCGGCGGCGGCGGGGGTCGATTTATTAGTTTTGGTCATAACTTCGCTTACCTTCGATACGACAGAGTTTTCACATTAATCAGCCCGGGTTTTGTAGCTTTTTAGCTATCCCCACAAAACCCGGATAGTTTATACCAGACATTGTTCCAAACCACTAATAAAGATATCTTTCGGCAGATTTTTGCCGATAAACACCATTTTGCTGCCACGAACGTCGTTTTCTCCCCATTTGGCGCCCAGGTCGCTGCCCATAATCTGGTGCACGCCCTGGAACACCACCTTGCGGTCGGCGTCTTTCATCAACAATACGCCTTTGTAGCGCAGCATGCGAGGACCATAGACATTCACCAGGCCGCCAAGGAACTCGTCCAGCTTGGCGGTATCGAACGGGCGTGTGCTTTTGAACACAAAAGCCGCGATATCGTCGCTGTGGTGGGCATGGTGGTGGTTATGGCTGTGCGCATGATCGTGCCCATGGGCGTGATCGTGGCCGCAGTGCTCATCATGCACGTGATCGTCGTCATGGGCCTGTTCTGTTTCCAGGAAGTCCGGATCGAGCTCCAGTTTGTCGTTCAGGTTGAAGCCCTTCAGGTCCAGCACCTCGGACAGCGGCGCGCGGCCGAAATCGGCCTTGCTGATCGGCGCGCGCGGGTTGATGCGCTTGAGGCGGGCGGTCAGGGTGGCGACGTCTTCGGCGCTGACCAGGTCGGTCTTGGACAGCAGCATCTTGTCGGCGAAACCGACCTGGCGCTGGGCTTCCTCGTGCTGGTCCAGCTGGTCCATCGCATGGCGGGCGTCGACTACGGTGACCACGGCGTCCAGCATGTAGTGAGTGCCCACTTCTTCGTCGACGAAGAAGGTCTGCGCCACCGGGCCGGGATTGGCGAGGCCGGTGGTCTCGATGACGACGCGGTCGAACTGCAGTTCGCCGGCCGCGCGCTTCTGCGCCAGGCCGCTCAGGGCGACGATCAGGTCGCCGCGCACGGTGCAGCAGATGCAGCCGTTGTTCATTTCCACGATTTGTTCGCCGCTATCCTGGACCAGGATTTCGTTGTCGATGTTTTCCTGCCCGAACTCGTTCTCGATGACGGCGATGCGCATGCCGTGCTGCTCCTGCAGGATGCGGTTCAGCAGCGTGGTCTTGCCGGCGCCGAGGAAGCCGGTGAGGATGGTGGTCGGTATCAGTGCCATGGTACGTGCCAGTCTGGTCTATGGGGATACCCTAGATGGGGATCAAATGCAAAAATGCAATCGGCCGATTATGCCGGAATTTGGCGGATGCTAGCAAATCGCCCGTTTGAGGCGTATCAGTACCGCCTATTTGATTTTGGCCCGGGGGTGCGCCTTGTCGTACACCTCGGCCAGGTGCTGGAAATCCAGCGCGGTGTAGACCTGGGTCGAGCTGATGCTGGAATGGCCCAGCATTTCCTGCACCGCCCGCAAGTCGCCCGACGACTGCAACACGTGCGAGGCGAACGAATGGCGCAGCATGTGCGGATGCACGTGCACCGGGGCGCCGCTGGCCACGCCGTGGGCCTGCAGGCGCTGCTGTATCACCCGCGGCGAGACCCGGGTGCCGCGGCTGCTGAGGAACAGCGCGTTGCCGCCGTCGGCCGGCGCCGGCCGCACGGCGATCCAGGCCGCCAGCGCGTCCATCGCCGCCTGGCCGACCGGCACGATGCGCTGCTTGTTGCCCTTGCCGGTGACGACGACTTCGTGGTTTTCCAGCGCCACCCAGCCCAGCGCGCCCTTGCCGGCGGTCAAGTCCAGTCCGGCCAGCTCGGATACCCGCAGGCCGCTGGAATACAACAGTTCGAACATGGCGCGGTTGCACAGCCCGGCGGCCTCGGGGGCGGCGCCGGCGTGCGGCGTGGACGGCGCCACCAGCCGCACGGCGTCGTCGACCGACAGCGCGCGCGGCAGCGTCCTGGCCTGCTTGGGTGCGCGCACGCCCTGCACCGGGTTGGAGGATAGGGTGATCTGGCCGCTCAGCCATTCGAAAAAGCCGCGCCAGCTGGACAGCTTGCGGGCGATCGAACGGGGATCGAGCTGGCGCGAGTGCAGTTTGGCGGTCAGCCGGCGGATGGCGAAATGGTCGAGCTGCGGCCAATCCTGGCCGGCCGACAACTCGGCCAATTCCTGCAGATCGCGCGCATAGGCGGCCACGGTGTGCGGCGACAGCTGGCGCTGGTCGCGCAGCTGGGCCAGGTAAGCGTCGATCCAGGTCAGCTTGCTGTCTGGTTCGGCGCTCATGGTGTCGTTCAGGCCAGCAACCAGGCCAGCGCGGTGCTGGTGGTTTCGCCGATGTGGACCAGGAAGTCGGTGGCCATCAGCGAGGTGAAGCGGGCCGGATCGGCCGAGCCCAGGATCAGCAGGCCGAAGGCGCTCTTGTTGCCCGGTTTGCGCAGTGGAATGATGACGGTGGACGTGATGCCGGACGCGTCTTCCAGCCAGCGCACCGCTTCGAAATCCTTGTTGGTGCCGCAGTACGGCGCCATCAGGCTGTTGGCGAAGATGCGGGCGTCTTCCGACACGCCGTTGACGAACCATTCGCCGGCATAGTCGGGGGCGGTTTCCCAGATGCGCAGCGTGACCTGCGGCACGTCGAAGCTGGACTTCAGGCCGCTGACCACGGCGTGCGGCATGGAGCCGACATCTTCCGCTTCCAGCAGGATCTTGGTCCAGCGGTGAAATTTGTTGGCGATGGCTTCGTTCTCGGCCGCCAGGCGCATCAGGTTGCTCATGCGCAGTTCCAGCGCCTTGTACTTGTCGCGCATCACTTCCATCTGGCGCTCCTGCAGCGACACGGCGCGTCCCGTCAGCGGGCTGGCCAGTTTGATTTCGCCCAGCAAATCGGCATGCTCTTCGAAGAAATGCGGGTGATCGGTCAGGTATTGTGCGACGAGGGTGGAATCCAGGGGGGCAGTCATTGAGTTACTTTATCTACGTGTGTTGAGAGGCAAGGTCATTCTAAACGAAAAAAAACGGACATGGTTGCCCATGTCCGTCATTCCCCAACACTATCGCCGGCAGTTCTTGCCGACTGCGCGACTTAGAAGTTGTGGTGGATACCGACGCTGTAGAAATTCAGCGTGGTTGCTGCCTTCTTGTTCGAGGCATCAACATACAGATAGGTGCGGGCCGACAGGTTGTAGTCGTAGCCGATCGACGCCTGCTTGGTCTTGGCGATGGCTGGATTCGCCAGGACGTTGTCCGGGGTCTTCTGGCCGTAGCCGGCGCGGATCAGGCCAGCACCAACGGTGTAGTTGGCGCCGATCAGCCAGGCCTTGGTCTTAGGATTGATCAGCACGCTGTTGGACTGGTCTTGCGCCTGGTAGGAAGCCATCAGCTTCAGATCGTTGATAGGCTTCAGCGAAGCGCCGATCGACCACAGCTTGGTCTCCACCGCGTTCTTTTCGTAGGCGATGTAGGCGGCGAACGGACCGTTGTTGGCGGTGGCGCTCAGCGAGTACGGCGCGGTGTTCAGCGTGGTGTTGGCCGGGTATTGCGGCGCGGCGGCGGTGCCCTTGCCGACGATCGCGGCGTTGCCCAGTGCATCCTTGGTGGCAACGGTGGCGTTGATCTGGAAGATGCCGGCGATGACCGGGGTGTTATAGAAGATGGCGTTCGAGAAGCGGTTGGCCGAGTTGCCGACCGGGCTCAGCGGATCGCTGGTGTAGCCGGCCACTTGCAGGTCGGTCTGGTAGCCGGCGACGGCTGGCATGCCGCTCCATGGTTCGAAGGCGGTGCTGGTTTCCTGGAAGGCGGTCAGGCCGCGGCCCAGGCGGACGGTACCGAAGTCGCCCTGCAGGCCGACGCGGCTCTGGCCCTGGAACAGTGGACGGCTGTTGGCGCCCGACGTGTTTTCAATGGTGCCGGTGTCCGGCTCGTAGCGGATCTCCAGTTGGAAGATGGCTTTCAGGCCGCTGCCCAGGTCTTCGACGCCGCGGAAACCCAGTTTGTTGTTGTCACGTTTGCCAACGGCGACGGTGGTGCCGGTGCGCTTGGACAGACCTGCATCTACAGTGCCATAGATGGTCACGGACGATTGCGCGTATGCGCCAGCAAATACGCCCATGAGTGCCAAAGCCACTAAAGATTTTTTCATTTGAGTTATTCCTTTATGAGTGAACGTGCAAATTTCTGAAGCTGTCAGGCCGCATGACGACCCTTGGTTGGTAAGAACCTTAATGTCTCGCCGGGTCAAAAGCGCTGGAATGGTTGATTATGACCGCTTGTTTTGGTCGAAAGCCAAAGAAATCCGCCTTCTTGTTGTATTTTTGAAACGCTTAATTCGTAGGCCATTGGCCCCTGTTTGACCATTATTTCCTTTCATTCGGGCATCAAATTAGCTCTAGCCTACAGGCGGAAACGGGTGGCCGCCGTTGTGCCAAATCAAACCGATCCGCATATTGTCTAGGGTGTGGCGCGGATCGCACGCTACACTCATAGCTATAACCGGTCGTCACCAGCTTGCGCGGGCGGCGCACATGCGCCGCCCGCTACCATGAAACGGACTAATAGTGAGACGATGGCAAATCGAGAAGAGTTAGGCATTATCCGGGGCGCCCGCGCGGGAGACGCGGTGTGCCAGCTGGCGCTGGGCAAGCTCTATCTGTTCGGCGGCGCCAGCCTACCGTTGAGCCTGCCAACCGCCCTGCACTGGCTGAACCGCGCCGCGCTGCAGGAACAGGATGAGGCCTGGATGTTGATCGGCAGTCACGTGCCGTTCGAGCATGCGCAGCATTGCCTGCCGTCGGTGCTGTCGTGGTACGACCGCGCCTACGATGCCGGCATCGAGCAGGCCGGCCTGGTGCTGGCCCAACTTGTGCTGAATCAGGCGCAGCCGGCGGAATCGTTGCATTTACGCGACAAGGCGCTGCAGGCGCTGGAATCGGCCGCCCGCTCCGGTTCGGCCGAGGCGCAGTGGCTGCTGGCCCATCAATCCGGCGCGCAACCGCCGGTTCCCGCGACGCAGGCGCCGGCGCCGGCGCGCCAAGGCGCGCGCGTGCTGCCGGTCAGCCGCGGCAATGCACGCCAGCAATGGCTGGCGCGGGCGGCCGACGGCGGCCTGGCCGCCGCCCAATACGCGGTGCTGGAACAAAGCTGGAACGGCGATCGTGAGGCATTTTTACAACGCGCGCTGCCGCTGGTGCGCGCGCTGCTGGCCGAGGCGCCGCTCGATGCCGAAGCGGCCCGCCTGGCCGACTGGCAGCCCGAGCCGGTGCAACAGACGCTGCTGGCCCGCTGCGCCGAGTTGCTGGACGGCTTGCCGGACCACGAGGCCGAACTGCGGCATTGCCGCGAACTGGCCGCGCACGGCGGCGACCGCGCCGCGCAACTGGCGCTGGGGCTGTGGTTTGCGCGCATGGACGGCGAGGGCAGGCGGCAAGCCAACGGCATCACCGCCGTCAATTTCAAGCGAGCAATACGCTGGCTGACGCTGGCCGGCGAGCAGGGCCTGGCCGACGCCTGGTACGCGCTGTCGCGGATCTACCTGAAGCCGGAATTTTCGCAGCGCAGCGTGGCCGAGGCGCAGGGCTACCTGGAGCGCGCGGCCGACATGGGACACAAGGGCGCGCAGCTGGAATGCGGCATGTATGCGTGGCGCAACCGCCGCACCGACGAATACAGCGACGTGCGCGCCGCCTACTGGCTGCAGAAAGCCGCCACCCAGGGCTGTTGCGAAGCCGAGGCGGCGCTGCTGCGCGTCGCCGCCGAGCCCAAGGAAGCGGAGTGGACCGGCGCGATCCTGGCCGGCCTGACGCGCGAGGCGCTGGAAAGCCAGCCGCTGCTGGCGGCCCGCCTGGAACTGGCCGAGCTGTTCGGCCTGAGCCGGGCTGAAGCGTTGTTACTGGATGTGAAGGCGGCCGACCAGGGCCATTGCCTGGTGGTGGATATCCGCGCCAGCTATGGTCGCAGCAAGCGGCGGCTGATCTTGCTGCGCACGGCGCGCGAGCGGCAGGCGCTGGACCGCATCGTGCGCCTGTTCGAGAGTGTCGACAGCGGACCCGATGGGCTGGAAGGCAATTACCGCCAGCGCCTGTACCGCCTGAAGACCTGGGCGCCGGCCGCAGCCGGAGTCGCCGCCGGCGACGACCGGTTGGCCGCCTGACGCCGCTTTAACGCCGGTTTAGATTTCTATCTCGCCTTCGAACACCGTCACCGCGGGGCCGGTCAGCCACACCGGCTGGCCCGGGCCGTCCCAGCTGATCGACAGCTGGCCGCCGCGCGCATCGATGCGCACCGGGCTGTCCAGCAAGCCGCGGCGGATGCCGGCCACGGCGGCCGCGCAGGCGCCGGTGCCGCAGGCCAGCGTTTCGCCGACGCCGCGCTCGAACACCCGCAGCCTGACGTGGTTGCGGTCGAGAATCTGCATGAAGCCGGCGTTGACGCGGTTCGGGAAGCGCGCATGGTGCTCGATCAGCGGACCGGTCAATTCCACCGGCGCCGTGTCGACGTCGTCGACGATCTGCACCGCGTGCGGATTGCCCATCGATACCACCGAAATCAGGATCTTTTCGCGCGCGCCGCCCAGTTCCAGCACCAGCGGCCACAGCGTGTCCTCGGCCTGCCGCTCGCCGTGCAAGCCTTCGGCGTCGAACGGCACGCGCGCCGGCTCGAGCACCGGCGCGCCCATGTCCACCGTGATGCTGCCGTCCAGCTCCAGCCGCGGGGCGATCACGCCGGCCTTGGTTTCCACCGTGATGCTGCGCTGGTCGGTCAAGCCTTTTTCCGACACGAACTTGACGAAGGCGCGCGAACCGTTGCCGCACTGCTCGACTTCGCCGCCGTCGGCGTTGAAGATGCGGTAGCGGAAATCGCAACCCGGCTGGGTCGGCTTTTCCACCAGCAGGATCTGGTCGGCGCCGACGCCGAAGCGGCGGTCGCCCAGCAGCTTCCACTGCGCCGGCGTGAAGGCGATGGCCTGGTTGATGCCGTCGATGACGACGAAATCATTGCCGGCGCCGTGCATTTTGGTGAATTTGAGTTTCATCTGCGCTTTTATTGTTTGCTGTACAGGGACGGTTCGCCAGGCGGCCGGGTCTTGAACCGCTTGTGGGTCCAGAAATACTCGGCCGGCGCCTCGCGCACGCGCTCTTCGATGAACTCGTTCATGCGGCGGGTGGCGGCGACCATGTCGGGACCAGGGTAATTGTCCCACACTGGATAGAATTTCACACGCCAGCCCTGGTAATCGGGCAGGAAGGTGGCGATCACCGGCATCACCTGGGCGCCGGTGGTGGCGGCGATGCGGGCGGTGGCGGTCAGGGTGGCCGCCTCGATGCCGAAGAAAGGGACGAACTCGGCATCCTTGTCGCCGAAGTCCATGTCCGGCAGCATGAAGTAGGGCAGCTTGTCGCGCAGCGCGCGCAGGATGGGCTTGATGCCGTCCTGGCGCGTGAACAGCTTGACCGGCTTGAAGCGGGCGCGGCCGGCGCGCAGCACCCGGTCGAAGGTGGCGTTCTTTTGCTGCACATACATCGACGAGGCGCTGGCCACCATCGCGATCGAGGCGCCGGCCACGTCCAGGCAGACGAAGTGCGGGCACAGCAGGATGGTCGGCTTCGAGCTCATCTCCTCGACCGGCACTGGACCCGGCTCGACCTTGATCAGGCGGTTCAGGCGCTCCTCGGAAGCCCACCACAGGATGCCGCGCTCCCACACGCTGCGCGAATATGCCTGGAAGTGGCGGCGGGCGATGTCGACCCGCTGCGCTTCGGTCAGCTCCGGCATGCACAGGCGCAGATTGGTCAGCGTGATGTGGCGGCGCGAGCGCATCGCCACGAACAGCAGGCTGCCGACCAGGTCGCCAAAGCGGCCCAGCACCGGCAAGGGCAGCCAGTGCAGCAGCCACATGATCCCCAGCAGCAGCTTCATGGCTGTTCTCCCGCGTTTGCCGCGGTGGGCGCTTCGATGCCGGCCGGTACCTTGTAGCGGTTGTAGCTCCAGAAATACTGGGCCGGGCTGCGGGCGATCAGGCGCTCCATGGCGCCGTTGATGGCCTGGGCCTGCTCGGCGGCGCTGCCGTCCAGCGTGCCGTCGAAGGGCACGAAGCGGATCACATAGCCGCGTCCGCCAGGCAGGCGCTCGGCGTAGGTGACGATGACGGTGGCGTCGCCCAGCTGCGCCAGCTTGGCGGGCAGGGTCATGGTGTAGGCGTCGCGGCCGAAGAACTTGGCCCACACGCCTTCGCCTTCCTGCGGCACCTGGTCCGGCAGCAGGCCGATCGGCTTGCCTTTCTTGAGGCACTTGGCCAGCATGCGCACGCCGGACATATTGGCCGGCGCCAGCAGCAGATTGTCGCGCGCGCGGGCGCCTTCGATCAGCGGTTTCAATGCGGCTTTTTTAGGCGGGCGGTACATCACCATCAGCTCGGTGCGCAGCGCGATTTCCTGCGCGACGATTTCAAAACAGCCCAGGTGCGGCGTCAGGAACACAATGCCGCGTCCGGCGTCCAGCTCGGCCTGGACGATGCTCCAGTTCTCGTCGGTGGCGTGGCGCGACACGCGTTGCGGATCGGCGCACCAGATGAAGGGCAGTTCGACGATGCTCTTGCCGGCCTCGGCGATCGCCGCCGACAGGTGTTGCGTATAGCCGGCCAGCGCCAGATTGTCGCGCATGCGGCGGCGGTAGGAAGGCGAGCTCAGGTAGACCAGCCAGCCGAGCGCGGCCCCCATTGCGTGCAGAAACGGCAATGGGAAAAATGAAAGAAAACGAAAAATGGGAACAAGCATGAAGATGTTTTGTTGATTTGAAGGTGATTTTGGCCTCTGTTGCTATGCCAAAATTTTTTTAAGAAGCGTAAAATACCACGTATGCAGTATCCGCTGAGTTAACAGACAACTTGCGTGGCGGAATATAAATGTCGCTAAAGCGTCGCAAGCCGTATTGGTTAGCGACAAACATATCAACCAGTATCAGGAGCTTGCGATGTCAAACGATTATCTCTTCACCTCGGAATCCGTCTCCGAAGGCCATCCGGACAAGGTCGCCGACCAGATCTCCGACGCCATCCTGGATGCGATCCTGACCCAGGACCCCAAAGCCCGCGTTGCCGCGGAAACCTTGTGCAACACCGGCCTGGTGGTGCTGGCAGGTGAGATCACCACCCACGCCAACGTGGATTATATTCAAGTCGCGCGCGAAACCATCAAGCGCATCGGCTACGACAACACCGAATACGGCATCGACTACAAAGGTTGCGCCGTGCTGGTGGCCTACGACAAGCAATCGCCGGACATCGCCCAGGGCGTGGACGAAGGCGCCGGCATCGACCTGGACCAGGGTGCCGGCGACCAGGGCCTGATGTTCGGCTATGCCTGCGACGAAACCGCCGAGCTGATGCCGGCCGCGATCCACTACGCGCACCGCCTGGTCGAGCGCCAGTCGCAGCTGCGCAAGGATGGCCGCCTGCCATGGCTGCGTCCGGATGCCAAGTCGCAAGTCACGCTGCGTTACGTCAACGGCCGTCCGGTGTCGGTCGACACCGTCGTGCTGTCGACCCAGCACGCGCCGGAAATGCAGCACAAGCAGATTGAAGAAGCGGTGATCGAGGACATCATCAAGCAGGTGCTGCCGCGCGAGTGGCTGGTCGACACCAAGTACCTGGTCAACCCGACCGGCCGCTTCGTCATCGGCGGTCCTCAGGGCGATTGCGGTCTGACCGGCCGCAAGATCATAGTCGACACCTACGGCGGCGCCAGCCCGCACGGCGGCGGCGCGTTCTCGGGCAAGGATCCTACGAAAGTGGACCGTTCGGCGGCCTACGCCGCGCGTTACGTGGCCAAGAACGTGGTGGCCGCCGGCCTGGCGCGCCAGTGCCAGGTGCAGGTCAGCTACGCGATCGGCGTGGCGCGTCCGATCAACATCACCGTCTACACCGAAGGCACGGGCGTGATTCCTGACGAGAAAATCGCCGCGCTGGTGATGGAGCATTTCGACCTGCGCCCGAAAGGCATCGTGCAGATGCTGGACCTGCTGCGTCCGATCTACGCCAAGACCGCCGCCTACGGCCACTTCGGCCGCGAAGAGCCGGAGTTCAGCTGGGAGCGCACCGACAAGGCGGCGGCCCTGCGCGCCGCCGCCGGCCTGAAGTAATCCGGCCGGTACAGTAAAAACGCCCTGCGGGGCGTTTTTTTTTGCTAAAATGCGCCTTCCGAGGAGCGTTGCGACGAATCACGAATTCGCCAGGCTCGGAATCTGCAACTGCGCTCACGTTACTTTTTTCAACACATGAAAGGAGGGCGTGATGAACGCCGTACTCAAATCCGCACAAGACTACCTGGTCGCCGACATCTCCCTGGCGCCCTGGGGCGACAAAGAAATCAAGATTGCCGAAACCGAAATGCCTGGCCTGATGGCCATCCGCGAGGAATTCGCCGCATCGCAGCCGCTCAAGGGCGCGCGCATCACCGGTTCGCTGCACATGACCATCCAGACCGCCGTGTTGATCCAGACGCTGGAAGCGCTGGGCGCCAAGGTCCGCTGGGCCTCGTGCAACATCTACTCGACCCAGGACCACGCCGCCGCCGCCATCGCCGCCGCCGGCACGCCGGTGTTCGCCATCAAGGGCGAAACCCTGGACGAGTACTGGGACTACACCCACCGCATCTTCGAATGGCCTGCCGACGCAGCGGGCAACGCCGTCTACTCGAACATGATCCTGGACGACGGCGGCGACGCCACCTTGCTGCTGCACCTGGGCGCCCGCGCCGAGAAGGATATTTCGGTGCTGGCCGCGCCAGGTTCCGAAGAAGAAATCTGCCTGTTCAACGCCATCAAGGCGCACCTGGCGATCGACCCGTCGTGGTACTCCAAGCGCCTGCCGCAGATCCTGGGCGTGACCGAGGAAACCACCACCGGCGTGCACCGCCTGTACCAGATGCACAAGGAAGGCAAGCTGGCCTTCCCGGCCATCAACGTCAACGACTCCGTCACCAAGTCCAAGTTCGACAACCTGTACGGCTGCCGCGAATCGCTGGTCGACGGCATCAAGCGCGCCACCGACGTGATGATCGCCGGCAAGGTCGCTGTCATCGCCGGCTACGGCGACGTCGGCAAGGGCTCGGCGCAGGCGATGCGCGCGCTGTCGGCGCAAGTGTGGGTCACCGAAATCGATCCGATCTGCGCGCTGCAGGCGGCGATGGAAGGCTACCGCGTCGTGACCATGGACTACGCCGCCGAACACGGCGACATCTTCGTCACCTGCACCGGCAACTATCACATCCTGACCGAGAAGCACATGCTGGCCATGAAGGACCAGGCCATCGTCTGCAACATCGGCCACTTCGACAACGAGATCGACGTCGCCGCGCTGAAGAAGTACACCTGGGACAACATCAAGCCGCAAGTCGACCACGTGATCTTCCCGTCGGGCAAACGCATCATCCTGCTGGCCGAAGGCCGACTGGTCAACCTGGGTTGCGGCACCGGCCATCCGTCGTACGTGATGAGCTCGTCGTTCGCGAACCAGACCATTGCCCAGATCGAGCTGTACGCCAACACCGACAAGTATCCGGTCGGCGTGTACGTGCTGCCGAAGCACCTGGACGAGAAAGTCGCGCGCCTGCAGCTGAAAAAGCTCAACGCGCAACTGACCGTGCTGACCGAAGAGCAGGCGGCCTACATCGGCGTGTCGCAGCAAGGTCCGTACAAGCCTGACCACTATCGTTATTAAAACCTCCGTCATTCCCGCTTGCGCGGGAATGACGCCGTGCCACTTTGCAGCGAGTCTTAACTATGCGTTTGGTCCTTACCTGGTTAATCAATGCAATTGCCTTGCTGGCAGTTCCCTACCTGATGCATTCCGTCGATGTCACAAGCATAGGCGCAGCCCTCGTCGCGGCTCTTGTACTGGGCCTGGTAAATACGCTGATCCGCCCCGTGCTGCTGTTGCTGACGCTGCCCGTGACCCTGGTGTCGCTGGGCCTGTTCATTTTCATCATCAACGGCTTCATGTTCTGGCTGGTCGCCCAATGGGTGGACGGCTTCCACGTCGACAGCTTCGTGTCGGCCATCGGTGGCGCACTGTTGTACAGCGTGATTTCCTGGGCTCTGTCTACCTTACTTTTGAAGAACTCAGATGGCTAATCATAATTTCAGTATCGAATTCTTTCCGCCGAAGACGGCGGAAGGCGCGGAAAAGCTGCGCGTCACGCGCGCCAAGCTGTCCGAGCTGAAGCCCAAATACTTCTCCGTGACGTTCGGCGCCGGCGGCAGCACGCAGCGCGGCACGCTCGACACCGTGGTGGAAATCCTCGCCGCCGGTGAAGACGCCGCGCCGCACCTGTCCTGCGTCGGCGGCACGCGCGAATCGATCCGCGAGATCCTCACCGATTTCAAGTCGCACAACATCAAGCGCATCGTCGCGCTGCGCGGCGACCTGCCGAGCGGCTACGGCGCGGCAGGCGAGTTCCGTTACGCGAACGAGCTGGTGGAGTTCATCCGTCAGGAGACCGGCGAGTGGTTCCACATCGAAGTGGCGGCCTATCCGGAAGTGCACCCGCAGGCCAAGTCGCCGCAGGACGACTTGCTGGCCTTCGAGCGCAAGGTGAAGGCCGGCGCCAACGCCGCCATCACGCAGTACTTCTACAACGCCGACGCCTATTTCCAGTTCGTCGACCAGACCCGCAAGCTGGGCCTGGACGTGCCCATTGTGGCCGGCATCATGCCGATCACGAACTACACGCAGCTGATGCGCTTCTCCGACATGTGCGGCGCCGAGATCCCGCGCTGGGTGCGTTTGAAGCTGGCCAGCTTCGGCGACGACAGCGCGTCGATCAAGGCCTTCGGCCTCGACGTGGTGACGCAGCTGTGCGAGCGGCTGCTGGCCGGCGGCGCGCCAGGCCTGCACTTCTACAGCATGAACCAGGCCGCCGCGACCACCGCGCTGTGGCAGCGGCTGGTGTAACGGGCACGGGCTTAATCCACCTCGGCCTCGGTCACGATGCGGTCCAGCGCCACGTCGTGACCGTCGCTGTCGAACCGCACCTGCAGGCACCGGTAGGCGATGCCCACCGTCTGCGGGCGCGGCTCCCGCGCCAGGGTGCGGTCGTAAAACCCGCCGCCATACCCCAGCCGATAGCCTTGCGGATTAAAACCCAGGCACGGCACCAGCAGCGCCGGCGGATACGCCGCCTGCAGCCGCAGATCGGCCGGCACCGCCACCCCCATCGCATCCTTGACCATCGCCTCGCCGATGCGCCATTCGGCAAACTCCAGCGCCGCATGTTTTTCCACCACCACCGGCAGCAGCAGCCTGGCGCCCAGGCGGGCCAGCTCGGCATAGGCCGCATGCAGGTCCGGCTCGTCGCGCAGCGGCCAGTAGACCCCCAGCGCCGCCGGCTGCGCGGCGCGCCACCACGCCACCACCTGTGCGCCGATCGCATGGTCCCACGCGGCCCGCGTGGCCGCGTCCAGCGCGCGCCGCGCGGCCAGCAGGCGCTTGCGCAAATCGGCCTTGGCCATGGTGGCCGGGGCTGGTGGTTCGGTCGCGCTGCGTGGTATTCTAGGGTCGCTGGTCATGGTTCAGATATTAAAGACTTTAGAGAGTTGCACATTGATTTCCGCTTCGAAATGGATTGCCGGCGCCGTCGCCGTGGTCATGACTGTGGCCCTCAGCGCCTTTGCCCATGCCGACGACCTTGGCGATGACGGCCGCAGGGCGGACGACTCCTTCCTGCTGCTGCGCGACGCGGTGCGCCAGGACGATGCCGCCAAGGCCGATTTCTACGCCGCCCGCCTGACCGATTATTCGATCCCATCCTATGTCGATTATTATCGGCTGAAACCGCGCCTGAAGGATGCTTCAAGCGCTGAAATCCGCGATTTCATGAAGCGCTACGAAGGCCAGGCCATCGTCGACCGCCTGCGCAACGACTGGCTGCTGGAGCTGGGCCGCAAGCGCGACTGGGCCACCTTCGACGAGCAGCTGCCGCTGTTCGTGCTGAACGACGACACCCAGGTCAAATGCTACGCGCTGCAGTCGCGCGCCCTCAAGGGGCAGAAGGTGGCCGGCGAGGCGCGCGAGCTGCTGACCGCGCCCAACGGCTACGGCGAACCGTGCGCCGGCCTGATCGCCACCTTGTACCAGGCCGGCCAGTTCGGCGTCGACGACCTGTATGCGCAACTGCGCCTGTCCGGCGAGTACAACGCCACCGGCCAGGCGCGCCGCATCGCCGCGCTGCTTGGCGGGAACGAGAAGAAGGCGGTGCAGGCGGTCGACCTGCCGGCCCTCGCGCTGACCAAGGGCGCCGGCAGCGGCCGCACCGATCACGAGATCTACATCGTCGCCATCGGCCGCATGGCCAAGACCAGCAGCAGGCTGGCGGTGCTGGCGCTGGACAAGGCCGCGCCGAAAATGACGGCGCAGGAGCAGCAGGAAGCGTGGGCGGCGATCGCGCTGCAGTCGTCGTATTCGCTGTCGCCGGAGACCACCGAGTACTGGCAGAAATCGAACGGCGCCGCGCTGTCGATCGACCAGATCCAGTGGAAGACCCGCATCGCGCTGCGCAACGGCGACTGGCGGCAGGTGGAGAAGAACATCCGCGCCATGCCGTCTGCGCTGCGCGGCGATCCGGCCTGGGTGTACTGGCTGGGCCGCGCGCTGATGGCGCAGTCCAATGCCGGCCAGCCGACGGGAGAGGCGCTGCAGCTGTTCCACAGCATTGCCGACCAGTCCAACTTCTACGGCCAGCTGGCGCTGGAGGAAACCGGCAAGCTGGTGACGATCCCGCTGCCTGGCTTGCCGATCGGAGCAAACGAGATCGCCCCCATCGCGGCCAACCCGAACTTCCAGCGCGCGCTCAAGTTCTTCAGCATGCGGCTGCGCTTCGAAGGCACGCGCGAATGGAACTGGGGCCTGCGCGGCCTGAGCGAACGCGAACACCTGGCCGCCGCCGAATTCGCGCGCCAGAACAATATCCTCGACCGCATGGTCAACACCTCGGACCGCACCCGCATCCAGGTCGACTACACGCAGCGCTTCCCGTCGCCGCACATCGACATCATGCATCCGACCACGCAGACGCTGGGCCTGGACAAGGCCTGGGTCTACGGCCTGATACGCCAGGAATCGCGCTTCATCATGGACGCGCAGTCGAACGTCGGCGCCTCGGGCCTGATGCAGGTGATGCCGTCCACCGGCCGCTGGGTCGCCAAGAAAATTGGCCTGGCCGACTTCGCACAGAACATGCTGAGCGACGTGCGCACCAACATCCTGCTGGGGGCGAACTACCTCAACATGGTGCTGGGGAACATGGACGGCTCGCAGGTGCTGGCCACCGCGGCCTACAACGCCGGGCCGGGCCGCCTGCGCTCATGGCGCTCGACCCTGACCAAACCGATGGACAGCGCGGTCTTCATCGAATCGATCCCGTATGTCGAAACCCGTACCTACGTCAAGAACGTAATGTCGAACACGACCTACTACGCGGCGCTGTTTGAAGGGCGGCCGCAATCGCTGAAGGCGCGCCTGGGCAACGTCGCGCCGAAGGGCTACACCGAACAGGAACAGCAGGAATCGAGCTTCGGTTCGCGCTAAAGAACACCAACCACTACGGACGCATCATGCAGAGCACTCAACTTGATCCCAGCCTGTCGCAATCCCTGGCCGCCGCGCGCGAACCGGGCCTGACGCTCGTCATCGGCAACAAGAACTATTCGTCCTGGTCGATGCGGCCATGGGTGGCGATGACCGCCTTCGGCATACCGTTCCAGGAAGTGCGCGTGCTGCTGGACCAGCCCGACACCGCCAACCGCATCTGCGGCTACTCGGCCAGCGGCCGCGTGCCGGTGCTGCTGGCCGGCGAGATGACGATCTGGGACAGCCTGGCGATCTGCGAATACCTGGCCGAGCAATTCCAGGAACTGCACATGTGGCCGCAGGACGTGGCCGCGCGCGCGATGGCGCGCTCGATCTGCGCCGAGATGCACGGCGGCTTTTCCGACCTGCGCAACTCGATGTCGATGAATATCCGCGCCAGCTATCCGGGCAAGGGCCGCACCAACGGCACCCAGGCCGACATCGGCCGCATCAGCGAAATCTGGGAAGAATGCCTGTCGCGCTTCGGCCACCACCAGTTCCTGTTCGGCGACTTCTCGATCGCCGACGCCTACTACGCGCCGGTGGTGATGCGCTTTAAAACCTACGGCGTGGCGCTGGCGCCGGCGCTGGACGCCTACTGCCAGCGCGTGCAGGCCCATCCCGCCGTGGCCCGCTGGGTCGCCGAGGCGCTGGCCGAAACCGAAACGGCGCCCAGGCACGACGCCGAGATGCCGGATTAAGCGATGCAGATATATGTCGTCGGCGGCGCCGTTCGCGATGAGCTGCTTGGGCTGCCGGTCAAGGACCACGATCACGTCGTCGTCGGCGCCACGCCGGACGACATGCTGGCCAAGGGCTTTCGCCCGGTCGGCAAGGACTTCCCGGTGTTCCTGCATCCGGACACGCAGGAGGAATACGCGCTGGCCCGCACCGAGCGCAAGACGGCGCCCGGCTACAAGGGCTTCGTGTTCCATACTTCGCCCGACGTCACGCTGGAAGACGACCTGGTACGGCGCGACCTGACCATCAACGCCATCGCCCGCGCCGGCGACGGCACGCTGACCGACCCGTACGGCGGCCGGCGCGATATCGAGGCGCGCATCTTCCGTCACGTGTCCGACGCCTTTGCCGAAGACCCGGTGCGCATTTTGCGCGTGGCGCGTTTCGCCTCGCGCTTCAGCGATTTCCGCGTCGCCCCCGAAACCAACGCGCTGATGAGGCGGATGGTGGAGCAGGGCGAGGTCGACGCGCTGGTGCCGGAGCGCGTGTGGCAGGAACTGGCGCGCGGCCTGATGGAGGCCAGGCCGTCGCGCATGCTGGAGGTGCTGCGCGACTGCGGTGCGCTGGCGCGCATCCTGCCGGAACTGGACGTGCTGTGGGGTGTGCCGCAGCCGGAGAAATGGCATCCCGAGATCGACACCGGCCTGCACATGTTGCAGGTGATCGATTGCGCGGCGGAGGCGGGGCTGGAGCTGCCGACGCGCTTCGCCTGCCTGATGCACGACCTGGGCAAGGGCGTCACACCGTCCGGAAGCTGGCCGGCCCACCATGGCCACGAGGGCATGGGCGTCAAGCTGGTCGAACAGGTGTGCAAGCGCCTGAAGGTGCCGACCGAGTGCCGCGACCTGGCCGTGATGACGGCGCGCGAGCACGGCAACGTCGGCCGCGCCCTGCAGCTGCGGGCCAACACCATCGTCAAGCTGCTCGAGCGCTGCGACGCCTTCCGCAAGCCCGCCCGCTTTGTGCAGATGCTGCTGGCGACCGAATGCGACTCGCGCGGCCGCATCGGCCCGCAGGCCAGCTATCGCGACGCGCCGTTTCCGCAGAAGGCGTGGCTGGAGAACGCCATGGCGGCGGCGCGCGGCGTCAACGCCGGCGAGATCGCCCAGGCCAGCGCCGCGGCGCCGCAGCGCATCCCCGAACTGGTGCACAACGCCCGGGTCAGCGCCGTGAAGGCGGCGCTGCCGGTGTCCGACGCTCCCGGCACGGACGGATAAAGAAGGGTACAATTGATCGTATGTTGCACTGCACCATAATTATTTGGCAAGTATGAACTCGATCGATCTGTTCCAAAATCCGCTGCGCCGCTGGGGCAAGCACAAAGACGACAAGCGTCGTCCGACGGTGCTCGTCAAGGAGCTGCACGAGCGCGACCGGCGGCGCATGGTCAAGCACTTCCTCGGCCTGGAGAGCGGCGACCGCCTGCTGCGCTTCGGCACCGTGCTGCCGGACGAGCAGGTCGAGAACTACGTCAACCGCATCGATTTCTCGCGCGACATGGTGTTCGGCGTGTACAACCGCATGTTCAAGCTGGTGGCGGTGGGCCACCTGGCGTTCGCGCCGCGCGATGAATCCAGGAGCGCCGTCACCGAGAAGGAGAGGGTGGCGGAGTTCGGGGTGTCGGTCAGCAAATCGGCGCGCGGCATGGGCATCGGTTCCAGGCTGTTCGAGCGCGCCGCCATCCACTGCCGCAACAACGACGTCGACACGCTGTATATGCACTGCCTGTCGTCCAACAAGACGATGATGCACATCGCCAAAAAGGCCGGGATGGAAATCCATCGCGACCACGGCGAGGCCGATGCCTATCTCAAACTGCCGCCGGCCAATCCGGCCAGCATGCTGCAGGAAGCGCTGGACGAGCAGTTCGCCACGCTGGACTACACCCTCAAAGCCAACAAGCGCATCGCCGCCAAGTGGTTCGACCGCCTTACCGGTCGCAAATAAATCTCCTGCCGCTAGAACCTTTGCTGCCGGACCGGGAATGAACGGTCCGACAAGATACGCAATCGGCGGCAAATCCATGACGTTAATCTCACACTTATGCAGCGCGCAGCTGCAGGCCCCGGACTTTGGCGCCTGTGTGCGCCTGCTGTTGCTAGCGCCTGCGCTGGAGGAGTGCGTGGTGCGCGCCGGCCTGCAGGAATGGATGATGCGGCAGGTGGCGGATGGCGGCATGCACGTTCCGCAAGCCGCGCCGGTGCTGGCGTCGACGGCGGTTTTCGGCCTGCTGCACCTGGGCGCCGGCTGGCAGCAGGCGCTGGCGGTGCTGGCGCCGGGCCTGGCGCTGGCGCTGTTGTACCAACGCACCCGCAGCTGGCACTGGTGCGCGCTGGTCCATAGCGGCATGAATGCCTTTGCGATATCTGTCTGCGGTTTATAGATCACGATCAACCTTCTGGAGAATGGCATGGCAAAGGGTATTGGAATACGGTGGATAACCGTGCTGCTGGCGGTGGCGACGAATCTGGCGGCGAGTCTGGCGAGTTCAGCCCTCGCGGCCGACGCCTTGAACGGCAAGAGTCTTTATCTGAACGGGCCGGTTTCCGGCGGCGCCAGTTGCGCATCCTGCCACGGCGCCTCGCCGGCCAGTAATGTCAACGGCATACTGGCGGCGGCCAATCAGCCTTCGGTCATCTCCAATGCCTTCGCCGCCAACCAGGGCGGCATGGGTAGTCTGTTCAACGGCAAATTCAGCGCGGCGGAACTGGCCGATCTGGCGGCCTTCATCGGCAATCCGAATGTGGTGGCAGCGCCTGCGGCCTCGCTGGCCCCGTCCAGCCTGACCTTCAGCGGCACCAGCATCGGCCAGACCGCCGGCCCGCTGGCGGCTACCCTGAGCAACACCGGCAACGCCGCGCTCAATATTGGCACCATCTCGATCGGCGGCACCGCCGCTGGCGACTTCCTGCTGGCCGGCGGCACCTGCGCCAACGGCGCGGCCATCGCGGCCGGCGGCAGCTGCACCGTGCAAGCCAGCTTCAAGCCGACCGCCGCCGGCGCGCGCGCAGCGTCGCTGACCGTCACCCACAACGCCGCCGGTGGCAGCAGCAGCGTCGCCCTCAGCGGTACCGGCAACAGCACGCCGCAGGCGACCATCGCGCTGTCCGCGGCCAGCGTCAATTTCGGCACCTTGCTGACCGGATCGCCGTCGACGGTATCGGCTATCACGGTCAGTAACAGCGGCCAGGCCGCGCTGACATTCACTTCCATCGCGCTGGGCGGCGCCAACGCCGGCATCATCACGCTCGGCGGCTCCTGTGCTGTCGCCACGCCGGTTGCGGCCGGCGCCAGCTGCACGGTGACGCTGCAGGCGTTGCCGGTTGCGGCCGGCGCCTTCTCCGCCAGCCTGACGCTGGCCTCCAACGCGTCCAACGGCAGCGCCACGGTCGGAGTCTCCGGTAGCGCCGCCGCACCGGCGCCGGCGTTGACCGCGACACCATCGGCGATCGCCTTCGGTGCGCAGACTGTGGGTACCGCAGCGACGTCGCAGACGGTCACGCTGGTCAATACCGGCAACGTCGCCGTCGGCATCAGCAAGATCGCGCTGACCGGCGCCACCAGCTTGAGCCTGGGCGCCAACGATTGCGGCTTCGGCCTGGTCATCGGCGCCAGCTGCACGATATCGGTGCGCTTCGCGCCAACGACGGAAGGTGCCGCCAGCGGCGCGTTGACGGTGACTTCTACCGCGCCTGCGCTGCAGGTGAACATCAGCGGCACAGGCACCAAGCAGGCGACCGCCGTGCCCGCGCTGTCCGAAACCGGCCCTGTCTCCTTCGCCGATACGCAAGTCGGCAGCAGCGCCGCCGCCCACACGACGACCCTGAGCAACAGCGGCAACGCCGCACTGACCATATCGACGCTGACGCTGGGCGGCAACCAGCCGGGCGACTTCGTCGTCGGCGGTACCTGCGCGGCCAATGGCGTGGTTGCGCCGGGCGCCAGCTGCACCGTCACCACGGCGTTCAAGCCGGTTGCTCCAGGCGCGCGCAGCGCCGATCTGCTGCTGGTGACCGATAGCGGCACCCAGTTCCACCTGGCGCTGAACGGCAACGGCGTCGCCGTCGCCATCAGCACGCCATCGCTGACTATCGCCCCACAAAGCTTCGACTTCGGCTCGGTCGCCGTTGGCGGTGCGGCGCCGACACGTCGTTTCACGCTGACCAACAGCGGCAGCGCGGCTCTGACCTTGGCCAGCGCCGCCTACACAGGCCCGTTTGCCGCCGTCGCCGACAGCACCGGCTGCGCAGCCTTCCCGCTCACGCTGGCGCCGGGCGCATCTTGCGACCTGGTGGTGAGCTACACCCCGGTCAATGCCGGCGCCAGCAGCGGCAGCGCGGTGATCCAGTCAAATGTCGCCGGCAGCAGCTGGAGCATCGCACTGAACGGCCAGGGTACCGCAGCGGCTACGTCCAACAATGCCGCACCGTCGAATCACGGCGGCGGAGGTTGCTCAATGGCGACGGACGTCACCGACCCCATGATGGTCGTGCTGATTCTGGTGGCGCTGGTCGTCATCGGCTGGCGCCGCCGGCGTCCTCTGAATCAACATTCAAGCCATCGGAATCTGAAATGACATCGAAAATGAAATCAATCGCACTGTTGTTTGCCGCTGTGGCGGCGGCATCCCCGGCCTTTGCGCTGGAAAAGGGCGCTGCCGCACCGCAGTTCGACCTGCAAGGCCTGGAAGGCGCGGTGAAACTGGCCAAGCTGCAGGGCAAGCTGGTATACGTGGACTTCTGGGCCTCCTGGTGCGGACCGTGCCGCCAATCCTTCCCATGGATGAACGAGATGCAGGCGAAGTACGGCGCCAAGGGCCTGCAGATCGTCGGCATCAACCTCGACGCTAACAGCGCCGACGCGCGCCAGTTCCTGGCGGCGACGCCGGCGCGCTTCAGCATCGCCTTCGATCCGCAGGGCGCAACCCCGCGCAACTACGGCATCAAGGGCATGCCGAGCAGCGTGTTGATCGGCCCTGACGGCAAGGTGCTGCTGGAGCACTCGGGTTTCCGCGAAGCCGACCGTGCCGACCTTGAAGCAAAAATCCAGACCGCGCTGGGAGCCGTCAAATGAAGGCGATACTGTTGATCGTCCTGGCGGCCGGCCTGTCCGGCTGCGCCTCGCTCGGCAATGTGCAGCCGTGGGAAAAGGGCACGCTGGCGCGCTCCGAAATGACCTTCGGCGACAGCCACCTGTTCAACCGCTTCGACGAGCATATCTACACCAGCCGCGAGGCGTCCGCCGGCGGCGCCGGTGTGGGTGGCGGCGGCTGCGGCTGCAATTAAGGGAACACCATGACTGAAAAAGATTCCAACCGCAGCCTGGCCGCCTCCATCATGGCGGCCGCGCTGATGCTGCCCGGCGTGCAGGCGCACGCCGAGACGCCGCCGGCCAACGGCAGCATCTCGCTGGGCTACCTGGATTACAAGGACAGCCAGTCCGGGCTGGACCGGATCACCGTGCATTCGCCGTCGGTGGCGATCGTGGCGCCGGTCGCCGGCGTGTGGAGCATCGGCGCGTCGCTGGTGTCGGACGACGTGTCGGGCGCCTCGCCGCGTTATCACACGGCCGTCTCCGGCGCGTCGCACATGCAGGACCACCGCACGGCCGGCGATGCCTCCGTCACCCGCTACTTCGAGCGTGGCAGCGTGACCGTGGGCGCGGCCTACTCGACCGAGCATGATTATGTGTCGCGCGCCTTGTCGCTGCAGGGCAGCTACGAAAGCGAGAACAAGAACACCACCTGGACCGTCGGCGTCGGCCATGCCGACGACCGCATCGATCCGGTCAACCGTATCGTCAGCAACGAAAAGAAGCGCACCACCAATGTGCTGTTGGGCGTCACCCAGGTGCTGACGACGAACGATATCGCCCAGCTGACGCTGACGCACAGCGCGGGGGAAGGTTATTTCTCCGATCCGTACAAGTCGCTGGACAACCGTCCGCGCAGCCGCGACGAGAGCACCTTGCTGGCGCGCTGGAATCATCATCTGGCGTCGACCGGCGGCACCAGCAGGCTGTCGTACCGCTACTATCGCGACAGCTTCGGCGTGCGCGGGCATACGCTGGGCGAGGAGTATGTGCAGCCGCTGTCGGACGGCTGGACCGTGACGCCGGAAGTACGCCTGTACACGCAGAGCGCGGCCAGCTTCTATTATGATCCGGTCTACGATACGCGTCTCGGCGCGCCGTTCCCGCCGGGGTATAACGGCAGCGGCTACATGTCCGCCGACCAGCGCCTGTCCGGCTTCGGCGCGGTGACGCTGGCGCTCAAGGTCAGCAAGCAGCTGGACAAACTGTGGTCGGTCGACGTCAAGGTGTCGGCCTACCAGCAGCGCGGCAGCTGGCGCCTGTTCCATGAAGGCAGCCCGGGACTGGACGCGTTCCGCGCGCAGACGATACAGATAGGGATCAACCGGCAATGGTAGAGGCGATACACCGCACCACGTTTGACGCAATGGCGAGCCGCTGCGAGCTGCGCATCGGCGCACCCGATGCGCAGGCGGCCGAGCGCCTGGCGCAGCAGGCCATTGCCGAGGTGCGGCGTATCGAAACCAAGTATTCGCGCTATCGGCCGGACAGCATCGTCTCGCGCATCAACGCGGCGGCGGGCGGCGAGGTGGTGCATTGCGACGACGAGACCATGTCGCTGATGAACTACGCGGCGGCCTTGCACGGCGCCAGCGACGGGCTGTTCGACATCACCTCCGGCGTGCTGCGGCGGGCCTGGGATTTTCGCCAGCCGAAAGTGCCGGCGGCCCAGGTACTGCAGCCTTTGCTGGCGCTGGTCGGCTGGTCCAAGGTGGAGTGCGGCGGACAGGACGTGCGTCTGCGGCAGGCCGGCATGGAGATCGATTTCGGCGGCTTCGGCAAGGAGTATGCGGCGGACCGCGCGGCGGCGTTGCTGGCCGATGCCGGCGTCAGGCACGGCTACGTGAACCTGGGCGGCGACATGCGCTTCATCGGGCCCGACCTGGACGGACGTCCATGGAGCATCGGCATCCAGGACCCGCGCGATCCGGATGGCGTGATCGCCAGCATCCCGATCAGCAGCGGTGCGCTGGCGACCAGCGGCGACTACGAGCGTTTCTTCGAGATCGACGGGCGGCGCTACTGCCACATCCTCGACCCGCGCGACGGCATGCCTGTGCGCTACTGGCGCTCGGTCAGCGTGCTGGCGCCGATGGCGATTGCGGCCGGCAGCTGTTCGACCATCACGATGTTGAAGCAGCGGGATGGAGTGGATTTTTTGAATGCGTCTGAAATGGGGTATCTGGCTGTGGACGACCAGGGGCAGATGCTGTTCAAGGATATTTGATCATGGTGGATTTTATGAGCATGCGGAATTTAAGAGTACGGCTGTTGGCGCTGTTGGTGGCCTTGTTCGCGTTGATGGCCGGCGCGGCGAGGGCGGACGATTTCCTGGAGCCGGACCAGGCATTCCAGCTGAAGGGTGAGCTGGTCGACGCGCACACGGTGCGGTTGACGTGGGCGATCGCCAGGGGGTATCACCTGTACCGGGACCGCTTGAGCTTCAAGTCGGCCGGGTCCGAGGTGAGCGCGCCGGCGCTGCCCGCGGGGCTGCGCAAGTTCGACACCAACTTCAACAAGGAGATGGAGACGTACCAGGGCAGCCTGGTGGTCAACCTGCCGGTCGCGGCGACGGCGGCGTTCACGCTGCAAGTCGGCTATCAGGGCTGTGCGGATGCGGGGCTGTGCTATTCGCCGGCGACGCAGAGTTATCGTGTGGACCCGGCGGCGCCGGGCGCGCTGACGGCGGTCGATGCGCCGGCCGCCGCTTCATCGCCGGCGGCGCCGGCAGCGGCACAGGCAACGACACCAGCACCGGTATCGGCACCCGCCGCCGGCGCAGCCGTGCTCGAGGACGACAGCTCGCTGGCGCAGCGCACGCTGCAAAGCGGCAGCGCCTGGCGCATCGGCCTGGCCTTCCTGGTCTTCGGCCTGCTGCTGTCGTTCACGCCATGCGTGCTGCCGATGGTGCCCATTCTCTCCTCGATCATCGTCGGCGAGGGCACGGTATCGCGCGGCCGCGGTTTCTCGCTGGCGCTGGCTTATTGCCTCGGCATGGCGCTGGTCTACACCTCGCTCGGCGTGGGCGCAGGCCTTGCTGGCGAAGGCCTGGCCGGAGCGCTGCAAAAGCCGTGGGTGCTGCTGACCTTTGGCGCGCTGCTGGTTGGCCTGGCGCTGTCGATGTTCGACGTCTACCAGTTGCAGCTGCCGAGCGCCCTGCAGAGCCGCCTGAGCGAAACCAGCGGCAGCATGGGCGGCGGACGCTTCGCCGGCGTGTTCGTGATGGGCGCGTTATCGGCGCTGATCGTCGGCCCGTGCGTGGCCGGCCCGCTGGCCGGCGCGCTGCTCTACATCAGCCAGACGCGCAACGTCTGGACCGGCGGCTGGGCGCTGTTCTCGATGGCGGTCGGCATGAGCGTGCCGCTGCTGCTGACGGGGATCTCGGCCGGCAGCCTGCTGCCGCGCGCCGGCGCCTGGATGAACGGCGTTAAAAAGATCTTCGGCCTGCTGCTGATCGCCGTCGCCATCTGGATGGTCACGCCGGTGTTCCCGGTCACGGTGGCGATGGCGCTGTGGGGGATGTTCGCGTTGCTGTGCGCGATGTTCCTGCACGTGTTCGAAGCGATACCGAAAGGCGCCGGCCTGCGCACCTATGCCGGCAAGACGCTGGGCCTGGCCGCGCTGCTGGTCGGCCTGTTCGAGCTGACCGGCGCCGCCAGCGCCGGCCGCGACGTGCTGCAGCCGCTGGGTCACCTGGGCCTGGCCCGTTCGGAAAGCCCGGCGTCGGGCGCCGAGGGCGAGATCAAATTCAGCCGCATCAAGACGGTGGCCGAGCTGGATCAGGTGCTGGCCACCAGCACCACGCCGGTGATGCTGGACTTCTACGCCGACTGGTGCGTGTCGTGCAAGGAGATGGAGCGCTTCACGTTCTCGCAGCCGGCCGTCAGCGGCAAGCTGAAACAGGTGCGCCTGATCCAGGTCGACGTCACCGCCAACAGCGCCGACGACAGGGCGCTGATGAAGCGCTTCGGCCTGTTCGGCCCTCCGGGCATCATCCTGTTCAACGGCGGCAAGGAAATTCCCAACAGCCGCATCATCGGCTTCCTGGCGGCCGATCCCTTCCTGCAGCACCTGGGCCGCCATCTCACTTCTTAAACCAGCGGCAGCGCCGTGGTGTCCTTGATGCGCTGCAGGGCGAACGAGGATTTCACGTCCAGCACGGCGGGGTGGCGCAGCAGCGTCGCCATCATGAAGCGCGAGAAGTGGTCCATGTCCTCGACGTGCACGCGCAGCAGGTAGTCCATCTCGCCGGTCATCGCGTAGCAAGCCACCACTTCCGGCCACTGCTCCACCGACACCGCGAAATCGGCGCGCGGCGAGGCCGGCGCGTTGGCCGCGCCCAGCGCGCGCGCGTTGCTGTGCGCCGCCGCGTCGCTGTGCTTCTCCAGCCGCACGTTGACATAGGCCAGCAGCCCCAGGCCGATCTTGTCCGGGTCCAGCAATGCCACGTACTGGCGGATCACGCCGGCCTCTTCCAGCCGCTTGATGCGGCGCAGGCAAGGCGACGGCGACAAGGCCACCAACTCCGCCACATCCTGGTTCGACAGCCGCCCATCGGCCTGCAATATTGACAAAATCTTACGGTCGGTTTTGTCCAGCGCAATCTTGGTCATAAATGCCTCATAAATTCCCGGTTCAGGCAATATTATTGCTCAAAATGGCCGTCCGTGGGAATTGTTTGCAATTTAATGCTGGTGAAGCGGGACTATACTGTGCGCTAATTCATAAGGAGACTCGCATGCAATTTACGCCTTGGGACAACCCGATGGGTACCGATGGTTTTGAGTTTGTCGAATACGCCGCGCCGGACCCAAAAGCGTTGGGTGCGCTGTTCGAGAAAATGGGTTTTATCGCTATCGCCCGCCACCGCCATAAGGATGTGACCCTGTATCGCCAGGGCGGCATCAACTTCATCATCAACGCCGAGCAGGACTCCTTCGCCCAGCGCTTCGCCCGCCATCACGGCCCGTCCGTCTGCGCCATCGCGATCCGCGTGCAGGATTCCGCCGCCGCCTACAAGCGCGCGCTGGACATGGGCGCCTGGGGCTTCGACAACAAGACCGGCCCGATGGAGCTGAACATCCCCGCCATCAAGGGCGTGGGCGATTCGCTGATCTACCTGGTCGACCGCTGGCACGGCAAGAACGGCGGCGAGAAGGGCTCGATCGGCGACATCAGCATCTACGACGTCGACTTCGTCGCCATCCCCGGCGCGGAAGCCAATCCGGTCGGCCACGGCCTGACCTACATCGACCACCTGACCAACAACGTCCATCGCGGCCGCATGAAGGAATGGGCGGACTTCTACGAGAAGATGTTCAACTTCCGCGAAGTGCGCTATTTCGACATCGAAGGCAAGCTGACCGGCCTGAAGTCGAAGGCCATGACTTCGCCGTGCGGCAAGGTGCGCATCCCGATCAACGAATCGTCGGACGACAAGTCGCAGATCGCCGAATACCTGGACGAATACCACGGCGAAGGCATCCAGCACATCGCGCTGGGCACCGACGACATCTATTCGTCGGTCGAAGGCATGAAGGGCACCGGCATCGCCTTCCAGGACACCATCGAGACCTACTACGAGCTGGTTAACCGCCGCCTGCCGAACCACGGCGAGCGCCTGGAAGACCTGCGCCGCCTGCGTATCCTGATCGACGGCCACAGCAGCGAGAACGAACGCGAACTGCTGCTGCAGATCTTCAGCCAGAACGTCATCGGTCCGATCTTCTTCGAGATCATCCAGCGCAAGGGCGACCAGGGCTTCGGCGAGGGCAACTTCCGCGCGTTGTTCGAATCCATCGAACTGGACCAGATCAAGCGCGGCGTATTGCAGGATCCAAGCAAGACGCCGGCATAAGGAATATAGTTTAGAAAGCCGCCGCCAACACCGCAAAGAACGGTGCGGCGGCCAGTGCGCGGCAGAGCCCATCCGGCCCTGTCGCGCGTAGCACTTTGAGAATATTGGAGACGCAATGAACGCACCTCATAAGGGTACGCAGCTGGAGCCGGGCACACCCTCGGACGAAATTTCCCTGGACGACAAGTGGACGCTGGAACGCGGCCGCGCCTTCATGACCGGCACGCAGGCGCTGATCCGCCTGCCGATGATGCAGCGCGAGCGCGACGTCAAGGCCGGCCTGAACACCGCCGGCTACATCACCGGCTATCGCGGCTCGCCGGTCACCAGCGTCGACATGACGGCCATGAAGGCCAAGAAGTATCTCGACGCGCACCACGTCAAGTTCCATCCCGGGATGAACGAGGACCTGGCCGCGACCGCCGTCTGGGGCACGCAGCAAACCAATCTGTTCAAGGACGCCAAATACGACGGCGTGTTCTCCATGTGGTACGGCAAAGGCCCCGGCGTCGACCGCTGCGGCGACGTGTTCAAGCACGCCAACAACGCCGGCTCCGCCAAGCACGGCGGCGTGCTGGTATTGGCCGGCGACGACCACGCCGCCAAGTCCTCGTCCACCGCGCACCAGTCGGACCACATCCTCAACGCCTGCGGCATTCCGGTGCTGTACCCGTCGTCGGTGCAGGAATACATCGACTACGGCCTGCACGCCTGGGCCATGAGCCGCTACACCGGCCTGTGGGTGTCGATGAAGTGCGTGACCGACATCATCGAATCCGGCGCGGTGGTGGACTTCGACCCGGACCGCGTGCAGATCAACCTGCCGACCGACTTCGAGCTGCCGGCCGGCGGCCTGAATATCCGCTGGCCGGACACCGTGCTCGATATGGAAGTGCGGATGAACAGCTACAAGTGGTACGCCGCGCTGGCCTACTGCCGCGCGAACAAGCTCAATAAAATCATCTGGGACAGCCCGAAGCCGAAGATCGGCATCATCACCGCCGGCAAATCCTACCTGGACACGCGCCAGGCGCTGGCAGACCTGGGCATCGACGAGCAGGCCGCCGCCGACATCGGCATCCGCCTGTACAAGATCGGCATGACCTGGCCGCTGGAAGCGGACGGCGTGCACGAATTCGCCAAGGGCCTGGACGAGATCCTGGTGGTGGAGGAAAAGCGCCAGATCCTCGAGTACGCGCTGAAGGAAGAACTGTACAACCTGCCGGACGGCGAACGCCCGCGCGTGGTCGGCAAGTTCGACGACACCGGCGAGTGGAGCAACAAGGGCAAGACCGGCCACGGCGACTGGCTGCTGCCGGCCACCTATGAACTGAACCCGGCGCAGATCGCCCGCGCCATCGCCTCGCGCATCGCCCACTACTGCGCCGGCCATCCGGTGGCCAAGCGGGTGCAGGAGCGCGTCGCCTTCCTCGAGGCGAAAGAGCTGGCGCTGAAGACGCTGCCGACCAAGTCCAATCCGGACACCGACCGCACGCCGTACTTCTGCTCCGGCTGTCCGCACAACTCGTCGACCAAGGTGCCGGAAGGTTCGCGCGCGCTGGCCGGCATCGGCTGCCACTACATGGTGCTGTGGATGGACCGCGAGACCTCGACCTTCACCCACATGGGTGCGGAGGGCGTCACCTGGGTAGGCCAGGCGCCGTTCACCAACGAGAAGCACGTGTTCACCAACTTGGGCGACGGCACCTACTTCCACTCCGGGATTCTGGCGATCCGCGCGGCGGTGGCGGCCAAGGTCAACATCACCTACAAGATCCTGTTCAACGACGCGGTCGCGATGACCGGCGGCCAGACCTTCGACGGTCCGCTCGATCCGGGCATGATCTCGCGCCAGATCGCGGCCGAAGGCGTGGGTCCTATCATCGTCGTCACCGACGAGCCGGAAAAATACCCGTCCGACTACAAGTGGGCCGAAGGCGTCACCGTGCGCCACCGCAGCGAGTTGATGGACGTGCAGCGCGAACTGCGCGACAAGCCGGGCGTGTCGGCGATGATCTACGACCAGACCTGCGCCTCCGAGAAGCGCCGCCGCCGGAAACGCAACGAGTATCCTGATCCGGCGAAACGCGCCGTCATCAACGAAGCCGTCTGCGAAGGCTGCGGCGACTGCTCCGTGCAGTCGAACTGCCTGTCGGTGGAGCCGCTGGAAACGGACCTGGGCCGCAAGCGCCAGATCAACCAGTCGTCCTGCAACAAGGACTTCTCGTGCACCACCGGTTTCTGCCCGAGCTTCGTGACGGTGGAAGGCGGCGCGCTGAAGAAGCCGAAGAAAGCCGCAGTGGGCGAAGGCCCGCAAGCGGTCCTGCCGATGCCGACGCTGCCGTCGACCGCGACGCCTTACGGCATCCTGATCACCGGCATCGGCGGCACCGGCGTGGTCACCGTCGGCCAGATCCTGGCCGTGGCGGCGCACGTCGAAGGCAAGGGCGCCATCGTGCTGGACATGAGCGGCCTGGCCCAGAAGGGCGGTCCGGTGATGTCGCACGTGCGCCTGGCCGACAAGCAGGCCGATCTGCACTCGACCCGCGTCGGCACCGGCAGCGCCGACCTGGTGATTGGCTGCGACCTGATCGTCACCGCCTCGCGCGACGCCTTGTCCCGCATGGGCGAGGGCCGTACGCATGCGATGATCAACTCGACCGGTTCGTCGACCGCAGCCTTCGTCAAGAATCCGGACTGGCAGTTCCCTGACGCCAGTTCGCGCGGCGAGATCGTGCGCGCCTGCGGCAACGAGCTGGTGGACTTCGTCGATGCCGGCCAGATCGCCACCGCGCTGATGGGCGACTCGATCGCCACCAATATGTTCATGCTGGGTTACGCCTTCCAGAAAGGCCATGTGCCGCTGAGCGAAGCGTCGATCGTCAAGGCGATCGAGCTGAATGGCGTGTCGGTGGGCTTCAACAAGTCCGCCTTCAACTGGGGCCGTACCGCCGCCCACGATCTGGGCTCGGTCACCAAGCTGACCACGCCTGCGAAAGTGATCGAGTTCAAGCGCATCCAGACGCTCGACGACATCGTCAGCCGGCGCGTCGAGCTGCTGACCGCCTACCAGGACGCGAATTATGCTAAACAGTATAAATCGTTTGTCGACCAGGTCCGCGCGGAAGAGGCCAAGCTGGGCAAGGGCACCCGCCTGAGCGAAGCCGTGGCGCGCTACTACTACAAGCTGATGGCGTACAAGGACGAGTATGAAGTCGCCCGCCTGTACACGGACGGCGCATTCCAGCAGAAGATCGCCGGCATGTTCGAAGGCGACATCAAGCTGAAGTTCCACCTGGCGCCGCCGCTGCTGGCCAAGCATGATTCCAAGGGCCAACTGATCAAGCAGGAATTCGGTCCGTGGATGATGAAGGCGTTCGGCGTGCTGGCGAAATTCAAGGGCCTGCGCGGCAGCGCGCTGGATATCTTCGGCTACACGGCGGAGCGCAAGATGGAACGCGCACTGATCGGCGAATACCGCCAGACCGTGTCGTCGCTGCTGCCGAAGCTGACGGCGGAGAACCTGGCGCAGGCGGTGGCCATCGCCAGCATCCCTGAAGACATCCGCGGCTACGGCCACGTCAAGGAGCGTCACTTCAAGGCGGCCAAGGCGAAGGAAGCCACGCTGCTGGCGGCCTTCGGCAAGCCGGCCACGCCGGCGCCGGCCGACAGCCACACGCACGCCGCGTAACACGCATCGCTGTCGACTGAAAACGGCCCCTCGCGGGGCCGTTTTCTTATCCGCCGCGCGTCACACCTTGCGCAGGGAACATACAGTGTCGAACCAGGCTTGCATGCCCACCAGCGGTTGCGGGTTAATCGGCAGCAAAGCGTTGATATTGACGCCGTTGCCGCGTCCGCCGTTTTTCTTGTCCCACCAGACTCCCGCATTGAGGTCGTCCGGCTCCGGCGCGGGGCCGAATGCCTTGGCCGCATCGGGGGCGATGCCATGCGCCGCCACCTCCACCCGTCGTCCGCTGCGCCCTTCGGCTGCGCGGCCGCCGCTGATCCAGCCCAGCGAGTTCGATACCGCCACCACGCGTGGATGGATGCCGCGCGTGACGAATACCCGCAGCTGGGCCGAGCCGATTTTTTCCCCTGTGCCGCGATAGGCCTGCTGCGCTGGCTGGCTGGCCGCCCCGGATCGCGGCCGGTAGGTCGTCAGCTCGACCAGGTCGCCGTTCTTCAGGCCGAGCTTTTTCGCGGTGGCCGCGTTGATCCACATCGGGTTGTCGTGCACGATCTCGCTCAGGTATTTCTGCGATGCGGTGCGGCCCTGGGTATGGACGTTCCACTTGAAGGTGGTGAGGATGAAGCGGTCCTTCGGCAAATCACGGTGCCACGGCACTTGCGCGAAAGTGGGCATGCCGTCGTCCGCGATGCCCAGCGTGCCGGCCACCAGCGCGACCTCCGGCGCATGCACTTCAAACTTGCGCGACGGCGTGGCGAACCCGCGCACCGCCTTGCCGCCGGCCGACAGTCCGATCGCGCTCTCCTTGCCCTTGTCCCCGGTGCGGTAGATCACGCCGCTGGCGGCGTCGACGCGGCTGCCGTCAAGCTGCTGGGCGCTCAGCGGCTTCTGGAACACATCGTAGGGCTTGGGCTGCGAACGGTCCACGTACACGCCGTAGTGCTTCATGTACTCGAAGCCGTCCTTGAACTGTCGTCCGTCCGGCCCGGTGGCGGGCAGTTTGGAGCACTGGACGCGCACGAAGTCTTCGTGGCTGCCGAACTGGAAGTATTTCGCCTGCTCGGGAGCGAGCCGGCGGCCGATCTCGAACAGCACGTCGGCGAAACTGCGCGCCTCGCCCGGCGGCGTCACGACCGGCTGGCGCAGCGTGACGAAATGCTGCAGCTCCATGTTGTTGCGGATGTCCATGCCCCAGCGTTCGAGGTAGCTGGCGTCCGGCAGGATCAGGTCGGCGTAATGGGCCATTTCGGAGTACACGACATCGGAGCAGGCGTGGAACGGGATCAGCTTCTCGTCGAGCAGCACCTCGACCGTGGTGCTGCGGCCTTCGGGCCAGGTCATCGGCGACGCCAGCGTGTAGCTGAGGTAGACGTCCAATTTGGCGCGCCCCTGGCGCAGATAATCGTACACCACCTGTCCGACCTTCATCTTCTGCCAGCGGTTGGCCAGCGGCCACTCGGGCGGATCCTCCAGATCGGTGCGGATCTTCGGCGCCGGCGGCAGCGGCAGCGGTTGTGGATAGCGGCTGATCGACAGCTTTTCCTCCAGGCCGTAGCAGTAGCCGCCAGGCCGGGCGATCGAGCCGACCAGCGCATTGAGCATGATGACCGCCCGCTCCGCGTTGAAGCCGTTGTAGTGGGCGCCGGCGCCGCGGTTGGTGAAGGCCGCCACCGCCGGCCGCTTGCGCGCGAACTCCAGCGCCAGGCGCTCGATGTCGCGCGCCGCGATGCCCGACAGCCCCGCCGCCCACGCCGGCGTGCACGGCGCCAGCCAGTCGCGGATGGTGGCCAGTCCGGGCTGGACGAAGTTGGCGATGAACTCGTGATCGATCTCGTTCTCGCGCACGATCACGTGCGCCATCGCCAGCGCCACCGCACCGTCGGTGCCGGGAAACGGTTGATGCCATTCGTCGCTGCGGCCGGCGGTGTTGGACAGGCGCACGTCGAACGTCACCAGCTTGGCGCCGTGGTCGAAGCGGGCCTTGACCACCCGGCTCACCAGATGCAGGCCGCCTTGATGCGCCTCGTAGAAGTTGGCGCCGAAATTGAGGAAGTAGCGGCAACGCTCGGCGTCGATCGATTCCCAGTCGGTCTCGCCGAGCGAGACGTAGTTGGCCGCGCGCTTGTTGGACGAGCACAGCGCCCGGTGGTTCAGCTGGACCGGCGTGCCGATCGCGCTGAGGAAGCGGTTGATCTCGGCGTCGATGCGGGACCGGCCCTGGTGCAGCGCGACCCGTTCCGGATGGCCGCTGGCGATGCTGGCCTTGATGCGTTCGGCCACCTCGTTGTACGCCTGTTCCCAGCTGATGCGCTGCCAAAGGCCGGCGCCGCGCGCACCGGCGCGCTTGAGCGGGTAAAGCAGCCGTTCCGGATAGTCGTTGATGGTCGGTCCCGACTGCCCCTTGGCGCAGGTCATGTAGCTGCCCATGTTGGGATCGAGCGGATTGCCGCGGATCTTGATGACCTTGTTGTCCTGCACGAAGGCTTCGATGCCGCAGACGGTCGAGCAGTTCAGGCACACGCTGGTCGTGCGCCGGGCGGTGCGGTAGTCGTTCTTGACCTTGCGCCGGGCGCCGTCGGCCAGCGGCCGGTAGTTCAGCGCGCCGGCGGCGTTCGGCGTCAGCAGGATGGTCTCTCCCAGGCCCAGGCCGGCCATCGAGCCGATGCCGCTCCGGATAAATCCTCGACGGTCCATGCTCATTCTCCCCGGGTTTTGCCGGCCACCGGCGGCGCCGGCGAGAACGCCGGCTTCAGCTGGTCCCAGGTGTCGATCTCGTACGAGAACGGATCGTGGCTGCGGCCCTTGGGCACCTTGTGCTCCATCGCGCGCGGCACCACGCCGCCCAGGCCGCGGTACTGCACCAGCGGCCGGGTGTTTTCCTCCGGCTTGAGCGCCGCCACCTGCTGGCGGTGTACGGCGTGGAACTGGTTGATCTTGCTGGCCGGATCGTTCAGGTCGCCAAACGCGAACACGTCGGCCGGACACGCTTCGACGCAGGCCGGCGCCATGTCGGCCGCCAGCCGGTGCGAACAGAAGTCGCACTTGTCGGCCACTTCGGCGACCGGATCGATGTGGATGGCGCCGTAGGGGCAGGCCTTGATGCAGTCGCGGCTGCGGTCGCAGGCGGCGTCGTCGATGCGGACGATCCCGTCGGCGCCGCGCGCGATCGCATCGTTTGGACACGCCTTCAGGCAGGGCGCGTCCTCGCACTGCATGCACAGCGTCGGCAGGAAGGCGCGCCGGGTTGTCGGCTGATGGTTGTAGGGATTGACCGCGGCGTAATCGTAGTAGTACACCTTGGTGCGGAAGTGGCCGAGCGAGACCGAGTTCTCCACCTTGCACGCCACCGAACAGGCATGGCAGCCGATGCAGCGCTCAAGGTCGATCGCCATGCCCCATTTGGGGCCGGCCGCGATGGGTGTGGTCATCAGACTCTCCTTGAGAAACTTGAAAAATGCCGGGCCGTGCCAAGCGTCTCAGAAGATTAGACCACAAAAAAGACCCCGCGCAGTTCTTATGCGGCTTGCTGTTTCATGCGGGCGCGATACGCCGCCTGCTTGGCGCGGTTGCCGCAGATCGCCATGCTGCACCAGCGGCGCGCGTGGCCCTGGGTGCGGTCGTGGAACAGCAGCGTGCAGGTGGCCGACTCGCACTTTTTCACTTGCGAGAAATCGGCGGAGCAGACCAGGTCCGCCATCGCATCGGCGATCGGCGCCAGCAGCGTCGCCGGTGAGCGCCAGCGGCGCAGCGTCGTCCTGGCCAGGCCGGACACCGGTTCGTCTGCCGTCTCGCCGCCGGACGGCGCATCTTCGCGTATGCCGATGAGGCGATAGGTCTCGTCCTTCTCCAGCAAGGCGTTCAGCGGCGCCAGTTCCAGCAGCGCGCTTTTGGCCAGCATGCCGCCCTTGTGGCGGTACACAAACTCGCGAAACCATTCGCGCAACTCGCGCGCCTGCGAGGCCACCCGATCCAGTTCGGCCGGCGCGGCATTGGCGTGCATCCACGCCGCCGTCTCTGGCGGCAGCAAGCGCGCCTGCTCCAGCCACGACAGCAAATCTTCTCCGTTCGCCAGCCATTCGACCTGCTTGCCGGTGGGCTTGGCGACTGAATTCAAAAAGTCGAGACCAGGCGCATCGGCCAGGAACATGGCGGCAGGGCGGGTGTTCGTCATTCCAGTTTTCCCAAAGTGCGTTCTATGGCTCAAATATAACCTGATAAAAAGCGCTTGACAAGTTACTTTTGGCGATAGTAACCTGTATTTAGCATTTTAACGGGTTACTAAATTTAAGGAGCCAACCATGAATCCAGTCCACAACCGCACCGTCGACATCGACGGCCTGAACGTTTTTTATCGCGAAGCCGGTCCGGCCGATGCGCCCGCCATTCTTCTGCTGCACGGCTTTCCCAGCTCCAGCCACATGTTCCGCGATCTGATTCCGCTGTTGTCGCCGCACTTCCGCGTGGTGGCGCCGGACCTGCCGGGTTTCGGCCGCACGGACCTGCCGGGCCGCGACGCCTTCCACTACACCTTCGACGCGCTGGCCGGCGTGATCGACCGCTTTACCGAAAAAGTGGGACTGACGCGTTTTGCGATGTACGTGTTCGACTACGGCGCGCCGGTCGGCTGGCGCCTGGCGATGAAACATCCGGAGCGGATCGGCGCCATCATTTCGCAGAACGGCAACGCCTATGAGGAGGGACTGAGTGCAGGCTGGAATCCGATTCAGGCGTACTGGCGCGACCCCAGCGCGGAGAACCGCAACGCCCTGCGCGCCATGCTGACACCGCAGACCACCATCTTCCAGTACACCCACGGGGTGGCCGATCCATCGCTGGTTTCGCCGGACGGCATGTCGCTCGATGACCACTACCTGGCCCGCCCCGGAGCGGACGAGGTGCAGCTGGACCTGTTCCTGGACTATGCAAGCAATGTCGCGCTGTATCCCGCCTTCCAAGATTACCTGCGCGCGCACCAGCCGGCCCTGCTGGCGGTATGGGGCAAGAACGATCCGTTCTTCCTGCCGGCCGGCGCCCAGGCGTTTGCGCGCGATGTGCCCAATGCAGATGTCCGCTTCTTCGACACCGGCCACTTCGCGCTGGAGACCCATGCCGGCGAGATCGGCGCCGCGATCATCGAATTCCTGACCAAATAAACGGAGACCGTACCATGAAGGACAATATCGAAATCATCCGCAGTTTCTATGCGGCGCTGGCGGCGGAACAGGCGCCGCGCGCGCTGGCCCTGATGGCCGACGACATCGAGTGGACCACGATGTGGCAATACAAGGTGGAAGGGCGCGGCCCGCAAAAAGTCGCCGAAGGCGTGCTGATGCCGATGATGAAGGAGTGGCGCGAGGTGGCTTTCGTGCCGACCGAATTCATCGCGCAGGGCGCCGCCGTGGTGTCGCTGGGCGTGTTCAACGGCGTGCACGGCTCCACCGGGAAAAGCGCCGAGGCGCGCTATGCCCACGTATGGACGGTGGTCGATGGCCGCATCGCCAGCTTCCGCCAGTACATCGACACGCTGGCCG
Source organism: Duganella hordei (assembly GCF_040369125.1). Lineage (NCBI taxonomy): Bacteria > Pseudomonadati > Pseudomonadota > Betaproteobacteria > Burkholderiales > Oxalobacteraceae > Duganella > Duganella hordei. The sequence continues at coordinate 187,279 of NZ_BPWI01000011.1, forward strand.
TCGCCGAGGCATGCGCATGAGCGGCCACCGTGATCGTCACCGGCGCCAGCCGGGGCATAGGACGGGCCGCGGCGACACGCCTGGCGCGCGACTTCGCACAGGTGGCGATCGTCGCCCGCAGCGCCGAGTCGCTGGCGGAAACGGCGGCGCGCATCCGCGAGGCCGGCGCGGAAGCGCTGGTGTTGAGCGAGGACCTGCGCGAACCCGAAGCCGCGCGGCGCGTCGTCGCCCGCACACTGGAGCGTTTCGGCCGCGTCGACGCGCTGATCAATGTGGCGGGTGCGGTGGCGCCGGCCGACCTGTTCTCGATGAGCGACGAGGAATGGGACGACGGACTGGCGCTGAAACTCCACGGCGCGCGGCGCCTCACCATCGCGGCGTGGGACGCGCTGAAGCAGTCGCGCGGCGCGGTGGTGCTGACCTCCGGCGCCACGGCGCTGGCGCCCAAAGCGGCAATGGCCGCGGTGGGCACCGTCAATGCCGCGGTCAACGCGCTGGCCAAGGCATTTTCCGAGCGCGGCGTCGTCGACGGCGTGCAGGTCAACAGCGTGCTTCCGGGGTCGGTGCTCACCGACAGGCGCCGGGCGATGCTGGTCAAATACGCGCAAGCGCGCGGCCTGACGATGGAAGACGGCATGCTGCGCTACGCCGCCGAGGCGGGCATCAGCCGTCTCGGGCAGCCGGAAGAAGTGGGGGATTTGATCGCCTTCCTGGTATCGCCGGCCGCCCGCTGGATGACCGGCGCCGCGGTGCGGATGGACGGCGGCGAGGTCGGCTCGGTGTGAGCCGCTCCTGCCTCACGCCGGCGTGCGCAGCGCAGCTGTGCGGCCGGCGTATTCCGTCAGCCAGTAGAGCAGGGCTGCGCCGTTGAAGGCCATGCCGGTCAGCAGCGCGGCGTGCCAGCCGTGCGTCGCGAACATCCAGCCGCCCAGCGCGGAGCCGAGCGCGCCGCCGGCGAAGAACAGCGCGAAGTACACGCCGTTCAAGCGGCTGCGCACTTCCGCGCCCAGCGAGAAGATGGCGCGCTGGCCCAGCACCAGGTTGGCCGCCACGCCCATGTCCAGCACGATGGACGCGATCACCAGGATGCCCAGCGCGACGTGGCGCAGCTCCGGAACCTGCGGCGCCACCAGCGGCAAGGCGAAGCCGGCCACGCCCAGCGCCAGCGCGGCGGCGGTGGCCATCAGCGTGTGGCCGGCGTCGGCCAGGCGGCCGGCGATGGGCGACGCCACCGCGCCGGCCATGCCGACCAGCGCGAAGATCGCGATGCCGGTTTGCGACAGGTGGAACTGCGGTCCGGCCAGCATCAGCGGCGTGACGGTCCAGAACAGGCTGAAGGAGCCGAACAGGCCGGCGTGATAGGCGGCGCGGCGGCGCAGCAGCGGCGTGCGCAGGAACAGGTGCCAGAGGGAGGCCATCAGCGCGGGATACGAGATCTTCGACGCCGGCATGCGCACCGGCAGCTTGGCGCGCAGCACCAGCGCCACTGCCAGCACGACCACGGCGGCGCCGCCGAACACCACGTGCCAGTTGGACCAGTCGGCGATCAGGCTGGCGGCGGGGCGGGCCAGCATGATCCCCAGCAGCAGGCCGCTGACCACTTTGCCGACCGTGTGGCCGCGCGTAGCCTCCTTCGACAGATGCGCCGCGAACGGCACGATGATCTGCGCCGCAACGGAGCCCAGGCCGATGCCCAGTGCGGCGGCCAGGAACATCCAGGCGCTGGTGCTGAACGCGGCCAGCACCAGCATGGCGGACGTGAACAGCAGGCCGCCGACGATCAGGCGGCGGTTTTCCAGCAGGTCGCCCAGCGGCACCACGAACAGCAGGCCGAGGGTGTAGCCGATCTGGGTCAGCGTGACGATCAGGCCGGCCGCCTGGGCCGACAAGCCGGTGGCGGCGCTGATCGGCCCGACCAGCGTTTGCGCGTAGTACAAATTGGCGACGATCAGCCCCGTCGCCGCGGCCAGCAGCAGCACCATGCCTGGGCTGATGTCGTCTTTTGCGGTATTGCTCATGTTGATTCCTCAAGTGGGATGGGATGAGCAAATTCTAGGCAAAAGCGGAGCAAAGATAATTAGGGCATAATGGTCCTATACTTTTCACATTATGTGAACAATGGACAGATTGAAAGCCATGCAGACTTTCGTCCGCATTGTGGAGGCGAACAGCTTCACCAAGGCGGCCGAGACGCTGGACCTGCCGCGCGCCGCGCTGACGGCCACGATGAAAAACCTGGAAGCCTTCCTCGGCGTTCAGCTGCTGCAGCGGACCACGCGCCGGCTGTCGCTGACGCCGGACGGCGCCGACTACTTCCAGAAATGCCTGGACATCCTGCAGGCGGTGGAAGCGGCCGAGGACACGTTTCGCGGCCAGGCCGCCAGCCGGCCCAAGGGACGGTTGCGGGTCGAACTGCCGGGCGCCGTCGGCCGCCTGCTGGTGATGCCGCACATCGCCGGCTTCTGCCGCGAGTATCCCGATATCGACCTGGTCGTCAGCCTGACCGAACGCCTGGCCGACGTGACGCAGGAGGGACTGGACTGCACGCTGCGCGTGGGCGAGCTGCAGGATTCGGCGCTGGTCGCGCGGCGCCTGGGCAGCATGCGCTTCCTGACCTGCGCCGCGCCGGACTATCTGGCGCGCCACGGCGTGCCGCAAACGCCGGACGACTTGCGCGCGCATCGCGGCATCATGCATTTTTCTGGCCGCACCGGCCGGCCGTTCGACTGGGACTACATGGTCGACGGCCGTGTCGTCATTGCCGATATCCGCGGCGCGATCGCCGTCACCGACCCGGAGGCCTATATCATCTGCGCCCTGCAGGGCATGGGCCTGATCCAGGCGGCGCGCTACCAGGTGCGCGACCACCTGGCCAGCGGCGCGCTGGTCGAGGTGCTGGGCGCAACGCTGCCGGCGCCGATGCCGATCTCGCTGGTGTATCCGCAGGGCCGCATGGCGTCGCCGCGTCTGCGCGTGTTCGCCGACTGGCTGGCGGGCCTGTTCCGCGACGATCCGGACTTGCAAACTTGAAAATTGTAAAAGACATTGCAATAAAGCATGAAACGGCGGTGCACCCACTATAATTCAGCGATGAAAATGCATCCCGCCCTTGTCGCCTTTGCGATCCTGTCGACCGCCTTGAGCGGCTGCGGCGGAGATTCTCATCCGATTGCGCCGGGAGCCCCGGAGCAACCCGTCACGCCCCCTGTGACGCCGCCAGTCACGCCACCCGTGGAACCGCCTGTCGAGCCGCCGGTGACGCCGCCAGTCACTCCGCCAGTTACGCCACCGGTCGGGCCACCCGTCATCGATCCCAATAATCCACCGGAATGGCTCTCGTTGAAGTCGCATTGCGAGCATCCGCTGCCAGGCAGCAGCGAGATGCAGGGCACGCTGCACGACGAAATGAAATGGCTGCGCTCCTTCTTCGACGCCACCTATCTCTGGTACAAGGAGATTCCAGCCGATCTGCGGTTGGAGGATTACAGCCGCGCGGTGGACTATTTCGCTGTGCTGAAAACACCGGCGGTCACCGCGTCCGGCCGCCTCAAGGATCGCTTCCACTTCACCTATCCGACGCCCGCATGGGAAGCGCTGTCCAATGCCGGCACCGAACTGGGATACGGCCTGACCTGGGTGCGCAACGCGGATCCGGCGGCGCCGCGCACCTGGACGCTGACGATGGTGCACCCGGATTCGCCCGGTGCCGCGGCTGGCCTGCGGCGCGGCGACGGCCTGGTATCGGTCGATGGCGTGGCCATAGCCGATACCAGCGTCGCCGGCGTAGCGGCCCTCAACGCCGGACTGTTCCCGGTCAAGGCCGGCGAAACGCACCAGTTCATATTGAACCGCGCCGGCGTCCAGATCAGCGCCGCGATGACGTCGGTGCAAGTGGTAAAACCGCCGGTACAAAACGTCAAGCTGCTCGACACGCCGACCGGCAAGGTCGGCTACCTGCTGTTCAACGAACACAATGCGGTGGCGGAGGGGCAGTTGTTTGGCGCATTCACGATGCTGAAGCAGGCTGGCATCGCCGACCTGGTGCTGGACATGCGCTACAACGGCGGCGGCTATCTCACCATCGCCGCCGAACTGGCCTACATGATCGCCGGGCCGCAACCTACCACCGGCAAGGTGTTCGAGCAGCCGGTGTACAACGATAAAACCAAGGTGCAACCGCCCCAGTATTTCCAGGCCACGGCGGCCGGCTACAAATCAGCGGCGACGGTCAAGAATGGCACAGCGCTGCCGTACCTTGGCCTGAAGCGGGTGACCGTCCTGACCACGCCGGGTACGTGTTCGGCGAGCGAGTCGGTGATCAACAGCCTGCGCGGAGTCGATATCGAGGTCAACCTGGTCGGCGGCGAGACTTGCGGCAAGCCGTACGCCTTCACGCCGGCCGACAATTGCGGCACCACCTATTTCGCCATCCAGTTCCAGGGCGTGAACAACAAGGGTTTCGGCGACTACGCGGACGGCTTCGCGCCGACCTGCCGCGCCGACGACGACCTCGCGCATGCGCTGGGCGATCCGGCCGAAGGCGTGCTGGCGGCGGCCCTGAGTTATCGCGCCACCGGAGCCTGCCCGGCGGTCGCGCTGCGCAGCCGCCAGATCTCCGGCGGCATGCTGCTGGTGCGGCCGGAAGCGAAGGAAATTTCGATCCGCGATCGCTGACGCACAAAGCCGACTATAATTTTCAAGGTCTCCGATGCCGGTGCAGGCATCGGCCTCTCAACCCTTGCTGGAAGCCCGTCCATGATTCGTTCCGCCATACTGCTTGCCTTTGCCACCACCACCGCCGGCGCCTTCGCCGCCGCTCCTGCCTCCCCACTGAGTACGATCTCCGAACGCTCCGGCTTCCAGAACACCGGCCGCTATGACGAAGTCGCCGACCTGTGCGCGCGCTTCCAGAAGGCGTATCCGAAGCAGGTGCGCTGCTTCAGCTTCGGCCGCACGCCGGAAGGACGGACCATGCTGGCGATGGCGGTTACCCGCACGGGCGCGCTGACCGCCGAGCAGGCGAAGAAACGCGGCATCCCGGTCATGCTGATACAGGGCGGCATCCACGCCGGCGAAATCGACGGCAAGGACGCCGGCTTCCTGGCCGTGCGCGAGGCGCTGGAAAACAAGGCGGCGCCGGGCGCATTGGACAAGCAGGTGCTGTTGTTCGTCCCGGTGTTCAACATCGACGGCCACGAACGCTTCGGCAAGTGGAACCGTCCGAACCAGCGCGGCCCGGTGGAAATGGGCTGGCGCACCACGGCGCAGAACTACAACCTGAACCGCGACTACGTCAAGGCCGACGCGCCGGAAATGCAGGCCATGCTGGCGCTGGTGAACGCCTGGGATCCGCTGGCCTACATCGACCTGCACGTGACCGACGGCGCCAAGTTCCAGCCCGACGTCTCGATCCAGGTGGAGCCGGTGCACGGCGGCGACGAGGCGCTGAAGACCGCCGGCGCGGCGCTGCAGAACGCCGTCATGGCGGACCTGAAGTCGCAGGGTTCCGATCCCAAGCCGTACTATATTTCGTTCGACAAGGACGATGATCCGGCTTCCGGCTTCGTCGACAGCATGGCGACGCCGCGCTTCTCCACCGGCTACTTCCCGCTGCGTAACCGCTTCGCGATGCTGGTCGAGACCCACTCGTGGAAGGACTATCCGACCCGCGTGCGCATCACCCGCAACACCATCGTCTCGCTGCTGTCGCAGGTGGCCGCGCACGGCAAGGAATGGCAGAAGCTGACGCAGGAAGCGGACGCGCGCGCCGCCGCCATGGCCGGCGCCGAGGTCCCGATCAGCTACCGCACCACCTTCAACGTCAAGACCATCCAGTTCCCCGGCTACGAATACACGCGCGGCTACTCGGAAGTGTCGGGCGGCCTGATGACGCACTACGACGAGAGCAAGCCGCAGATGTGGACCGTGCCGCTGCGCGACGAAGTGGTGCCTGACCTGAAGATCGCCGCTCCGCAAGGGGGCTACCTGGTGCCTGCGGCCGATGCCGCATGGGTAGGCGCCAAGCTGGCGCAGCACGGCATCGGCTACAAGGTGGTGGCGTCGGACCAGATGTCGGCCGAAGTCGAAACCTTCCGCGCGACCAAGACCAAATTCGGCGCGCAGTCGTTCGAAGGCCACCAGTCGCTGGCGGTGGAAGGCGACTGGGCGCGCGAGCGCCGCAGCCTGGCCAAGGGCGCGCTGTTCGTGCCGATCGCGCAGCCGAAGGCGCGCCTGGTGATGGCGATGCTGGAGCCGCGCGGCGCCGATTCGCTGCTGGCCTGGGGCGAGTTCAACAACGCCTTCGAGCGCAAGGAATACATGGAGGAGTACGTGGCGGAGGACGTCGCGCGCGAACAGCTGGAAGCCGATCCGGCCCTGCGCGCCGAGTTCCAGAAAAAGCTCGACAGCGACGCGGAGTTCAACAAGAGCCCAGCCAAGCGGCTGGAATTCTTCGCCCGCCGCCATGCGTCATGGGATGAGCGCTTCAACCTCTACCCGGTGATGCGCACCGCGCAGAAGTACTAATCAAAAACCAAGCAAAAAAAACGGGCCTCGGCCCGTTTTGTGTTGTAAGGCCTGGTCAGCCTTGTTGCAGCGGGATGATGCCGGGCACGGTAGCCGGCGTCGAGCATGGCTCCTCGTCGAAGGCGATGTCGCCCAGCGGGTTGGCCTGGCCGTCGGCCTTGATGTCCTTGAAGCCGAACAGGTCGCGGTCCATCAGGTGCGACGGCACCACCGTCGACAATGCCGAGAAGATGTTCTCGACGCGGCCCGGATGCTTCTTCTCCCACTCGCGCATCAGGCCCTTGATCTGCTTGCGCTGCAGGTTTTCCTGCGAGCCGCACAGGTCGCACGGTATGATGGGGAAGCCTTTGACTTCGGCGTAGCGCTCGGTGTCTTCTTCCTTCACGTAGGCCATCGGGCGGATCACCATGTGCTTGCCGTCGTCCGACACCAGCTTGGCCGGCATGCCCTTGAGCTTCCCTCCGAAGAACATATTCAGGAAGAAGGTCTCGAGGATGTCGTCGCGGTGGTGGCCCAGCGCGATCTTGTTGCAGCCCAGCTCATCGGCCACGCGGTACAGGATGCCGCGGCGCAGGCGCGAGCACAGCGAGCAGGTGGTTTTGCCTTCCGGGATCAGGCGCTTGACGATGCTGTAGGTGTCCTGGTTCTCGATGTGGAACGGGATGCCCAGCTGCTTCAGGTAGGCCGGCAGGATGTGGTCGGGGAAGTTGGGCTGCTTCTGGTCCAGGTTGACGGCGACGATCTCGAAGTCGATCGGCGCGCGCTCGCGCAGCGTCATCAGGATGTCCAGCAGCGCGTAGCTGTCCTTGCCGCCCGACAGGCAGACCATGACCTTGTCGCCCTGCTCGATCATGTTGAAGTCGCCGATGGCCTGGCCGACCAGGCGGCACAGGCGCTTGTGCAGCTTGTTGTTTTCCAGCGCGATTTTTTCGGCCGACTTGCCGGCCGGCTTGTCGATCGCTGCGGCCGCTACGTTGTCCAGTACTGCGTTCATACGTTTTCCTTGATTTTGAATACTTCCACGCCCACGCCTTCGCAGTCGGGATACACGTCCGGCTTCATGGTCGACACGCGGGCCGCGCGCACGCGCGGGTGTTCCAGCATGGCGTGCACGATGTCGTCGCACAGGCTTTCCTGCAGATGCACGTGGCCGCGCGCCATCAGCTTGGCGATGGTGTCGCGCATGAAGTCGTAGTCCACCACTTCCTCCAGCTGGTCCTTGACCGGGGTGGAGACGGCCAGCGGGATATACAGGTCGACGTTGATCAGCAGACGCTGCTCGCCCTTTTTCTCGAACTCGTAGACGCCGATGTTGATCAACACTTCGTAGTTGCGCAGGAACAGGCGGCGGCAGTCGTTCAGTTGCGGGTGAATCAGGGCGGACAGCATGGATAACCTTCTTTCGATTTTAAATTTATTTGGCCAAAAACATCACGTCGCGCGGCAGCGCCATCAGGTGCTGGCCGCCGTCGACCAGCAGCGTGGTGCCGGTCAGCGCGCGCGCCGTGGCGGCGTAGACCACGCTGTCGGCGATATCTTCCGGGGTGCTGGAGCGGCCCAGCGGGGTTTGCCGGTGCGCTTGGGCGAAGCCGGCTTCGGTCTGGTCGCCGGACACCATCGTGATGCCGGGCGCGATGCCGACCACCCGCACCGTCGGCGCCAGCTGCTGCGCCAGCATCGTGGTGGCGGTGTGCAGGGCCGCCTTGGACAGGGTGTACGACAAAAAATCAGGATTGAGATTGTACAGTTTTTGGTCGAGCAGGTTGATGACGACGGTTTGCGCGCCGGCCGGCGTGGCCGCGTGCAGCGCCTGCGCCAGCAGCACCGGCGCGGCGACGTTGGCGCGCATGTGGGCGTCCAGCCGGGCGGCGGTGAAGTCGGCGGCGTTGTCGTAGTCGAACAGCGAGGCGTTGTTGACCACGCAGCCCACGGGCCCCAGCGCGGCCATGGCGCGCGGCAGCAGCGCGCGCACCGCGTCCTCGTCGGACAGGTCGCACTGCAGCGCGACGGCGCGCCGGCCCAGCGCGGCGATCTCCGCCGCCACCTGGCGCGCCTCCGCCTCCGAGGCCCGATAGTGCACCGCCACGTCCCAGCCGGCGCGCGCCAGGCCGAGCGCGATGGCGCGGCCGATGCGGCGCCCGGCGCCGGTGACGAGGGCGGTTCCGGCCCCGGATGAATTGTCCTGTGCTGTGATCATGCTGTCCAAAATGAGTGGTTCTGGCGGCGACGCGCGCCGATTCGCTACAATGCCGGTTATGTCCCTACCCGTACCTTCCAGTGACGCGCTGGCCGCGTCCCACGCCCTGCAGCACCTGATCGCCGCCGAAATCGAGCGCAACGACGGTGCCATCTCCTTCGCCCGCTATATGGAACTGGCGCTGTACGCCCCCGACCTGGGTTATTACAGCGGCGGCTCCGCCAAGCTGGGCAAAGATGGCGATTTTACAACCGCGCCCGAGCTCACGCCGCTGTTCGGCGCCGCCCTGGCACAGGTCGCAGCCGCTATTATCGCCCAAAGCGCGCCGAACATCCTCGAATTCGGCGCCGGCACCGGCAAGCTGGCGTTCGACATCCTGAGCGAGATGGCCGTCGCCGGCGTGCACGTCGAGCGCTATTTCATCGTCGAGCTGTCGGGCGAGCTGCGCATGCGCCAGCAGGAAAAGCTGCGCGGCTTTGCGCAGGTGGTGTGGCTGGACGAGTTCCCGGACGCCTTCGACGGCGTGGTGGTCGGCAACGAGGTGCTCGACGCGATGCCGGTCCACCTGGTCACCAAGCACCCGGACGGCTGGCAGGAGCTGCGCGTGACGGTGCGCGACGGCCGCTTCGCCTACCTGGAGGCGCCGGCCGGCGAGGAGTTGCAGGCGCAGATCGCGCTGCAGATCGCCGAACATGACAGCCTGCCGGTCGGTTACGTGACCGAAGTGCATGGCGTGGCCTGCGGCTTCATGGCGACGCTCTCGCGCATGCTGCGCAACGGCCGCGCCAACGCCGCCATGCTGTTCGACTACGGCTTCCCGGCGCACGAATATTATTTCGGCCAGCGCGCGGCCGGCACGCTGATGTGCCACTACCGCCACCACGCGCACGCCGACCCGTTTTATTACCCCGGCCTGCAGGACATCACCGCCCATGTCGATTTCACCGCGATGGCGCTGGCGGCGCAGGAGGCCGGCGTCGAGGTGCTGGGCTATATGAACCAGGCCGGCTTCCTGATCGGCGCCGGCGCCGGCGAGCTGCTGTTGCGCACCGACCCGTCCGACACCATGGCCTACCTGCCGCAGGCGGGCGCGCTGCAAAAACTGCTGTCGCCGGCCGAGATGGGCGAGCTGTTCAAGGTATTGGTGATCGGCAAGAACGTCATCTTGCCGGACGCCATTACCGCCCACGACCGTACCCACCGTTTGTAGATAGAATGGCACAATAGGCAGAATAGCAAGCGTTTTCCGCAGCAGTTCGCCGGGTTGGCGGGCGCGAGATCGGATATGATGAATGACGCGCGCTCGCCGGCAAACAATTAGGAATGATGGGAAAGATACACACACACTATGACAACCTGAAGGTGTCGCGCATGGCGCCGCAGGAAGTCATACGTGCCGCCTACAAGGCGCTCAGCCAAAAATACCACCCGGACAAAAATCCGGGGGATGAGAAGGCTGCGCGCATCATGGCTATTCTCAACAGCGCCTACGACACCCTGTCCGACGCCCAGCGCCGCAAGGAACACGACGAGTGGATCGCCGCCGAGGAGTGGGAGATCGAGTGGCTGGAGAGCACCCGCCACGAGGATGGCCGCGGCGGCGACAAGCATCGCCACGACGCGCCCGAACGCGCCTGGGGCCCGGAGCATGTCAACGAGGTGCAGCACACGCGGCGCCTCGGCGGCTGGCGGCTGTGGGGCAGCCTGGCGGCCTGCCTGGCGCTGGGCTGGGCCGGCGGCGCGACCATGGTTTCCGATCAGCATCTGCTGTCGTCCGCGCTGGCGGCGGCCTGGGGCGGCAAGGCCGGCAAGGACGACGACGCCGCGGCCAAGCCCGAGGTGCGCGCCGTCAAGCCTGACGCCAAGAGCGAGCTGCGCGAGGCCTGGGCGACGACGCGGCCGTATTATCCGGAAGCGAACGGCGCCAAGCCGGCGCCGATCAAGGTGCTGGCCTTGTCGCAGGTGATATTGCCGAGCGCCGGCGCCGATTGCGACGCCGAAGCGCAGACCCTGGTCGCGCCGAACGGCGAGCCGTGGCCGACGCAGTCGGGCTACATGACCGGCTTCCCGGTCAGCAACCGGGGCGAGGACATGCAGCTGACGCTGGACAACGCCGGCAATGCCTCGTCGGTGTTCATCAAGGTCTACGACACCGAGCGCCACGCCAATGTGCGCTACGCCTACGTGCAGGCGCACGACAAGCTGGTGGTGGACAAGCTGGCCAACGGCAAATACGAAATCCGCTACCAGAACCTCGATATCGGCGCCAACCAGAGCGGCTGCGCGCCGGCCGGACCGCAATCGAGCCGGACGGCGGCCGCCGGCGCGGAAGTGGTGGCGGCGCCGCCGGTCAACAACTAAGTCTTCAGAACCGGGTCTTCAAAACTCTTCCCAGCCCCCGTCCAGTTCTTCCTTCGGCTTGGCTGCCGGCCTGGCCGCTGGTTTTGCCGCTGGTGTCGCGGCTGGTTTTGCCGCAGCCAAGGCCGCCGTCAGCCGCGGCGCGGCGGCCTTGGCCGGCGCCGCCTTTACCGCCGGACGCGGCGCGGCCACGGCCGGGCCGCCGCTCAGTTTGAAGACGCTGACCGAGGCCGACAGCGTGGCCGCCTCGTCCTGCATGCTTTGCGCGGCGGCGGCGGCCTGCTCGACCAGCGCGGCGTTCTGCTGCGTCATCTCGTCCATCTGCGAAATCGCTTCGTTGACCTGCTCGATGCCCAGGCTTTGCTCGTTGCTGGCCGAGGTGATCTCCGCCATGATGTCGGCCACCTGCTGTACCGACGTGACGATCAGGCCCATGGTCTGGCCGGCCTCGTCGACCACCGCGCTGCCGCCGTCGACCTTTTCCACCGAATCGTCGATCAGCACCTTGATCTCCTTGGCCGCCGTGGCCGAGCGCTGCGCCAGGCTGCGCACCTCGGATGCCACCACCGCGAAGCCGCGTCCCTGTTCGCCGGCGCGCGCCGCTTCAACGGCGGCGTTGAGCGCCAGGATGTTGGTCTGGAAGGCGATGCCGTCGATGACGCCGATGATGTCGACGATCTTGCTGGAGCTGGCCTTGATCGACCCCATGGTGTCGACCACCTGCGCCACCAGCTCGCCGCCGCGCGTGGCCACCGACGACGCCGAGATCACCAGCTGGTTGGCCTGGCGCGCGTTGTCGGCGTTCTGCTTGACGGTCGACGTCAGCTGTTCCATCGACGAGGCGGTTTCCTCCAGCGAGCTGGCCTGCGATTCGGTGCGGCCGGACAGGTCCATGTTGCCGGTGGCGATCTCGCCCGAGGCCTGGCTGATGGTGCTGGTGCTGCGCCGCACTTCGTGCACGGTGGAAGCCAGGCTGTCGTTCATGTGCTTGAGCGCGGTCAGCAGCTCGCCGGTCTCGTCCTGCGAGTGCACCTCGATGCGGGTGGTCAGGTCGCCGGCGGCGACCGACTTGGCGATGTCGACCGCCTCCTCCAGCGGGCCGGTGATCGAGGCGGTGATCCACAGCGCCAGGGCGGCCGAGGCGATCAGCGCGACCACGCCCATGACGATCATCATGTTGCGCGAAAAATCGATGTGGCCGGTGGCGACCTTGCCGCCGTCCTCGATGTCGGCCTTCTGCTGCTTGACCATGGCGCTGGTCAGTTCCAGCAGCGCGTCCAGGTCGGGGAAGGTTTCCTTGTTCATCAGCTCGGCGGCCTTGTCCCTGTCGTCCGCCTCGACCATGTCGGCCACCTTCAGGAACGACACGCTGTAGGCGGCGCGCGCGGCCTGGATTTTCGCCAGCAGCGCCTTTTCCTCCGGCGTGTCGGTCAGCGCGGCCAGCGTGGCCAGCGCGGCGTCGATGGTCTTCTTGTCTTGGTCGATCCGCTCGTAGCTCTTGGCGCGCAGCGCCTTGTCGGTGACGACGAACAGGGCCAGCACGCGGCGCGCGTCCTCGCGCGCGGCGCTGTCGATGACGGAGGCGGCCGAGGCGCTGGGCCAGTCGCGTTCGACGATGCCCTTGGTGCTGCTGCTGATGGAGCCGAAGCGGCCGATCGCCGTCGCGATCATGATCAGCATTAGCAGGACCATCAGGCCGAAGCCGGCGCTGAGACGGGTTTTTATCTTGTAGTCGGTCAGGTTCATGATTGCCTAATTGAGGTGTGGTTCAGGTGGCGGCGACATCCATCAGGCCCATCTCTTCGCTGGACATCAGCTTGTCGATGTTGACCAGGATGAGCATGCGTTCGTCGATGGTGCCCAGCCCGATCATGTAGTCGGAACTGAAGGCGGTGCCCATCTCCGGCGCCGGCTTGACCTGCTCCGGTGTCAAGGTGGTGACGTCGGAAACCGAATCGACCACCATGCCGACCACGCGGCCGTTGATGTTGAGGATGATGACGACGGTGAACTGGTCGTACACCGGCGCGCCGAGGTTGAACTTGATGCGCATGTCGACCACCGGGATGATGATGCCGCGCAGGTTGATCACGCCCTTGATGAATTCCGGCGCGTTGGCGATGCGGGTCACCGCTTCGTAGCCGCGGATCTCCTGCACCTTGAGGATATCGATGCCGTATTCTTCGGAGCCGAGGGTGAAGGCCAGGAACTCCCTGCCGGCGATATCCGAGGCATTTTCTTGCATGACGAACGCTCCCTGTTATTGTCCTTGAAATGTTGATCCCCGCGTTGCCTGCATCAGTCGTCCGCGGCGCCGCGATCCTTACAAATGGCGTATCAAGAGTATCAGAGTCGGCAGGCGATGACGAGCCTGGAAAAGTCGCGTATTGTAAAAACGCGCACCTCTGTTGCTATCGTTTCCGATGGGGGTTGTCACAGGGGGGGAATCTGATTATGCTAGGCTTAAGATTAGCCTAGCGCCCCACCAGGAGACCGTATGACCGATTCCACCGCCGCAGACGACAACTGGCTGATCGACGAAGACGAAGAAGAGCTTCCGGTCGCCGGTCTGGGCGCCCCGGATCAGCGTTTATGGCGGGTGCTGATCGTCGACGACGACGTCGACGTCCACGCCGTCACCCGCCTGGCGCTGCGCAATGTCAGCTTCAAGGGCCGCGAGCTGGAACTGTTCTCGGCCTACAGCGGCCGCGAAGCCTACGACATCCTGCGCGACACGCCGGACATCGCGCTGGTGCTGCTGGACGTGGTGATGGAGACCGACGACGCCGGCCTGATCCTGGCGCGCCGCATCCGCGAGGAACTGCATAATCCTATCGTGCGGGTGGTGCTGCGCACCGGCCAGCCGGGCCAGGCGCCCGAGCAGCGCGTGATCATCGAATACGACATCAACGACTACAAGGCCAAGACCGAGCTGACCACGCAGAAGCTGTTCACCACGGTGATCTCGGCGCTGCGCGCGTACGAAAGCCTGAACATGCTCGAGCGCAGCCGCATCGGCCTGGGCAAGATCCTGGCCGGCGCCACCAACCTGTACCAGATCCACTCGCTGCGCGAATTCGCCTCCGGCGTGTTGAACCAGGTCAGCGCGATCCTCGACGTCGGCTCGGACGGCGTGCTGTGTCTGATGCAGGGCGACACCGGCGTCACCACCGTGGTGGCGGCCACCGGCGGCTACGCCCAGCTCAACGAGTCGGAACTGATGCCGACCGGGCACCCGCTGTGGCCGACCATCGCCAAGGCCTTCGCCGAGAAAAAGAGCCAGTTCGACCACCCGGCCAATGTGCTGTTCATCCACACGCAGGAAAACCGCGAGGTGGCCATTTCCGTCACGCCGCCATGGCCGCTGGCGCAGATCCAGCGCGACCTGCTGGAAGTGTTCTGCCAGCGCATCGCCGCCGCGTTCGACAACCTGTACATGTTCGGCCAGCTGCGCAAGGCGCAGGAGGCCACCGTGGTGGCGCTGGCCGACCTGGCCGAGTTCCGCGACAGCGGCACCGGCGGCCATGTGCGCCGGGTGCAGATGCTGTCGTCGTCGCTGGCCAACCGGCTGGCCGAGCGCGGCGTCTATGCCGACGAGATCACGCCGCAACTGCTGGAGATGATAGGCCTGGCCAGCATCCTGCACGACGTGGGCAAGGTCGCCACGCCGGACCACATCCTGCTCAAGCCGGGACCGCACACGCCGGAAGAGCGGGCCGAGATGCAGACCCACGCGGCGGTCGGCAAGTCGATCCTGGAGCGCGCCGCCCACATGGTCGACGGCGTCAGCTACCTGACCTACGGCGCGGAAATCGCCGGCGGCCACCACGAGCACTTCGACGGCAACGGCTATCCGAACCAGCTGGCGGGGCGCGCGATTCCGATCTCGGCGCGCATCGTCGCGGTGGTCGATGTGTTCGACTCGCTGCTGCACGAGCGTCCGTACAAGGAGCCGTGGCCGCACACCGAAGTGATGACCTACATTAAGGACCGCGCCGGCAAGCAGTTCGATCCCGAGGTCGTCGCCGCGCTGCTGGACTTGATCGAGCGCGACCCGACCATCGGCCACACGCCGGACTAAGCCAGATCGAATCATGCCATGCCAACCACCACCGCCCCCCATGACGGCGAACTGCGGCCGGTGCGCGGCGCGCTGCTGAAGAAACTCAGCGGCGACGAAGGCATGTTTGCGCTGGGCGCGTCGGTGGCGCGCGTGGTGCAGCTGGCCGATTCCGACGACCAGGGCACGCAGAGCCTGGCCTACTACGTGCTGTCGGACGTGGCGCTGACGCAGAAGGTGCTGCGGCTGGCCAACACGCCGACCTACCGCGCCGCCGGCGGCACCGCCGTCACCACCATCTCGCGCGCGATCTCCCTGCTCGGCTTCGACAACGTCAAGACCACGGCGATGGCCATGCTGCTGGTCGACACGCTGGCCAACAGCCGCCACGCGCACAGCGTGCGGGTCGAGCTGGAGGCGGCGCTGTGCGCCAGCCTGGTCGGCCGCGAAATGGCGCGGCTCAGCGTCTACCAGGGCGCCGAGGAGGCGGCGATCGGCGCGCTGTTCAAGAACATCGGCGCGCTGGTGGTGGCCTCGCACGAGCACGCGCTGTTCCGCGAGATCGCGCTGCTGACGGCGGCCGGCAAGCTGACGCAGGCGCAGGCCGCGCTGCAGGTGCTGGGCTGCAGCTACGACAGCCTGTCGGCCGCCATCCTCAACGAATGGAAGATCCCCGACGTGATCGTGCGCTCGCTGGCGCCGCTGCCGCCGGGCGCGCAGAAGCCGGCCGCCAGCCGCCAGGAGTGGATGCGCCAGGTGGTGTCGTTCAGCATGGACACGGCGCGGCTGCTGGCGCGGCGCCTGCCGGCCGACGGCGACGAGGGCAGGGCGCTGGCGCAGCGCTACGGCGCGGCGCTGAACCTCGACCCCGACCGGCTGGCGCTGCTGTTCAGCACCGTGGCGCGCGACATGGACGGGCTGCTGGAGAGTTTGCAGATGGGCGGGCAGGCCGACCCCGACGAACCCGGCGCGGGCCTGCCCAGCGTGCTGGCGCAGGCGGCGATGGGCGCGGCCGAGCCGCAGCAGGGCGCCCACCCCAGCGGCAAGCCATACAACGCGCGCGACCTGCTGCTGGCCGGCGTGCAGGAGGTGACGCAGATGCGCGCCGGCGGCCACGGCAAGGTCAACGACATCATCCAGGCGGTGCTGGAGACGCTGTACCGCGGCATGGGCTTCCGCTTCGCCGCGGTGTGCCTGAAGGACGTGCGCAGCGGCCAGTACCGGGCGCGCGTGGCGTTCGGCGAGCGCCACGCGGAGCTGCAGGCGGGCTTCGTGTTCCCGGTGTCCAGCGACGGCAGCCTGTTCCACCTGGCGATGGAGAACAACGCCGACCTGATGATCGCCGACGCCAGCGCGCCGAAGATCCGCGCGCTGCTGCCGGAATGGCACCGCAAGCTGCTGCCCGACGCGCGCAGCTTCATCGTGCTGCCGCTGGTGGTGAACGGGGTGCAGCTCGGCCTGTTCTACGCCGACCGCGCGCTGCCGGCGGCGGAAGGCGTGCCGCCCGACGAGACCTCGCTGATCCGCGCGCTCAAGGGGCAGGTGCTGGTGGCGCTTACGCCGGCGTGACGCTGGCCTCGGCCGCCGCGGTGGCCGAAGCCGCGCTGCGCACCATCGCCTCGAACTGGGCCACCGGCATCGGCCGCGCGAACAGGTAGCCCTGCGCCTCGTCGCACTGCTTGGAGCGCAGGAAGTCGCGCTGCGCCTCGGTCTCCACGCCCTCGGCCACCACGCCCAGGCCCAGCGAATGGGCCAGCGCGATGGTGGCGGCGACGATCACCGCGTCGTTCGGGTCGCTCTCGATATCCTTGACGAAGCCGCGGTCGATCTTGATGCGGTCGATCTCGAACAGCTTCAGGTAGCTCAGCGACGAATAGCCGGTGCCGAAATCGTCGATCGCCACCTTGATGCCGCGCGAACGCAGCTCGACCAGCAGCGCGCGGCTGCGTTCCGGATCCTGCATCGCGGCCGATTCGGTGATCTCCAGTTCCAGCAGCGACGGCGCGATGCCGTGGCTGGCGATCAGCCGGTCCAGGTGCGGCAGCAGGCCGGGGCCGTGGCACTGGCGCGCCGACAGGTTGACCGCCAGCCGCAGGTGGGCCAGCTCCGGCGTGCGCCACGACGCCAGCAGCCCGCTGGCGCGCTGCAGCACCCAGTCGCCCAGCGGCAGGATCAGGCCCGATTCCTCGGCGATCGGGATGAAGCGGTCCGGCCCCACCATGCCCAGCTCCGGATGGTGCCAGCGCAGCAGCGCCTCGGCGCCGATGATGCGCTGCGTGGCCAGTTCGACCTGCGGCTGCAGGTACAGCTCGAATTCGTTTTGCTCCAGCGCCTGCCACAGGCGGTTCTCCAGCAGCAGGCGCTCGTGGGTGGCGCTGTTCATCGCGGCCGAGAAGAACTGGAAGTTGCCGCGGCCCTGGCTCTTGGCCGCGTACATCGCGGTGTCGGCGTGGCGCAGCAGGGTGCTGCCGTCCTCGCCGTCGGACGGGAACATGGCGACGCCGACGCTGGCGCCGCTGTGCACGGCCTTGCCTTGCAGCTGGTACGGCGCGCTCAGCGAGTCGACGATGCGCACGGCGATGTTGGACGCCTCGTCCGGCGTGACCGGGCCGGAGGTGACGACGATGAATTCGTCGCCGCCGAGGCGGGCGATGATGTCGACTTCGCGCATCAGCTCCCGCAGGCGCTGGGCCACCGCCGCCAGCAGCAGGTCGCCGGTCTGGTGGCCGTGGGTGTCGTTGATTTTCTTGAAGTGGTCGAGGTCGATGAACAGCACGGCGGCGCTGCCGTTGGCGCGGCGCGTCTGCGCCAGCAGCTGGTCCAGCCGCAGGTTCAGCGACAGCCGGTTATCGAGGCCGGTCAGCGTGTCGTGGTGGGCCAGGCGGTGGATGCGTTCCTGCGCCAGCTGCTGCTCGGTCAGGTCGTGCAGGATGGCGACGAACAGGTGCTCGTCGGGCAGCTCCACCTCGCTGACCGACATCGCCAGCGGGAACTCGCTGCCGTCGCTGCGCCAGCCGGGCAGCTCGTATTCATGGGTGACGCCGCAGGCGATCATGCGCAGCAGGCCGGCCGCGTCGAGGCCGGCGGCGTCGCCGACGCCGACCGGCAGCAGGCGGTCCAGCCGCAGCTTGATCATGTTTTCCGGCGCGTAGCCGAACAGGCGGCCGGCGGCGGCGTTGGCCGACATCAGCACGCCGTCGCCGTCGATGGTGAGGATGGCGTCGGCCGCCTTGTTCAGGATCGCCTGCAGCCTGGCTTCGCGCTCGCGCAGGCGCGAGGTGCTGTCCTTGACCTGGGCCTGGATGCGCGCGCGCTCGCCGCTGATCAGCATCATCAGAGTGCCCAGCAAACCGGTCAGCAGCAAGCCGCAGGTCAGCACGGTCCAGCTTTGCCAGCCGCGCTGCTGCTGCAGGTATTGCGGCGTCGGCGCCAAGGTCAGTTCGTAGATGCGGCCGCCGAAGTGCAGCTGGCGCTGGAAGTCGTCCGGCTCGACCGCGCGCCGCAGGTTGTCGCGCACCACGCGGCGCGGGCCGTCGTCGTCCATGTCCTCGAAGCGCAGCAGGAAGTGGCCGAACTCGGAGCGCTTCAGCGCCTGGTCGAGGAAGGCGCCGAACTGCATCGAGATCAGCAGCGAGCCGATGGCCTGGTGGCGGTTGTTGTTCGGATAGACAGTTTGCATCAACAGCAAGCCGGGGCCGTTCAGCGTGCGCGCCAGCTGCAGCGGCGCGGTGGCGGTGGGCTGGCCGGACTGGATCGCGCGCTCCAGCGCGGCGCGGCGGCTGTCCTCGGACAGGAAGTCCAGCCCCAGGTAGGCGCGGGCCGGGGCCGGTTCGACGAAGGTGGAGACGAAATAGCGCTGGCGCGGCGGCGCCACGCGCAGGGCGTCGGCGTCGTCGCGCTGGCGGATCGCGTAGTCGGGCGCGACGTGGACGCGGGCCCAGGCCTCGAACGCGCCGCGCTCGTTGCCGGCCACCGGCGTCAGCCAGGCCATCGACAGCAGCTCGGGGCGCTGGTCCAGGTAGCCGTGCGCCAGGTTGCTGAAGTCGTCCGCGCTGAGCGTGCGGCGCGGATCGTTGAGGGCCTTGGCCATCGCGTAGACGAAGCGTTCGTGTTCGCTGAACTGGGCCTGCAGCAGGTCGCCGGTCTGCTGCGCCTTGAGGCGGAAGGTTTGCAGCTGCTGGCTGTTTTCCCAGCGGTCGGCCTGCAGGTAGATGGCGATGAAGGCGGCCGCCGACAGCAGCAGCGGCAGGCCGACCAGCAGGCGCCGGCGCGACCACAGCGCGCGTGGGCGGCCGACGACGATCCACGTCAGCGGCGCGGCCAGCAGGATGCCGATGGTGTCGCCCATCCACCAGGCCAGCCAGTCGAAGATGACGGTGTCCCAGCGCAGGATGCCGACCAGCACCATGCCGCCCAGCGCGATGCTGCTGCAGACCACGGTGACCGTGCAGGCCAGCAGGATGAAGCGCACCACGTCGCGGCCGGAGCCGATGCCGGGATCGATGTAGCGGCGGAACAGGCCGCTGCCCAGCCATGCCTGCAGGGTGGCGCCGACGGCGGCGCCGAGCGCGCCCAGCAGCGCGGCGGAGGTGATGCCGGTGGGGCTGAGGGCGGGGTAGACCAGGTTGATCGCTAGCGCGCCCAGCGTGACGGCCGGCAGCAGGCGGGCGCCGCCGGTCACGCAGCAGGCCAGCGCGATGCCGGCCGGCAAGAAGATGGGGGAAGCATAACCGGGCGGCAACGCCAGCAGCAGACCGAGGCGGCCGGTACCGAAATAAAGGGCCAGCAGGCCCAGGTTCGCCAGCACCAGGCTGCGCAGACTACCGCTACGATTGTTCAACTGCGGGGCTCCAGATGTCACAATGGTCAGCCGATTGTATAGGAATTCGTTCAACATAAAAACAACACTTGCACATTTGCAGGAGGTGCAGTTAAAATCTCGCCCCGAAGCAGACGGTTCATCCTTCCAGCGCGAAAAAACGCAGTAAAAGCGCAAGGCGGGGTTGACAGGTCAAGGTAATTGCTTCATACTCTGCGGTTCCTCGCGGAGGGGTGGCCGAGTGGTTAAAGGCGACAGACTGTAAATCTGTTCTTTCGAGTACGCTGGTTCGAATCCAGCCCCCTCCACCAAGTTGTTGCAGGAAGACTGAGTGGTGCAGTGATAGAAGTGAAGAATTGAACAATCCTCGCGGGTGTAGCTCAATGGTAGAGCAGAAGCCTTCCAAGCTTACGACGAGGGTTCGATTCCCTTCACCCGCTCCAGTGTTGTTGCAATGCAGATGCGCAAGCAGGGCATCGTGAGCAGTACCCAATAAGCCCTTGTAGCTCAGTGGTAGAGCACTCCCTTGGTAAGGGAGAGGCCACGTGTTCAATCCACGTCAAGGGCACCAGAATTCGCAGTATCCGCAGCACCGCAGCATATATAAGTACATACGCAGCATCATCAAGACAGTCGGGCGCGAGCCCAGGCAATCACACCAAATCGTTAGGAGTCTAAAATGGCAAAAGAGAAATTCGAGCGGACCAAGCCGCACGTTAACGTCGGCACCATCGGCCACGTCGACCACGGCAAGACCACCCTGACCGCTGCGATCGCAACTGTTCTGTCGAAGAAATTCGGCGGCGAAGCTAAAGCATACGACCAGATCGATGCTGCTCCAGAAGAAAAAGCACGCGGCATCACCATCAACACCGCGCACGTCGAGTACGAAACCGCCGGCCGTCACTACGCTCACGTTGACTGCCCA
>NZ_BPWI01000012.1:0-200097 GCF_040369125.1 Duganella hordei
CGGGGGGGGGGGGGGCGGCCGCCCTGCTCCACGCCCGGGCCCGGGCGCGGGGGGGCCTCCCCGCGCCGGTTTGGGCGCCCGTTCCCGCGCCCGCCGCGCCCGCCGCGCCATCCGCCGCGCCCGTCGGCGCCGCGCTTGCCGCGCCGTCCGCTGCCGCGCCGCCCGCCGCGCCCGCCGAGCCGGCCGAACAGACCGTGCGCATATCCACCGCCAAGCTCACCGCGCTGCTGCTGCAGGCGGAAGAGCTGCTGGCCTTCAAGCACAGCGCCGAACACCAGGCCGACGACCTGCACGGGCTGCACACCGAACTGGGCGCCTGGCGCAAGAGCTGGGAACGCACGGTCGCCGGCGCGCGCGCCGCCGTGCGCGCCGGCGAACGCCGCCAGGGATCCGGCGGCCAGCAGGCGCCGGCCATCGAGCGCCTGCTGGAATCGGTCGAACGCGACGCGCTGCTGGCCAAGACGCTCAGCGACCGCTGCGCGCAGATCGAGCGCAACGCGTGGCAGGAGCGGCGCGCGCTGGCCGGCATGGTCGACAACCTGCTGGCCGACATGAAGCAGACGCTGATGCTGCCGTTTTCCACGCTGCTGGAAATGGCGCCGCGCCTGGTGCGCGACCTGGCCCACGACAGCGGCAAGCAGGTCGGGCTGAGCATGGACGGTGGCGCCGTCGAGATCGACCGCCGCATCCTCGAGCAGATGCGCGATCCGCTGCTGCACCTGATCCGCAACGCCATCGACCACGGCATCGAGCCGCCGGCCGAGCGGCTGCGCCGCAACAAACCGGAACGCGCGCGGCTGGCGATCGCCGTGGTGCCGCGCGACGGCGACAAGGTCGAGCTGCTGGTCAGCGACGACGGCCGTGGCATCGACGCCCACCAGGTGCGCGAGCGCGCCGTCCGCGAAGGCGTGCTGACGGCCGAAGCCGGCGCGGCGCTGAGCGAGGCGCAGATGCTGGCGCTGGTGTTCGAGTCCGGCGTGTCCACCAGCGCCATGCTGACCGACCTGTCGGGGCGCGGCCTGGGCCTGGCGATCGTGCGCGAGAAGGCGGAAAAACTGGGCGGCAGCGTGACGGCCGAACATGCGCCCGGCGGCGGCGCGCGCTTCCGCATCGTGCTGCCGGCCACGCTGGCGACCTTCCGCGGCCTGCTGGTGGCGGCGGCCGGGCGCCAGTTCGTGCTGCCTTCGCGTAACGTCGAGCGGGTCTTCCGCGTGCTGCCCGAGTCGGTGCGCAGCGCCGCCGGCCAGGCCACCATCGTGCTGGAGAACGAGGTGCTGGCGCTGGCGCCGCTGGCGCGCGCGCTGGGCCTGGCGTCGCCGTCGGCGCCGGCGATGCCGCCCTCCGGCTATCTGACGGTGGCGCTGCTGGCCAGCGGCAGCCGCCGCATCGCGCTGGCGGTGGACGCCGTGCTGGGCGAGCAGGAAGTGCTGGTCAAGGGACTCGGGCCGCAACTGCGGCGGGTGGTCAACATCGCCGGCGCCACAGTGCTCGGGGCCGGCCAGCTGGTGCCCATCCTGCACGTGGCCGACCTGATGAAATCGGCGCTGGCGGCGGGCGCCGCGCCGATGCCGGAGGCGCCGGCGACGGCGCCGGGCCGTTCGCTGCTGGTGGTCGAGGATTCGATCACCTCGCGCGCGCTGCTCAAGAACATGCTGGAGGTGGGCGGCTACCAGGTGGCGGTGGCGGTCGACGGCGTCGACGCCCTGGGCGCGCTGCGTCGCGGCGCCTTCGACCTGGTGGTGTCGGACGTCGAGATGCCGCGCATGGACGGCTTCGACCTGACCGCCAAGATACGCGCCGACCGCCAGCTGGCCGCGCTGCCGGTGGTGCTGGTGACGACCTTGGAATCGCGCGAGCACCGCGAGCGCGGCATGGAAGCCGGCGCCAGCGCCTACATCGCCAAGCAAAGCCTGGAGCAGAGCACCCTGCTCGACACCGTGCGCAGGTTGCTGCGATGAGCGCCGCCGCCATGATACGGGTGCTGGTGGTCGACGATTCGCCGGTGGCGCGCGAGCTGCTGGTGTATCTGCTCAACTCCGATCCGCAACTGCAGGTGATCGGCGTGGTGGCCGACGGCGAGCAGGCGATCGAGGCGGCGCAGCGGCTGCGGCCCGACGTCATCACGATGGATATCCACCTGCCGAGAATGGACGGCTACGCCGCCACCCGGGCCATCATGGAGAGCGTGCCGACCCGCATCGTCATGGTCAGCGCCAGCCCGGCCACGCAGGCGGTGGCGGCCAGCTTCCACGCGCTGGAGGCCGGCGCGCTGGCGGTGCTGGCCAAGCCGCCCGGCCCCGGCCATCCGGAGCACGCGGCCTGCACCGACGAACTGCTGCGCACCATCAAGGTGATGGCCGAGGTGGGCGTGGTCAAGCGCTGGAAAAAGACCGCGGCCGCCGCTTCGGCCTACCCGCTGCATCCGCCGCCTGTGCCGCAGCCGCCGCGGCGCGACCTGCGGCTGCTGGCGATCGGCGCGTCGACCGGCGGCCCGCTGGTGCTGCAAACCATCCTGGCGCGGCTGCAGCAGCCGTTCGGCGCGCCGGTGCTGATCGTCCAGCATATTTCGGCCGGTTTCGTGGCCGGGCTGGTCGAATGGCTGGGCCGCAGCTGCGACTTCGACGTGCGCATCGCCGTCCACGGCGAGCTGGCGCAGGCCGGGCGGGTCTACCTGGCGCCGGACGGCGCCCACATGACGGCGCAGGCCGACGGCCGCATCGCGCTCACCGGCGTGCCGCCCGAGCATGGCGTGCGGCCGGCCGTGTCCTGCCTGTTCCGCTCGGTGGCGGCGCAGTACGGATCGCACGCGGCCGGCGTGCTGCTGACCGGCATGGGACGCGACGGCGCCCAGGAACTCAAGGACATGCGCGACGCCGGCGCGCTGACCATCGCCCAGGACCGGGACAGCTCCATCGTCTACGGCATGCCGGGCGAGGCCGTCAAGCTGGGGGCGGCCCAGCACGTGCTGGCGCCGGAAGCCATCGCCACCTTATTGAACATGTTGAAAGCGGGAGCGCCATCATCGCCATGACCACCATGCCAGCGCCATCGGACGCCGAGATCCTGATCGTTGAAGACAGCCGAACCCAGGCCGAACACCTGCGCCATCTGCTCGAGCAGCACGGCTACCGCGTGCGCCTGGCCGGCAACGGCCGACGGGCGCTGGAGGCGATCGGCGACAGCCAGCCGGCGCTGGTGCTGTCGGACATCGTGATGCCGGAAATGGACGGCTACCAGCTGTGCCGCGAGGTCAAGGCGCGGCCGGAATGGCGCGCGATCCCGGTGGTGCTGATCACTTCGCTGTTCGATCCGGAGGACATCGTGCGCGGCCTGGAGTGCGGCGCCGACAACTTCATCCGCAAGCCGTATGCGACGGCCTACCTGATGAGCCGCATCGAGCAGGTGCTGGCCAACCGGCGCCTGCGCCAGCAGGCCGACGCCAGCGACGCCGGCAAGGGTATCGTGCTGTACCTGAACGGGCGCGAGCACCTGATCAATTCGGAGCGCCAGCAAATCCTCGACCTGCTGGTGGCGACCTACGAGCAGGCGGTGCTGGTCAACAGCGAGCTGCAGGCGCGCGAGCAGCAGGTCAGCGACTTGAACAAGCAGCTGCGCCGCCATGCCGCCGACCTGGAGAACTCCAACCGCGAGATCGCCCGCCAGAACGCCAAGCTGGAGGCGTCGAACCGCGAGATCGCCCGCCAGAACGACGAGCTGGGCGAGGCCAACCGCATGAAGTCGGCCTTCCTGGCCAATATGTCGCACGAGCTGCGCACGCCGCTGAACGCGATCAACGGCTTTTCCGAGGTGCTGCGCAGCGGCATGGCGGGCAAGCTGACGCCGCAGCAGGAAGAGTTCGCCGGCAACATCCTGGCCAGCGGCAAGCATTTGCTGGCGGTGATCAACGACGTGCTCGACCTGTCGAAGATCGAGGCCGGCATGATGACCTTGAACCTGGAGCCGGTCGGCGTGGCCACGCTGCTGGGCGACAGCCTGATGGTGGTGCGCGAACGCGCGCAGCAGCACGGCATCGCGCTGGTGCTCGAGGCCAGCGACGACGCGCCGCTGCCGGCCGACCGCCGCAAGCTGACCCAGGTGATCTTCAACCTGCTGTCGAACGCCGTCAAGTTCACGCCCGACGGCGGCCGCGTGACGCTGAGTGCGACGCGGGTGGGGCCGGAGCGGCCGGCCGCCATGACGCTGGTCGACGGCGGCGCCGCGCTGCGGCCCGACGCCGTCTACATGGAGGTCGTCGTCGGCGACAGCGGTATCGGCATCGCGGCCGACGATCTGCCGCGGCTGTTCCGCCAGTTCGTCCAGCTCGACAGCCGGCTGTCGCGCAAGTACGAGGGCACGGGGCTGGGGCTGGTGCTGGTGCGGCAACTGGTCGAGCTGCACGGCGGCGCGCTGGCGGTGCGCAGCACGCCCGGCGTGGGCTCGGAATTCATGTTCTGGCTGCCGTGCGGAACGGCGGGGTGAACGAGATGGCAAAAATCCTCATCGTCGAAGACAATCCGTCCAATATGTTGCTGGCGGCCTTCCTGCTGGAGCGCGAGGGCCACGAGGTGCTGCAGGCCACGGACGCCGACGGCGCGCTCAGCCTGGCGCGCAGCGAGCTGCCGGCGCTGATCCTGATGGATGTGCAGCTGCCCGGCATGGACGGGCTGGAGGCGACCGCCGTGCTGAAGGCGGACGGCCGGACCAGCGCGATCAAGGTGCTGGCGTTCACCAGCTTCGCGATGGCCGGCGACGCGGAGCGCATCCGCGCCGCCGGCTGCGACGGCTATATCAGCAAGCCGATCGGCGTCGAGCAGTTCGCCGCCGAGATCGCGGGTGCGCTGGCCTGAGGCGGCCGGATCAGATCGCCCAGCCGCCGGCGTAGAACAAGGCTAGCGCGGCGGCGATCGACACCGTGCCGACGTTGAGCTTGCGCCATTCGCCGGCCACCAGGCGGCCGACCACCAGCGTGCAGAAGCCGAGCATGATGCCGGTGACGATATTGCAGGTGAGCAGGATGAACACGGCGCAGACCAGGCCGGACAGGGCATCGATCTTGTCGTCCATCTTCATGTGGGCGACGCTGCCCAGCATCAGCAGGCCGACGTACATCAGCGCCGGCGCGGTCGCATACGACGGCACCAGGCCGGCCAGCGGCGAGAAGAAGATCAGGCCGAGGAACAGCACGCCGACCACCACCGCGGTCAGGCCGGTGCGGGCGCCGGCGGCGGTGCCGACGGTCGATTCGATGTAGGCGGCGGCGGGCGCGCCGCCCACCAGCGCGGAGAAGATGGAGCTGAGCGAGTCGGCCGTCAGCGCCTTGCCGCCGTTGTGGATATAGCCCCTGGCGTCGACCTGGCCGGCCTGGCCGGCGACCGCGCGGATGGTGCCGGTGGCGTCGAACACGGCGGTCATCACCAAGGCCAGCACGCTCGGCAGCACGGTCATGCTCAGCGCGCCGCGGATGTCCATCGCGCCGATCAGCGAGGCGTGGCCGGGGGCGCTCAGCTTGGGCATGGCGAAGAAGCCGGTGAAGTGCACGGCTGGGTCGAAGGCCAGGCCGAGGGCGGAGATGGCGATGACCACCAGCAGGATGCCGCCGGGCACCTTGCGCTGATCGAGGCCGAAGATGGCGGCCAGGCCCAGCATGCTCATGACGACCGGGAAGGCGGTCACATGGCCCAGCGCCACCGGCAGGCCGGCGCCGGCGTTCTTGACCACCAGGCCGACGTCGCTGGAGGCGATCATCAGCAGGAACAGGCCGATGCCCACGCCGGTGCCATGCGCCACGCCCGACGGCAGGTTCTGCAGGATCCACGAGCGCACGCCGGTGACCGAGATCGCCGTGAACACCAGGCCCATCAGGAACACCGCGCCCAGCGCCACGGCCGGCGACAGGCCCTTGCCCAGCACCAGGCCGAAGGCGGTGAAGGCGGTCAGCGAGATGGCGCAGCCGACGGCGATCGGCAGCCGGGCCCACAGGCCCATCAGCAGCGAGCCGACGGCGGCGGTCAGGCAGACGGCGACGAACACGGCGCTGACGTCGAAGCCGGCCTGGCCCAGCATGCCGGGCACGACGAACACGGAATACACCATGGCGAGGAAGGTGGTGATGCCGGCCACGATCTCGCGCCGCTGCGTGCTGCCGCGTTCGGAGATCTGGAAATACTGGTCGATTTTGCCCGGAGGGACGACGATGGCTGGCTCCGCCGGCGCGGGGCGGAGTTGTGGCTGGGGCTGGGACATGATGGTGCTGCTCCTGTTGTTGTCCGCCTGGCCGGCCGTGGCGGCCGTACCGGGCAGTGTCTCGTTATGGGTATTGCCAGGAGAGCTTAGGGGAAAGCTTGTCTGCGATGCACGGGAGTTAATCGATACCTACCATAACTGAAAACGTATTGCGTTTATCCAGGGCGGGGAATCCCCTATGAGGCGGGCGGCAAAGCGGAGGGCCGCCACATCGCGCGGCGTGGCGCGCTGTGGCGGCATACGGACAGGTTTATTCCAGGTTCTGCACCTGCTCGCGCATCTGCTCGATCAGCAGCTTCAGCTCCATCGAGGCGTCGGCCAGTTCCTTGACCGAGGCCTTGGCGCCCAGCGTGTTGGCTTCGCGGTTGAGTTCCTGCATCATGAAGTCCAGCCGTTTGCCGACCTGTCCGCCTTTTTTCAGGATGTGGCGGGTCTCGGTCAGGTGCGCCGACAGCCGGCCCAGTTCCTCGGCCACGTCGATGCGGATGCCGTACAGGATCACTTCCTGGCGGATGCGCTCGAGCGCGTCCTGGCGCGACAGCGCCGAATTGGAGCCCTGGCAGGCCAGGCCCAGCGCGTCCTGCATGCGTTCGACGGCTTTCTGCTGGAACGCCGCCACCACCTGCGGGATCAGCGGCGTGATGCGCTTGACGATCACTTCCATCGCCTCGATGCGCGAGGTCAGCATCGCTTCCAGCGCCGCGCCTTCGCGCTGGCGACTGAGGACGAAGGCCTCGACCGTCCTGGCGGTCAGCGCGGCCACGTCGGCCTGCAGCGATTCCTGGCCGATCTGGGCTTCCTCGATGACGCCCGGCCAGCGCAACAGCTCGGCCACCGACATCGTCTGCACGCCGGGGAAGTGGGTGCCGACTTCGGCTTGCAATCGTTGCAATTCCGTCAACAACGGCAGGTTCAGCGCCTGGGTGCCGGCGGTGGCCGCCTTGCGGCCAAAGCTGAGGCGCAGCTCGACCTTGCCGCGGGTGATCGCCGCCATGACCGCGGAGCGCAAATCGGGTTCAAGCGCTCGCAAATCGTCGTTTATTCGAAACTGAAGGTCTAAAAACCGAGAGTTGACGCTCTTGATTTCGATAGTCAGTGTTCCCGCCGCACTTTCACTGGTGGCGACCGCGTAGCCCGTCATACTGGAAATGCTCAATGGATATCCCCGATTTAATCTTTACAAAACAGTGATTTATCCACACAATCCGGTTGTTGAGGCGAGGAATCTATGGCTGCACAAAACAACGCCCCGTTACCAGATGGTCTGGAAATTGCTGGATATCGCATTGTAAAGAAAATTGCGTCCGGTGGGTTCAGTATTGTTTACCTGGCGTATGACGCCGACGGGGTGGCGGTGGCGATCAAGGAGTATTTACCCAGTTCTTTGGCCCTGCGCCAGGAGGGGGAACTGGTGCCGACCGTGTCCAAGGCCAACCTGCCCGTGTTCCGCATCGGCCTCAAGTGCTTTTTCGAGGAGGGCCGGGCGCTGGCCCGCATCGCCCACCCGAACGTGGTCAGCGTGCTCAACTTCTTCCGCGCCCACGAGACGGTGTACATGGTGATGGCCTACGAGTCGGGCCATTCGCTGCAGGAGCACATCCAGCGCCAGCGCGCCAAGGGCAGCAAGGTGGGCGAGGCCTTCATCCGCACCATCTTCCTGCAGGCGATCAAGGGCCTGCGCGAGGTGCACGCCAACAAGCTGCTGCACCTGGACCTGAAGCCGGCCAACATCTACCTGCGCACCGACGGCACGCCGATGCTGCTGGACTTCGGCGCGGCGCGCCAGACCGTCAACAACGACATGCCGACGCTGACGCCGATGTACACTCCCGGCTTCGCGCCGCCCGAGCTGTATGCCAAGACCGGCGGCCTGGGGCCGTGGTCGGACGTATACAGCCTCGGCGCCTCGATGTTCGCCTGCATGGTTGGCTCGCCGCCGCAGCCGGCCGACCAGCGCAAGACCGAGGACAAGATGGCCGGCCACTTCCAGAAGCTGGAGGGGCAGTACACGCCGGAGCTGGTCAAGCTGGTACGCTGGTGCCTGGAAATCGACCCGCTGGAACGTCCGCAAAGCCTGTTCGCGCTGCAGAAGGTGCTGCAGGCGCCGGTGGCCGTGGCGGCCGCGCCGGCGCCGGCGGCCCCGCAGGGCATGATGGACAAGCTGGGGGAGGGCCTGCGCGGCCTGGTCGGCCGCCTGGGCGGCGCCGCCAAACCGAAGTCCAAGGCCAAGGCCGGCCCGGACACGCTGCTTTAACGCGGTTTAAAAAACAAGAAGGTTGAACCATGCAATTCTCCGTGTATCAGGAAAGCCACATCGGCGGCCGCAAGGTCAACCAGGACCGCATGGGCTACAGCTTTACCCGCGACGCGCTGCTGCTGGTGCTGGCCGACGGCATGGGCGGCCACCTGCGCGGCGAAATCGCCGCCACCGTCGCGCTGCAGACCATCTCGTCGCTGTTCCAGCAGCAGGCCACGCCGTACGTGAAGAAGCCGCAGCGCTTCCTCGAGGAAGCCTTCCTGGCGGCGCATCAGGAGATCCACCAGTACCGCATCCTGCACAACCTGCCGGAGACGCCACGCACCACCATCGTCGCCTGCCTGATCCAGCACAACACGGCGACCTGGGCGCACTGCGGCGATTCGCGGCTGTACTGGATGCGCAACGGCGAGATCCTGGCGCGCACGCGCGACCACTCGCACATCGAAAGCCTGATCGCCAAGGGGCTGGCGCTGCCGTCCGAGCGGGCCACCCATCCGGACCGCAATAAGCTCTACAACTGCCTGGGCGCCGACAGCCTGCCCAAGGTGGAAACGGCCAGCGCCGGCGGCATGCTGCCGGGCGACCTGATGCTGTTGTGCTCCGACGGCTTGTGGTCTATGCTGCCGGACGACGACATGGTGCGCCGCATGCAGACGCAAACCGTGGTGCGCGCCGTGCCGGACCTGCTGCAGGCGGCGCTGTCCGCGGCCGGCAGCGGCAGCGACAACGTCACCGCGCTGGCGATCATGTGGCAGGGCAGCTCGATCATCGACGGCATGGGCGCCAGCACGATGGCGGCGGCCGAGCTGTCGACCGTGATCTCGACCGAGGCGTTGCCGCAGGACCTGCACAGCACCACCATCCACAGCGCGCCGGTGCCCGGGCAGGCCGGCGCGGAACCGGAAGTCGACGCCTTCGATGAAGATGAAATCGAGAAGGCCATCGCGGAGATCCGCGGTGCGATCGAAAAATCCTCCCAAATACTTAAATAAGGAATACAGCATGAGTTTTGAATCACGTCCCAGCGGCCGCGCCGTCGATGCGCTGCGCACCCTGCGTCTGACCCGCGACTACACCAAGCACGCCGAAGGCTCGGTGCTGATCGAGTGCGGCGACACCAAGGTGATCTGCACCGCCAGCATCGAAGAAAAAGTGCCCGGCTTCCTGAAGGGCAAAGGCCAGGGCTGGATGACGGCCGAATACGGCATGCTGCCGCGCTCGACCCACACCCGCATGGACCGCGAGGCGGCGCGCGGCAAGCAGTCCGGCCGCACCCAGGAGATCCAGCGCCTGATCGGCCGTTCGCTGCGCGCGGCGTTCGACCTGGAGGCGTTCGGCGAGCGCACCCTGCACCTCGACTGCGACGTGATCCAGGCCGACGGCGGCACCCGCACCGCGTCGATCACCGGCGCCATGGTGGCGGCCTACGACGCGTTCTCCAAGCTGGTGGCGCGCGGCGCCGTGCCGGCGATTCCGCTCAAGCATTTCGTCGCGGCGATCTCGGTCGGCGTGTACCAGGGCATGCCGGTGCTGGACCTGGACTATGTCGAGGATTCCGGCTGCGACACGGACATGAACGTGGTGATGAACGACGCCGGCCACTTCATCGAAGTGCAGGGCACGGCAGAAGGCGCCGCCTTCGACCGCGCCGGCATGAACCGCCTGCTCGACCTGGCGCAGGGCGGCATCGCCGACCTGATCAAGCTGCAGAAGCGGGCGCTGGGCCTGGCCGCCTGAGCGGGCAGACCGCAGAAATTCCATCCGATACCGTCACGGTTGTACAATGGCCGGATGAAAAAATGGATGTCGCTCCTGCTGGTGCTCATCGCGTTTTCGATGTGGCCGGCATACGCCAAAGACCTGAACGTCGTCTTCATTCCGAAGGCGCGCGACCAGGACTTCTGGACCTTCATGCGGCAGGGCGTGGACCGGGCGGTGCAGGAAGACGGGCACGTCAACCTGACCTGGCGCGGCCCGGCCCACAACGACGACATCGATTCGCAGATCCAGATCCTGCGCATCTATTCCAAGCCGGAGGTTGACGCCATCATCATCGCCTCGACCGACCGCGCGCGCCTGGTCGAGCCGGTCAAACAGGCGGCGGCCCAGGGGATCAAGATCGTGGTGGTGGACTCCGCGCTGGATGGCAACGCCCACGTCAACTTCGTCACCACCGACAATTACGCAGCCGGCGCGCTGGCGGCGGAACGCATATCCAACTTGTTGGGCCGGCAGGGCACGGTGGCGGTCCTGCGCACCATCGCCGGCAGCGGCTCGACCGACGACCGCGCCAATGGCTTCATCGACTATCTGAAAAAGAACGCGCCGCACCTGGCCGTCGTCGCCGACGTGTATGGCGGCGGCACGCGCGGCAAGGCCGCCCGCAGCGCGGCCGCGCTGCTGGAGATGTATCCCGAGGTCGACGGCATCTTCGCCGTCAACGAATCCGCCAGCGACGGCATGCTGCGCGCGCTGCGGCAAGCCGGCCTCGCCGGTAAAAAGAAATTTATCGGTTTCGACACCACCGAGTTCCTGCTGGACGGCTTGAAGCGGCAGGAAATCCACGGCCTGGTGGTGCAGGATCCGCGCCAGATGGGCTATCAGGCGATGAGGGCCGCGGTGGCCGCCGCGAAGGGCGCGGCCATCAAGCCAGCGCTGATCCTGACGGACGCGGTCATGGTCACACAGGAGAACTACCAGAAACCCGAGATCCGTTCGCTGCTGACTCCGTAGGGGGCGCGCCAAAGGGTTTACAATGTCGGCTTCATTGCCTTACTTGCCCTCCAGCCGACACCATGACCCAACGCCTGATCCTCGCCTCGAACAACGCCGGCAAACTCAAAGAGTTCAACGAACTGCTGTCCACCGTGGGCTTTTCCGTCCACGCGCAGGGCGAGTACGACGTGCCGGAAGCGGACGAGCCGTTCCATACTTTTGTCGAAAATGCACTGCAAAAAGCCCGCCACGCCTCGCGCCTGACCGGGCTGCCGGCGCTGGCGGACGATTCCGGCGTGTGCGTCAACGCCCTGGGCGGCGCCCCCGGCGTGTATTCGGCGCGCTTTGCCGGCGAGCCGAAATCGGATGCCCGCAACAACGAGAAGATGATCGCCGACCTGGCCGCCCACGCCGACAAATCGGCGTACTACTACTGCGTGCTGGTGTTCGTGCGCCACGCCGACGATCCGCAGCCGGTGATCGCCGACGGCCGCTGGAACGGCGAAATGGTCGCCACCCCGCGTGGCAACGGCGGTTTCGGCTACGATCCGCACTTCTACATCCCGGCGCTGGGCAAATGCGCCGCCGAGCTGACGGCCGATGAAAAGAACGCGCTGTCGCACCGCGGCCAGGCCCTGCGCGCACTGGTAGAGAAGCTGAAATGATACCGATCAAAATCGCCGGCGCCGCCAGCAAGGCCGCCGCTCCCGCCAGGGACATCAGCGAGGCGGCCGGCGTGGCCGCCAAGTACCTGCAGGCCGGCGCGCTGAACCTGCAGGCGCTGCCGCCGCTGTCGCTGTACATCCACTTCCCGTGGTGCGTGAAGAAGTGCCCCTACTGCGATTTCAATTCGCACGAGGCGAAGGAAGGCGGGGCCTTCCCCGAGCAGGAATACCTGGACGCGCTGCGCACCGACCTGGAGATGGCGCTGCCGCTGATCTGGGGCCGCAAGATCTACACCATCTTCATCGGCGGCGGCACGCCCAGCCTGATGTCGGCGGCGGGGCTGGACCGTTTGCTGTCCGACGTGCGCACCCTGCTGCCGCTCGACAGCGACTGCGAGATCACGATGGAGGCCAATCCCGGCACCTTCGAGGCGGAGAAGTTCAAGTCCTACCGCGCCAGCGGCATCAACCGCCTGTCGATCGGCATCCAGAGCTTCAACGGGCGCCACCTGAAGGCGCTGGGCCGCATCCACGACGACAACGAAGCCAAACGCGCGGTGGACATCGCGCTGGCCAACTTCGACAACTTCAACCTTGACCTGATGTACGCGCTGCCGTCGCAAACGCTGGACGAGGCGCGCCACGACGTCGAGACGGCGATGGCCTTCAATCCGCCGCACCTGTCGCTGTACCATCTGACGATGGAGCCGAATACGCTGTTCGCCAAGTACCCGCCGGCGCTGCCGGACGACGACGCCAGCGCCGACATGCAGGACCTGATCGCCGAGCTGACCGCCGCCCACGGCTACCAGCAGTACGAAGTGTCGGCCTATGCGAAGGAAGGCCACCGCGCGCGCCACAACCTGAACTACTGGGAATTCGGCGACTATCTCGGCATCGGCGCCGGCGCCCATTCCAAGCTGTCGTTCCCGCACCGCATCCTGCGCCAGGCGCGCTACAAGCAGCCCAAGGCCTATATGGAGCAGGTGCGGCTGGGCGCGCCGGTGCAGGAGGAATACGAGATCAAGCGTGAGGACATGGGCTTCGAGTTCATGCTCAACACGCTGCGCCTGCACGGCGGCTTCGATCCCAACCTGTTCAGCGAGCGCACCGGCATGAGCCTGAACGCGATCGAGAAAACCCTCAACGAGGCCGAGGCCAAGGGCCTGCTCTACCGCGACTACAAGCTGATCAAGCCGACGGTGCTGGGTCAGCGCTTCCTCAACGATTTGCAGCAGATGTTCCTAGGCTGAGGCCACTATGCCCTTATTCGGTTTGATTTCGTCCTGTTTCGAGCCGCAAAACGGCATGACCTCGGCCGACATGGTGGCCAGCCAGCAGGTGGCCAACGAACTGGACGAGGTGATCATCTTCCGCTCGACGGGACCGTGGTCGCGGCGCTGGCTGGAGCAGGGATATCCCAGCAAGAATTTCCACGTCAAGGGCAAGAGTTCGGACTGGGGGCCGCAGGCCGGCTTCGTGCCGTACGACGGCACCTACAGCAAGGTCGGCCACGACCAGGCCAAGGCGCAGAAGGGCACGCGCGCCAACCAGAAGGGCATCAACGACGGCTTCACCACGGCCAGGGTCCTGGAGCTGACCTTCGACCAACTGACCCGGCAGCTGCTGAGCCCCGAGGAAATGCCGCCGCGCACGGCTTTGCAGTTCATGGAGGCCATTCCCGGCACCAGGGACTATTCGCTGCTGGCGACGCGTCCGGGCGACGGCCACCTGTTCGAGTTCCGCGCCTGCTGGCGCCGCGCCGGCCCGACCGCTGGCATGGCCGTTTATGCGATCCATGTGTACACCATCGCCACCGACTTCAGCCCGCGCGGCATGGCGTCGCGCCTGCTGCTGCCGCTGGAGGTGATGTGTTCGTCCGAGGCGGGCGCCAACAACATGCCGATGACCGGCGACTACGACCTGATGGCGGTGTGCCCGCGCTGGAGCGACTACGGCGGCCGCAGCACGGCGCAGATTGAAAAACCGGGCCTGGTCATGAACGGCATGGCGCAGCCGCGCGCCGGCCAGATCTTCCGCGCCGGCGTCAACCTGGACCAGGTGCGGGACATGGAGAGCAACACCGGCCGCGTCCGTCCCACCGGATGGCAGCCGCCGCCGCGCTTCGGCCAGGGCGAGCATTCGGACATGGGCAACGTCACGCCCCGCATCACGCGCTGCATCAACCTGCTGAACTCGCGCATGCTGAACGGGAACGGCGCCTTCCGCCGGGTGCACCACAACGCCGAATCGCACCGCCATGTGGCCTTCGGCGCGCTGACCATGGCGGACATGGAAAACGGCAGCGACGGTTTTCCCTTGACGGTATTCCAGCCCGACGCCGCCGGCGCGCGCCATCCGGCGATCGCCCGCTACGGGCCGATCTCGACCTTGCTCGACATGCGCGAGTTCCGGGTTTACGCGGGCCTGCTGCAGGACGCCGGCTACTTCCTGCCCCGCAACGCGGCCTGGGGCATGTCGATTCGCGACGCGATGCGGCCGGTTTAGAATTCTTCCCAGTCCTTGTCGCCGCCAACGGTGGCGGGCTTGCTGGCGGCCAGCCGCTGCGGAGCGGGCGCGCGCGCGGCCACGGCGGGCCGCACCGCAGCCGCCGGGCGTGGCGGCGCCAGCGCAGCCTTGGCGCGCGCGGCCGGCGCGGCCAGCGTCGGCTGGCGGCCCTCGTTGCCCAGCTTGAACGACGACGCCACTTCGGCCAGCCGCGCCGCCTGGTCCTGCATGCTGGCGGCGGCCGCGGCCGCTTCCTCGACCAGCGCCGCGTTCTGCTGCGTCACCTGATCCATCTGCGTGATGGCGGTGTTGACCTGGTCGATGCCGATGCTTTGCTCGCTGCTGGCCGAGGTGATCTCGCCCATGATGTCGGTGACGCGGCGCACGCTGGCCACCACGTCGTCCATGGTGGCGCCGGCCTGCTGCACCAGCTTGGCGCCGACGTCGATCTGGCCGACCGAGTTGCCGATCAATTCCTTGATTTCCTTGGCCGCGCCGGCCGAGCGCTGCGCCAGGTTGCGCACCTCGGAGGCCACCACAGCGAAGCCGCGTCCCTGTTCGCCGGCGCGTGCCGCCTCGACCGCCGCGTTGAGCGCGAGGATGTTGGTCTGGAAGGCGATGCCGTCGATGACGCCGATGATGTCGACGATCTTGCGCGACGAATCGTTGATCGAGCCCATGGTCTCGACCACCTGGCCGACGATGGCGCCGCCTTTTTCCGCCACGTCGGACGCCGCCTGCGCCAGCTGGTTGGCCTGTCTGGCGTTTTCCGCGTTCTGGCGCACAGTCGAGGTCAGCTGCTCCATCGACGACGCGGTTTCCTCCAGCGAGCTGGCCTGCTCCTCGGTGCGTTGCGACAGGTCCATATTGCCGGCGGCGATTTCGTTGGAGGCGGTGGCGATGGTGTTGGTGCCGACCTGCACCTGGCTGACCACATGGTGCAGCGAATCGTTCATGCCCTTGAGCGCGGTCATCAGGTCGCCGATCTCGCAGTGGCTTTTCTCGTCGCTGAAATGGGTGGTCAGGTCGCCGGCGGCCACGGTCGAGGCGATGTCGATGGCCGAATGCAGCGGCACGGTGATCGAGCGCGAGATGATCCATGCGGCCAGCGTACCGAAGGCCAGCATCAACACCGTCAGCACCAGCTGCAGCATGTTGCTGCGGTCATTGGCGGCGTCGATCGCGTGGGCGGTGTCGTCGATGGCCTTGCGCTGGTAGGTCAGCAGTTCCTTGACCTTGTTCTGGTAGGCGTCGGCGGCCGGCGTGAAAGCTTCTTTGAACAGTTTTTCCGCCTCGGCTGCGTTGCCCGCCTTCTTGGCGTTCATGATGTCGGTCTTGGCTTTCTGGTAAGTGTTGCGGAATGCGACCGAGGCCTCGAAGGTGGCCTTCTCCTCGTCGGTGCTTAGCAGTTCCTTGATCTGGCCCAGCACCTCGCCGCCGCGCTTGCTGCTGGCGGCGATGACGTCGGCAAAGGTGGTCGACAGCGTGTCGTCGGTGCTGCGGGCGATCAGCGCGGTGCGGGCGACGGCCGAATAGATCAGCACATACCAGTCCGACACCAGGCGCTCCTTGGCCAGCGGTTTTTCCATCATGTTCCGGGTGGCGGCGGCGTTGGCGCGGGCGTTGACCAGCGCCACCGAGGTGGCGAAGACGGCGAGCAGCAGGACGATGGCGAAACCCACGGCGAGGCGGGTGCCGATGCGCATATGCGACAGAAAGTTCATGATGTTTACTCCGGGAACGGGCACCGGGCGGCGCCGCTGGCTGGGCTTTAGTATGCGCCCATCCGGCCGGAGTGTTTATGCACTAGCTTATGTTAGCGCATGTTCGTTGCTTTTTCGAAACAGTCAAAAACTGCGCGTTTGCGCCAGGTCGGGCCGCTCGCACCAGCGGGCGAAGGCTTCGGCCAGGCGTTCGCTTTCGGCGATGGCGCGGGTCCAGTCGCGGTTGCGGCCGGCGTGGTCCTGGCCGTAGGCCTTGAAGTCCTTGCGGTCGGGCAGTTTGCCGTTGGCCAGGCGGGCGACGAAGTCAGGCGACGGCGACACCAGGATCATGTTGTCGAGCGCTGGATTGCCGGCGCCGCCCCTGGCGCGGCGCCACGGCATGGACTTGTCCAGCCAGCCGGGCACGATGTAGTCGTTGAAGTGCGGGTACAGCACCAGGCCGGGATCGCGCTGGTAGGGCAGGTGCAGGTGGTAGTCGATCAGGCCGCCGTCCCAGTAGGCGCCGTCGGGCGCGCCGGCGATGCCCGACACCGCCTCCAGCACCAGCGGGATCGAGCCCGAGGCCAGCAGCGCGTCGCGCAGGTTGGCCTCGGACAGGCCGACGAAGTGGGCGGTGAAGGCGTCGAATTCGTTGCGCAGCCAGTTTGCGTCGTCGCCAGCGTGGTGGAAGATCACGCGCTGCATGGACGTGGCGAGGCGCCGGCGCGACACGGCGTTGCCGGCGGCGGCGCGCAGGAAGCCGGCCATCTCGCGCCAGCGCGCGCCGTTGGTACTGCCCAGCGGACCGATGCCGCGCATGGTCAGCACCGAGACGTGGTGGTGCGGATGATTGAGCGGTTCGGCGGCGCGGCCGTCGAGCAGTTCGTCGAGCAGCGCGCGGCAGGTCTGGCTGACGTAGGCCGGCGTGACCTTGGCCGGATAGCGCTGGCCGGCGTACAGGCGCGCCAGCCGCTGGTGGGCGGCGACCGGATCGTCGAACGCCGAGGCGGCCATGCGCCAGGCGCCGATCGACGCGCCGACCAGCTTGCGCGGACGCGGCGCGGCCTTGAGCCAGTGGCCGAACATCCAGCAATCGAGGCCATGCAGGATCAGGCCCTTGGGACCGCCGGCGGCGGCCGGCACGATGGCGATATCGGACGCCAGCACACCCTCGGCGGCGATACGCTGGCGGGCGCGGGCGCCCAGACGAATGGTGATCGGATTAGTCATAGTCAAATCCGGGGTCAGATCCGACATTTGGACACGAGCCCTGCCGTAGCGACCGCTACGGCAGGGCTCGTGTCCAAATGTCGGATCTGACCCCCGTTATTTCAGGCCGCCGCCGAGGGCGCGGTAGAGGTCGATCGCGCTGGTGGTGCGCAGCAGGCGCGCCTGCACCAGCGATTGCTGGGCGCTGAACAGTTCGCGCTGCGCGTCCAGCACGTCGAGCGAGCTGGCGACGCCGTTGTCGAAGCGCAGTTGCAGCAGCTTCAGGCGGTCGGCCTGGGCGTCCTGCACGGCGCGCTGCGCGGCCACCTGTTCGCCCAGGTAGTCGCGCGCGGCCAGCGCGTCGGCCACTTCGCGGAACGCGGTCTGGATGGTCTTCTCGTAGTCGGTCACGGCCAGGTTCTTGCGCACTTCGCTCAGCGTCAGGTTGGCGCGGTTGCGGCCGGCGTCGAAGATCGGCAACGTCAGCTGCGGCGCGAACGACCAGCTGCCCGAGCCGCCGTCAAACAGCCCGCCCAGCGACGGGCTGCTGCTGCCCAGCGCGGCCGTCAGGCTGATGCGCGGGAAGAAGGCTGCGCGCGCGGCGCCGATGTTGGCGTTGGCCGATTTCAGCCGCTGCTCGGCGGCGCGGATGTCGGGACGGCGCGTCAGCAGGTCAGACGGCAGCCCGGTCGGCACGGCGCTCAGCAGGTCGATCTGCTGGTCGCTCGGCATGGCGCCGGCGGCGGCACCGGCCACCGCCTGCGACGATGGCTGGCCGACCAGCAAGGTCAGCGCGTTGTCCGCCTGCGCGCGCTGGCGCGCCAAGGTCAGCGCGGCGGCGCGCGCGGTTTCCATCAGCGTTTCGTTGGAGCGCAGGTCCAGCCGCGACGAGGCGCCCACTTCGGCGCGCTGCTGCGTCAGCTTGTAGGTGCGCGCGCGCGCCTCATAGGTCTGCTGCGCCAGTGCGTACTGCTCGGCGTAGGCGCGCTCGGTGTAGTAGGCCTGCGCCACCTGCGCCACCAGGGCGATCTGCGCAGCCTGGCGCGCCTCGTCGGTGGCCAGGTAGGCCGCAAGCGCGGCGTCGTTCAGGCTTTTCACGCGGCCGAAGAAATCCAGCTCGAAGGCGGATATCGCCAGGCCTGCGTCGTAGCGCTTGCCGATCGTGGTCTGGCCCGTCGGCGACAGGAAGGCCGGTGTCTTGGCCTTGGTCACGGCCGCGTTGGCGTTCAGGTTGGGCAGGCGGTCGGCCGACTGGATGTCGTACTGCGCGCGCGCTTCCTCGATGCGCAGGGCGGCCGTGCGCAGGTCGCGGTTGTTGTCCAGCGCGGCGGCGATCAGCTGCTGCAGGCGCGGATCGCTGAAGTATTCGCGCCAGCCGGTAGCGACGGCGTCTTTCTGGCCGGGGCCGGCCTGCACGCTGGCGAAGCCGGTCTTGGCGCTCGCGCCGGCGGTATCGGCCGGGAAGGCGGCGGCCACCGGCGCCGCCGGGCGCTGGTAGGTCGGCGCCATCGAGCAGGCCGACAGCAGTGCCGCCGCCAGCACGGTCAGGGGCAGGGCAAACTTAGTCATAGGTTTCATGGTTCTTATCGTTCATTTCATGTGCGGCCAGTTTGCGCTGGCGTTCGCTGCCCTTGAAGATCTTGCGGACCACGACGAAGAAGACCGGCACCAGGAACACCGCCAGCACGGTGGCGGTGATCATGCCGCCCATCACGCCGGTGCCGATGGCGCGCTGGCTGGCCGAACCGGCGCCGGTGGCGACCACCAGCGGCAGCACGCCGAGGATGAAGGCCAGCGAGGTCATGATGATCGGACGGAAGCGCAGGTGCACCGCTTCCAAGGTCGATTCGATCAGGCCCTTGCCCTGCGCCTGCAGGTCCTTGGCGAACTCGATGATCAGGATCGCGTTCTTGGCCGACAGGCCGATGATGGCGATCAGGCCGACCTTGAAGTAGACGTCGTTCGGCAGACCGCGCATGGTGGCGCCGAGCAGCGCGCCGAGCACGCCCAGCGGCACCACCAGCAGCACGGCCACCGGGATCGATTCGCTCTCGTACAGCGCGGCCAGCACCAGGAAGGCGGCCAGCAGCGACAGCGCGAACAGCATCGGCGCCTGCGAGCCGGAAGTCTTCTCTTCCAGCGACTGGCCGGTCCATTCGATGCCGAAGCCTGGCGGCAGCTGCTGCGCCAGGTGTTCCAGTTCGTCCATCGCCTCGCCGGTCGAGCGGCCGGGGGCGGCGTCGCCGGTGATCTTGATGGCCGGATAGCCGTTGTAGCGCACCAGCTGCACCGGACCCTGGATCCAGTGCGAGGTGGCGAACGAGGAGAACGGCACCATGGTGCCATTGCTGCTGCGCGCGTTGAGCTTCATGATGTCTTCCGGCTGCAGGCGGCGCGGCGCGTCGGCCTGCACGATGACGCGCTGCTGGCGCCCGCTGCTGGCGAAGTCGTTCACATACGAGGAACCGAGCGCGATCGACAGCATGCTGTTGACGTCGGCGAAGGTCACGCCCAGCGCGTTGGCTTTTTCACGGTCGATGTCGACCTGCAGCTGCGGCGAGTCTTCCAGTCCTTCGGGGCGCACGCCCTTCAGGATGGCGCTCTTGGCGGCCAGGCCGAGCAGCTGGTTGCGGGCGGCGATCAGCGCGTCGTGGCCCAGCGCGCTGCGGTCCTGCAGACGCGCCGTGATGCCGGTGGCGTTACCCAGTTCGCGGATGGGCGGAGGGCTGAGCGGGAACACCACCGCGTCGCGAATGACCGACAGGTCCTTGAAGGCGCGCTGCGCGATGGCCTGCGCGGAGTCCTCCGGACCCCGTTCCTTCCAGTCCTTCAGCGGCACGAACACCAGGCCGGCGTTCTGGCCGTTGCCCGAGAACGAGAAGCCCGCCACGGCGATGGTGCGCGCCACCGCAGGCTGTTTGCGGAAGTAGGCATCGACCTCGGTCAGCACGGCCTGCGTGCGGCTGGTCGAGGCGCCGGCCGGCAGCTGGATGTTGGAGATCAGATAGCCCTGGTCTTCGTTCGGCAGGAACGACGACGGCAGGCGCGCGTACAGCCAGCCCACCACGCCGCACAGCACGGCGAAGATCACCAGATAGCGGCCGGTGCGCTTGAGCATCTTGGCGATCACGCCCTGGTAGCCGGTGGCGGTGACGGAGAAGCCGCGGTTGAACCAGCCGAAGAAGCCTTTCTTCTCGTGGTGATGGCCCGCTTCCACCGGTTTCAAGATGGTGGCGCACAGCGCCGGCGTCAAGGTCAGCGCCATCAGGGCCGAGAACAGCATCGCCGACACCATCGCCAGCGAGAACTGGCGGTAGATCGCGCCGACGGCGCCGCCGAAGAAGGCCATCGGGATGAACACGGCGATCAGCACCAGCGTGATGCCGATGATGGCGCCGGTGATCTGCGACATCGCCTTGCGGGTCGCGTCGCGCGGCGACAGGCCTTCCTCGCTCATGATGCGCTCGACGTTTTCCACCACGACGATGGCGTCATCGACCAGGATGCCGATCGCCAGCACCATGCCGAACATGGTCAGCACGTTGATCGAGAAGCCGAAGATCTGCATCGCGGCGAAGGTGCCCATCAGCG
This sequence comes from Duganella hordei, assembly GCF_040369125.1. Taxonomy (NCBI): domain Bacteria; kingdom Pseudomonadati; phylum Pseudomonadota; class Betaproteobacteria; order Burkholderiales; family Oxalobacteraceae; genus Duganella; species Duganella hordei. The sequence goes on from NZ_BPWI01000012.1 coordinate 20,895, forward strand.
CCACCGGCACCACGATGGTCGGGATCAGCGTGTAGCGGAAGTTTTGCAGGAACAGGTACATCACCAGGAACACCAGCACCACCGCTTCCAGCAGCGTCTTGACCACTTCCTCGATCGAGATCTTGACGAACAGCGAGGTGTCGTAAGGGATGGTGTACTTCACGCCGGGCGGGAAGTACTTGGCCAGTTGGTCCATGCGCTCGCGCACCGCGGTGGCGGTCTGCAGCGCATTGCCGGTCAGCGACAGCTGCACGGCGATGGCCGCGAACGGCGCGCCGTTCAGGCGCGCGTTGATGTTCAGGTTGGCGCCGCCCATTTCAATGCGAGCCACGTCGCTCAGGCGCACCAGCGAGCCGTTGGGGTTGGAGCGCAGCACGACCTGGCCGAACTCGGTGGTCGACGACAGCTGGCCGGTCACCACGATAGGCGCGGAGAAGGTCTGCTGCGCAGGGCTGGGCAAGTCGCCCAGCGTGCCGGAGGTGACCTGCGCGTTCTGCGCCTTGATGGCGGCGGTGACGTCGGCCATGGTCATCTTCAGGCCGACCAGCTTGGCCGGATCGACCCAGATGCGCATCGCGCGCTCGGTGCCGAACAACTGCGCCTGGCCCACGCCGGGAATGCGCTTGATCTCGTTGACCACGTTGCGCGCCATGTAGTCGCCCAGGCCGTAGGGATCGAGGCGGCCGTCGGTCGAGGTCAGGCCGACGAACATCAGGATGTTCGAGCGCGCCTTGTTGACCTGCACGCCCTGCTGCGTGACGGCGGCGGGCAGGCGCGATTCGACCCGCTTGATGCGGTTCTGCACGTCCACGGCGGCCAGGTCCGGATTGGTCCCCGGCACGAAGGTCACGGTGATGGTGACGGCGCCGGTGGCTTCGCTTTGCGACTCCACGTACTGCAGGCCGTCGGCGCCGTTCATTTCCTGCTCGATGACGCTGGTGACGGCGTCGTCCAGCACCTGGGCGGTGGAGCCCGGGTAGTTGGCGGTGATGACGATCGACGGCGGGGCGATGGTCGGATACTGGGCCACCGGCAGGATGGTGATCGCCAGCGCTCCGCCCAGCAGGATGAATAGCGCGATCACCCACGCAAACACGGGGCGATCGATGAAGAACTTTGCCATCTGGGCTCCCGGTTATTTGGCTGCGGCCGGAGCGGCGGCAGCGGGTGCTGCGGCGGCAGCGGTGGCAGACGGCGCCTTCCACGGCTGCGGATTGACCGTCGCACCCGGCTTGGCCTTCTGGAAGCCTTCGACGATGATGCGTTCGCCGCCCTTGAGGCCGGAGCTGACGATCCAGTTCTGGCCTTCGTTGGCGGTGGCGACCACCGGCTGCGCGAGCACCTTGTTGTCGGCGCCGACGATCCACACCGACGAGCCTTCCGGGCTGCGCACCACGGCCTGCTGCGGCACGGTGATGGCGGCGCTGTCCACGCCTTGTTCCAGCCGCGCGCGCACGTACATGCCCGGCAGCAGGGTGCGGTTAGGATTGGGGAATTCGGCGCGCATGGACACCGCGCCCGAGCTTTCGTCCACCGACACGTCGGAGAACAGCAGCTTGCCCGATTGCGGATAAACCTGGCCGTCCTCGGTCACCAGCGTGACCTTGGCCTGGTCTTTACCAGCGCGTTGCAGCTTGCCGCCGGCCATGGCCTTTTGCAGTTTCAGCAGCTCGGTCGACGATTGCGTGATCGTGACGTAGATCGGATCGAGCGTCTGCACGGTGGCCATCGGCGTCGCTTCGCCCTGGCCGACCAGCGCGCCCTCGGTCACCAGCGCGCGGCTGATGCGGCCGGAGATCGGCGAGGTCACGGTGGCATAGCCCAGGGTCAGGCCGGCGTTGGTGCGCGCGGCTTTCGAGGTGGCCAGGTCGGCCGCAGCCTGCTTCTGCGCGGTGACGGCGTCGTCGTATTCCTGCTGGCTGACGGCTTGCGCGGCCAGCAGCGGCTTGTAGCGCTTGACCTTCAGCTCGGCCTGCGCCAGGTTGGCCTCGGCCTTGGCGACGGCGGCCTGGCTGCTGTCGTAGGATGCCTGGAACTGGGCCGGATCGATGCGGAACAGCACTTCGCCGGCCTTGACGTCGCCGCCTTCCTTGAACACGCGCTGCAGCACGATGCCGGCGGTACGCGCGCGCACCTGCGCCACGCGCGAGGCTTCGGTGCGGCCCGGCAGTTCGCTGGTGAGGGTGACGGCGGCGGGGGCGACGGTGACGACGGATACGGCGGCCGGGGGCGGGGCGGATGGCGCGGCGGCCTTGTCGCCGCAGGCGCTCAGCAAGGTTAAGGCGGCAGCTGCGACGGCAGTGTAACGAGGGACTGATCTCATGGATGGATCTCGTAAAAGGTTTGTTGTGTTGAACGTGCGCCGCTCGGGTCTGGTTATATGCCGAGCGAGGTCGCAACATTGTAATGCATGCAGGAATGTAACGTTTTGTGGGCTGCAAAAACAAAAGGCGGGATCCCGGCCGCCGCCGGAATCCCGCCCCGATGGCCCGCGGCCGCCTTAGCGCATGCCGGAGATGATTTGTTTCAGCTTGCCCGAGTCGGCGCAGAAGGCGCGGATGCCTTCGGCCAACTTTTCCGAGGCCATCTGGTCTTCGTTGAGCTGGAAGCGGAAGGTTTTCTCGTCCTGGGTCAGCTTGATGATGCCGGCCGCCGGCGGCGCGTCGGCGCTGAGCTTGCGCTCGACGGGGCCGTCGGTGTCGGCCAGCTTTTGCAGCAGGTCCGGGCTGATGGTCAGCAGGTCGCAGCCGGCCAGTTCCAGGATCTGGCCGGTGTTGCGGAAGCTGGCGCCCATCACCTCGGTTTTATAGCCGAACTTGCGGTAGTAGTTGTAGATGCGCTTGACCGACTGCACGCCCGGATCTTCGGCGCCGACGTAGTCGATGCCGGTCGATTTCTTGTACCAGTCGTAGATGCGGCCGACGAACGGCGAGATCAGCTGGGCGCCCGCTTCGGCGCAGGCGATCGCCTGGCCCAGCGAGAACAGCAAGGTCATGTTGCAGCGGATGCCTTCCTTTTCCAGGATCTCGGCGGCGCGGATGCCTTCCCAGGTGGCGGCCATCTTGATCAGCACGCGCTCGCGCTCGATGCCGGCTTTTTCGTACAGCGCGATCAGTTCGCGGCCCTTGGCCACCGAGCCTTCGACGTCGAACGACAGGCGGGCGTCGATCTCGGTCGACACGCGGCCCGGGATGATGCGCAGGATCTGCTTGCCGAAGGCGATCAGCAGGTGGTCGATGGTGTCGGCGATCGAGTTGTCGAGGTTGTCGCGCACGGCCTTTTCCAGCAGCGGCTTGTATTCGTCCTTCTGCACGGCCTTCAGGATCAGCGACGGGTTGGTGGTGGCGTCGCGCGGGGTGTAGGCCTGGATGGACTGGAAATCGCCGGTGTCGGCGACTACGGTGGTGAATTTCTTGAGCTGTTCGAGCTGGTTCATGTGCACTGCCAATCAGGTGAAGGGAATAAGACTTGTCTTATTGTACTCAAGCGTGAACAATTGTTAAAGAATGCCCGCGCATTCGTCGCCGTATTGCCTTGAAATAAAGCTCAGCTTGCTATTCTGCCATCCTCGGCCCGTTCAGCGCGATGGGCGCCGGGCGATCAGATGGTTGATCTCCGCCAGCAACACCTCGAAGCGTACCGGTTTTTTGAAAAAGGTGTCGTAGGGCAGGTCGGCATCCTTGCGCGGAATGCCGGCGCTGGCCAGGATGAAGGGAATGTCGCGCAGCGCCGGATCGGCGCGCCACGCCCGGCACAGCGCGGCGCCGTCGAGCACCGGCATCATGTAGTCCGACACCACGATGTCCGGCCGCTCGCGGGCGGCGGCGGCCAGCGCCCGCTCGCCGTTGATGGCGGTGCGCACGCGGAAACCGTGATATTCGAACAGCATCGTGTAGGCCGACAGCACGTCGAACTCGTCGTCGACCACCAGGATCAGCTTGCCGTCCGGATTGGTGTCCATGATTGCGGGAGCATCGCTCATATCGTCGCGCTACAGTGCCAGTGTGGGGACGACGGCACCGGACACCGCGCCCTCGATGCTCATGCCCGAGTCGGAAATGAGCAGGATGTGATTGGCGGCGTCGTAACTGTTTTCGCGCAGCTTGAGCACGCCGATCTGGCGGCGGTTGATGCCGTTCACGTCGACATAGCGCAGCAGGATGATGTTCTCGAACAGCATCGAAGCCGACATGTCGCCGTGCAGCTGGCCCTGGCCGAAGTACGGCAGCTCCTGCGTGAAGAAGGTGGTCACGTTGCGGCAGCGCAGTTCGTTGACGAAGGCGGCCAGGAAGGAGCGCGCGCGTCCCTCGTGCAGCACGACTTCGCGCAGGCCGTCGAGGCCGTCGACCAGCAGCCGCGACACCGAGCGCCGCTCGACGTTGCTCAGCACGTCGTGCGCCAGCGCGTCGACCAGCACTTCCAGCGGCGGATGCCAGATCAGCTGCAGCGCGCCGCTGTCGTAATAGGGCTTGAGATCGATGCCGACGTTGGCGGCCTTTTCGATCAGCCGCTGTGGCGATTCGTAAAAGCCGGTGATCAGGCAGTGCTCGCCGCGCCGCAGGCCGTCGTAGATGAAGTGCAGGCCCATCAGCGTCTTGCCGACGCCGGGATTGCCCAGCAGCGCCGTGGTCGAGCCCCGGGCGACGCCGCCATGGGTCAGGTGGTCCCAGCCTTCGATGCCGAAGCCGAGCCGCTGGTGCGACACCGACGGCGTGGCCGCCGACAGGCTGCTGACCGCTTCCAGGCGCGGGTAGATGGCGATGCCATTCTCTCCCACCTCGAACACGTGGCGGCCCAGCAGGTGCTTGCTGCCGCGCAGCTTGAACACCTTGATTTCGCGGATCAGCTGCAGCCCCTGTTCGTACTGGCTCAGTTCGATCAGGCCGTCGACCAGCGTGTTTTCCGAATCGGCGACGTTGCCCTCGGTGGGCGACAGCAGGAAGGTGGTGCATTCCATGGTCGACACCAGCGAATTGAGCGAGAGCATGAACTCGGACAGCGCGACGTCGGACGGCTTGGCGTCGCGCACGGTGCGGAAGCCGTCGATGATCATGATGTCGGGACGCTGCTCGGCCAAGGTGCCGGCGATGGACTTGAGCAGTTCGCGCAGGCCGCCCTTGAGCAGGTCGCTGTAGGCGCCGAGGAAGACGATGCGGTCGCCGACCAGTCTTTCGTCGAAGAAGGAGAAGCTGCTCAGGTGGTTGAGCATCTTGCCGTGGGTTTCGGCGATCAGTGTCAGTATCAAGACCTTCTTGCCCTGCAGCGCGTGCTGGAAACCGATCTGGCAGGCCAGCGTGGTTTTGCCGCTGCCGGCCAGGCCCTGGATCAGATACAGGCTGTGGGCGGGGAAGCCGCCGCCGAGGATGCGGTCGAAACCGTCGACGCCGGTGCGCAGCAGCGGAATGCGCGCTACGGTGCCGGCTGTACTGGAAGTAAAGGTAGTCATGTCCACTCTCACGGAGGCTAAGTGCGGCCGCGAACACCTGATTGTGCAAAATGCAATATTGCGAAGCGGCAAACTAGCCATACTCTAGCGCAGAAGCGGCAATTATAGAAGGACTATTGCCATCGGTGCGGTGCGCTAGTACACGGATGGCGCCATTGCCAAGATGGTATGCTCCCTTACTGGCTGGCCGCGGGCTTTCGGCATAGGCTAATTTTGAGAGGTGTCCAATGGCTGAGATCATCCATTCCTTTTACGAGACGCATCGCGGTGCAATGGAGGCCGCCATGCGCCAGCGCCTCGACCTTGCCGAAGCGATGTTGAACGAGCGCGCGCATCTGTCCGACATCGATGGGATCAAGCAGGAGGTGATGGACGAATTCGAAATCGTGCTCGCCCAAATGCCCTATGTTGGAGGTGCGGAAAGCCGCATGAGCGATTTCTTCATGCGCCTCCTGGGTTTTATGGCTATCAGCCGGGTGCTCCGGCGACATGGCGTGTCGCTGTCCGTGATCGGTGAAATCGAGCGGAAAACCTACAAGGCGCAATTGCTCATAGTGCCCGAAGCGGAACGTATCGCGTCGGGACATCAGTTTATGTCGCCAGGGAATCAGGCTTTGCTGCGCGAGCAGGCTGCAAAAAGCACGACAGAGAGCCACCAGACAGCGTTTCCGCAAGACTTCGTCTACGATTTCATCGAACCGGGCCCGGGTGATAACTTTGAATTCGGCATCAATTACAAAGCCTGCGGCTTTTGCAAATTCGCAGCCTGCCATGGCGATGAAGAAATCCTGCCGAACATTTGTGGACTTGATTTCGACGCCTATGCCGCGCGAGGCATCCAACTGGAAAGGACACAAACCTTGGCTGGCGGTGCGAGCCACTGCGATTTCCGATTTTCCCGGCTTCCGTCGAAATAGGGAAGTGCTGAGTTATTCATCCTCTCCGAGCATGCATGAATTCGTACTCCTGGCAGCCTTCATCCACATGCCAGGCATCCAGCACATTGCCCTCGCTATCGATAGCGCAAACAGCTACAAAGTCTCGAAGCGAAATTTAATACGTTTGAGGAGAGACCACGCTATGAATCACCCATTCACCATCTCCGTGCCGCGTTTAGAGACTGAGCGACTTACTCTTCGCGAATATCGACGCGAAGACTTCGATTTATTTGCGGATCATTTGATGAATTCCGAAAGCTCGGTTCACTTGGGCCAAGCAGACCGTCAAACGGCTTGGCGAATCTTTAGTTCACATGCTGGATTATGGGTCATACACGGGGCTGGATGGTGGGCTGTCGAGGATAAACAGACTGGACAGCTCATCGGAAACGTCGGAGCCTTCTTTCGCGAGCAATCAACTGTGATGGAGATAGGGTGGAATACCTATCGAGCATTCTGGGGCAAGGGAATTGCGAGCGAGGCGGCAGCGGCAGTCCTGAATTATGCATTCGAGGTTCGACGCGAACCGAAAGTTCGAGCGCTCATCGCTTCTGGCAATGATTCATCGCGTCGTGTTGCCGACCGCCTTGGAATGGCATACGAAATGGAGGTAGAGCTGTACGGCAATTCAATCGACAGTTACATACGTGAGCGTAATTGAATGGCCTCCTTTGGGCTGTGAATTCAATCGGCGCAAACGGACTGCGGCGCACTCCTGACAGAAACTGACAAGCACCACGAATACACTGAAGTTCCTTTTTTTTGCATAGGAACTCAGCATGAAATTCGCATCGATTCGTCTTGTCACCGAGCAGTTTGAAGCTCTTCTCGCTTTCTACAAGAACCTGTCTGAAATTGAACCCGTCCGGCTTGCCGACGGCTTTGCTGAAGTGCGCTTTGAAGGCGCCGTGCTGGCTATCTCTGCCCAGCAACTGGTGGCGCGGTTTAATGCCGGGGCAGCTATTGCTGCAGCCAACCGGTCGGCTATCCTGGAGTTCCAGGTGGCAGACGTGGAGTCTGTCCGCGACCGTTTGGCTCAGGAGAATGTTGAAATCGTGATGCCCCCCACGCGCATGCCATGGGGGAATCTGTCGCTGCTGGTTCGAGACCCGGATGGGAATCTGGTCAACGTCTATTCGAAGCCTGAAGACTGAGACGCCTCAGCCGATGAACGAATCGAACTGCAGGTCAAACTCCTGCAAGGCCTTCTGCGCGTTCTGCATCTTCTTGCGGAACTCGGGGCCGCGTTGCAGCGCCAGGCCGACGGCCAGCACGTCGATCACCACCAGATAGGCCAGGCGTGCCGAGATCGGCGTGTACGGGTCGATGTTGAAGATCAGGTCGATCGGGATCAGCACAGTGGCCATATCCGCCAGCGGCGTGCCGGACGGCGCCAGCACGATGACGTCGGCCCCGCCGCGGCGCGCCAGTTTGATCGAGCGCACCAGCGATGGGCTGTTGCCGCGCTGGGAAATCGCCACCACCGCGTCGCCGGTGCGCAGCAGGGCGGCGGCGATACTGTGGATGTGCGGGTCGGCGTAGGCCACCGTCGGCACGCCGGAGCGGAAGAACTTGTGCTGCGCGTCCGCCGCCACGATGCCGGACGTGCCCTGGCCGTAGAACTCGATCTTGTTGGCCTTGGACAGGATGTCCAGCGCCTTCTGGATCGCTTCCGGGTCGAGGTTGTTGCGCAGGTCGAGCAGCGTGTTGATCGAGCGGCTGCAGATCTTGTTGACCAGGTCCGCGGCCAGGTCGTCCTGGGTCGGCTGCTCGTTCAGGCCGGGCAGGGCCAGCGCCAGGCCTTGCGCCAGCTTGAGCTTGAACTCGTGCCAGCCGTCGTAGCCCAGCGTGCGGCAAAAGCGCACCACGGTCGGCTCGGACACCTGCGCGCTCTTGGCGAGCGCGGTGATGTTCTGGCTGACCGTCTGGCCCGGATGATCGAGGACCGCCAGCGCGACCTTGCGCTCCGATTTGGAGAGCGAGTCCAGCTGGGTACGAATGGAATCTAAAAGCATTTAATCCTCAGGAAGTGCTTCTTCACGCCACTGCAGGCCATCGCGGCCGATCAGCGCCGATGCCGCGGCAGGACCCCAGGTGCCCGAAGCGTACGGAATCGGGAAGCTGTCGTCGGACTCCCAGTTGTTCAGGATAGGCTCGACCCATTCCCACGCCGCTTCCAGCTCGTCGCCGCGCATGAACAGCGTCAGCTGGCCGCGCAGCACGTCGAGCAGCAGGCGCTCGTAGGCGTCCATGCGCGGCGATTTGAACGATTCGCGGAAGTCCAGCTCCAACTCGGCCTGTTTCAAACGCATGCCGTCGCCCGGCGTCTTCGCCATCAGATTCATGCGCAGGCCTTCGTCCGGCTGCAGACGGATGACCAGCGAATTAGGCTGGAAGCTGTTGGTCGGCTGGGCGAAGATCGAGTGCGGGATCTGCTTGAAGCGCACGACGATTTCAGCCAGGCCGTCGGCCATGCGCTTGCCGGTACGCAGGTAGAACGGCACGCCGGCCCAACGCCAGGTGTCGATCTCCGCCTTCATCGCGACGAAGGTCTCGGTGCGCGAGTGTTCCGGCGCATCCGGCTCGTCGCGGTAGCTCGGCACGGCCTTGCCGTCGACGTGACCGGCGCGGTACTGGCCGCGCACGATGTTCTGCGCCAGCGTGGTCGGCGTGAATTTTTTCAGCGAGCGCAGTACCTGCAGCTTGGCGTCGCGCACGGCGTCCGGCGCGATCGAGGTCGGCGGCTCCATGGCGACGATACACAGCAGCTGCAGCAGGTGGTTCTGCAGCATGTCGCGCAGCGCGCCGGAGGTGTCGTAGTAGCCCATGCGGTTGCCGACGCCGAGCTTTTCGGCGATGGTGATCTGCACGTCGGAGATCCACTCGCGGCGCCACAGCGGCTCGAACAGGATGTTACCGAAGCGCAGGGCCAGCAGGTTCTGCACGGTCTCCTTGCCCAGGTAGTGGTCGATACGGTAGATCTGCGATTCTTCGAAGACCTTGCCCACTTCGGCGTTGATCTGCTTGGCCGAGGCCAGGTCGCGGCCCAGCGGTTTTTCCAGCACCACGCGCGAATTGGCGGTCACCAGGCCGTTCGATTTCAGGTTCTCGCAGATCTGCGAGAAGATCGCCGGTGGCGTCGCCAGGTAGTAGACCTTGGTGATGGCCTCGTCCTGGCGCAGCGCCTCGACCAGCGTCTTGTAGCTGGCGGCGTCGGTGGCGTTCAGCGACACATACACGATGCGGGCGGTGAACTTGGTCCACGCGGCCGGCGTCACGGCCGGCGACTTGATGTGCGGCTTGGACGTGGTCTCGACGGTGTGTAGGAAGTCCTGCTGGCTGGCGTCCGCGCGGCCGACGCAGATGATGCGGGCGGTGGCGGGCAAGTCGTTGGCGACGTCGCGGGCGTACATCGCGGGCAGCAATTTGCGCATCGCCAGATCGCCGCTGCCGCCAAACAGAACCAGGTCAAAATCGGTAAGAGCCATAATTATTCGCAGTAAGTAGGGTGCTGAAAAGGGGGACTACTAATCTTAAGTGTAAATTTACTACACGAATTTACGTTTTGCAAGAAAATTTACTACAAATGCCCGGAGTGCGACATCCAGTTTATTCGATATACGCAGGTTCCGCGCGGCCGGCCACGTCCATGCGGATGGCCAGCAGCTTGCCGCTCAGCGGATACTGCGCCAGTTCCGGCGCCGGACGCGCGCCCGCGCTGGTGACGTACAGGGTGCGCAGGTCGGCGCCGCCGAACGCCATCATGGTCGGGCAGCGCAGCGGCAACTTGATCTCGCCGATCAATTCACCGGCCGGCGACAGCTTGACCAGGCGCGCGCCTTCGAACATCGCCACCCAGTAGTTGCCTTCGCTGTCGACGGCGGCGCCGTCAGGACGGCCGCCGTAGTTGTTCTCCTTGTCCATCGAGAACTGCATCAGCAGGCGCTGGTTGTCGACCGTGCCGCGCGCGACGTCGAAATCGAAACGGCTGACGCGGTGCGCGCTGGTGTCGGCGTGGTACATGGCCTTGTAGTCCGGGCTGAAACCGAGGCCGTTCGAGTTGGTCATGCCGCCCGACCAGGCCTTGCGGATTTCGCCTTTCTCCAGCACGAACATCTCGGCGGCCGGCTTGTCGCGCGGCTCGTAGATGGTGCCGACCCAGAAACGGCCGGCGCCGTCGACGTGGCCGTCGTTGAAGCGGGTGATGGCGGTGTCGTAGGGCGCGGCGGCGATGTCGGTCAGGCGCACTTCATCGCTGCCCGTGTCCAGGTGCGCGAAGCCGCTGCGCATGGCGACGATCAGGCCACCCTTGTCGCTGATGGCCAGCGTGGCCGGCTCGCTGGCCAGCTTCCACGAACGGTGCGCGCCGCTGGATGGATCGAGACGGTGCACGGTGAAGGCGGGAATGTCGACCCAGTACAGCGCCTGTTCTTCCGGATGCCACAGCGGGCATTCGCCGGTTTGCATGACTGCGTCGAAGGCGACTTCTATATGTGGTGTGCTCATATTTCAAATCTATCAGTCAATCCGTCATTCCCGCGAAAGCGGGAATCCATGCTGAGCGGCCATATCAGGCGTTCTATGGATTCCCGCCTGCGCGGGAATGACGGCGGTGCGGTTAAAGGTGTTGTGCTGCCTTGGCCATGATGATCAGGCCATTGGTGGAGCTGTCGTGGCGCTCGGGCTTGACGTCGCCGGTCAGTTCCGCATGGATGTTCTTGGCCAGTACCTTGCCCAGCTCCACGCCCCACTGGTCGAAGCTGTTGACGTCCCAGATCACGCCCTGCACGAAGGTCTTGTGCTCGTACAGCGCGATCAGCGCGCCCAGCGCCGACGGCGTCAGCTGGTCCATCAGGATGGTGTTCGACGGACGGTTGCCGGGGAAAGTCTTGTGCGGCACCAGCGCTTCGATTTCCTCGGCGCCCAGGTTTTGCGCTTTCAGGTCGGCGCGCACTTCGTCGGCGGTCTTGCCGGTCATGAAGGCTTCCGATTGCGCGAAGCAGTTGGCCAGCAGCGAATCGTGGTGGCCCGCCAGGTCGTGCGTGGCGCGCAGCGCGGCGATGAAGTCGATCGGCACGATGTCCGTACCCTGGTGCAGCAGCTGGAAGTAGGCGTGTTGCGCGTTGGTGCCGCATTCGCCCCACACCACCGGGCAGGTCGGCGTGTCAACTTCGGCGCCGCCGCGGGTGACGCGCTTGCCGTTGCTCTCCATGTCGAGCTGCTGCAGGTAGGCCGGGAAGCGGTTCAGGTCCTGGTGGTAGGGCGCGATCGACAGCGAGCCGGCGCCGAGGAACTGGCGGTTCCAGAAGCCGATCATCGCCAGCAGCACCGGCATGTTCTGCTCCAGCGGCGCCTCGCGGAAGTGTTCGTCCATCGCGTGCGCCCCGGCGAGGAAGTCGCTGAAGTAGCCGAAGCCCACCGCCAGCGCCACCGCCAGGCCGATCGCTGACCATACCGAATATCGGCCGCCGACCCAGTCCCAGAACGGGAACATATTGGCCGGATCGATGCCGAAGGCCTTCACCGCCTCGGTGTTGGTGGAGACGGCGACGAAGTGGCGCGCCAGGTCCTCTTCCTTAGCCGTCTGCAGGAACCAGTTGCGGGCGGTGCCGGCGTTGAGCATGGTCTCGGCCGTGACGAAGGTCTTGGAGGCGATGATGAACAGCGTGGTCTCGGGGTTGACCTGCGCCAGCGCGGCGTCCATGTCATGGCCGTCGACGTTGGAGACGAAATGCATCTTCAGGCGCGGGTGCGCGTACGAGCGCAACGCCAGCACTGCCATCTTCGGCCCGAGGTCGGAACCGCCGATGCCGACGTTGACGACGTCGGTGATCGGCTTGCCGCTATAACCCAGCCAGGCGCCGCTGCGCACGCGGTCGGTGAAATCCTTGATCTGGTCCAGCACCGCGTGCACGTCGTGGGCGATGTCCTGGCCGTCCACCGTCAAGGCTTTGCCGCGCGGCATACGCAACGCCGTGTGCAGCACTGCGCGATGTTCGGTAAGATTGATCTTCTCGCCACTCAGCATGGCGTCGCGCTGGCGCTCCACGCCGCGTTCGCGGGCCAGGTCCAGCAGCAGGCCGACGGTGGCCGCGTCCAGGCGGTTCTTCGAATAATCGAGGAACAGGCCGGCCGCGTCGACCGTCAGTTTGGGGAAGCGCTGGGCGTCGGCGGCGAACAACTGGCGCAATTGCCAGTCTTTGGCGTCGGCGGCATGGGATTCGAGGGCGAGGAAGCTGGCGGTGGAGGTCAGTGCAGGCTGGCGCATAATGATGTGGGCGTCGTTAGTCTGAGGGAGGGATGCGTGAATGATACAGGAAAAAACGGTAAATTCACTACGGTTACGTCAAAACGGTAGGATTTTTGCATTGTTACCGCTCCCATGCCGGGCAAGGCAGGCCGGCACGCCCTCGAGTACGTGACGCCCTCGTGATCGACTTTGGCCATCGTCCGATAAGAAAAGTCGGATGAAATCGAATTTTTGTAGTAAAATTTCACGGAATTCATTGATAAGGAACGTTCATGGCCCTGCATCCAGTCCTGGAAACCGTCACCGCTCGCATTATCCAGCGCAGCAAACCATCGCGCGGCGCGTATCTGGCCCATCTTGAAGCGGCCCGCGTCAAGGGCGTACAGCGCGGCGCTCTGGCCTGTACCAACCTGGCGCACGGCTTTGCCGCCTTCCCCGCCAACGACAAGCTGTCGCTGAAGGAACTCAAGAAGCCGTCGGTGGCGATCGTCTCGGCCTATAACGACATGCTGTCGGCGCACCAGCCGTTCGAAGGCTTCCCGGCGCTGATCAAGGACGCCGTGCGCGAAGTCGGCGCCGTGGCCCAATTCGCCGGCGGCACGCCCGCCATGTGCGACGGCGTCACGCAGGGCCAGCCGGGTATGGAGTTGTCGCTGTTCTCGCGCGACGCGATCGCCATGGCGACCGCCGTGGCGCTGTCGCACAATATGTTCGACTCCGCCGTCTACCTAGGCGTGTGCGACAAGATTGTACCGGGCCTGCTGATCGGCGCGCTGCACTTCGGCCACTTGCCCGCGGTGTTCGTGCCGGCCGGCCCGATGACCACCGGCCTGTCCAATTCCGAGAAAGCCAAGATCCGCCAGCTGTACGCGCAAGGTAAAGTCGGCCGCGCCGAACTGCTGGAAGGCGAATCTCAGTCCTACCACAGCGCCGGCACCTGCACCTTCTACGGCACCGCCAACAGCAACCAGATGCTGATGGAAGTCATGGGCCTGCACTTGCCGGGCGCCGCCTTCATCACCCCGAACACGCCGCTGCGCGACGAACTGACCAAGGCCGCCGCCAAGCGCGCCGCCGTCATCACCGCGCAATCGAACGAATACCTGCCGGTGGGTCACGTGGTCGATGAGAAGTCCATCGTCAACGCCGTCGTCGCGCTGCTGACCACCGGCGGCTCGACCAACCACACGCTGCACCTGGTGGCCATCGCCAAGGCGGCCGGCATCGTCATCGACTGGAACGACTTCGACGAGCTGTCGAAAGTGGTGCCGCTGCTGACCCGCATCTACCCGAACGGCAACGCCGACGTGAACCACTTCCACGCCGCCGGCGGCACCGGCTTCGTCATCCGTGAACTGCTGGACGGCGGCCTGCTGCACGACGACGTCACCACCATCCTGGGCAAGGGCCTGCGCGCGCACTGCGCCGAGCCGTTCCTGGGTGAAGGCGGCAAAGGCGTGGTCTGGAAGGATTCGCCGACCGAGTCGGGCGACGAAGCGGTGCTGCGCAAGATCACCGCGCCGTTCTCGCCGGACGGCGGCACCGTGCTGGTACAGGGTAACCTGGGCCGCGCCGTGATGAAGGTCTCGGCCGTCAAGCCGGAACACCAGACGGTGGAAGCGCCTGCGCTGGTGTTCAATTCGCAGGAAGATTTCATGGACGCCTACAAGGCCGGCACGCTGGACCGCGACTTCGTCGCCGTGCTGCGCTTCCAGGGCCCGCGCGCCAACGGCATGCCGGAACTGCACGCGCTGACCCCGGCGCTGGCCAACCTGCAGGACGCCGGCCGCCACGTGGCGCTGGTGACCGACGGCCGCATGTCCGGCGCGTCGGGCAAGGTGCCGGCGGCGATCCACGTGTCGCCGGAGATCCTGGCTGGCGGTCCGCTCGGCCTGGTGCGCGACGGCGACATCATCCGCGTCTGCGCCAAGACCGGCACGCTCGAAGCGCTGGTCGAATCGAGCGTATGGCATTCGCGCTCGCTGGCCACGGCCGACCTGACGCCGAACGGCGTGGGCATGGGTCGTGAACTGTTCGCCATGTTCCGCAACAGCGTATGCGAAGCGGAGAAGGGCGCCACCACCTTTGGGCTGCCGTCGCCGATTCCCACCACGGTAGGCCTGCATGACAAAGACCCGGTCGGCAATACCGTGCCAGGTTCCGATGAAGATTACTCGATGAAGAAAGAAGCGTAAATCATGACCATGACTCTGCTCGACATTATGCGTACTTCGGCCGTGATCCCCGTGATCGCGATTGACGAACCTGAACATGCAGTACCGCTGGCGAAGGCGCTGGTGGCCGGCGGCATCCGCGTGCTGGAAGTAACGCTGCGCACCAAGCACGGCCTGGGCGCGATCAAGGCCATGTCGGCCGTCGAAGGCGCGATCGTCGGCGTCGGCACGCTGACGCAGCCGGAAGAATTTGCCGCCGCGCGCGATGCGGGCGCGGTGTTCGGCGTGTCGCCAGGCCTGACGACGGCGCTGATCGCCGCCGCCAAGAGCAGCGGCCTGCCGCTGCTGCCGGGTGTGATGACGCCATCGGAAGTGATGGCCGCGCGCGAGCAGGGCTTCCGTCAACTGAAGCTGTTCCCGGCGGTGCCGGCGGGCGGCATCGGCATGCTGAACGCGATCTACGGTCCGCTGCCGGACGTGACGTTCTGCCCGACTGGCGGCATCTCGCAAGAGACCGCGTCGCAGTTCCTGTCGCTGAAGAACGTAGCCTGCGTGGGCGGCTCGTGGCTGACGCCGAAGGATGCTATCGCTGCTGGTGACTGGGAGCGCATCACGGACCTGGCCAAGGCGGCCAGTGGGTTGCGCTGATAGGGCCAAGGCCTAAAGTAAAACGGCGTTAGCTGGACAAAGCCCCAAAAGTTGGATTCCAACTTTTGGGGCTTTTTCATGGCCGCTCTGCTTTTGGTTAGATATCTAAAGGGGATTAAGTATGGTCTAAGCTGGAACAAGGGTTTTGCCATAAAACGGGGTTTATCACTAGACCCTGCCTCAGTGAGATTCAGATGTTTGCGATAGACTTTGGTTGGGCGTCATCATTCAGTTGCATATAAGCATGATTGTCGAGTCGAGAGCGAAAGATTGTCAGCAATGCAGAGAAGGAGGCGTGCTAATATTTAGCAACAGTACGATCTGCCCAGAAAGGTATCCATGAGTAAATTTGCCAAAGCCTTTATTTCCCATTCGAGTGTGGACAAGCCGTTGGTCGAAGGAGTCGCTAGCAAGGTTTCAGCGGCCCGGTGGGAGATTGATAGCCATACCTTTGAAGCTGGGAAAAGAAGTGCCGCAGAAATTCAAGCAGCGCTTGATCGATCTAGCCTTTTCGTTTTGATCGCATCTGCCAACTCGATGAATTCTGACTGGGTGAAAACTGAACTAGAGTTAGCGCAGCACTTGCTTTATGCAAGAAAATTAGGGGGCGTATTAGTTTTCATTATTGATGGCACGCCAGCGGGAGAGCTTCCAGATTGGGTGCGAATGCACGTGTTTGTTAGAACATCAAATTCTGATCGTATCGCCAATATCGTTCGTACTAAGCTGTTCGAGTTAGATGCGGCCAAAGGAATTCAACCAAAGCCATTTGTATCACGAAAAATTCAAAGCGAGATAGAAACAAAAATCGCGGACCTAAACCGCCAAATCAATGCCTTGTATGTCAGCGGTGTAGATGGGATCGGTCGACGCTCGGCAGTAGCCGATAAGCTGAAAAGTCTCTTCCCCGGAATAGATCTGACTGGGATTCAAGTATCCATATCAGACGGTGAGGGATTGATCGAGACATTCCGTAAGCTGCATTTCGCTTTTCGCGGCCCCACGGTTGCAGAAGCAAAAGATTTTTTTGAGAAAGTTGCAGATTATTCCAAGGAAAAATTAGTCGAGGAGACTAGCTCACTTCTCTATGAGATTGGTGAAGAAAAAATGCTTGTCTGGTTGAAGTTTGACTATGATATTCTCGATGATAATGGTAACTTTCAACCAGAATTCCATTTGCTGCTTAAGAGCCTAAAAAATAGGCGTCCTACAGTTGTTTTATGTGCCAAGCGTTTACCTCGATTCCAAGAACAGCATCGTCTTACAAATGTCGGCTTTTTTAAGATTGACGGCATGACAGATGATGAGTCCAAGCGTCTATGGATATATGCGCTTGATTATCTTGGTATGCAAGATCCCGATGCAGGTTTTATAGCGATGTTGTGTCAACACGTCAGCGGACATCCTGCCATGATTTGGACAGCAGCAGAGTTTGTTGCTCTCGCAAAGAAACCTGCTATAGAAGCAAATCCACGAGAACTAATCGAGGTTCTTCGTGCTCTTTCCCTTAGTCTTGTTGATGGACTCAACTTAAGTGCCACCGCCAAATGCCTTCTTACATTGTTCGATGAGCTCGGGGCTATTGACCCATCAGACCTAATCGAAATATCTGGTGAGTCAGATCAAGCTATTGCTATAGCTGTTAATAATTTAATGTCACTCGGATTGTTGGAAACCGAAGGCGACCATTTGCGCTTGGCGTCTTATTTCCGTGGCGCAAGATTCCGGAAGCAGTTCTCTGCTGAAACTGATGGTTTCTTAATAGAGGCCCGTAAGCGACTATTAGCTCTTACCTCTACGTATACAGCCGAAGATAACATTTCCTTTGAGACGATTGATATTTCTATTACAACTTCAATTCTGCAAGGGAAAGCCAGTCCGCTCGGGTTCAGTGAGCGTGCAGTAGTGGGGTCGCACTATCTTCGAGTGGCAAGGGGATGCTATGACCGTGAGAAATATGACGAAAGTGTTGGGTTCGCAACAGCGGCGTTGGAGAAACGACATACGCTCACGGATGAGACCGTTGTTGAATGCCTCAGGCTTTTGGGAATGGCGGCAGTACGGACAGAGCAACGCAATAGCTTTGACTATGCAATCGCGGAGCTGTCGCGCATTAACACAGCTCAGGCCCGGCGACATGTTCATTTCATTAATGGCTTTGATGCACGATGGAATGGGGAGTTTGACAGGGCAGAGATTGAATTCGGGGAGACGCTTAAGATTAATCAAAAAGATACTCATGCATTACGCGAGATTGCGCAGGTCTTAGCTGTTCGCGAAGATTTCGCCTCTGCTGAAGGATACGCTCGGGAAGCATTAGCTCGCACGCCTGGGAATCCATTTGTCTTAGATGTCCTATTGCAGTGTTTGATTGAGCGCCGGAAGACAAACGTGCAAGCGCTGGCGGACGATATTGAGGTTGATGATCTTTTTTTACAGCTAGAAGTTGCTGATCGTAGAGAGCGCACCGATTTTATCAATGCACGAAATGCCCATTTCTATGCCGCATTGAAAAATTTCCCCGAGGCAATGACTTGGGCTGATCGCGCTGTTCGTGGGTCGCCGAACAAAGTAAGTGCGTATGCAGCTAGAGCCGAGATTAAGCTACAGGTCCGAAATGACGAGGCTGTATTGCACTCTGTAGATACCGATATTCGGCAAATTAAAAAAATAGCTGATGAGAGCAAGGGGGTGCGGCCGCATGCTGGACTTCTCGCCAAGTTGAAGGTGCGTTTCGAGCTGGCCAAGGGGCATCTCGCAACAGCCATAAAGGAACTCGATGGTGTGCCACGCGGAAATTTCAAGCTGCGGAACAAGCTGTCTGTCGAAATTGCAGATGAAGCTGTACGGCGTAGTGAAAAAGATCCAGATGTTGTTGAATTCGCAAATAGAGTGCTGTCGAGCAAAGCAGCGAAATAAGTTGCTATCAGCGTACTAGCTTCGACTTGACTGGATGCCATATGTTCCTGTGAGGTCCAAGGCTGTCTTAGCTGAGCAGAAGTGGTTGGGGTATTTTGGGGGTATGTTGAGAATTGAACCTTGTTTTTTCAATCTAAGTTCATGATTAAAAAAGATTTTTTATGGTGGGTTCGGTAGACGCCGTCGCACTGAATTAAAGCAAGGCCTTACGTATAAGCGGTGCAAAGGTGGTTGACCCGAGAAACTAGCTGCGCATCAGCAATATGGCAAAGCACCAGCGGTCTGCGCGAATAAGGCACGGGCCTAAGGCGTCGTTTTACTCAGCAAGTCACTCATCCTCTGCTGCCATCCTGGGCCACCGGCCTTCCATCGCTCGATGATGTCAGCGGGAAGACGGAGGGAGATCTCCGTCGTTTCTTCCGTTCCCACCTGCGTCAAATGGGTAGTCTGCCCCGAATGCATCTGTTTCACCGATTCCAGCAAGTCACGTTGGAATTGTTCTTTCTCAGGTTTCATGGATATTGGCCGAAGATTTTAGCTGCACCGAGGGGCGTGCCGACAATCGTACACCACCAATATAGCTTGATACGTCCCAATTCCTTCCGGCAAGATTTACGCAACAATGCCTTGACACTCCCAGCCCAACTTTGGAGGCATCATGGCTATTGACGTATATCTGCAAATTGACGGCATCAAGGGCGAATCGGCCGACTCCGCGCACTTGGGATGGATCGAAGTCACATCAGCGCACTGGGGCGTGGCGCAGCCCAAGAGCGCCACCGCGTCGACGGGCGGCGGCCATACTGCTGAACGTTGTGAGCACCGCACTCTCTCGATCACCAAACTAGCCGACCTGTCGTCGCCTCTACTGATGCAGACCAGCTCCATGGGCAGGACTATCCCCAGAGCCAAGCTGGAGTTCATGCGGGCCGACGGACAAGGGGACCGGGTAAAGTATTACGAAGTCGAGCTTGAGAATGTGTTGATCGGGAATATGGATCAGCTAGTCAGCGAGGGCACGATTCTTCATGATTCCATAGGCCTGAAGTTCTCCAAAGTGAAATGGAAATACACGCAGCAAAAGATCGGCGGCGGCCTCGGAGGAAATACCAGTGGCGGCTGGGATCTTGCGACCAATCGGGTGGCGTGATGGCGCCCCGTCTGCTTGAGCTACAACCCAAGGACTCGCGCAAGTACTTTATGCTTCCCCAAGCTCCAGAGGACGCTGGGTACTACGTTTATGGCCAGTTGCACGGCAGATCCAGTAACGGCACTTTCCAGTATGCCCACTCATCAATGATGACGGCGATACTCAGGGTTGAGCGGGAATGGCAATCCATGGACTCGCGTAAATTCGGTGTCGGAGATATCAGCTTGGCCGGTGGCCTGGCGAACACAGACCATGCTTCGCATAAAAGCGGTCTGGACGTTGATGTGCGCCCGATGCGCAAGGACGGCCTGCATCTGCCCGTGACTTGGGCCGATGCCGAATACGATCACGATGCAACGGCCAAGTTGATAGGGCTGTTTCTCCTCCACTCGAGAGTGGAGCTGGTTTATTTCAATGGACCTGGCATTGCGTTTGTGATCCCGCTGAAGGGGCACGACAATCATTTTCACGTTAAGTTGCGAGGCTGATATGCGAAGAGTTACGTGGTTGCTCTTGGGGGCGAGCGTGTTCATTTCGTTCTCCAGCGCGGCCGAGTATCTGGGGGACTATAAGACGTTTCGCGCGAGCTATTTGATTTACTCAGGCGAGCCGGGCGAGCGGGCGGCGCCAACGGCAACTGATCGGAAATTGGCGATTGCGATCGAAGGCCAACCGGCAAAGGAAATATTCGATTCGATGGCGCCTGACTTCCACCCGACCTGCAGCCAAGAGAACGGTGATCGGGATCGACGCAAGGGGAATGCGTATTGCACATACAGCCCGCGTGAGCCGGGGAAAGGGTATAGATGCTGGATCGGAGTTAATCTTCGTACTGGTGAAAGCGTCGGATCCGTGAGTTGTTAACTTCCTCACGGATCCTTGCTGAAGACTTCTACGTCCGACGGCAACTGCACCCAAGAATGCCGGCGGCAATCGTAGACCGAGACTGTCGGCGCTGGGAAAGCCGGATCGGCAAATGCTCCGACCGCAACGCTCACACTGCCGTCATCGCCGACCTCGGTATGAAACAGGTTGGTGCCACACATGGGACAAAACCGAAAGATGAATTGCGCACCCTGATCGCCGGTGCGGACATACTCGGTCGCCTTGCCGCTTACCGAGTAGGGCGCTGAAAAACTTGCTAGCGCGGCGAACACGCTGCCCGTCCTGCGCTGGCAGGCGAAGCAGTGACAGACACCCACGCCGCGCGGCTCGGCATTTACTTCGATATTCAGCTGCCCGCATGAGCAGGATGCAATTCGGTTACCCACGGCGATTTGCCGCTGCAATGAATTTGTTGAATACCTTAACGCGAAGTTCTTTCATTGTTTTCCTTTCGGACTCTGATCAGGAGGGTTTTTCACTTTGTCGGAGCAACGAAATTTCTTCACGTATTACCTTCCTTAACGCGGCTGTGGTGATCGGTTTATTGCGATCTGCCGGAGGATTCATTGCGCCTCGAAGCGCTGCATTGATCATGGTCTGATAGCCGGTTCCCTGTGCTTCGGCCTGATCGCGAAAATGCTGAATGACGTCATCGTCGAGCATGATGGTAATGCGGGTTTTTCCCGGCGCAGATATGACTGCACCGCGCTTTCCCTTGCTGAAGTCGTATTCTTTACGCATGGTATTGCTCCGCTTCGCCTTTGCTGGCCTTGCGCGCGGAAATTAGTCGAGTGCGGTCTCCACGCGGAGTGTGAATGACGACCAGAATTCGTGCGTTGGCATCCGCGCCGAGGGTAACAAAGCGCTGCTCCCCCATTGAATCGTCGTCTTTAATTGTGACGGCCATTGGGTCGTTCAGCGCTTCTTCTGCTTGAGCAAAGCTAACCTTGTGTTTTCTTAAGTTGGCTCTTGCCTTGGCTGGATCGAATTCGATGTCTATATAGGTATTATGCATATCCTATACATATAACGTCAAGCTGGGCTGTATTCTTTGACGTTACACAACTATATGAGCCGTCAGCGATTAGGATTCAGACAGAAAAGGCCCGCCTTTGTGGCAAGTTCCAATACCGGCGTGGCTTGTTCCTTGTTTTGGAAGTACAGGATATTGGTATCGTCCCAGCCGGCCGCGTAGATGCAGCCCAGTTCCGGCAGGATGATGAATTGCGACGGCACGCCGTAGTCGTTGAAGCGCGACTGGCGCAGGAAGCCTTCGCGGTCGGTGTAGCGCTTCAGTACCAGCTTGGCCTTGGCCGGCCAGCGGCCGCGATGGCGCAGCGTATAGACAGGCGTGAGATCGAACAGCGCCGCCCAGTGCCGGGCGAATTTCTGGTTCCGCCGCACGCGTTCTTCGCCTTCGAAGCAATCCAGCAGATGCCACTCGCTCTCGTCGTCGAGCCAGTGGTCGAACACGGAGATCGCCAGGCGCTGCATGCCGCCGGCCGAGTCCAGATCCCTGATTTGCTTCAATTGCGGAAACTGCCGGTGGATTTCGGCAGCGACGTTCGCGTCAACGCGAGACAGCATCTTCATATACATCCTTCATTGGTGACTAGGCCTTCAGCGCCGAAGTATAACCTCAAGCCACCGTGCGGGCGATGTACTCGCGCAGCCATTGATGCGCCGGGTCGCGATGCGAGCGCTCGTGCCACAACATGGCCATCTCATAGCCCGGCACCTCGACCGGCGGCGCCACGCAGCGCAGTGCGGGATGGTCTTGCACCAGCCGCTCCGGCAGCATCGCGACCATATCGGTACTCGCCAGCGCCGATATCACAAACAAAAAGTGCGGCACCGACAATGCCACCCGCCGTGGCGGCAAGCCCGCCGCCGCCAGCGCACGGTCCGTGACGCCGCTGAACCCTCCGCCGTCGGGCGATACGATGACATGCTCCATGGCGCAGAACTGCGCCAGCGTCGGCCGTCGTTTCAGGCGCGGATGGTCGCTGCGTCCCGCCAGCACGTAGCGCTCCCGGAACAGCAGCCGATGGCGCATGCCCGGCGGCGCTTCCTCGCTGGTGTGGAGGGCCAGGTCGATCTCGCCCGATTCCGCCTGCCTGGCGATGCGTGGCGGGATCAGTTCAAGCACCGCCAGCCGCGTTCCCGGAGCCGCCGCGCGCAAGCCCGCCAGCGCCGGCAGCAGGATGGTCGATTCGCCATAGTCGCTGGCGGCCACGCGCCACGTTTGGTTCGCCTCGCGCGGATCGAACGGACTGGCTGGCGACACCGCACGGCCCAGCGCTTCCAGCGCCAGCCGCAAGGGCTCGCGCAATTGTTCGGCGCGCGCGGTGGGCCGCATGCCGCGCGGCCCGGGCAGCAGCAGCGGATCCCCGAAGATGTCGCGCAGCTTCGACAGGTGCACGCTGATGGATGGCTGCGAAAAGTTCAAGCGCTCCGCCGCCCGCGTCACGTTGTGCTCCGAGAGCAGCACGTCCAGCGTCACCAGCAGGTTGAGGTCCAGACGTCTGAGATTATTCATGGCTATACCTGGAATATTAGAAATTCATTTTCAATATACCTCATCTGCTCCTATGCTGGTGTTTTCCAGTCAAGGAGTAGCGTGATGAATGTTCTGATTGTGTATGCCCACCCCGAACCGAAGTCGTTGAACGGCGCGTTGAAGGACTTTGCGGTGCGGCGTCTGGAAGCGGCGGGGCACGCCGTCCAGGTATCCGACCTGTATGCGATGAAATGGAAGGCGCTGGTCGATGCAGGCGATGTCGTCGGCGGCCCGGCCGGCGACCGTTTCGACCCGGTGGCGGATTCCCGGCGCGCCTACGCCAACGATTTACAGAGCGCCGATATCGCCAGCGAGCAGGACAAGCTGCGCTGGGCCGATACCGTCATCTTCCAGTTCCCGATGTGGTGGTTCTCCATGCCGGCCATTATGAAAGGCTGGGTTGAGCGTGTCTATGCCTTCGGCTTCGGCTACGGCGTCGGCGAGCATTCGGATGTGCGCTGGGGAGACCGCTACGGCGAGGGCACGCTGGCCGGCAAGCGCGCCATGCTGGTGGTCACGGCCGGCGGATGGGCGTCGCACTACGGCCCGCGCGGCGTCAACGGTGCTATCGACGACCTGCTGTTCCCCATTCAGCATGGCATCCTGTACTACCCCGGCTTCGATGTCCTGCCGCCGCTGGTGGTCTATCGCGCCGAACGCATGGACGACGCCAGATTCTCCGCCGTGTGCGGCGAACTCGGAGAGCGCCTCGACACGCTTGCGCAAACCGCGCCGATACCGTTCCGCCCTCAGAATGGCGGCGACTACGACATCCCCGCCATGACATTGAAAGCCGATGTGGCGCCAGGGCTGTCGGGCTTTGCCGCGCATCTCGTTGCAGCGGACGCCCTGCCGGCGCCTCGTGTGGGATGACGGTCAGCGGAACGTGGCGAGATATTTCGCCGGCACCGTTATGTCATGCAGTCCGCCGGAGAAGGCCGCGATGATCAGCGTGGCGGCCGTGAAGCCGCCTATCACCAGCAGCACCTTGGCGATACGCAGCGTCGCGGCGCTGAGGCGATCATGCGCAAGCCAGTGCAGCGCCCGCGCCAGATGGACCGTGATCGCCAGCATGGCGAGGAAGTAGTAGGGCATGAAGAAGTAGCGATACGGCAGCACGTGCATGCCCGCGGCGGCGTAGTAGAAGTTCGTATCCAGCCCGAACCGCGTGCGCCCGGCCAGTACCGCGCTCACGTGCACCAGCAGGAAGAACGCCAGGTACAGCCCTGAACCGAGCTGCAACAGGTCCAGTCCTTGATGCCGGTCGCGCCAGCGGCGACGAATGAAGATCAATCCACTGGCGACCTGGCTGGCGGCGCACAGCAGCAGGATGACTTCGACCACGCGGTTGCGGTACACCGCGCGAAACGCCTCCATGAAGTGGATATGCGCCTCCGGGCCGCCGATCGCCAGCAGGTGATTGAGTAGATGCAGCGTCAGGAAGGCGCCTAGCACGCAGGCGCCGATGCGATGGATCTTGTGCAGCACGCGGCTCACTCCGCGCGGTTGCGTACCCGCATGCGCAGGCCGATCGGCGACATGGTGAAGCCCATCAGCTCTTCCGGCTCTTCGCCATCGGCCGTATCGATGGACTCGATGTCGAAGCTGCTGAGCAGCATGGCGCTGGCGAGTTTGATTTCCAGCAGCGCCAGGTAACGGCCGGGGCAGGTGCGCACGCCGGCGCCGAACGGCATCGACACATGTTTGTCCATTGCGTCTTCGCCGCGCTTCAGCCAGCGGTCCGGATCGAACAGGCCGGCCTGCGCGACGTGGCTTTCGCTGACGCTGTCGTTGCGCATCACGCACCACACCAGGCTGCCGGCCGGCACCCGCACATCGCCGACCACGCTGTCGCGTAGCGCTTCGAGCGGAATGAACGGCGCCACCGGCTTGAGGCGCATCGCTTCCTGAGCACAGGCGTCGAGGTAGTCCAGCGCATCCATCTGCTCGACGGTGAAGGCGGCGGCATCGGGCGCCACGCGCATGACTTCTTCCCGGGCCTTTTGCAGCGTGGCCGGATTCCGCTGCAGCAGGTACAGCATCCACGCCAACGTGTTGCTGGTGGTGTCTTCGCCGGCCAGCAGCATGGTGGTGACGTTGCCCGCCACGGCGATGTCGTCGACGCCGCTGCCGCCTTCGTCCGCCGCGCAGATCATCGCTTCGAGCAGGTTGACGGGATGCTGGCGCCGTGCCGGTTCGGCCGCGATGCAGGCGCGTGCGGTGGCGATCAAGTCATCGACTGCCTTGCTCAGCGCGGTCACGCACTGGTCCAGATGGCGGTCG
Organism: Duganella hordei; assembly: GCF_040369125.1. Classification (NCBI taxonomy): domain Bacteria; kingdom Pseudomonadati; phylum Pseudomonadota; class Betaproteobacteria; order Burkholderiales; family Oxalobacteraceae; genus Duganella; species Duganella hordei. The sequence goes on from NZ_BPWI01000012.1 coordinate 46,148, forward strand.
CGCGCCAGCTTGACGTAGCGCCAATACGGGAACAGCGCGATCGAGCGGCGCGCGATCTCCGGCAAGATCACGTCCATGTGGCGCTGGATGACGTCCTCGCCGCCGTCGATGGTGTTGACCTCGGTGCCGAAGGCCAGGCCGGCGATCACGTCGACGCTGAAGCGCTTCAGGTCTTCGGCCAGGTCGATGACGGTGCCGTCGCTCGCCGCCTGCCGCCAGCGGTGTTGCAGGCGCAGTCCCACCGATACTAGCGACGGAAAGTAGGCCTTCACCGCGTGCGGCGCCAGCGCGGCCATCACCATGCGCCGCTGGTCGCGCCACGCCGCGCCTTCCGCCATGAACACGCCGGGACGCCCGCCGATTTCGTCGGACACCTGGGTGGTGATCGACGGCCGGCGGAAGCCGTCCGGGCGATCGCGCAGTACGGCGTTGACCAGGTCGTGGCCGGCGAGCACCAGGATAGGCGTGCGACCGAATTTGATCCTGAACATGGGGCCATAGCGCTTGCTCCAGGCCTCGACGTCGCGGTGCACGCGCAGCGGGCGGACTTGCGGCAGGTTGCCCGCCAGCGGCCAGGGACGCGGCCCCGGCAGGCTGTCTATGGTGCGCAGATGGTTGGCGGCAGGGGCGGCGGGGGCGGTGATCGTGTTCTCCATGTGGCTTCCTTGTGTGACGATGCCTCACTATGCCTTGGCGGCGGCGGCGCGTATTGAACGTTTGCGACACACCGCCGGCCGCCGCGCTTTAGTATAAACTTTGCAAATGACCGCCACCGAACCCTCCCTGACGCGCCTGATCGTGCCGCCCTTTGCGCTGGCCTCCTGCGTGCGCGCCTACATCACGCGCAGCACGGTGGAGGCGCCGCTGGCCGATGCGGCGGACCGCTTCAATCATTTCCCGGCCACGCCGCATTGCTCGATCACCTGGTTCATCGAAGGCGAGGCCGAGGTGGTCGAGCCGGCGGGCATGCCGCACGAGGAACTGCGCGCCGTCTTTGTCGGTCCGCAGACGCGGCCCATGGCGACCTACAACCCGGGGCCGGTGCGCGTGTTCATGGTGATGTTTTATCCGCAGGCCATGCACGCGCTGAGCGGTATCGACGTGCCGGCGTGGGTCAACCGCTGGGATGCGGTCGAGCGGGTGCTGGGGCCGGAATGGGGCGCGATGTCCGACGCGCTGCTGGCGGCCGCCGACGACCAGGCGCGCCTGGCGGTGCTGGAAGCGTTCCTCGAGCCGCGCTGGCAGGCGGCGCGTCCCGGTGGGCCCGGCGCCACGGCGGGCGACTGGGTGCGGCATCTGGCGTGGCAGGTGGCCGATACCGCGCTGGGACGGGGTGTGCGCAGCATCGAGCGCCACATCAAGGCGCGCGCCGGGCAACCGATGCGCAAGCTGCTGCGCCTGCAGCGTGCCGAGCAATCGTTCTTCGACGCGCGCGAGGAATTCATGGCGGGCAAGGTGTTGTGGTCCGACGTGGCCGCGCGCGGCGGCTATTCCGACCAGGCCCACCTGTGCCGCGAGGCGCGCGAAATCACCGGCCACAGCCCGCACGAATTGGCCCGCATCCTGAAGTCCGAGGACGAAAGCTACTGGATCTACCGCATCTGGACTTAAAGAAGGGTGCCGCCCCAGGTGGCGGGATCGATGTCGGCCGTCGTTTGCGAGAAGGTCCAGATGTGGCCGCCGGGATCGGCCACCGAATACTGCCGCTCGCCGAACGGGTAGTTGGTCGGCGGACTCAGCGAGCGCGCCTTGCTGGCCATGGCGCGCTTGTAGTGCTGGTCGATGTCGCTGACCCGCACCATGATCGAGTGGCAGGGATGGGGACAGGCCGGCGCCGGCTGCGGCCGCTGCGCCACCACCACCGCGCCGGCGCCGCCGGCGATGTTCAATTGGATCCGATGGTCGCCGATGCGCAGCCGCTCGCTGTAGCCGAACGCCTCGCACAGCCATTGCGCCGCCACCGCCACGTCCTGGTAGTGCAGCACCGGGATCACCATCACGTCCTGGATCGAACGGTTGGGCGCCAGCTGCGTCATGCCGCGCCTTCCGCGGCGCGAACGCCATGCATTGCAATACGGTCAGGCGGTAAAACGGTGAGTGTGGCGGCGTTGCGCATGGCTATCCTCCATCGGGACGATTATCGTACGGAGATTTTTTGCTTCCAGTCTTCCCACGCGGTGGTCACCAGGCAGGTAATCAGCAGCGCGCTGTATTCCCAGCCTCCGGTGCCCGGCCCGACCACGAAGAAGCCGTTGTGGCGGTGGAACAGGATGATGCCGGTGGTGTAGATGATAGTCAGCGCGGCGCAGACGGGCAAGGTAAATAATTTCATGGCCAGCAGCAGCGAGCCCAGCGTCTCGGTCACGTTGACCGCGTAGGCCAGGATGGTGCCGCTGCCGCCCGGGAAGCCCTGGTCTTCGAGGATTTGCCCGAGGATGGGACTGCTGCCTTCATAGAAACGGTAGGCGCCGTGGGTGAAGATCAGTGCGCACAGGACGAGGCGCAACAGGTCGGTGCCTGCCGTCGCGCGAGTAAATATTTTCATAAGGTCTCCAGGATATTGTTGTTTTTACACTTGGGCCGGCATGATCGGCACCGTCTTGTGCAACTGCCTGCGCTGCCGCGTCTGGGCGTCGATAATGCCGCGGATGGCGTCGAGGCGGCGCGGGTCGCGGTACAGCAGGTTGTAGCTTTCGAACGGGATCATCTTGCCGTCCGGCTGGGCGAAATGGATGCACGATTTTTTCAGCGCGCGCACGTCGAGCGAATACGCGTCCATGAACTGCACGATCAGCACCCGGAATACATTGTCGTAGCGGAGTTGCTCGGGCGCGGCGATCAGCGGCAGGCAGCACATCAGTTCGGACAGGCAGTTGGCCTGCGATTCCGGCGAGTGGTTGGTGGAAAACAGCTTGAACACCTGGTCCTTCATGCTGGCCTTGAACTGTTCGTCGCGCTCGAAGACGATGGTGTTGGCGCTGCCTTCTACCAGCGTCTGCGGATCGAGATAGCGGGTCAGCGGCACGGCGCCGTCGGCCGTCTTGATCGCGTAGGCCATCGCCAGCGTGTCGGGATTGCAGGGCACCGGCACCACGTCCGCCAGCGTGAACAGCGCGCTCTGCTCGGCGATCTTGCGGCGGATTTCGGACGCCGTCAGCCGGTGCAGGCGCGGGTCGTAGTCCTCGACCCGGCCGGCGTCCTGGATCGGCTGCAGCGTCACGCCGCGCACGCAGGGCTGGCTCAACGCGAACTCGATGATGGCGCCGATTTCATCGTCGTTCAGGCCCTTCTTCAGCGTCACCACCAGCGTGGTCGACAGGCCGGCCGCGTTCAGGTGTTCGAGCGCCTGGCGGCGGATGCGCGTCAGGTCGGCGCCGCGCAGCGTCTTGTGGACTTCGCCGCGCAGCGAGTCGAACTGCAGGTAGACTTCGATGCCCGGCGCATAGCCGGCCAGCCGCTGCGCGAACGCCGGGTCCTGGGCGATGGCGATGCCGTTGGTGTTGACCATCACGTGCTTGATCGGGCGCGCCTTGGCCGCGTCGAGGATGTCCCAGAACTGCGGATGCAGCGTCGGCTCGCCGCCGGACAGCTGCACCACGTCGGCCTCGCCCTCGTTGGCCACCACCGCGTCGAGCATGCGCAGCACCTCGTCCAGCGACTTGTGCGTCTCGCGATGGGTGCCGCTTTCGGCGTAGCACACCGGGCAGTTCAGGTTGCAGTTGTCGGTGATCTCGACCACCGACAGGCAGGAGTGCTGCATGTGGTCCGGGCACAGGCCGCAGTCGTAGGGGCAGCCGTATTCCATGCGCGTGTTGAAGATCTGCGGCATCTCGGGATGCTTGACGAAGACTTCGCGGCACAGCCGGTAGTATTCGACATCGTCGCTGATCAGCACCCGCTCGGTGCCGTGGGCCTGGCACCACTTGTCCATGTAGACGTGATCGTCCTTGAAGATGATCTTCGCTTCCACCGGATGCAGGCAGGTGGAGCAGACCGACGTCGTGGTGTCGTAAAACAGGTAGGGGCGGGTTTTTCTGCTCATGTTATTTCTCGGTTGGCGGCGCCGGCCGGCGCATGGGCATGGGGGCCTAAGAGTTGACGGAGCAGCAGCGGCGTGTAGCACAGCAGCGCCACCAGGCAGACCAGCTGGATGCCGCTCAGCTGCGCGGGATAGAAATACGGCACCGGCTTGAGGCCGTCGACCCACAGCCGCCACAGCAGGTAGCCTGCCAGGTAGAACTTGAACATCAGCCCGGGCCTGGCGCGCCAGCGCTCGCGCGTGGCCAGCAGCGCGCCGCCCCACAGCAGCGCGAAGGCCATGTCATACAGCTGGGTGGGGTGGCGGGCGATGCCGTCGCCGAAATCGACGCCCCACGGCAGCGCCGTCGGCGTGCCGTAGGTGCCGTCGTTGAGCCCGGCCAGGAAGCAGCCGGTGCGGCCGATGATCGTGCCGGCCACCAGCGGCAGCACGAACTGGTCGCCGGTGGACGCACGCGCGCCGGTCAGCTTCTTGGCCAGCTCGACGCCCAGCAGCCCGCCCAGCAGGCCGCCGACGATGGACTGGCCCGACATCCACACGCCGGCGTCGGCCGACAGCGTGCGCCACAGATGGGGGAACTCGATCCAGAACACCAGCTTGTTGCCGATGGCCGCGCCGAGGATGCAGCCGATGACCACCGCGTAGCGGCCCGGCTGCAGCAGGCTGCCGGCGCTTTGCCGGCGGTAGATCTGCACGCCGGCCGCCAGCGCGGCCCATTCAAACAGCAGGTGCAGCAGGTGCGCCGTGGCCGGCGCAAACACCGGCGCGTTCAATCGCCGCGTTCCGGCTGGCCGGGCTGGTCTGATTTGGCCAGTGTGCGGATCAGGCGGAAGCAGCCGTAGGCCAGGCCGAGGCCGATCGCGCCGGGTACGCCCATCATCAGCAGGGCGCCGGCGTCGCGTGCCACCGTGCCGCCGATCACGCCGAAGGCGCCGCAGATGCCGAAGCCGAGCATGAAGACTGAACAGACGGCGATGCTAATCCAGCGCAGAAAAGTAATCATCGGAATGTCAGCAGTAGGTTGTCTGGAAGCCGGTACTATACGATGCCGCGCGGCCGGAATAGTCAACAATTGTCACAGCGGCCCGGTATCAGTCCGGCAGCCGCGCGACAATGCGGTTGCGGCCGGCGCGCTTGGCGTTGTACAGCGCGCGGTCGGCGGCGCCGATCAGCGCTTCGATGTCGACCGCCGCATCGACCTTCTGCGTGGCGATGCCGATGCTGACGGTGATCAGCTTGGCTTCGCTGTTGTTGCGCTCGTGCGGGATCGCCAGCTCCTGCGTGCGGGCGCGGATCGCCTCGGCCATCAGCGTGGCCTGCTCGACGTCGGTCTCGGGCAGTATCATGGCGAATTCCTCGCCGCCGTAGCGCGCCATCAGGTCGCATGGGCGCTTGAGCATGCCGGCCAGCGCGGCGGCCACCTGGATCAGGCACTGGTCGCCTTTCTGGTGGCCGTAGTGGTCGTTGTAGGCCTTGAAGTGGTCGATGTCTATCATCAGCAGCGACAGCGGGGTGCCGCCGCGCTTGGCGCGCCGGTGCTCCTTCTCCATCGCGACGTCGAAGTGGCGGCGGTTGGCGATGCCGGTCAGGCCGTCGGAGAAGGTTTGCGAGCGCAGCACCATGGCCTGCTCGCGCAGCAGCTTCTCGCGGCCGACGGCGATGCTGACGTCGTTGATCTGTATCAGGCAATGGCGCGGCGCGCCTTCCACCGCGATCGGCGTGATCTCCACCGCCTGCTGGACGCGCTCGTTGCGGGCCGCCGCCGCCGGGTTGGCGTACAGCTCGAACGGCGCCTTGTTCAGCGTTTGCGACAGCAGCGACGGGAAGTTGTTGTACAGCGCCTGCTGAATGGCGGCGTCGACGCGGCCGCCGCGCAGGCCGGGGCAGACGCTGAAGAAATCGGCGCCGATCACCTGTTCGTGGCCCAGGCCGGAATGCCTGGCCATCCACGAATTCCACAGCACGATGCGGCGCTCGCCGTCGAGCATGATCACGCCCAGGTTTACCGCGCACAGCACGCTGTGCAGCAGATTGAGCCGGTGGGGGACGGACGGGGTATCCATCATGCCTGGCCCATCGCGCGGGCGATGTAGAGGTTGATCTGTTCCTTCAGGTCGTGCAGCGCCGAGATGTCGAGCACGAAGGCGACGTAGCCGTGGATCTGGTGCTTCTCCAGCACGAAATCGATGTGCAGCATCAGCACCACGGTGTCCGGCTGGCTGCCGGAGGCGACCAGGATTTCGTCGCTGGTGCCCACGTGGTAGGCCGGCAGCGAGCCGTGCAGCTCGCGCTGGAAGATGTTGGCCAGCGTGCCGACGCAGGAATTGAGGATGATGTTGCCGATCTCGCACATCGCCTCCTGTTCCATTTCGGTCAGCTCCTTGAGCGGCACCGACTCGCCCACCATCAGGCGCACGATCTCCAGGCTTTTATCCTCGGGGAACATCAGGATCGCCTCGGTCGAGAACGCGCCCTCGTAGTGCTGGCTGACGCCGCAGATGCGCTCGGTCTCGTCGTCCTTGGCGCCCAGCAGGCGCGCCGCCTCGGAGCGGTTGATGAAGCTGATCGACGGCACCGACATGTGCACCGCTTCGTTGACGATGGCGCTCATCGACGCCGCCGCCTGGCCGACGCCGATGTTGAAGATCTCGATCAGCGCATCGTTTTCCAGTTCGGAGAGGTTGAACATGGCTACGCCGCTTCCAGCGTGGAGAGCAGTTGCGCGATGCGCGCCTCGGTGATCGGCTTTTCCATGAAGCCTATGCCCAGCTGGGCCGCGCGGTCGCGGGTGGCGCTCTGCACGTTGGCCGTCAGCAGCGAGATCGGCAGGGCGGGAAATTCCTGGCGCAGCAGTTCGGCGGCGGCGATGCCGCCCATGCCGGGCATGTTGACGTCCATCAGGATCAGGTCGGGATGCGCGGTGCGCGCCTTGAGCAGCGCCTCTTCGCCTGTGCCGGCTTCCTCGACGACCCAATCGGCATGCAAGCCGGTGATGTACTGGCGCGCCATCAGCCGCGAAACGCGGCTGTCATCGACTATCAAGACGGTTTTGGTTTGTGTCATCTGTATCTCCGGCGATCTTTTTTTATGCTCTGCATGGAAACTATTCTCGCATATCCAGGGGGCCAACTGGCGACCATCGTGACACTTGTGCGTGTCTGCGACACCGGGGCGATTTTGATATTGTCTGAGCGCAATTTTCTGGAGTGAAAACGGGGATCCGTTAGAATAGCGGTATTGAATTCCCCTCTCTTATAGAAACATCATGACCCAAGACGAACTGAAACAAGCCGTAGCCCGTAGCGCCATCGAATACGTGGTGGAAAACGAGATCATCGGCGTCGGCACCGGCTCCACCGCCAATTTCTTCATCGACGAGCTGGCCAAGATCAAGCACCGCATCAAGGGCGCGGTGGCGTCGTCGGAAGCGACCGCGGCGCGCCTGCGCGGCCACGGCATCGAAGTGTTCGACCTGAACGACGTGCCGGAGATCGCCGTCTACATCGACGGCGCCGACGAAATCACCAACGCCGGCGCGATGATCAAGGGCGGCGGCGCCGCCCTGACGCGCGAGAAGATCGTCGCCTCGGTGTCGAAGCAGTTCGTCTGCATCGCCGACGGTTCCAAGCTGGTCGAGGTGATGGGCAAGTTCCCGCTGCCGGTGGAAGTGCTGCCGATGGCGCGTGCCTCGGTCACCCGCGCGCTGGCCAAGCTCGGCGGCACGCCGAAGCTGCGCCTGAAGCCGGGCACCGAGGAAGCTTTCATCACCGATAACGGCGGCATGCTCATCGACGTGGCCGGCTTGTCGATCACCGACCCGGTCGGCCTGGAGCAGCAGATCAACCAGATCGTCGGCGTGATCGCGGTCGGCCTGTTCGCGGCGCGCGGCGCCAACGTCTGCCTGCTGGGCACGGCCGACGGCGTCAAGACGCTGAAATTCTGATGAGCCGCCGCTCGCTGGTACTATTGTTGTGCGGTGGCGCGTTGTTGAGCGCCGCGCTGGGAGCCTGTTCGTGGCTGCCGTCCAAACAGCGTGACGAGGAGGCCGAGGCCGCCCGCGCGCTGGCGGCGGCGCGCAAGCCGGCACCGCGCACCACGGCCGCCGATGGCACGCCGCTGGCGCGCGTCGACGGTGTCGAGATCGAGAAGGTGCCGTTCCGCGCCGGCGTGTCGTCGGCGACGGTGGAGAACCTGGCCAAGCATCAGGGCTGCACGGGCGGGTGGGGCGCTGGATTGGTGAGCGAACCGGGACCGGTCGAGATTTACCGCATGACTTGCGAAAGCGGCAAGGTCTTCATTGCGAAGTGCGAGCTGAAACTGTGTAAAGCGATGTAGTGCGCGCTGGCGGCGGGCGCCGCCAGCGTTGCCGGACTTACTCGGTCGGCGGCACGTAGCCCATGGCGGCATCGGCGCCGTCGCCGAAGAAGTGCTTTTCCATTTGCGTCGCCAGGTATTTGCGGGCGCGCTGGTCGGCCAGGTTCAGGCGGTTTTCGTTGACCAGCATGGTCTGGTGCTTGAGCCACGCGGCCCAGGCTTCCTTGGAAACCGATTCATAGATCTTCTTACCCAGTTCACCCGGATACGGCGGGAAGTCCAGGCCTTCGGCTTCCTTGTTGAGTTTGATGCATTGAACGGTGCGGGCCATCAGTGTTGCTCCTAAAGCGGTATGTGAATCCGTGATTATAAGGTCTTAACCAGAACCTGTGATTTGCGCTGCCAGTTGTACATGCGCTGGCGGTCCTTCGGCAGGGCGTCCACGGTGGTCGGCACGAAGCCGCGCTTCTGGAACCAGTGCGAGGTGCGGGTGGTCAGCACGAACAGCTTTTGCACGCCGATGGAGCGCGCACGGTTCTCCATGTGCTTGAGGATGCGCTCGCCGTCGCCCTGGGCCTGGACCTCGGGGTTGACGGTCAGGCATGCCATTTCGGCCATTTTCTGTTCCGGGAACGGGTACAGCGCGGCGCAGCCGAAGATCACGCCGTCGTGCTCGATGACGGAGAAGTAATCGATTTCGCGCTCGATCAGCTCGCGGCCGCGCTTGACCAGCGTGCCGTCGGCCTCCAGCGGTTCGATCAGCTTGATAATCCCGCCGACGTCCTCAATTGTGGCCTGGCGCAGCGATTCCAGGTTCTCGTGCGAGATCATGGTTCCGACGCCATCGTGGGTGAACAGCTCCAGCAGCGCCGAGCCGTCCATGCTGAACGAGACGATGTGCGAGCGCTCGACGCCGTTGTCGCAGGCCTTGATGCAGTGCTTCAGGTAGAAGGCGGTGGCGTCCGGCAGGAAGCCGGCCTGCAGCACGGCTTCGGCCTGGTGCGAGGACAGCTCGCGGATTTCGGCGCCGCCGGCGTCGGTCATCATGCCGGTTTCGGTGATGAAGATCAGCTTGTCGGCGTGCAGCGCGATGGCGGTGGCGCAGGCCACGTCTTCCATCGTCAGGTTGAACGCCTCGCCGGTCGGCGAGAAGCCCAGCGGCGACAGCAGCACCAGGCCGTCCGAGCCGAGGATGGAGTGGATGGTTTCGGCGTCGACCTTGCGGGTGACGCCGGTCAGCTCGAGGTCGACGCCGTCGATCACGCCCAGCGGACGGGCGGTGATGAAGTTGCCGGAAATGATACGGATCGCCGCGTTGGACATCGGCGTGTTCGGCAAGCCCTGGCTGAACGCGGCTTCGATATCGAGGCGCAGCTCGCCGGCGGCCTCCTTGGCGCACTCCATGGCGGCGATGTCGGTGATGCGCACGCCGTTGTGGAAGCGGCCTTCGACGTTACGCAGCGCCAGCTGTTCGGCCACCTGCGGGCGCGAGCCGTAGACCACGGTAACGTTGATGTCGAGCGCGTGCAGCAGCGACAGATCGTGGGCCAGCACCTGCAAGGCGCCGGCGCTGACCAGCTCACCAGGGAAGGCGACCACGAAGGTCTTGCCACGGAAGGCGTGGATGTAGGGCGCGACGGAACGCAGCCATTGGACGAATTGGGTAGGGTTTTCCATTAGCCGCATTATAATTCGGTGCGCGACTTCCGCGCCAAAACCTTTGTAAAAAACAATGTCAGAAGCCAGCAACAAGCCAAAAGGCGCAAATAGCGCGCCCGCCAATCCGCAAAACGCCGTCCGCCCCCGCACTCCGCAAGCGCCCAACGCCCGGCAAGGGCAGGGGCAGCCACGCCCGCAAGGGGAGGCACGCCAGGGCGGCCAGCAGCGCGCTGCGCGCCCGGCCCGCGCGCCGCTGCCGGACGGCGAGGGCTCGCTGGTTCCTCCGCCGCGCCGCGAACCCCGGCCACGCCTGACGCCCGAGGAGCTGGCCGCCAAGGAAGCCGAACGCAACTTCCGCAACCCGTTGCCGCCGATTACCTACCCCGAAGACCTGCCGGTCTCCGGCCGCCGCCAGGAAATCGCCGAAGCCCTGGTCAATAACCAGGTCATCATCGTCTCCGGCGAAACCGGCTCGGGCAAGACCACGCAGCTGCCGAAGATCTGCCTGGAGCTGGGACGCGGCCAGAAAGGCCTGATCGGCCATACGCAGCCACGCCGTATCGCCGCCTCGTCCACCGCCAAGCGCATCGCGCAGGAGCTGGGCACGCCGCTGGGCGAGACGGTCGGCTTCAAGGTCCGCTTCGCGGACACGCTGACCAAGGGCGCCTCGGTCAAGCTGATGACCGATGGTATCCTGCTGGCCGAAACGCAGACCGACCCGCTGCTCAAGGGCTACGACACGATCATCATCGATGAGGCACACGAACGCAGCCTGAACATCGACTTCCTGCTCGGCTACCTGAAACAGCTGCTGCCGCGCCGTCCGGACCTGAAGGTGATCATCACCTCCGCGACCATCGATGCCGAGCGCTTCTCGCGCCACTTCGGCACGCCGGAAAAACCGGCACCGGTGATCGAGGTTTCCGGCCGCCTGTACAAGGTGGAAGTGCGCTACCGCCCGATCGAAAGCGATGTAATCAATCCGGCCGTGGCCAACGCCGAAGGCAAGGGCCAGCGCACCGCCGCCGCCCGCGAAAAGCGCGACCTGATGGATGCCGTGATCGACGGCGTCGATGAACTGGCGCGCCTAGGCTCCGGCGACGTGCTGGTGTTCCTGCCCGGCGAACGCGAAATCCGCGACGCCGCCGAAGCCCTGCGCAAGCACCATCCGCCGCACGTGGAAATCCTGCCGCTGTTCGCCCGCCTGTCGGCCGAGGAGCAGGAGCGCGTGTTCAAGCTGACCAACGCGCGCCGCATCGTCCTGGCCACCAACGTGGCAGAGACATCGCTGACCGTGCCCGGCATCCGCTACGTGGTGGACGCCGGCCTGGCCCGCGTGAAGCGCTACAGCTACCGCAACAAGGTCGAGCAGCTGCAGATCGAGCCGATCGCCCAGTCGGCGGCCAACCAGCGCGCCGGCCGATGCGGCCGTGTGGCCGATGGCGTCTGCATCCGTTTGTACGAAGAGCAGGACTACCTGCAGCGGCCGAAGTTCACAGAGCCGGAAATCCTGCGCTCGTCGCTGGCGTCGGTCATCCTGCGCATGAAGTCCCTGCACCTGACGGACGTGGAGACTTTCCCGTTCATCGAGCCGCCGCTGGCCCGCGCCATCGCGGACGGCTACCAGCTGCTGCAGGAACTGGGCGCCGTCGACGAATACAACCAGCTGACGCCACTGGGCAAGAAGCTGTCCAAGCTGCCGCTCGATCCGCGCGTCGGCCGCATGATTTTGGCCGCGCTGGACAATGTCTGCCTGGAGGAAGTGCTGATCATCGCTTCGGCACTGTCGGTGCAGGATCCGCGCGACCGTCCGATGGAACACCAGCAGGCGGCCGACGAGGCGCACAAGAAGTTCGCCGATGAGAAGTCCGAATTCCTCAGCTATATCAAGATCTGGAAGTGGTTCGAAAACGCGATCGAGCACAAGAAGACCAATCGCCAGCTGATGGACAACTGCCGCACCAATTTCCTGTCGCAACTGCGCCTGCGCGAATGGCGCGACGTCCACTCGCAGCTGCTGACCATCGTCAAGGAGCAGGGCTGGCGCGTCAACGAAACGCCGGCCACTTACGAAAACCTGCATCTGGCGCTACTGACTGGTTTGCTGGGCAATATCGGCTTCAAGAGCGAAGACGAACCGGGCGCCGGCTACCTGGGCGCGCGCGGCATCAAGTTCAATATCTGGCCTGGCTCCTCGCTGCTGAAGAAGCCGGGCAAGTGGATCATGGCGGCCGAGCTGGTCGACACCACGCGCCTGTATGCGCGCTGCGTGGCACAGATCCAGCCGGAGTGGCTGGAGAAGGTCGGCGGCCACCTGCTGAAAAAATCGTGGGGCGAGCCGCGCTGGGAGAAAAAATCGGCGCAGGTGACCGCGTCCGAACGCGCGACCTTGTACGGCCTGGTGGTGTACAGCCAGCGCCGCATCAACTACGGCTTGTTCAATCCTGTCGAGGCGCGCGAGATCTTCATCCGCGACGCGCTGGTCGGCGGCGACTATGAGACACGGGCGCCGTTCTTCGCCCACAACCATAAGCTGATCAAGGAAATCGAAAACCTCGAACACAAGTCGCGCCGCCTGGACGTGCTGGTGGACGACGAACTGATCGCTGCCTTCTACGACAAGCTGATACCGGCCGACGTGGTCAACGGCGCCGGCTTCGAGAAGTGGCACAAGGATGCGACGGCCGCCGAGCCGAAGCTGCTGTATCTGAACCGCGACGAATTGATGCGGCATGAAGCGGCAGGCGTCACCACCGACCTGTTCCCGAAGATCATGTCGGTGACCGGTCTCGAACTGGCGCTGACCTATCACTTCGAGCCTGGCAGCGTGCGCGATGGCGTCACGCTGGCCGTGCCGCTGTATGCGTTGAACCAGCTGCCGCGCGAGCGTTGCGAGTGGCTGGTGCCGGGCATGCTGAAGGAGAAGGTGCATCTGCTGCTGAAGTCCCTGCCGCAAAAGCTGCGCCGCCATTGCGTGCCGCTGCCGGATTACGCGGCCAGGTTCTGCGAGCGTGTGCACGAAGCGGGCGTGTTCGGGCGCGGCGACTTGATCGACGCGATCATCGCCGATATTCGCACCCAGATCACGATTTCGGTGCTGACCACCGACTTCAAGCCGGAGACGCTGCCCGCCCACCACTTCATGAATTTCAAGGTGATCGACGAGCACGGACGCCAGCTGGAAATGGGGCGCAACCTGGCCACGCTGCAGGCGGAATTCGGCATGCAGGCGCGCGAGAGCTTCCAGAAGATGGCGGAGGCTTCGGGGCCGCAGTCGACGGTGGCCGCGCGCGCCGTGGTGCCGCCGAAGGGCAGCGGCAGCGTCGCGCCGACGGCCCAGAAAGCCGCCGCGCCGGCCACGTCCACCAACAACATCACGCTGACCGGCCTGACCTCGTGGACCTTCGGCGAGCTGCCGGAGCTGCTGGAAATCGCCCAGGGCAAGCTGACCCTGATCGGCTTCCCGGCGCTGGTCGACAAGGGCACGCACTGCGACCTGGAAGTGTTCGACGATCCGACGGTGGCCGCGCGCACGCACCGCGTGGGCTTGCGCCGCCTGTTCTCGCTGCAGATGAAGGACCAGATCAAGTTCATCGAAAAGAGCATCCCCGGGCTGCAGCAGATGGGCATGCAGTTCATGAGCATGGGCACGCAGGAAGAGCTGCGCGAGCAGATCATCAACAAGGCGCTGGACATCGCCTGCCTGCAGGATCCGCTGCCGGTGGACGCGGCCAGCTTCGCCAAGCGCAAGGACGAGGGCAAGTCGCGCCTGGTGCTGCTGGTGAACGAGATCGCGCGTTTGCTGTCGTCGGTGCTGACCGAGTTCCATGGCTTGCCCAAGCGTCTGCAAGGACTGCCGGCGCCGGCGGCGGCGGACATGCAGGCGCAGTTGCAAGGGCTGGTCAACAAACGTTTCCTGTCGGAGAACGAGTACAGCCAGCTGTCGCATTTCCCGCGCTACCTGAAGGCGATGAACGTGCGCATCGAGAAGCTGCGCGGCGATCCGTCCCGCGATGCGAAATTGATGGCCGAGTGGCAGCAGGCGGCGATGCTGTATCAGCGTGTGGCCAAGGATAAATCGGCGGGCAAGAACACCGATCCGAAGCTGGTCGAGTTCCGCTGGATGCTGGAGGAGTTACGGGTATCGCTGTTCGCGCAGGAGCTGCGCACGCCGATGCCGGTGTCGGCCAAGCGTCTGCAGAAAGTGTGGGAATCGATGCAACGCTAGACGCCGTTAAGCGCGCTGGCGTACGCAGGCCGGAGGGGTTTTCGCGGTAGACTTTATCTCAACAGGAGAATGTCGCCATGAAGCTCAAAACCGCCGGCTTGCTGCGCAGCCTGGTTCGCTCGGGCAAGCGCATGACGAAATTGCTTGTCGCGGCCACGGCCGCAGCCACGCCGAAGACCAAGCCTAAATCCAAGCGCAAGCGAACGCCGGCCGCCGCGCCGCGCGTGGCTGCGCCCGCGCCGCGGACGAAGCCGCCTGCCGCTGCCCACGTTCCGCCATCGCCCGGCAAATGGCTGGCATCGCACCTCACCGCCTCCGGGCACCGCATGAGCTACTGGCTCTACCTTCCCAACAAGATTCCCGATGCTGCCGTCCGCAACGGCCTGCCGCTGCTGGTGATGCTGCACGGCTGTCAGCAGACCGCCACGCAGTTCGCGCAAGGCACGCGCATGAACCAATGGGCCGAGCAGATGGGCTATGCCGTGTTGTATCCGCAGCAGCTGGTCAGCACGCACGCCCAGCGCTGCTGGAAGTGGTACGACCGTGCCACGCAGGAAGGCGGCGGCGATGTGCCGATGATCGTCGGCATCGTCAACAAAGTGCTGACTGAATATGCCATCGACCGCTCGCGCATTTACATCGCCGGCATTTCGGCCGGCGCCGGCATGGCCAACATCGTCGCGCTGAACCATCCGCGTTTATTTGCGGCGGTGGGGCTGCATTCGGGACCGGTGTTTGGCGCCGGTCACAGCACGATAGGCGCGCTGGGCGTGATGCAGCACGGCGCCGGCCCGCGTGCCGAGCTTGCGGCGCGCGAGGTGCTGATACGCCAGCCACAATTCCCCGGCATGCCGGCGATCCTGATCCAGGGGGAGGGTGACAGCGTGGTGCGGCCGGTCAATCAGCATCAACTGGCGCGGCAAAGCCTGTTGCTGAACCGTCTGGGAGGAGCGCCCAAGACCACGGAGAGGCCGCAGGGACGCGGCGGTAGTCACAACGCCCACCGGCTGCATGATTTCTATGAAGGAAGAAAACTGCTGCTGCGGGTGGCGCAGATCGCAGACCTCGACCACGCCTGGAGCGGCGGCGATCCCGCGCTGGCCTTCAACGCCAAAGCCGGCCCCGACGCCAGCAAGATGATGCTGGAATTCTTCTCGCGCCACCAGCGCTAATCCGGGGTCAGGTCTGACATTTGGACACGAACTCTGCCGTAGCGGCTGCTACGGCAGAGTTCGTGTCCAAATGTCAGACCTGACCCCGGGTTTATCGCATGATGCGTATCAGTAAAGTCTCTGTTCGCTCAGTCTGATCTCGATTGATGGGATAACATCGCGCTTGTTTTGATGTATCCCATGGAATACAATCGGATTGAAGTTTCAGGCGCATGGACATCCTTCAAACTGAGCTTTTCAGCTCCTGGTTTAGCCGGCTGAAAGATCGCCGGGCACGGGCTTGCATACAGGTACGCATTGATCGAGCGGAGGATGGCAATTTCGGCGATCATAAATCTGTTGGCAACGGTGTCTCCGAGATGCGCATCGATTATGGCCCGGGATATCGCGTGTATTACACGCTTCGAGGTACAACAATGATCATCTTGTTGGCTGCCGGAGATAAATCATCCCAAGCCAAGGACATCAAAACTGCGCAGGCACTGGCGCGGCAACTGTAGGGAGATATCGTGGTGCTTAAGTTGACAAAATGGGATAGTGCGGAACACCTTCAGACCAAAGAAGATATCGCCCTGTATTTTGACGCTTGCCTTGAGGAAGCTGGGGACGATGTCGCCTTTATTGCCAAGGCATTAGGCAATATCGCCCGCGCGCACGGGATGACACAGCTTGCCAACGATACCGGAATGGGACGCGAAAGCTTATATAAAGCCCTCTCTGCGGACGGCAATCCAAGCTTCGCGACAATACTGAAAGTCACGCGTGCGCTTGGATTGAAATTCCACGTCGAGGTACTACAGCAGGAAAGCTAATGCCGCCACCGCTGTCGGGGCGATAGCGCCGAGCAGCAGGCCGATAGCGCCTATTGATTCGTCCTGGAAGCCGCGGCGCAGCAGCGAGACGCCGGCCGGATTCGGGGCGTTGGCGATCACCGTCAGGCCGCCGCCGGCCACCGCGCCCGCTACCAGCATGTATTGCGATTGCGCCGAGATGCCGCTGATCAGCGAACCCAAGTAGGTGAGGGCGGCGTTGTCGGTGATCGCCGTCAGTCCCAGCGCGCTGAAGAACAAGGCCACCGGCGGCAGGCTTTCGACGATCGGCTGCAACCACCATTGCTGCATGCCGCCCAGCACCACCAGCCCGGCCAGGAAGAAGCCGACCAGCAGGCCTTCTTTGACGATCAGCGGATTCTGGTAACGCTGGTAAGCCTGCGTGAAGCCGAGGAACAGCATGAAGATGCCGAGGAACAGTACCGGATGGTGGCCCAGCACGACCACGGCGGCCAGGAACACCAGATGGATCGCGGTGACCATCAGCGGCACGGCCGGCGCGTCGGCGGTCTCACCGGCGGCCGGCGCAGGTGCGCGCAAATGCTTGCGCAGCATGAAGCTGACCGCGGTCGCGTTGATCAGCACGGCGATGGCCGCCTTCCAGCCGAAATGCGTCGCCATGAACGCGCTGTCCCATTGCCAGGTGGTGGCCACCATCAGCACGGGCGGCGCAGCGTAGGCGGTCAGCGTGCCACCGATCGAGACGTTGACGAACAGCACGCCCAGCGCGCCGTACTTCAACCATTCCGGCATGCCTTCGCGGAAGATCAGCGGCGCCAGCATCAGCGCGGCCAAGGTCATCGCGGCCGGCTCGGTGATCAGCGAACCGGTCAGCGGCACCAGCGCCAGGCCGAACCACACCAGCGCCAGTTCGGTCCGCATCGGCATCAGCCTGGCCAGCACCAGCAGCATGCGTTCGACGATGTCCAGCACCGGCCGCGATGCGGCCACCACCATCACCGTGAACACGAACAGAGGCTCGGTGTACTGGCGCGATTCGGCGTAGTGGATGGCGGCGTCGCCGCCGCTCAGCAAAGCCATCGCGATGATCAGGATGAAGGCCCAGAAGCCGAACACCACCTCGACTTCGCCCAGCAGGTGGAACAGGCCCGCGTGTTTCGGATGGCGGTGCGACAGCACCTCGAAGGATTTGGCTGCAAAAGTGTGCAGCAGCGCCAGTCCGAACAGGATCGCGCCCACCAGTTGTATGGTTTGCAAAGTATGTCCTTTTATTAATTTCCTCAGCCACATGGTACAGCAAACAATGCGGCAAACGGCATGCACGAATCAGATAAGCCTTGCCAAAATCCGCTTCGAATAGTACTGTGTATTTGTACAGTATTTGCGTTAAAATGATGACCCGATCCGCCTCCGCCATTGCTGCGCCCGAAGCAGTCCATCCATCGCTATGGCTGGCCTCGCAACTGGCGCACAGCGCCACCCGCTGCGTCGACACCGGCTTTGCCGCGCTGTCGACGCAGTTGCCGGGCGGCGGCTGGCCGCTGGGCGTGCTGATCGACTTGCTGGTCCAGCAGCACGGCATCGGCGAGCTGCGCTTGCTGCGGCCGGCGCTGCTCGGCCTGGGCAAGCGGCCGGTGGTGCTGCTGCAGCCGCCGCACGCACCGCAGGCACTGGCATTGGCCGCGCTGGGACTGGAACCATCGCAGCTGATCTGGATACGCAGCGGCGCCAAGAGCGGCGATGCCTTGTGGGCCGCTGAACAAGTACTGCGCAGCGGCTGTTGCGGCGCGCTGCTGATGTGGCAAAACCATGCGCGCGGCGAAACGCTGCGGCGGCTGCACCTGGCGGCGCAAAGCGGGGACACGCTGTTCTGCATGCTGCGGCCACTGACGGCCGCGCAGGATGCGTCGCCGGCGCCGCTGCGCCTGTCGCTGAAACCGGCGGCGGGCGGCATCGACATCGGCTTCGTCAAACGACGAGGACCGCAGCGCGACACGCCATTGTTTTTACCTTTAACGCCTTCTTTGCTACAACGTCATGCGCCTCTGGATCGGACTACACCTGCCACGGCTCCCGCTCGAGATATTCTGCCCGCGCTGGTCGGCTGACAATTGCACCGTGGTGCTGGAGCAGGAGCGGGTGGTGGCGATGTCGGATGCGGCGTGGGAGGCCGGCATCGACGTCGGCATGCGGCGCGGCGGCGCGCTGATGCTGGCGCCGCAATCGCAGTTCCAGCAGCGCGCGCCGCAGCTGGAACTGGAAGCGCTGCACGCGGTGTCGATGGCGCTGCTGCAATTTACGCCGCAACTGGCGCAGGCGGAGGAGGATACGCTGCTGCTGGACGTGGGCGCCAGCCTGCGCCTGTTTGGCGGCATACGCGCGTTGTGCAGGCAGGTGGCTGCCAGCCTGCGCACCTTGGGATTTACAGCCGTGATCAGCTGCGCGCCGACCGCGCGCGGCGCATGGCTGCTGGCGCGCAGCCATGCCGGGCGCGCCTTGACGATGGAGGCGTTAGTGCGGCGCATGGACCGCTTGCCCAGCAGCCTGTTGCCACCGGCTCGGCCCTACCTGAGCTGGCTCGAAGGTATAGGGTGCATGACGCTGGGTGACATGCGCCGCCTACCGCGTCCAGGCTTGCAGCGCCGCTGCGGCCGGGCCTTGCTGGACATGCTGGACGACGCCCATGGCGAGCGCGCCGAGATGCATCGCTGGATCGCGGCGCCGGCCAGCTTCCGCGCCAAGCTGGAATTGTTCGACCGGGTGGAGAACGCCGAAGCGCTGCTGTTCGGCGCGCACCGCCTGCTGCAGCAACTGACCGGCTGGCTCAGTGCGCATCAACTGGCGGTCGAGCGCATCCAACTGCTGCTGGAACACGAGCGCGGCAAGGTGGCGCGGCCGCCGACCTTGATCGAGATCGTGCTGGCCGAGCCGACCTGGCGCGACGAACATCTGGTGCGCCTGCTGAAGGAGCGCCTGGCCAAGCAGACGCTGGACGCGCCGGTGATCGGCCTGTGCCTGGAGGCGCCGCAGGTGCAGCCGATGGCGCCGCCCAGCGATTCGCTGTTTCCCGAGCCGGGTGGCAGCAAGGAAGACTGGCAGCGCCTGCTGGAATTGCTGACAGCTCGGCTGGGGCCGGACAACGTGCTGCAGGCGGCGCCGCGCGCCGACTACCGGCCCGAGCAAGCCAACGCCTGGGTCAGCGTGCAGGAAAAAATCCGTCCCGCCGATGCCCGCGCGCAATTGCCGCCGGACATGCCGAGCCTGCCGCGTCCGGCATGGCTGCTGGCCAAGCCGATCGCCCTGCTGATGCGCGATCACCGGCCTTACTACGGCTCGCCGCTGAAGATCGTCTCCACCGGCGAACGCATCGAAGCGGGCTGGTGGGGAGCCATGCAGACGCGCGACTACTTCATGGCCGAAGGGGCGGACCATGCCCACTACTGGCTGTACCGTGAGCGCAGCGGCAACGACGGCGAGACGTCGGCGCGCTGGTATCTGCACGGGTTGTTCGGCTGAGCCTGTTATATTTTCCGTGCTATATTTTCCCCATCTCAAGCGGGAGGAACCATGCAATCACAACGACAGGAATTCCTCGGCGCCGATGGCCAGAAGCTGGCGGCCCGTCTCGATGCGCCGGATGGCGAGGTCAAGGCCTACGCCTTGTTCGCGCACTGCTTCACCTGTGGCAAGGATGTGTTTGCCGCCAGCCGCATCGCGCAGGCGCTGACCGAGCATGGCTTTGCCGTGCTGCGCTTCGATTTCACCGGCCTGGGCGCCAGCGAGGGCGAGTTCGCCAACACCAATTTTTCTTCCAACCTGGCGGATCTGGTGGCGGCGGCCGATTTCCTGCGCGCCACCTATGCGGCGCCGCGCCTGCTGATCGGCCACAGCCTCGGCGGCGCGGCGGTGCTGGCGGCGGCCGCGCAGGTGCCGGAAGTGAAGGCGGTGGTGACGGTGGCCGCGCCCAGCGATCCGTCGCATGTCACCGGTTTGTTCAGCCAGCACCTGGACCAGATCGCGCGCGAGGGCGAGGCCCATGTGCAACTGGCGGGCAGGCCTTTCCGCATCAAGCGACAATTTGTCGAGGATGCGGGCGAACATAATTTGAAAGTGAAGATCGCGGCCCTGAAGCGGGCCTTGCTGGTGATGCACGCGCCGGGCGATACCACGGTGGGTATCAGCAACGCGATGGAGATTTTTACCGCCGCAAAGCATCCGAAAAGCTTCATCTCGCTCGACAGCGCGGACCATCTGCTGACCGAGCGCGGCGATGCGGTGTACGTGGCGAATTTGATCGCGGCCTGGAGCGACCGCTATCTGTGATTACTCGTCGTCGAATTCTTCGGCCAGGTCTTTCCAGCCCTTGCCGGCGGCGAAGGTGTTGAATTCGTCCGGCGCTTCGAGCACCAGCAGTTTGCTTTCCTGCAGCACGGAATCGCCGGCGGTCAGGGCCGGGCCCTTGTAGCCGACGGTGCGCAGCTGCGCGACCACGGCGTCGATCAGCGATTTGTCCTTGTGCAGGCCGCTGATCGAACCGGAAAAGTCCACATACACGTCGATCGCGCCATACCCTTCGTCGAAGATACGGATCGCCTTGGCGTCGTGGGCACGGCCGGAGCCGTCGGAGGCCTTGAAGGGGCCGCTGAGTTGGATGTCGGTGTCTTTATTCATGTGCTCAGCATACACCCGTCAGCCGACCTTGGGCAAGGCCATGCCGCGCTGCACGGCGGGGCGGGCGCCCACCAGGGCCAGCCAGCGCTGGACGTTGTGCAGGCTCTCCAGCTGGTTGCCCAGCACCGGCCGCATCTTCTCGGTCGCCGCCATCACCCACGGATAGGCGGCGATATCGGCGATGCTGTATTCCGCGCCGGCCAGCCAGCTGTGGTGCGCCAGTTGCCGGTCCATCACACCCAGCAGGCGCTCGGCTTCGTCCAGGAAATGCTTGCTGGCCAGTTCGGATTTTTCCTTCGCGCGCAGCTCGAAGAAGCCCAGCTGGCCGAACATTGGGCCGAGGCCGCCGATCTGCCAGTGCAGCCATTCCAGCACCTTGTACCGTTCCGGCCCTGATGCGGGCAGCAGCCTGCCGGTTTTCTCGGCCAGATAGGTCAGGATGGCGCCGCTCTCGAACACGGCCACGGTCCGGCCGTCGGCATCGGTGTCGACGATGGCGGGAATCTTGTTGTTCGGCGAGATGGCGAGGAATTCGGGCTTGAACTGTTCTCCCTCGCCGATGTTGACCGTCTCGATGGTGTAGGGAATGCCCAGTTCCTCCAGCATGATGGGAATCTTGCGGCCGTTGGGCGTGGTCCAGGTGTACAGCGTAATCATGGCGTCTCCCTCTTTGCACAGTAGCCGCCACGATAATCTATCTGGAGATAATGTTGCGCCCCTTATGCTTGGCCCGGTACAACGCCTGGTCGGCCTGCTGGTAGATGTCATCCTGGCCCAGCGCGGAGTCCGGCAGGATGAACGCCAGTCCCAGCGACAGCGTGACGTAGCCGCCGGGCGGGTTGCCTCGGTGGGGAATCCTGCGTGCTGCCATGTCGGCACGGATCTGCTCGGCCAGCGCCTCGCTCTCGTCCGGGCCGCTGCTGGCGAACAGACAGGCGAATTCGTCGCCGCCGATGCGGAAGCACAGATCGCCCGGCCGGTGCAGCGTGTGGCGCATGGCGTCGGCCACCGCCTTCAGCACCGCGTCGCCCTGCGGATGGCCATAGGTGTCGTTGTATTCCTTGAAGCGGTCGACGTCGATCAACAGCAAGGTCAGCGTGCGCTGGTCGCGGTGCGCGCGCTTTTGTTCCTCGTTGAAGCGGATGTTGAAATAGCGCCGGTTTTTCAACCCGGTCAGCTCATCGGTGACGCTGTCGTCGCGGGCCGCCTTGGTCTCGGTGATGTCGGTCGAGACGGCGCAGGTGGCATAGACCTCGCCGTTGTCGTCCAGTAGCGGAAACTTCACCGTCATGTAGGTGTGCAGCGTCTTGTCGCGATGGTAGACCGATTCTTCCTCGTGGACGGCGCGCTTTTCCAGCGCTGCCTTGCGGTCGCTGTGCCACAGTTGCTCGGCGATCTCGCGCGCGAACAGGTCGAACACGTTGCTGCCGACGAAGGTGGCGGCGTCGTAGCCGTCCAGCATTTCGAAATGGCGGCTGGCCATCGTGACATTGCCGTGCAGGTCCTTGGTCGATATCAGGATGGGAGCATTGTCGAGCAGCGCGCGGAACACGCGGTCGGACTCGCGCAGTTCGTCAAGTTCGGCGCGTGGCTGGGGATGGATATCGGTCCGATCTGGCATGGGGCCAGTATAGACCTGACAGGGAGCCGGCGCGCGGATTTGGCGCGATCGCCGACTCCCCGTATTGTCACAATTACTTCAGCGGTTGCAGAATTGCCTCAAGGCGGTCGGGCGTATCGGCGATGCGTTCCAGCCGCGGATATTTCAGGCCGCCATGGTAGTCCAGCGCATAGTTCTGGTACAGGCTGCCTTTCTTGACCAGGATGTTGATCGGTTCCTTGCCGGTCTTGGCGGCGGTGACGGCCGCGCGCAGCAGTTCGGCCTTGTAGGCGCGGCCGTTGACGGCCACCAGCGTGCTGCCGCCCGACAGGCCGGCCTTGAAACCGACGCCGTCCCACTGGAAGGCTTCCAGCTTGCCTTCGGCGCCCACCGAGAAGCCCAGCGAATACTGGAAGTTGGCCGATTTGCTCAGGTCTTCCTGGGCCTTGAGGAAGTCGGTCGGCTTTTCCGTGTAGACCAGTTTCCAGCCGGCGCGGGCCAGGCCGTCCAGCGGCGCGCCCGGGCCATGGCCGTCCAGGCGGCTGCGCAGGAAAGTCGCCCAATCGTGCGGCTGCACGGCGTTGAGCGCCTTGACCACGTCGTCGAAGGTGTAATGCCTGGCCACGTTGACGCCGTCGTCGACGCCGAAGAAGCTGCGGGCGAAGTCGTTGAGCGAGCGCTTGTCGCCGGATTTTTCGCGTATCAGCGTGTCGGCGTCCAGCCAGATCAGCTCGCCTTCCGAGTAGTAATCCTCGGCGCGCTGCCAGTTGTTCCAGCCCTGCGGACGGCGGGCGTTGACGATCGGGTCGTTGGTGGTGTCCTGCATCGCGCGCCAGTCGCGGCCCTTGGTGTTGTCGTAGCGGGCTGCGGTGGCGGCCAGCAGGTCGCGCGTGTGCTCGGGCTTGATCAGGCCGGAGCGGGCGGCCAGCACCGCGCCCCAGTACTGGGTCTGGCCTTCGTACACCCACAGCAGCGAGTTCTGCAGCGGCGTGTTGAAGTTGGGGACGTTCTGGTCGGCCGGACGGCGGAACTTGCCGTTCCACGAGTGCGTGAACTCGTGCGGCAGCAGCTCGCGCCGCGCCTCGTTCTTGGCCCACTCGGTGAAGTAGCCGGTCTTGACGCCGTTCTCGCTGGACTGGTGGTGCTCGCGGCCGATGCCGCCGAACTCGTCGCTGATGGCGAACAGGAAATCGTAGTGCTTGTAGTGCTGCGAGTTGAACAGCTTGTAGGCCTGCTGCACCATGGCGCGGTGCGGCGCGATCTGTTCCGGCGTCGCTTCCAGCTGTTCGGCCGAGTCGGCCACGACGTTCAGCCGCACCGGTATCTTGCCATCCGGATCGAGGTCGATGCTGCGGAAGTAGCGGCCGGCGAACAGCGGCGAATCCATCATCGCTTCCAGGTCCAGCGGCTTGAAGGCCACCTCGTCGCCGTTGCGCGACGCGGTTTCCAGCGCGGTGCCGAACTGCCAGCCGGCCGGCACGGTCAGGTTGGGCTGCATGGTGATGCGGCGGCTGTCGTAGCCGGCCGGATACAGCGTCACCGACTGCCATTGCACGCCGACGATGTCGTTGGTCATCGTGGTGCGGCCCTGCGGCGCATCGGTCGGCGACAGGTACTGGAATTCCACGTCCACCGTCGCGGCGCCCTTGGGCACGTCGATATGGAAGGCGTAGACGTTGACCGTGTCGCGCTTCCATTCCAGCGGCTTGCCGTTGGCGCTGACCTTCAGGCCGGCGAACTGGTTCAGCGCGCCGCTGGGGCCGTGGTTGCCCGGCACCCATTGCGGATACAGCAAGGTCAGCTTGCCCGGCTTGGCGGGGATGCTCTCGCGCACGCGGAAGATCTGCTGCGCGGTGTTGGTCGCGTCAACTTTCAGGACGATGGTGCCTGGGTAAGGCTGTTCGGAGATCGATTGTGCCTGGGCGCTGAAGGCGGTAGCCAGCAGGGCGGCGATTGCAACACGAGTCGTGGACATGGGCAAGGTGGGCAAGGGTTGGACAAGAAAAAGAGTGTAGCACGCAGGCAACTTGCAAATCTCGCAAAGAGATGACGCACCGCAGCGAAAATATTTTTAAAAAAAGTGGCCGTCTGGGGATATTGCAGTCGTTTTTCAAGGCCTTGAAAGACCGAAAACCCATCCTATATCGGACTCAGTGGTTGCCCAGATGGGGACCACCGAGGGGGATCTTCCCCGCCCATATCGCTTAACTTTAAAAGGATATTCATCATGCGTACTTTTGACCTGACTCCACTGTATCGTTCCGCCATCGGCTTTGATCGTCTGGCACAACTGCTGAACGACGCCCAGCGCGGCGATTCCACCCCGAGCTACCCTCCCTACAACATCGAACTCGTGTCGGAAGACAAATACCGCATCGTGATGGCGCTGGCCGGTTTCGACCGTTCGGAAATCGACATCACCTTCGAGCGTGATTCGCTGCACGTCGTCGGCCGCAAACAGAAGGACGCCACCGAGCGCACCTATCTGCACCGCGGCATCGCCGCCCGCGATTTCGAGCAGCGCTTCCAGCTGGCCAACCATGTCAAGGTGACCGGCGCCAGCTTCGACAACGGCATGCTGAACATCGAACTGGTGCGCGAAGTGCCCGAAGCGCTGAAGCCACGCAAGATCGTCATCGACGGCGGCGAAAACGTCACCGCCCTGGAGCAGCGCCAGGCCGCGTAAGCCCTGTTGTAGCTAAGTAGTGCCCGACTGGCCGGTTGATCCGGCCAGTTGCACGTCTGTAGCAAGTGTTAAGCAGCGTCTAAGTTTTTACCCTCATATTGGATACATCTACAAACCTCATTATTCAGGAGTGCAGCTATGTCCGAATCTACTCTCAAACGTGCAGCTCTGGCGGTCGCCGTCCTGGGCGTGATAGGCGTGGGAGGTGCAGTCGCAGTTCAACAAAGTAATGCGGTTGCCGCCGCCCCTGCCATCGTTGCCGCCGCTACCGCGCCGGCGCAGGCCGCCCCCGCTGCTGCCCCCGTCCCTGTGCCCGCGCCCGCCATCTCGCTGCCCGACTTCAGCGTCATCGTGGCCCACAACGGTCCCGCCGTGGTCAACATCAGCGTGACCGGCAGCACCAAGACGGCCTACGACGATGACGACGGCCCGCAGCAGGCCCGCCGCGGCGACCCGTTTGCAGACGATCCGTTCTATGAATTCTTCCGCCGCTTCCAGGGGCCGCAGCAGCGCGGCGGCCAGCGCTCGGTGCCGACGCACGGCCTGGGTTCGGGCTTCATCATCAGCGCCGACGGCATCATCCTGACCAACGCCCACGTGGTGCGCGATGCCAGCGAAGTGGTGGTCAAGCTGACCGACCGCCGCGAGTTCCGCGCCAAGGTGCTGGGTTCCGATCCGAAGAGCGACGTGGCGGTGCTGAAGATCGACGCCAAGAACCTGCCCGTGGTGCCGCTGGCCAAGGGCAACGACCTGAAAGTGGGCGAATGGGTGCTGGCGATCGGTTCGCCGTACGGCCTCGACAACACCGTGACCGCCGGCGTGGTCAGCGCCAAGGGCCGCTCGCTGCCGGACGGTAACGTGCCGTTCATCCAGACCGACGTCGCCGTCAATCCCGGCAACTCGGGCGGACCGCTGTTCAACACTCGCGGCGAGGTGGTCGGCATCAACTCGCAGATCTACAGCCAGACCGGCGGCTACCAGGGCTTGTCGTTCGCGATACCGATCGAGGTGGCCGGCAAGATCAAGGACCAGATCGTCTCCACCGGCAAGGTCACCCATGCCAAGCTGGGCGTGACGGTGCAGGAGATCAACCAGGGCTTCGCCGACTCCTTCAACCTGGCCACGCCTGAGGGCGCGCTGGTGTCGAACGTGGAGAAGGGCAGCCCCGGCGACAAGGCCGGCCTGAAACCGGGCGACGTGATCCGCACGCTGAACGGCCAGAAGATCATCAGTTCCGGCGATTTGCCGGCGATTGTGGGCCTGGCCACGCCAGGTGATAAAGTAACGCTGGAAGTCTGGCGCCAGGGCAAACCGGTACAATTGACCGCCACGCTGGGCAACGCCAACGACAAGGTCGCGGCGGCCGATGGCGAACGCACCGACCAGGCCAGCGCCAAGCTGAAGCTGGGCTTGTCGCTGCGGCCGCTGGAAACCATCGAGAAGCGCCAGTCGGGTATTCCGAACGGCTTGCTGATCGAGGATGCGCGCGGCGCGGCGGCCAATGCCGGCGTGCAGCCCGGCGACGTGCTGCTGTCGGTGAACGGCCGTCCTGTCAGCAGCGTCGAGCAGGTGCGCGAGGTGGTCGACAAGTCCGGCAAGTCCGTGGCATTGCTGATACAGCGCGGCGACGATAAAATCTTCATACCGGTGCGTCTGGGCTGAGGTTAAGCTCAAGCCCGCGGACCGGCAGAACGCGACACAAAAACAGAAAGGAAACAATATGCGACTTCTGCTGGTGGAAGACGATACGATGATCGGCGAAGTGGTGCTCGACCTGTTGCGGGCCGAGCACTACGCCGTCGACTGGGTTAAGGACGGCGCGATGGCCGACACCGCGCTGCAGACCCAGACCTACGACCTGGTGCTGCTGGACCTGGGCCTGCCGCGCAAGGACGGCCTCGACGTGCTGCGCTCGATGCGCGCGCGCAAGGAGCTGACGCCGGTGCTGGTGGCCACGGCGCGCGACGCCAAGGAACAGCGCATCGCCGGCCTCGACGCCGGCGCCGACGACTACGTGCTCAAACCCTACGACCTCGACGAACTGCTGGCGCGCATCCGCGCCTTGCTGCGCCGTTCGGCCGGCCGCGCCGAGCCGATCTTCGAGCACGGCGGCGTGAGCGTCAATCCGCAAACCCGCGAAGTGATCGCCGACGGCAAGCAGGTCAACCTGTCTGCCCGCGAATGGGCGGTGCTGGAAGCGCTGATCGCGCGGCCCGGCATCGTGCTGTCGCGGCACCAGCTGGAGGAAAAACTGTACAGCTGGAAGGATGAGGTCAACAGCAACGCGGTCGAAGTCTACATCCATGGCCTGCGCAAGAAGCTTGGCGCGGAACTGATCCAAAACGTGCGCGGCCTGGGCTACATGGTACCGAAACTATGAAGGTGAAGATGCCGTCGTTGCCGCGGGTTCCCGTGGTGACGCACTCGCTGCGCGGACGTTTGCTGTGGTTCCTGCTGGCCGCCATCACCATGGCCGCCATCGCACAGGCGATGATCGCCTACCGCAGCGCGCTGAGCGACGCCGACCAGATCTTCGACTATCACATGCAGCAGATGGCGATGTCGCTGCGTTCCAGCGCCACGCTGACCAACAAGGCCGCCGACACCGCCGCCGACCCGGAGAACGACGACCTGGTGGTGCAGGTGTGGACGCCGGACGGCGCGCAAGTGTTCCGTTCGCTGTCGCGCGCGGCGCTGCCGCAGCGGGCGGTGCTGGGCTTCTCCAACGTCAAGGCCAACAACACCACCTACCGCATCTTCTCCGTTCAAACGAGTAACCAGACCGTGCAGGTGGCGCAGGACATGGCCGTGCGCCAGCGCATGGCCGGCACCTTGGCGCTGCGCACCGTCGGGCCGATCGCCGTCATGGCGCCGGTGCTGATGCTGGTGGTGTGGTGGGTGGTCAGCGGCTCGCTGGCGCCGGTGTCGCGCGTCAAGCGGCAGGTGGCGGCGCGCCAGGCCGACGATCTGTCGCCGGTGTCGGAAAACGATTTGCCCGACGAAGTGTTGCCGCTGGTACACGAGCTGAACCTGCTGTTCGGCCGCGTGCGCACCGCGTTCGATGCCCAGCAGCACTTCGTGGCGGACGCCGCGCACGAGCTGCGCTCGCCGCTGGCGGCGCTGAAATTGCAGGTGCTGAGCCTGGAACGGGCGCAGGACGAGGCGGCGCGCAGCCTCGCCATCTCGCGCGTGACGGCCGGCATCGAGCGGGCGACGCGGCTGGTGGAACAATTGCTGGTGCTGGCGCGGCAGGAAGGCTCGGTCAACGACGTCAAGCTGGAACCGGTCAGCCTGAGCGACCTGGTCAAGCGCACGCTGGGCGACATGGCCGGGCTGGCGCAGGCGCGCCAGATCGACCTCGGCCTGCATCATGCCGACGAGGCCACGGTGGACGGCCAGCCGGACGCGCTGATCATCCTGTTGCGCAACCTGGTCGACAACGCCATCAAGTACACGCCGTCCGGCGGCACCGTCGATATCGACCTGCGCCGTAGCGCCGGCGCCACAGGTGGAGCAAAAGCCAACGTGCCGGGCCGTATCGTGCTCAGCGTCGAGGATTCCGGTCCCGGCATCCCGCCGGAGGAGCGCGAGCGGGTGTTCAGCCGCTTCTACCGCGTGCCGGGAAGCCAGGCCGGCGGCAGCGGTCTGGGGCTGGCCATCATCAAGTCCATCGCCGAACGCCATGGCGCCGTGTTGACCCTGGATCAGTCCGAACGCCTGGGCGGGCTGAAGGTCAAAGTCGATTTTCCTGACACCACGAGGGCCACTCCAGTCTAAAATGCCACTTTGACATGGCGTTGGAGTGGCGTATGAAGAAAATCGGCTTTTCGGGCACCCTGGACCCGATCACCAACGGGCATATGTGGGTGATCAACGAAGCCCGTTCGCTGGCGGACGAGGTGGTGGTCTTCCTGTCTGAAAACCCCGCCAAGAAGCCCAAGTTCACGGCCGAGGAGCGCAAGAGCATCATCGCGCTCAGCTGCGCCGAGCAGGGCTGGGACAACGTATCGGTGGTCATCGTCAAGGGCGACTACACGGCGCGCGCGGCCAAGAAGCAGGGCGTGCACTGCCTGATACGCGGCATCCGCACCACCGCCGATTTCGATTACGAAAATCTGATCCAGCAAACCAACGTCGACGTGCTGCAAGGCGCCAAGACCATCTTCGTCATGCCCCCGCGCGACCTGGGCTCGGTCAGCTCCAGCTTCGTCAAGGCGCTGGAAGGGCCGATCGGCTGGAACTGGATCATGAAAAAGTTCGTTCCCGGGCCGGGCTACCACGCCTGGGTGCTGAGCTGGCTGCGCAAGGAATGGGAAACCCTGTGGGACTACGCCCACCTGGACGCTACCGCCATCGCCCATGCCGACCTGTGGTTCGTGCAGCTGACCGGCGCCACGGCGTACGGCGGCAAGGCGCGCTACTATCACAACCTCGACCACCTGGTGCACGGCCTGTGCGAGATCCGCGTATGGGCGGCCAACACGCGGCCCGATCCGGCCGACGTCGACATCGTCAAGCAGGCGTTCTGGTTCCATGACGCGGAGTATGGCCACAGCGGCGAGCCGGGCGCGATGAGCAACGAAGAGGCGAGCGCGCAACTGTGGCTGGGCAGCCAGCTGGCGCACGACATGAGCGACGCGGCGGAGCTGATACGCGCCACCGACCACTTCCAGGAAGCGTCGATCCAGCACCGGCTGAAGGACATCATGCTGTGCGTGGACCTGGCGATCCTGGGGCAGGACGAGGAGGTCTATCAGAACTATGCGCAGGCGATCCGGCGCGAGTACAGTCATCTGCCGGACGCAAAATACCGGAGCCAGCGCAGCGGCGCGCTGGCGCACCTGTCGCGCAAGGCGGAGGCGGGGCTGTTGTATGTCGATCCGTATTTTGCCGACCAGTACAACGAACGCGCCATCGACAACATGCGGCGCGAGATAGAGAGCCTGGCATGAGCGCCAGTTTAAAGCGCGCCTTGCTGGCATTGTGCTGCTTTGCCGCGGCCACATCGGCTGATGCGGCCGAAACGCAGACGCTGGACACGCCATCGTTCAGCATCACCATTGATGTGCGCTGCGAGGAAGGTAACGTGACCTGCGATGACGTACGTTATGTCGGTACCAGCAAAAAGACCGGCAAGGCGATCCGCCTGACCGGCCGCACGCGTCACACCACATGCGCCGACGGCGTCACCCCATGCCGCTTCCTTGGCTATGAATTCAAGAACGGCGCCACCGTCTACTTTCTCAGCGACGGCGGCGAGTTGATCGTCGAGCAGCGCGGCAAGCCGCTGCTGCGCGAACAGGGGGAATGGAAGTAAGTTGAAGGTTCCAGGTCTAGCTATTGGGTAGCGTGATCTCTTCCTTGCGCCGGGCTATGGCCTGACCCAGCGCCATCAGATCCAGCTTGGCCTTGCGGGCCTTGGGGAACATTTCGCTTTCTTCTTCCTGGACGTGATGTTCGATCTGTTCGGACAGCACCTTGATCTTGGCGTCGAACAGCTCATCGCCTTCTTCCATGGAGAGGATCTGCGCGATCAGGTCCTTGGCTGCCGCGTGTTCGACCACGGCCTCGTCGATGATGTCCTCGTTTTCCTTGTTCGCTTCGCGCACGGCGGGATAGAAGATTTCCTCTTCGGCGGTAGCGTGCTTGGTCAGCTCGGTGCAGATCTGCACGGCCAGTTTCTGCTTGCTGGCATGGGCCCGGTCGCCCAGCTCCTCGTATTGCTCGAACAGCGACTTGACGTGCTCGTGGTCCTCGGTCAGCAGGGTAATTGCGTCCTGCGGATCGGTTTCGGTGGGAATAGGTTTTGGGATTTTGTCTGACGAATGCGAAGTGGTTCTCATAATGGCTCCTTGGCTGGCGGTGAAGTGCAGGCTGCCAAACCAGTCTAGGGACGATCCCCGGCTCGGTCTGTGCGTTGCCCAACGCTGCCGCTAAGGGTAGCTGGCCTGCCGTTGACTTCGGATGGCGAGTACGAGTACAAGATCGCTACCGGGAACATAGCGATATTGTGCGACATAGCCACGGTGGTGCCTGCCAATGAGCAACTCTCTTGTGCCCGATGAAGCAGGGCGCCCGATCATGGGATTCTGCTCAAGTGTGGCCAGTGCGGTATGGATTTCTTGAATTTTTGCTGCTGCGGTCGCGATATCTATCGTCGCCAGACGATCAAAAATCTGGTCCAGGTGATCAGCGGCGTGGTGACTCAGCTGAACGCGGACCATGACGGCTAGCGTTTGGATTTTTCGAAGATGAACTTGTCGCCATGGTCGCCGGCAACGCGGCGCTCGAAGTGGCGGCGAACCTCTTCCAGTGATATCGATTCGCCGGATTTCAGGTATTCCGCGTAGCTTGCCTCGGCTTCAGCATCTAAAGTGTCTTGAGTTCTGGTCTGCGCGATTTTTTCCGCGATCGCCAGCAGAAGAAAATCATCAGTCCCAAGCTTGCTTAGCTCGACCGCTTCAGCAAGCTGTTCAAGCAGCTCATCTGACAACTGAATCGAAATGGTAGGCATGGCGATCTCCCTGCGAGAATCTCCGATTTTAGCACCATGCCAGGTCAGCGCCGCTGCCAGGGACGAGACGCAGATCAAATGATGAATCAGGGCGGAAACTGTCCTGTATCGGTTTTATGCTGGCGGCTGATCAATTGGATGGGAGCCGTTCATGCATCGTTTGCTTTCCGCCGCCCTGGGCGGCTTGTCGTTGTTGGCGGTGTCGCAGGCGTCGGCTCAGGAACGTGTCTTCCCGGCGGTTGCGCATCTGGGCGAATTCCAGGTGATCGAGTTTCGGCGCTATACGATCACGCCGGGCGGCCAGCAGGACTTCGCCAGCTACTTCCAGAGTTACTTCCCCGAAGCGTTCGAGCAGTTGGGCGCGATTGCGTTTGGCCAGTTCACGGAGCGCGGCAATCCGGCGTCGTTCACCTGGCTGCGCGGCTTCAAAAACCTGGAGGGCAGGGCCATCGTCAACTCGGCTTTCTACTATGGCCCGCTGTGGAAGGAGCACAAGGCCACGCTGAACGCGCTGATCGTCGACAGCGACAACGTGATGCTGATGCGGCCGTTGCGGGCGGTACCGGTGCTGCCTGCGGTCGATCCGGTCAAGGAACGCGACGGCGCGCACGGCGTGGTGGTGGCGCAGATTTTCGCGCTGAAGAACGGCGCCGGCGCGGAAGCCTTTGCGCAGCGGGCGGAAAGCGCGTTCGCCAGCTATCGCGCGGCGGGAGCGCGGGAGGCCGGCATGCTGGCGACGCTGGATGTACCAAACAACTTCCCACAACTACCGGTGCGCACCGATGGAACCTATGTGGCCTGGATCGGTGTCGTGAAGGACAACGATGTGCTGGAGCGGCAGCTCAGGCCCGCCATCGGCCGCGCGGCCGCCGCATTCGACAAAACCGGCATGCTGCGCTCGCCGCCCGAGCTGCTGATACTCGATCCGGCCAGCCGCTCGCGCTTGCGCTGGCTTAAAGACTGACTCACGCGGAAGCCGGTATCAGGCCTTGTTGGCGGCGGCAGGCGGCATGCGGAAGGTGACGCCGAGGCGGTTGAAGGCGTTCATCAGGCCGATCGCGTAGGTCAGGTCGGCCAGTTCCTTGTCGCTGAATTCTGCCGCCGCGGCGGCGTAGTCGGCATCGGGAACGCGGGTTTCCGCCACGCGCGTCACCGTTTCGGCCCAGGCCAGCGCGGCGCGTTCGCGGGCGCTGAAGACTGCCCCCGCGTCGTGCCATACCGGCACCAGGACCAGCTTGTCGATGGCAACGCCGAGCTTGAGCAGGTCGCTGGTATGCAGGTCGATGCAATAGGCGCAGCCGTTGATTTGCGATACGCGCAGGTAGACCAGATCGATCAATTCGTGCGGCAGGCCGCATTTCTGGAGATAGACGTGCACTGCGCCAAAAGCCTTGTAACCTTCAGGGGAGGCTTTGGCGTAGTCGAGACGTTGGTTCATGATGAAATCCTTTTGATTGCTGGTTAGGGATTCCATCTTGAACCATCTTGGCCCACTCCAAAAGAGCCAAGAAATGGCTGGTTTAGTAGGCCATAATTAAAAGCGATTCCAGTTGTTGTGGCGGTGTTCGCTGGCTTCCTTGAGCAGGTGGCCGGCGCGGCGCTCGTCCTTGGGACTCAGGGCGTCGCCCAGTTGCACCGTCATCGCCAGCTCCTGGATCGCCGGCGGGTATTCGTGTTCGGCGGCCTCTTCCAGCAGGTGGCGCGCCTTGGCGGCGTCTTGCGCGACGCCGCGTCCTTCGTTGTAGATGTTGGATAGCAGGAACATCGCGTGGGCGTTGCCCAAGTCGCTGGCCGCGTTCAGCCAGTACGCGGCTTGCGCGTCGTCGCGCTTGACGCCGTCGCCGTTCTTGTAGAGCAGGCCCAGTACCAGCGCCGCCTTGGCGTGCTTTTGCTTGGCGGCCAACTCGTACCAGGGCGCCGCGTCGCCCGGTGCGGCCGGCACGCCGACCACGCCGATGCGCAGCATTTCACCCAGCTGGAACGCGGCTTCGGTGTCGCCGCCGCGCGCGGCGTCTTCGAACAGCTTCAGCGATTCGGCCCGCTGCCTGGGACGGGTTTGATACAACAAGCCCAGCTCGCGCTGCGCCACCGGCATGTTCTGCGCCGACCACGACATCAGCTTGCGCTCGGCGCTGGCGTCGGCCTGTTGCATCGCCTTCATGCCGACGACTTCAATCTGCGCCGACGTCGGCTTTTCGTGCTGGATCTGGCAGCCGAACAGGAACACGCTGGCCAACACGGCGATCAGCGCAACCCCAGGATAGTTTTTGATTTGCATGACGCTTGCCTCATGAAGAACGGGGCCGGCGCAACCGGCCCCGCGATTCCCTTTACTTGCTCAAATCCACCGTGTACTTGGCGAAGCCGCTGGCATCCAGCGCACCCTCGGCCGTGACGGCGGTGATGCCGCTGCTTTTGGCCAGCGCCAGGTGGCCAGGCGCCGAACGCAGGATCACCGGACCGGCCGTGGCCACCTTGACGAAGCTCCAGCTACGCGCGCTGCCGTTGCTGGCCAGCGTGACCTTGCCGGTCGCCGTGCCCTGCGCCACCAGGTAGTTGCTGACGATGGTCTGGTTGGCGTCCGGCGACTTGATGATGGTTTTGCTGCCGTCTATGCCCGGCACCGCACCGCCGCCGCCCGCGCGGTAGTCGTTGGTGGCGACAATGAAGTCGTCGCCATCGGCCACAGCCTTGCCCAGATAGGTCAGGTTGACGATGCGGCTGCCCACCGGCTTGGTCACGTCGATCTGGTAGGTCAGCGCGTTGTTCTCGGCATAGAACACGTCATAATTGTAGATCGTGCCGTATGAAGGAACCAGGTCCTGCTCTGCCGTCTTGGCCGGATCGATCTGGCCGAACTGCTTGGCGGCCGTTTCCAGCCATGCCTTCAGGTCGGAACCCTTGATCTTCACTGCCTGCAGGTTGTTGTTGCTGTACAGGTAGAGGTCGCCCGGGTTACGCACTTGCAAGCCTATCGGCGCCGCGGCGCTGGCGCCCGGCGCCACGTCGGTGAAGTCCGAAGGACCGTTGCGGCCGGCCTTGAACGGCGCGCTGCACGAGATCACCGGTATGTTCTTGTAGCTGGCGATGGTGGCGTCGGTGCTGCTGGCGATGAATTTCTTCACGTAGTCCAGCTGCGCCTGGTTGACCAGCTGGATCGCGCTGACGTCGCCCGCCAGCGAGAAGTAGGCCGACATTTCAAAGTCGGTCGTCACGCCCAGCGGCTGCTTGGCGTAGGCGATGGTGGCCGCGTGCTCGGCGGCGACGATGGGCGCGATGGCCGGATCGGCCGCCGCGTTGGTGGTGCCGTCCTTGTACTTGAAGCCGCGCGATTCCACCGTGGTCTTGTCCGATTGCACCACCCATTTGCCGGCGGTGTACGCCAAGGTCATCTTGATGATGCCCAGGCGGCGGCCCCAGCTCTGCGCCATCACGGTCGGCACGCCGTTGACGAAGCCGTTGACGGCGTCGATCCTGGCGCTGGCGGGGAAGGCCGCGAACGATGGATCCAGTGCCGCCGCGCCAGTCTCTTTGCCTTTCGGGAAGATCAGGTGCGAGTGGCCGACCAGCAGCGCGTCGATGCCGGTGGTGGTCAGGTGATAGCTGCCGTTTTCCATTTTCGGACTGTAGGCGCTTGGGTCCAGGCCGCCGTGCGACAGCGCCACGATCAGGTCGGCGCCCTTGGTGCGCATCTCCGGCACGTATTGCTTGGCAGCTTCCTGCACGCCGGTCACCGCGACCTTGCCGGCCAGGTTTTTCTGGTCCCAGTCGAGGATCTGCGGCGGCACGAAGCTCATGATGCCGATGTTCATCTTGACGTCGACCTTGGTGCCGTCCGGCTTGGTGGCCGAGAAGGTGCGCGGCAGCAGCGTGTAGGGCTGCACGATGGGCTTGCCGCTGGCGACGCCGGTGACGTTGGTCAGCACCAGCGGGAAGGTCGGCGCGCCGCAGGTGCCGGCCGGCTTGGCGATGCCGGGAATGCCGAAGTCGGTGTTGGTGATCTGGCTCAGCAACGGCAGGCCGTAGTTGAATTCGTGGTTGCCGAAGCCGCCGCCGTCGTACTTCATGGCGTTCATCACCTTGTGCACGGCCATGGTGTCGCTGCAGGCGATCGGCTTGGTCACGGCTTGCAAGTCACCCAGCAAGGTGCCCTGGATGACGTCGCCGTCGTCCAGCAGCAGGTTGTTTGGATTTTCCGCGCGGGCGGCGCTGACCAGCGTCGAGGTGCGCTCCAGGCCCAGGCTGGTGTCTTCCGACAGGGAATAGTAGTTATAGCTCATCACGTTGGCATGGATGTCGGTGGTTTCCATGAGCGCCAGGGTGACGGTCGTGCCTTCCGGGATCGCCAGAGGAGGAGTGTAGTCGCCGCCGCAACCCACCAGACCAGCCGCCGTCATGGCAGCCAACATCACCAGATTTGTTTTCATTGCTTCCCCAAAATTAAGAAAATTCAAGTTGGCGACTGTATCCAAGCTACATGACATAGTCGTGACAAAACGCAAACATCATGGCCTGGCGAGCCAAGGCGCGATTTAATAAGCCACTGTCGCGATTTAACAATACTGTCGTGCCGGCATCCCGCTAGTCTGGGCGGGCGCATCGGGGCCACGAACCACCGGTGCGCACAGAGATGCGTCATCCTTCGATCAACCACCCATGGAGACAAGGCATGAAACTACGCAATAGATGGACTGCGGCAGCGGCTCTGGCGGCGGCGCTTACCACAGCGCTGCCGGCAACTGCCGGCAATACCGGACTGGCCTTCGTACACGGCACCGGCCACCAGACCAACGCCGCCAACGATTACTGGACCTGGGACATGGTCAATTCGGTCCGACAGGGCTTGCCCAACCAAAATCTGTATGTGGTCATCAATTGCGACTTCGATCAATACATGTGGAGCCCCGCGGCCGTGGGCTGCCTTGCCGATCAGCTCTATCCCTTCATCGTCAACAACAACATCACCGACCTGGTCGTCGAGACCCACTCCAACGGCGGCAACGTATTGCGCTGGCTGATGTCGAATCCGACGTCGGACAGCCGCTATCCCACCATCATCAACGCGATCCGCTGGGCCAACGCGCTGGCGCCGTCTTCTCTGGGCACGCCGCTGGCCGACGCCGCCATCAGCGGCAACGTGTTCGAGAGCGCGGTCGGCTGGCTGCTCGGCTACAAGAGCGATGCCGTGCGCATGCAGCAGACCAGCTGGATGGCCAGTTACAACTCCGCCTGGCTGTACGGCACGGCAGGCCGCCCGGCCTTGCCCAAACCGTTCTACAACGTGGTCGGCACCGACGTCGACAGCTCACCGTTCGACAGCGACAGCTATTGCGGCGGCTACACGCTCAACGTCGGGCTGGAAGTGACGCAGGCCTGGCTCAACAGCTGCTCAGACGGCTTCCTCAACTGTACCAGCCAATCGGGCGCGGGCGCGCACTGGTTCAACGACAAGGATGTGACCAATGGCGCCGAGCCGCTGTCGCACAACCAGAGCCGCCGCCAGTGCTTCGGCCTGGACGTCATCTTGCGCAACGATGTTTGATCGCAGAGGAAACCACACCATGAAAATGACACTGTTGATGGCCGCCCTGCTGGCGGCCGCGCATGCCCATGCCGCGCCGCGCGAACTGCTGCCGGCCCAGGGCGGCGATTTGTCCGCCGTCGCCGTCGTCGCTCCCGGCACGTCGAGCTTGAAGAATGCCAACCTCACCGTGGCCGCCGGCGCTGGGGACGATGCCGTCGCGCCGCCATCGCTGGCCGGCGCCATGCCGAAAGTCTCGCGCGATCCTGTCTCGCTGAGCTGGGCGACGCCAGGTGCGGCCGCCGCGCCTGCCGCCACGCCGTATGTCGCGCAGAGCAAGGAGTCGTACCGCAGCGTAACGGCAGACGAGCTGGCCGCCGGCGTCACGCTGAACACCACGGCGCCGCGCGCGCTGGTGCGATTGCAGGTGCTGAGCTCGGTCGGCCCGCGCGAGCAAGCTGCTATCCATCCGCTGGCGATGACGGTGATCGATCCGGCCGGCCGCTCGCTGGCCTCGGGCGACGGCATGGAAATGATCGTCAGCGCCGACAAGCTGGCCAAGGCCGACGTGCCGTTCGCGCCGGGCACCTCGGCGTTCCGCCTGCATCCGTCGCTGGGTGCCGGCAAGTTCAAGCTGAAGGTGGATGGCGCCAGCGGCAGCGACCGCTACCTGATCAACGTGGTCGAACCGGACAGCCCGTACACGCTGACCATGCAAACGGCCGCGCTGCATTATCTGCACGGGAACGAGCTGGTGCTGCAATCGGAATTGCAGGACGGTACTGGCAAGCCTTCTGCCGCCAAGCTTTCCAAGCTCGAGGGCTACGTGATCTCGCCGGCAGGTCGGCGCTTCCCGGTCAGCTTCAAGACGGACGTCACCGGTCGCATGCGCGCCAGCCTGGTGCTCGATGCCGACGAGGCGCCAGTGCCGGGATTGTGGGAGATACGCGCCGAGGCGTCAGGCAAGGTCAAGGACCAGGCCATCGAGCGCTCGGTGCGGCTGGCGTTCCCTGTCGCCATGCCGGTGGCGCGGCTGACGCGCGGCGTGGTGCTGGCGGACGGCGCGGGCGTCAATCTGGAGGTCGGCGTGGAGACTGCGGCGGCGGGCCGCTATGAAGTGCGCGGCATGTTGTACGGCACCGTCAACGGCGTGCTGAAGCCGCTGGGCGTGGCCGATTCCGCGCAATGGCTGGAAGCGGGCGAGGGCAAGATCGCGCTGGGCTTCGCGCCGGAGCTGATCGCCGGCGCCACCGGGCCGTTCGAACTGCGCGACCTGTTCCTGCTCGACCAGGGACGGCTGGGCGTGCTGCACCGCCAGCAGCGGGCCCTGGTGATCGGCGAGGATGAGGTGGTACGCGCCGGCGGACGGGCGACGGCCAAGGCGGTTATCGGCGTCAGTGTGGCGCCTGCCGCCGCGCCGCGCGTCAAGCGGGCGCCGAACGCGGCGGCACAGTCCTAGTCCTGCCTAGTAAGCCCAGAGCGGCCCCGTCTTGCCGTTGACGGTGCCGCCTTCCATCACGACAAACACGCGGCGGCCGTAGAAGAAGGGCAGTCCCCAGTCGAAGTAGTTGCCGGCCGACGAGGTGGTGCTGCCCGCCGTGCCGCCGACCTGCGCCGCCGAGATGGCGGAGTCCAGCTGCACCATGTTCACCACGTTGAAATTGACGGTGCCGGTGGCGCTGCCATCGGCTGCGGCATTGGCCGCGCTCAGCGACAGCGTCGAGGCCGGGCAATAGAAGTCGCCGCCCGAGCAGGTGCGTATCGTGCTGTCGTTGAAGAAGTAGCCGTTCGAGCCGCTGTCGATGAAGCTGGCGCTGTAGGTCTTGCTCTTATAGGTGGTGCTGAAATCGCCGCCGCTGTTGGTCTTGAACAGCGTCTCGCCGGCGATGGCGTTGTTGGTCTGCGTGTTGACGCCGAAGATCAGCGTGCCGCTGACCGACGTCAGGCCGCCCGTGCCCACGCTGGGCAATACCAGCAGCACACCGTTGTTGTTCACCGCGAACGACGCCACCGGATTGCTGACCTGCGACGCCAGCGGCATGCTGCTGGTCGTGCAGCCGCTGCTGGTGCACGCATAATAAAAGCCGCTGACCGCCGAGCGCGCGCAGCTGTCGCCGCAATCCTGCTTGAACAGACCGACGCCGAGGATACCCTTGGCGCCCAGCGCCGACAGCGTGCCGATGTTGTTGCCGGCGCTGCTGCAGCTGGACGGCGTGCTCGCATAGCTGGCGCCGGTGTCGCCGATCACCTGGATCGAGATCGCGGATGCTGTTTCATCCGCCATCTTCACGTCGGCCTGGCGCACCGCGCCCCAGGTGTAGCCGCTGATGAACTTGCCGCACTCGCCGGCGTCTGCGCCCGACGCTGTCTTGACGACCGGCAGCGCCAGCGCCGCGTCGAGCGGCGCCAGCAGGCGCAGGCCGTAGGAGCCGGTATCGAGCAGCACGTGGTCGATGGTCTGGCAGATAGTTGTTCCGGGGCGGCACACCGTCAAGTTGACGTAGGGGATGTTGATCGAACCGTTGACGCCGGTCGGGCCGCTGTCGACGATGATGGCGGTGCTGTTGCTGAGCGGCGCTGTCACGCTCAAGGCCGCGCTGGCATCGGCGCTGCCGCCGCCGCCGCTGCACGACAGACTGTAGGTAAAGTTGCCCGCCGCGGTGGGCGTGATATTGACCGTGCCGGATGTGGCCTTGGCGCCGCTCCATGCGCCGCTGGCGGTGCAGCCGGTGGCGTTGGCGGACGACCAGCTCAGCACGGTCGTCTGCGCGGTCGTGATGCTGGCCGGCGCCAGGGTCAGGCTGACGGTGGGCGAGGGCGGCGGCGTGCTGACGACCACGCTGGTCGTGTTGCTGACACCGCCGCAGGTGATGGTGTAGTTGGCCGTGCCCGCCGCGCCGGCGGTCACCGTTTGGGTGCCGCTGGTCTCGACGATGCCGCTCCAGGCGCCCGAGGCGCTGCAGCTGGTGGAGGTCGGATTGCTGACGCTCCAGGTCAGCGTGACGACCTGGCCGACGGTGGTGGCGGTCGGCGTGGCGCTGATGCTGACCACCGGCGTTGTCGTGGCGTTGGCCTGGACGGTGGACGAGCCGCTGCCGGCGCTGCTGCCACTGCCGCCGCCGCAAGCGCTCAAGGCCAGCGCGAGCACGGCGCCGGCAAGGTAGACAAACCAGATCGAACTGGACGCGGACAGCAGGGCGGCACCGGCGCGATGCAGCAGCCGGTCGGTGGCAGGCAATCGTTTCATGCGCTGGTCCTTATTCGATGACGTTGGTGTCGAAGCCGGCCGGCAGCGCGCCGGGTATCCAGGCATGGCCGGCGAAGGCGCGCATATGGCCGCTGGAGACGATCACCACGTCCGACTGGTTCACCGCCAGTTGCGAGTGGCCGGCCTTGGGGCGCTTGCCGGCGGAGCTGGTCATCACCGCGAACTTGTCGCCCAGCAGCGTGCGCAGGTCGGGCAAAGTCGGGCCGTTCCAGCTGACGGCAAAGACGATGCCTTGTGTGTTGGTATATTCGCGAACGACCGTGCCGCTGTCGAGCGTGCTCTGGCTGACGGTATAGACGGCCGCCGTGTCGCTGCTGGCGGCCGCCAGGCTGCGCCCGCCTTGGCGCACTGGCGTGGTACCGAAATCGGAAGGGGAACTGCCCAGCGCGGCGTATGCCAGCGCGCCCTGCAGCAACGAAAGAACCAACATGAGTAAGAGTGCCCGGCGCATAGTACGCTCCTGTGCCTAAGATGTAGGCAGTGTAAAACGGCAACGAGTTGGATAGCGTTAGGGAGATGTAAGCAAACGTAAGCTGTCGATGCTTTAAAACGATGTGGTCGGCGCCTGCTCCACGCTGTTAGCGAATCAGGGAATCTCGAGCGTCATTTCGCCGTCTGCCCCTTTCATCTCGAATGCCGCGGACGCGCCCAAGCCTTTACATTTGCCCGAGCCGTCCGCAATGGCGCGGTTCTCCGGAGCGTTCTTTTGGCCCACTGTGTGGAGAAGCGCCGCCCCGGGCATGAATGCCGGATGCAGCGCGAGCTTGCATACTTCTGGCGGTTCAATCGTTATGTCCGCACAGATTTGCATGCAGACTTTGATACCCCTCCACGGCAGAACAGCCGTCGCTTCGTCGGGCGGGGTGGCAAAATAGGCGAAACCTGCTTTCCTGGCATAAGCGATATCCTGGGCATCGCCGGTCTTGCTGACCTCCTTGATTTCTTTTCCATCCAAATAGGCAAATGCGACGTTGAACGCGTGCGGGTTATATGTTCCGTTCATAAAAAAAATCGTGCCCGGAACAATCAGCATCCCTTGCGCCCGCAGGCTGGCGGCTTTCATGATGTCACGCACTTGCTGCGCCTCGTCGTAGCTAATGGGGGTGCAGTAGCCGGGCAGTTTGTCTATATCTTGCGCAAACAGATATTCGGGAGCGAGAAACACTTGGTAGCTTGCGCTCCATAGCGCGATTTTTTCCGCAATCATTTTTGCTCGGTCAACAATGGACCGGCCGGAAATTGGCGCAGAGCGAATATCGGGCGCAAATATACCGATTTTTATAGTTGGCATATGGTGAGGTTAAATTTTTCGGAAAAATATAAAACACCCCAGGGCTTGCCGCAATCACTGCCGAGTTGCATGAGACCGGATTGAAGTTGCCATTCAGTACAGATTAACATGGACGCATGATCGAAGCCAGTTTGTTGTTGGCCAAGAGTAAGATGCTCAGTTGAACAAGCCAGGCGATGTGTAATACTGGGCTCCTTGCATTGTCATTGAGCCTGCTATGCCTGTTTTTCCGCCGCGCCTCCTTTCTTTCACCGCCGCGCTGCTGCTTTCGCCTCTACTGGCCATTGCCGCGCCATGTATTGAACCGCCACCTGACGCAACCAATACATACGACGCCTTGCATACTTACGACAAGCTCCGGGGCGACTATCCTTTCATTCGCATCGCCAGCGCGGCACTGCCGCCAGATGTGGCGAGGATCGCGGATCAGACCTATGTTCAATACGGTGCACGCTGCCTGAAGCTCGACCTGTATCTGCCGGCGATGGACGCAAGTCGCAGCATGCCCGTGGTCATACTGGTGCATGGCGGCGGCTGGCGCTCCGGCTTCCGTTCCGAGTTCGCGCCGATGGCGGTGCTGCTGGCGCAGCGCGGCTATGCAGCGGTGACGGTCAGCTATCGATTATCGGGCGAGGCGCGCTATCCCGCCGCGATACACGACGTGCGCGCGGCGGTGCGCTGGGTGCGCAGCAATGCCGGGCAGTACGGGATTGATCCGCAGCGCATTGCTCTGGCTGGCGGCTCCGCAGGCGGACAGATCGCCAGCCTGGCCGGCGTGACCGGTCACCTCGACCAGTTCGATCCCGGTGCCGCCGGCAGTTCCATCTCCAGCGCGGTGCAGGCCATCATCAACATCGACGGGTTGTCCGACTTTACTTCCGAGGCCGCCCGCGCGACGGAGGACGATCCGAAAAAGAATCCATCATCGGCCGGCGCATGGTTTGGTGGCCGTTATGCAGAGAAGACAGCCTTGTGGCGCGAAGCGTCGCCGATCCAATACGTACGCGAAGGCATGCCAGCCATCCTCTTCATCGACAGCGCACAACCGCGCTTCTCGGTGGGACGTGATGAGATGCAGGGAAAAATGAGACAGGTGGCGGCAGCCACTCAGACAGTTATCTTGCCGGATACGCCGCACTCGTTCTGGCTGTTTGATCCATGGCTGCAGCCGACAGTCGATGCCACCGTTACCTTCCTGAAGCAGCAACTGCCTGAGCGCTAGTTCTTTGCGGGTATGAACTCATGTTCATGCGATTGGATAAAGAGGCTTCGCAGCTCAGGAAACTTCGTCGCGCTATCGGCGAACTTGGCGTCAAATTGCTTCAGCTTTGCCCAACTGCGCCTCAACATATTCGTACACGGTCATATCGAGGTCGTCGCGGGGAAGTGCTCGCAGCGATTCGGGCGAAATTTCCATCAATCTCAGACGGGGCAGATGTGCTGACAAAGGAGCCTCAGTTCGTCAAGAGATAGCTGATTTTCATCGCTCATGGAAGGTTGTCGTTCGAAAAAGAAAAACCACAGCTTATAGTAAAACGGCACCCGAAGGTGCCGTTGGAGGAAGCGGTAAAACTTAGAACTTGACGTACAGGCGGCCGAAGTACGATGCGCCGTTCAAACCGAACTGCACGCTCTCATACTTGAAGCCGTTGTCGGTCTCGTCAGGGTTCTGGGAGGTCGGCTTGACGTTGAAGATGTTGTTGCCGCCGAACGTGAACTTCATGTTCTTGTTGATGGCGTAGGTGAAGCTCAGGTCGGCCGAGGTCTTGGCTTCGTAGTGCTGGTTAGGCACGCCGGCGGCCGTACCGCTGTAGGTGCCCAGGGTCTGCGGACCGAAGTGGATGATCTTCAGGTCGCTTTCCCACGGACCGGTCACATAGTCGAAGCCCAGGGTCGCCTTCGAGCGCGGCGCGCCTTGCTCGATGTACAGGCGTTCCTTCTCCGACAGCAGCACGTCCTCGTAGCCCTTCAGCGAGGCCGGCGCGTGGATGCCGGTCACTTCGGTCTTGCTGACGTTCAGCGCGAGGAAGGTGGTCAGCTTGTTGGCGCCGAAGTTGGTCTTGTGCGACGCGGTCAGGTCCAGGCCCTTGGTCGTGGTGTCGACCGAGTTGACGAAGAATTGCGCCTGGCCCACGCCCAGGGTCGCCAGCCTGGCGGCCAGGTCGGGGTAGTTGCTGGCGTCGAAGCGGCCCGACAGCACGATGCGGTCCTTGATCTTGATGTCGTACAGGTCGGCGGTGACGGAAACGGCCTGGCTCGGCGTCCAGGTGGTGCCCAGCGTGTAGCTGTTGGATTTTTCTTCCTTCAGCTTGGGAATGCCGGCCGCGTTGGTGACGGCGCTGCCGTTCGGCGCCAGCACGACGTCGGTCGGCACGCCACCGATGAAGTCGGTGAAGGTGGACGAGAAGTAGACCTGCTGCAGCGACGGCGCGCGGAAGCCGGTGCTGGCCGAACCGCGCAGCAGCACGGCGGGCGCCACGCGCCAGCTGCCGGCCAGCTTGCCGGTGGTGGTCGAACCGAAGTCGCTGTATTTTTCATAGCGCACCGCGCCTTGCGCCTTGATGGTCGGCGTCAGGTCCGCTTCCAGATCAAGGTAGGCGGCCAGGCTGTGGCGGTTGGCGTTGACCTGGTCGGCCGGCTGGAAGCCGGGGAAGCCCTGGCTACCGGCGTTGCCGCCGATGCCGACGCCGTCTGCGTCGCTGTACGAGCCGGGTTCGCCGGCGTAGATCTTGTAGTTCTCGTGGCGGTATTCGCCGCCGAAGGCGACGTTCAGGCC
Organism: Duganella hordei; assembly: GCF_040369125.1. Taxonomy (NCBI): domain Bacteria; kingdom Pseudomonadati; phylum Pseudomonadota; class Betaproteobacteria; order Burkholderiales; family Oxalobacteraceae; genus Duganella; species Duganella hordei. The sequence continues at coordinate 90,678 of NZ_BPWI01000012.1, forward strand.
GCCGGTGCCCAGCGCGCCTTCGAAGTAGCGGTTGAAGTCGAGGTTGGTGGTCAGCTGCTCGAACGAGAAGCCGCCGGCGTTGAAGTGGTCCGGGCTGACGCCCTTGCCGCCGGCCAGCAGGTCCTTGTTGGCGATCGAGGCATTCAGCGTGTTGCTGATGTCATAGATCATCTTGTTGTAGCCGTAGGTCTGCGACAGGTCCATATTCCACTCGCCCACCTGGTTGCGGTGGCCGACGGTGGCGTAGCGGTCGTCGATGGTTGCGTTGATGAACGGCACAAAGCCGTTCGGGTACATGGCCGCCGAGTTGCGCGACGGGATGTCGTCGCTGTCGATGCCGCCGCGCGCCCAGGCGCCGGATGAGGCGTCGCGCGTTTGCGCGCCGGCCGTGAAGTACAGGCGGCCGCTGCCGGTGGTCGGCAGTTCGCCGTTCAGGTAGATGGTCTGGTTCTGGGTCTTGCTGTCGCCGATGGTGCGCGGGTTGTCCGCTTCGGCGCGGTTGGAGCGGCCGCGGTCCAGGTACTCGCCGGTGACGCCGAGCACGCCGCCGTTGCCGATCTCGAAGCCGCAGTAGGCCGAGGCCAGGTAGTTCTTGCCGTCGCGGCGCGAGTATTCGCTGAAGCCGGCGACCGCTTCGCAACCCTTGCTTTTCTTCAGGCCGATATCCATCACGCCGGCGATCGCGTCCGAGCCGTACTGGGCGGCGGCGCCGTCGCGTAGCACTTGCACGTCCTTGATGGCCAGCAGCGGAATGGCGTTCATGTCGGTGCCGGTGTTGCCGCGGTTGCGCGCGCCGAACAGGTTGACCAGCGCGGTAGTGTGGCGGCGCTTGCCGTTGACCAGCACCAGGGTCTGGTCGGAACCGAGGCCGCGCAGCGCGGCGGAGTCGACCAGGTCGGCGCCGTCGGAGCCGGTCTGGCGGGTCGAGTTGAACGATGGCGAAATGTAGGTCAGCGTTTGCGCCAGGTCGAACTGGCCGCCTTGTTCGCTGGACTTGCTCATCGGGATGATATCGACCGGCACCACGGTGTCGGTGGACGAACTGGTCGCGCGGCGCGAGCCGATGATGCTGACCGATTGCATGCCGGTGTCCGGCTTGGCTTCCGGCGCCGATTGGGCGAAGGCGGATGGTGCGAAACTGAGGGCGGCGGCGCCGTACAGGCTGAGCAGAACGGCTTTACGTAGCGGTGAAGTGGCGAACAAGTATCTCTCCCATGAAAAATTTGATTCTATTCAAATCGTTCATGGAAACATGGGTTTTCCGACAATTTTGCGTGCAAACTTTATTTACTGTTGTTTTGCCGCGCCAAGTGGCTTTCGTTCTGCGTAGAACTACGTAGGGCTGATTTTGTTCGGGACAAACTCGGTTGCACCACCTATTAAAATAGTTTCATGGTTGAGCTGCGTGCGGATCAAACAAGGCTGGTTCATGTTCGCACCCTGGTACAGATCGAGGCTGCGCCGGAGGTGGACGGTGAGGGCGCCGGCCGCCACGCCGGTTGCGCTGTCTTCCATCGCCGGGGCGAGGTGGTTGAAGTTGCGGCCTTCGACGGCGCCATCCGGACGCAGGCACCAGGCGTAGCAGCCGCTGACGCCGTGCTGCTTGCCCCATTCGTGGATGCGCGCAAGGTCCGGCCGCAGCGCTTGCAGGGTGGCGCTGTCGGCGACTTGCAGCAGCAGCTTGGGGCTGCCGACCGAGGCGATGACCGGCGGCGATGCCAGCCGCAGGCCGGGTGCGGCCAGCAGCAGCGCTGGCAGGTTGTGCGGGATGTCCACGGCCGGCGGCGCTTGCGGCGTCAATTCGATGAAGACGCTGCCGGCCCGCAAGGTCAGCGTCAGCGGCTGGCCGCGCATCGCGGTGCGGACCTGCAGCGACGGCTGTTCCGCCGACAGCAGCACCCGCGCCGCGGCCAGCGTGGCGTGCAGGCACAGCGGGCTGCGGGTGTGCGGATAGAAGTAGTCAAGGAGGACGTTGCCGGCCGCGTCGTGGTCGATGAACACGCACGCCGCCTTGTTGCGCTCCCGGGCCAGTTGCTGGCGCTGGTCGGCGCCGGTGTGGTCGTCCTGGATAACCAGAGCGGCGTTGCCGCCGCCAGGGGCGATGCCGAAGCAGTTCAATTCTTGAATAATCATCCGGCTAGTATAACGGCCCAGGAGGGAAAAATAGGGTGTAGAATACTGTATATAAACACAGTATCAAGCCATGGCCACCTCGAACACATCGCCAGCGCAGGGATTGCCCGCTTATGCCGAGCTGTTCTGCCTGTCCAATTTCTCCTTCCTGCAAGGCGCATCCCATGCCGAGGAGTTGGTCGCGCGCGCCATGCAGCTCGATTACGCCGGGCTGGCCATCACCGATGAATGCTCGCTGGCGGGCGTAGTACGTGCTCACGCCGCCGCGAAAGAGGCAAAGTTTCCGCTGTTGATAGGCAGCCATTTCCATCTGAAGAATCCTGACGGCAGTCCGGCGCTGTCGTTGGTCGCGCTGGCCAGGAACCGTGAAGGCTACGGCAATTTGTGCGAGCTGATCACCATCGCCCGCAACCGCGTCGCCAAGGGCAGCTATCTGCTGACGCCGGCCGACCTGGCCGCGCCGCCGCCGGCGTTTGCGCATCTGAAGGGATTGCCGGATTGCCTGCTGATTTTGCTGCCGCATTATCCGGCGCACCAGCCGGACGATGTCGATCGCCTGCATGCGCAGGCGGCATGGATGGAAGCGACGTTTCCCGGCCGCGCGTGGATGGGCTTGAGCCTGTTGCAGCGCGCCTTCGACGAGGCGCATCGGATCAGCATCGATGAAGTGGCGCTGCAACATGGCATGCGGGTGGTGGCGCTCGGGCATGTCTGCATGCATGTGCGCTCGCGCAAGCCGCTGCACGATACCTTGACCGCCGTGCGTCTCGGCAAGGCGGTGGGCGAGTGCGGCTATGCCTTGTCGCAGAACGCGGAGCAGCATCTGCGGCCGCGCTTGCGGCTGGCGAATCTGTATCCGCCGCAAGCGCTGGCGGAGACGCTGAGCATCATGGAGCTATGCACGTTCAATCTTGAAGAATTGCGCTACGAATATCCGCACGAACTGGTGCCTCCCGGCCATACGCCGGCCAGCTATTTGCGGCAGGAAGTGTATGCCGGTGCGCAACGGCGCTTCCCTGCCGGCGTATCGGACAAGGTGCGGGGGCAGATCGAGAAAGAGCTGGAGCTGATTGCGGACCTGAAGTACGAGCCGTACTTCCTGACGGTGTACGACATCGTCCGTTTCGCGCGATCGAAAGAGATCCTGTGCCAGGGCAGGGGATCGGCGGCCAACTCGGTGGTCTGTTACTGCCTCGGCGTGACCGAGGTCGATCCGGAACGCAGCAACATGCTGACAGGGCGCTTTATTTCCAAGGAGCGCAACGAGCCGCCGGACATCGACGTCGACTTCGAGCACCAGCGGCGCGAGGAGGTGATCCAGTACATCTATCAAAAGTACGGCGCCGATCGTGCCGCGCTGGCCGCCGTCGTCATCAGCTACCGGCCCAAGAGCGCGCTGCGCGACAGCGGCAAGGCGCTGGGCGTGGACCTCGCCATCGTCGAGAAGGTGGCCAAGGCGCATCACTGGTTCGACAGCAAGCATGATCTGCTGGGACGGCTGGCCGAGTGCGGGCTGGATCCGGCATCGCAGCTGGCGCAGCAGTGGGCTTCGCTGGCGATGACGCTGCTGGGATTCCCCCGCCATTTATCGCAGCATCCGGGCGGTTTTGTCATTTCGCACGAAAAGCTGTCGCGGCTGGTGCCGATCGAGGCGGCCACGATGGAGGGGCGTTGCGTCATCCAATGGGACAAGGATGATCTGGAGGAGCTGGGCCTGATGAAGGTGGACGTGCTGGCGCTGGGCATGCTGTCGGCGCTGCGGCGCTGCCTGGCGTTGGTCGCGGCGCAGCGCGGGACGCCGTTCCGCATGCAGGACATTCCGAAGGAGGACAAGGCCACCTACGCCATGATGTGGGAAGCCGATACCATCGGCGTGTTCCAGATCGAATCGCGCGCCCAGATGAGCATGCTGCCGCGCCTGCGGCCTAAGGAGTTCTACGATCTGGTGATCGAAGTTGCGCTGGTGCGGCCGGGGCCGATACAGGGCGGCATGGTGCATCCGTATCTGCAGCGGCGCATGAATCCCAAACTGATCGACTATCCGCACGGACTGGACGAGGCGTTGAAACGCACGCTCGGCGTGCCGATCTTCCAGGAGCAGGTGATGCAAATTGCCCAGATTGCGGCAGGCTTCACCGAAGGCGAGGCGGACCAGTTGCGCCGCGCGATGGCGGCATGGAAGCGCAAGGGCGGCGTAGACAAGTACCAGGGCCGCATCATCAGTGGCATGCTGGAGCGCGGTTATGAACTGGGCTTCGCGCAAGCTATCTGCGAGCAGATCAAAGGATTCGGCGAGTATGGCTTCCCCGAATCGCACGCCGCCAGTTTCGCGCTGCTCACTTATGCCAGTTCCTGGCTCAAATGCCACGAGCCGGCCGCCTTCCTGTGCGCGCTGCTCAACAGCCAGCCGATGGGCTTCTACAGCCCGTCGCAGCTGGTGCAGGACGCCAGACGCCACGGCGTGCAGGTGCGCGAGATCGACGTCACCATCAGCGGCTGGGATTCATCGCTGGAAGAGCCGGCGGGCAAGCGCGGCCAGCCTGCGGTGCGGCTGGGCCTGTCGATGCTGAAGGGGATGCGGGCCGAAGCGGCCGAGCGGATCGAGCAGGCCCGCGCGCAGCGGCCGTTCGCCAGCGTGGCCGATATGGCGCGGCGTGCCGACCTGGAGCGGCATGACCTGCAGGTGCTGGCCGGCGGCAATGCGTTGAAGGATTTGGCCGGCAACCGGCGCCAGGCCTTGTGGCAGGCGGTCGGCGCCACGCCGGACAAGGACCTGCTGCGGCCGACCACGCCGGACGAGGAAATCCCGGTGCTGAAGCCGCCGTCGGAAGGGGAGGAAATCCTTGGCGACTACCGCTCGCACGGCCTGACGCTGGGGCGCCATCCGCTGGCGCTGCTGCGGCCCAGGCTGCTGGAGCACCGCTTCCTGCCGGCCGCCACGCTCAACACCTACACCAACGGCATGCTGGCGCGGGCCTGCGGCATGGTCACGGTGCGGCAGCGTCCCGGCACGGCCAAGGGCGTGATCTTCATCACCCTCGAGGATGAGACCGGCAACGTCAACGTCATCATCTGGCCGGCGCTGGTCGAGCAGCAGCGGCGCGAAGTGCTGAGCGCGCCGCTGCTGGGGGTGTATGGGGTCTGGCAACAGGAGGGTGTGGTGCGCCACCTGATTGCCAAGCGGCTGGTCGACATGTCCCACCTGCTGGGACGCCTGCCGACCATCAGCCGCGACTTCTGCTAGTTAGCGGAGGTCGGCGCTGCGCGCGCTGTTGGTGCCATAGTAGGTATGAATCTGGCTGGCCCAGGTCTGGTTGGCCATGTTCGGCCAGTGGTCGCTGTCGAAGCCGGGGGCGCTATCGATGCGGTCCTTGTCGATATTGAGCGTGAAGCGCTTGTTGATGGTGTCCAGGGTCATCGCTTCCCAGGGCACGGCGAACAGCTTCTCGCCGAGCGTGAACACGCCGCCGTGCGACATCACCGCATAGGCGATCTGACCGGTGCGCATGTCGAGCATGATTTCCTTGATCTCGCCCAGGTGCTCGTTTTTCAGGTTGTGGACATGGTTGCCGATCAGCGTGTCGGCGCCCATCAGTTCCGGACCGGGGCCTTTATGGCCGTTGTCGACATACATGCCAAATGGATCGAGTTCTTCGTAGTTCATGATGAGCCTCCTTTTATTCAATGAGTTGTCATTTTGTTCTTGTTGGAGTATCCGGTCTGTACGGTGAGGCACGGTCGCGGCGGATTGATAAACGGTCTCGTTTGCTGTTTAACCATCTGGATTTTCCCGTCCAGTTGCGGATTTTTCCGGGCAGGAAGGTGGAGAATTGCACGTTTTAGGGTATAATTTCAATTTCCCGCACGTGCCGTTCGGCACTATCTGCAATGACCAAATTTGTCTTCGTCACTGGCGGCGTCGTGTCTTCCCTTGGTAAAGGGATTGCCGCCGCCTCTCTCGCCGCGATCCTCGAATCGCGCGGCCTCAAAGTCACCATGCTCAAGCTCGACCCGTACATCAACGTCGATCCTGGCACGATGAGCCCTATGCAACACGGTGAAGTCTTCGTCACCGACGACGGGGCCGAAACCGACCTCGACCTCGGTCACTACGAGCGCTTCATTTCCACCCGCATGAAAAAGGTGAACAACTTCACCACCGGGCAGATCTATGAATCGGTGATCCGCAAGGAACGCCGCGGCGAGTACCTGGGCAAGACCGTGCAGGTGATTCCGCACATCACCAATGAAATCCAGGACTACATCCGTCGCGGCGCCGAAGGCTACGACGTGGCCCTGTGCGAAATCGGCGGCACCGTCGGCGATATCGAATCGCTGCCGTTCCTCGAAGCCGCGCGTCAGCTGAGCCTGCGCGCAGGCCGCAAGAACACGGCCTTCGTGCACCTGACCCTGGTGCCGTACATCGCCTCCGCCGGCGAGCTGAAGACCAAGCCTACCCAGCATTCGGTACAGAAGCTGCGCGAAATCGGCATCTCGCCGAACGCGCTGCTGTGCCGCGCCGACCGCGCCATCCCGGAAGACGAACGCGCCAAGATCTCCTTGTTCTCGAACATCGAAGAGCAGGCCGTCATTTCCGTGTGGGACGTCGATACCATCTATAAAGTGCCGCAGATGCTGCACGACCAGGGTCTGGACGCGATCATCTGCGAAGCGCTGGACCTGAACCCGGCGCCGGCCGACCTGTCGGTGTGGAGCCGTTTGATCTACACGCTGGAACATCCGAAGACCGAAGTGTCGATCGGCATGGTCGGCAAGTACGTGGAACTGACCGAGTCGTACAAGTCGCTGACCGAAGCGCTGCGCCACGCCGGCATCCACAACGAATCGAAGGTCAACATCGAGTACATCGACTCGGAAGAGATCGAAACCACCGGCTGCGCCTCGCTGGCCAAGTACGACGCCATCCTGGTGCCGGGCGGCTTCGGCAAGCGCGGCGTCGAAGGCAAGATCATGGCGGCGCAGTTCGCCCGTGAAAACAAGATCCCTTACCTGGGCATCTGCCTCGGCATGCAGGTGGCGCTGATCGAATACGCCCGCCACAAGGCAGGCCTGACCGCCGCCAACTCGACCGAGTTCGACCTGGAAACCTCGCAGCCCGTGGTCGCCCTGATCGACGAATGGCAAGGCCAGGACGGCAAGGTCGAGAAGCGCGACGAAAACTCCGACCTGGGCGGCACCATGCGCCTGGGCGCGCAGACCTGCGCCGTCAAGCCGGGCACCCTTGCATCGGAAATCTACGGCGGCGTGGTGACCGAGCGTCACCGCCACCGCTACGAAGCCAACAACCACTACCTGCCGCGCGTCGAAGCGGCCGGCCTGGTGGTGGCGGCCCGTACGCCGACCGAAGACCTGTGCGAAATCATGGAACTGCCGCGTACCGGCGAAAACGCCCACCCTTGGTACATGGGCGTGCAGTACCACCCGGAATTCAAATCGACCCCGCGTGACGGCCACCCGCTGTTCACGTCCTATATCAAGGCAGCACTGGCCCACAAGGCCGCCGGCGGCAATCGCCCGCACGCTGTCGCCGCGGGTGAAGCACCTGCACTGCAAGGAGATGCAGCATGAAACTGTGCGGATTCGACGTAGGCCTGGATAAACCGTTCTTCCTCATCGCCGGCACCTGCGTGATCGAATCGCGCCAGATGGCGTTCGACACCGCCGGCGCGCTGAAGGAAATGACGGCGGCGCTGGGCATCCCGTTCATCTACAAGTCCTCGTTCGACAAGGCCAATCGTTCCTCCGGTACCTCGTACCGCGGTCCGGGCCGCGACAAGGGCCTGGAGATCCTCGGCGACGTCAAGCGCGAGCTGGGCGTGCCGGTGCTGACCGACGTGCACTCGATCGACGAAATCGCCGAAGTCTCGGCGGTGGTCGACGTGCTGCAAACGCCGGCCTTCCTCTGCCGCCAGACCGACTTCATCGTCGCCTGCGCTGAGTCCGGCCTGCCGGTCAACATCAAGAAGGGCCAGTTCCTCGCTCCCGGCGACATGAAGAACGTCATCGACAAAGCCCGCCTGGCCGCCCGCGCCAAGGGCTTGAACGAAGACAACTTCATGGCCTGCGAGCGCGGCGCCTCCTTCGGCTACAACAACCTGGTGTCGGACATGCGTTCGCTGGCCATCATGCGCGAATCGAACTGCCCGGTGGTGTTCGATGCGACCCACTCGGTGCAACTGCCAGGCGGCAACGGTACCTCGTCCGGCGGCATGCGCGAGATGGTGCCCGTGCTGTCGCGCGCGGCCGTGGCCGTGGGCGTGGCCGGCGTGTTCATGGAAACGCATCCGAACCCTGCGGAAGCCCTGTCGGACGGCCCGAACGCCGTGCCGCTGGGTCGCATGAAGGAGCTGCTGTCCACGCTGATCGAGCTGGACCGCATCACCAAAAAAGCTGGCTTCCTGGAAAACAGCTTCAACTGACGCAGCATACCTGGCGTACGAGTTTTCGTATGAGTGGCCCTCTTGCGCCGGGTACAATTAATTCCCGTTATTTTGTCCGCAACGCGCATCAGAACGCGTAGCGACTTCGCATCGCCTAACTTTGGAGAATGACATGAGTGCTATTGTTGACATCATCGGCCGTGAAATCCTGGACTCGCGCGGCAATCCTACCGTCGAATGCGACGTGCTGCTGGAATCCGGCGTCATGGGCCGCGCCGCCGTGCCGTCGGGCGCATCGACCGGTTCGCGCGAAGCGATCGAGCTGCGCGACGGCGATCCGAAGCGTTACTTCGGCAAGGGCGTGCTGCAAGCCTGCGAAAACATCAACACCGAAATCTCGGAAGCGATCATGGGCCTGGACGCCAATGAGCAAGCCTTCCTCGACCGCACGCTGATCGACCTGGACGGCACCGAAAACAAAGGCCGCCTGGGCGCCAACGCCATGCTGGCCGTGTCGATGGCTGTCGCCAAGGCCGCTGCTGAGGAAGCCGGCCTGCCGCTGTACCGCTACTTCGGCGGTTCGGGCGCGATGCAACTGCCGGTGCCGATGATGAACGTCATCAACGGCGGCGCGCACGCCGACAACAACCTGGACATCCAGGAATTCATGATCATTCCAGTGGGCGCCCCGTCGTTCAAGGAAGCGGTCCGCTACGGCGCCGAAGTGTTCCACACGCTGAAAAAGATCCTGCACAAGAAGGGCCTGAACACCAACGTGGGCGACGAAGGCGGTTTCGCGCCATCGCTGGCCAACCATGAAGAAGCGATCAAGCTGATCATCCAGGCCATCGAAGAAGCCGGCTACGAGCCAGGCACCCAGATCGCCATCGGCCTGGACTGCGCTGCTTCCGAGTTCTACAAGAACGGCAAGTATGAACTGGAAGGCGAAGGCCTGAGCCTGACCGCCACCGAGTTCACCAACCTGCTGGCGACCTGGTGCGACAAGTACCCGATCATCTCGATCGAAGACGCGATGCACGAAGGCGACTGGGATGGCTGGGCGATCCTGACCAAGGAACTGGGCAAGAAGGTGCAGCTGGTCGGCGACGACCTGTACGTCACCAACACCAAGATCCTGAAAGAAGGCATCCAGAAGGGCATCGCCAACTCGATCCTGATCAAGATCAACCAGATCGGCACCCTGACCGAGACCTTCGCCGCCATCGAAATGGCCAAGCGCGCCGGCTACACCGCCGTGATCTCGCACCGTTCGGGCGAAACCGAGGACTCGACCATCGCCGATATCGCCGTTGGCCTGAACGCCCTGCAGATCAAGACCGGCTCGATGTCGCGTTCGGACCGCATGGCGAAATACAACCAGCTACTGCGTATCGAAGAAGATCTGGGCGACATCGCTTCCTACCCGGGCCGCGACGCGTTCTATAATCTGAAGTAATTAAGCAAGCGCGGCCGGATCTGATCCGGCCGCATTCCTTCCCATGCGCCTGATCACCCTCGCACTGGCAACGCTGTTGTTGCTGATCCAGTACCCGCTCTGGCTGGGGAAGGGGGGATGGCTGCGCGTGGCTGATTTCGAGTCCCAGGTCAACACGGCCCACAAGAAAAACGCGGAACTGATCGCCCGCAACGCCAAGCTCGATTCCGAAGTGCGCGACCTCAAGGACGGCACCGGCGCGGTCGAGGAGCGTGCTCGCTACGAGCTCAGCATGATCAAGCAAAACGAAATCTTCATCCAGATCGTCGGCAAGGGCCAAGCCACTCCGCCGCCGCCTGTCGCTCCGAAACCTCCCGGGCAGTAATCCCACCATGGCGAAACGTGCTGGCATATTGCTGATGTTGGCCCTGATTGCACCGCTGTCGCAGGCGGCGGGCAACTGCATTCCGCTGCGCTTCGGCTATATGGACCAGGACCGGCCGCCGTACTGGATGGGCGACGGCGACAAGGTGCCGGAACCGCCCGGCGCGGCGGTCGACCTGGTGCGCGACGCGGTGATGGGCTCCGGCTTCAACTGCCTGCCGACCTTGGTGCGGCTGCCGGTGGCGCGGCTGAAGCTGGCGCTGGAAGCGGGCGACATCGACATGTCGACCCTGGGCGAGCAGCCCAGCTATCCGCCCGAGATCGCGCTGCCGCGCGACAAGGACGGCAACGTCGACCGCAACCGCGCGCTGCACAACACGGTGGTGGTGCTGGTGCGTGCCAGGGACAAGCTGCCGGCCAGCACCAATCCGATGGAATATTTCCGTGGCAAGCCGCTCGGCGCGACGCAGGGTAACGCCTACACCGCACGCCTGCGCGAGTCCGGCCTGACCATCGACGACGGCGCCCGCGACCTCGACCGCAATATCGAAAAGCTCAAGCTGGGCCGGGTGGACGGCGTGCTGGCCAGCCTGGTCAAGCCGGAGCACCTGACGGCGACGTTGAAGCGCTACAAGGGCACCATCGTGCAGCTGCCGCAACCTCTGATCAATACGCGGCTGTGGCTGGCTTTCAACGCCGGCTACTACCGCGCCCACCACGACCAGGTCGAAGCGCTGTGGACCTGGCTGGACACCAACCGTGGCCGCCTCGGCTACGTCATGCAAAAATACCGCAAACAGGACTAACTCCATGAAATCGATCAGCGCCATCAGCTTGTTTGTTGAAGACCTGCCTGCCGCCAAGGCTTTCTATCTGGACGTGTTCGACGTCAAGATGGTCTACGAGGATGCGGTATCGGCGGTGATGCAGTTCGAGAACGTGCTCATCAATCTGCTGCACGTGGACAGCGCACCGGTGATTATTGCGCCCGCTGTCGTGGCGCCGCGCGATGCAGGATCGCGCTTCCAGATCAGCATCTGGGTGCCGGATGTGGACGCGGTCTGCGCGCAATTGCAGCAGCGCGGCGTGCAATTGCTGCAGGGCCCTGTGGATCGCCCATGGGGCATGCGTACCGCCAATTTCGTCGATCCCGCCGGCCATAGCTGGGAAGTCGGACAGCAGATCTCCTGAGCGCGGTCCGCCGACGAATTGCGGATAGAATGCGCTTCTTTTGTCGTTATCCGAGTTTGGTTTGAGAGTTCTATTCTTTGCATGCACGCTGACGCTGGCCGGCGTCGCCAACGCGGCCGTGATCGGTCCGCATTCCAGGGGCGATGAAGTCTTGCGGGCTCAAGTGCTGCTCGACCGCGCGCACTTTTCTTCCGGCGAAATGGACGCCGCCTATGGCAGCAATATGCGCCAGGCCATACGGGGCTTCCAGAAACTGCACCAGCTGCCGGTGACCGGCGTGGTCGACGCCGCCACGTGGACCGAGCTGGAGCGCGATCAGGCGCCGGTGCTCGACGTCTACACCGTCACCGCGCAGGATGTGGCCGGGCCTTACACGTCGGTGCCGGCCGGCATGATGGCCAAGGCCAAACTGCCGGCGCTGGGCTATGCCAACCTGGCCGAAGCGCTCGGCGAACGCTTCCACATCAGTCCCGACCTGCTGCGCCGCCTCAATCCCGGCAAGGTGCTGGCCCGCGCCGGCACGCAGCTGGTGGTGCCCAATGTGGCCGCCGCCAAGCCGCTGCCGAAGGCGGCGTCCATCCTGGTCGATGCGAAGGAAGGCACGCTGACGCTGCTTGATGCGGGCGGCATGCCGTTCGCGCAATTCCCCGCCAGCACCGGCAGCAAGCACGATCCCTTGCCCGAAGGCCGCTGGCAGGTGCGCGGCGTCGCCGTCAATCCGGAATACCGCTACAACCCCAAGCTGTTCTGGGATGCCCAGGCCGGCGACAGCAAGGCCAGGCTGGCGGCAGGGCCGAACAACCCGGTCGGTGTCGCGTGGATAGAACTGAGCAAGGAACACTACGGCATCCACGGCACGCCCGAGCCGGGCAAGATCGGCAAGACCCAGTCGCACGGCTGCATCCGCCTCACCAACTGGGACGTGATGGCCGTGGTCCGCTCGATCTCGCGCGGCGCGGTGGTGTTGCTGCAGCAGAGCGCCTAGTGCCGCACTACCTGTAACGGTACAGCTTGACCCTTTGCATGCTGAAGTCGTCGGCCGGCAGCCGCACGTGGCGGCCCTGGTGGCTTTCGTCGCCGTTGAGCCAGCGGCCTTCCTTCCATACGCCGTTGTCGTAGCCGCCTTCGGTCAGTTTCTCGATGCCGGCCACGCTGCCGTCGCCGTTGGCGTTGCTGAAGGTGACGGTCATGCCCTTGCCGGCGACCAGGAATTCGTCGTCGGCCAGCCGTATCACCAGGCCTCCCCGGGTTTCGGCCTCGGCGCTGTCGGTCTTGCCCCACTGGTTGACGAAGCTGACTTCCAGCGCATATCCGCCCATCGTGGTCTTCACCGGCAGCAGGTCGACCACGCCGTCGTACGATACCGGCGCCTTGAAGCCGCGCATATTGCCGCTGCCCTGGTATTGGTTGATCAGCGGCGTCAGCTGGCGCAGCACGCGGTAGGCCTGCGGCAGCGACTCGGTCTTGCCATCCTTGATGTCCTCGATGCCGAACGGCGAGAAGCCGAACGCGTCCAGCTCGCCCATCATGAAGAAGGCGTTGGCGCCGTTGTTGGGCCGGCCCGCATAGTTGGCTTCCGGGATGAACAGCGGATTGTCGGGACGCTTGAACAGTCTGGCCCAGTCGGCGAAGTTGGGGAAGTAGGTGTCGATGGCGATCAGATCGACGGCCGGCGCGCCGGCCTTCCAGATGTCGAACAAGTGCGGCAACGGGCCGGCGCTGGGATATTCGCCCGGCTTCTTGCCCGGCCGGTTCAGCGCCACGTTCACGTACGCCGGCAGCGCATAGGCGGCCTTGCCGGCCGCCGTCATGCTGTCGACAAAGGCGGCGTAATACCAGGCCTGGAAGATTTCCTGCGCGGCGATGCTGTCGCCGAACACTTCGGTCCATCTGCCCGCCGTGCGCTTGCCGTGTTCCGCCCACAGCGCGCGCAGCGCCGGATGCAGGCTGTCCTGGTGCGCGGCCAGGTAGGCGGTCAGCGCCGCCGGCACCGGGCCGGCGAAGGCGGCTTCGGCCTGCGGGCTGTAGTCGCGCACGTCCGGCAGCATGCCGATTTCATTTTCCACCTGCACCATCACCACAGTGTGCTGCGGGTCGGCCTGCTTCAGGTGGGCCAGCATGGCGCGGTAGGCCGCCGTGTCCGCCGCCAGCGTGCGGGCGTCGAACGGCGACAGCAAGTCCTGCGGCACGCCGGCGCGGCTGCGCGCGCGCGGGAAGCGCTGCTGGTCGTGCTTGACCCAGGCCGGCACGTAGGTGGACATCGAATTCTTCCACGCGCCAAACCACAGCAGCACCACGTGCATCTGGTGCGCGCGCGCCTGCTTGAGCATGCCGTCCAGCACGGTGAAATCGAAGCGGCCTTCCACCGGCTCGATCTGGTCCCACTCGACGGGCGCGATCACCGTGTTCAGCTCGGCCGTCTTCAGCGCCGGCCACAGCTTGTCCAGGTAGGCCAGGCTGGAGGCCGACGAGTTGTGCAGCTCGCCGCCCAGCATCAGCAGCGGCTGGCCGTCGACGATCAGTTGCGTGGCCGTACCCTGCTTGCGCAGATGGGGGATCGTCGCCGCCTGGGCGGCAGCGGCGCCGCAGGCCAGCAGCAGAGCGCCGGCGCAGAGGCCGTGACGGCCTGTCCAAAATTTCATGGTTGTCCTCGTCTGTAAAAAAAATCCACCGCCACTGGAGGGCGGCGATGGATAAGATCCGCCTGAACAGGAACAGGCGGCCTCGGAGCGAGCTGTTTAGAACTTGGCGCGCAAGCCCAGCGAGTAGGTACGGCCTGGCGAGTATTGCGTGAAGTTGGCGTTGCCGAACTGGAAGTAGCCGCGACGCGAGTCGTTGTTCAGGTTGACGATGTCAAAGCTGAGCGTCGGCCAGTTATCCTTGTCGAACACTTCCGCCAGGTCGAGGCTCGACGAGAAGTCCAGCTGCTTGTAGTTGTCCGAGAACAGCGCCGCGTTGGTGATGCCGTTCTGGTTGGCCGTTGCAGTCTGGCTGCCCTTCGAGAAGGTGTGCGACAGGCGCGCCATGTAGCCGTGGTTCTCGTAGTAGACCGAGAAGTTGTTGGTGCGCTTCGGCACGCCCAGTGCGATGAAGCCGTTCAAGCCGTCGCCGCTGGCGCGCTGGGTGATGAAGGTGGCCGTCTCGTTGAAGCCCACGCCGCGGAACGGCAGGATCTTGTCGAGCGGCTGGACCCAGCCCAGTTCCAGGCCGCGGATGCGCAGGTCGCCATCGGCGTTGCGGGCACGGGTCAGCACCACGGTGGCCTTGTCAGGACCGCCGCGCGAATCGATGGCGGTCTGCTGGTTCGGCGTCAGCGTGTTGTAGTTGATGCCATAGGCGGCCAGCGCGCTGAATGGCGCGGTGACGTTTTCGTTGACGGTGAAGCCATCCACCTTCTTCTGGAACACGGTCAGGCTGACGTAGCCTTCGCGGCCGGTGTACCAGTCCAGGCCCAGGTCGATGTTATCCGACAGGTAGGGCTTGAGCGCCGGATTGCCCACCGAGCCGACGTCCGCCGACACGCCGGAGAAGTTCACGCCAGGACGCAGCGCGTTCGGGTCGGCGCGGGTCAGGCTGCGCGACAGGGCGGCGCGGGCCACCACGTCGCTGCGCAGGTTGAGCGCCACGGTGCCCGACGGCAGCGTGTTGTTGTACGTGGTTTCCTGGTACACCCACTGGTCGATGTTCGGGTATTTGCTGCCGTTCAGCGTCAGGTTGGCGTTGCGTGGATCGGTGATCGAGTTGAGCGAACCGACCGACTGCTTGGTGCGCACGTAACGTACACCGCCGTTGTAGCGCAGAGGGAAGCCGGACAGGTCATACTTGCCGTTGGCCTCCATGTACAGGCCGGTGGTCTTCTCGCCGATAAAGCCCGCCGCCGCGCCGGTCGACGAGGCGCCGCTCGATGGCGCATTGTCGTAATACTTCTGGTACTGCGCATCCTTGGCGAAGCGATCCCAGTCGACGATCGGACGGCCGTACGGGCCCGGCACGATGTAGCTGGCCAGCGCGCTTTGCGGAATCAGCGAACCGCCATAGGTCAGCGGCGTGGTGGCGCCGGCGGTGTAGCCGGTGCCGTAGCCAGGGTACAGCGCGGCGGCGCTGGCGCCCGGGGTGGAGGCGCCGTTGCATGGCGGCGCGCCGTTCGGTCCCTGCAGGAACACGCTAGGATTGTTGCCGCATACCGCGGCCTGCCACGCGGCCGAGTTGTCGGTGGCGTTGATGCGGCGGGTGATGTCATCGTAGGCGAGGCCGCCCTTGATGTTGAACTTGTCGTCACCCCAGGTCAGGTCGCCGTGGAAGCCCTTGGTCTCGGTCTTGCGGAACTCGTTCTGGATGTTGACGCGGCCCGTGTTCCACACATAGTTGGCCGGGTTGTTCAGATCCACATTGGAAACCACGGACGGAATGCCGCCGGTGTTGGTGTAGGTGACCGTGTTGCCGCTGTTCGGCGCGGTGATCGGATAGACGGTCGGCGCCTCGTGGGTGAAGTTGCTGCGCGTGTAGTTGACCTGCGCGTCCAGCTTCAGCGTGGGCGTGATCTTCCATTCCATGCCCGGGTTCAGGCCCAGCATGCTGACCTGGTCGTGACGGTAGCCGTGCTCGAAGAAGTTCTGGGTGTTGGCGAAGGTGCCGCCGGTGACGGTGCAACCGTCGCTGCAGTCGCTCTTGTCGACCGTCATGTTCAGCGGGATCATGCCGCCGTTGCGGACCGACCAGTCGTAGTCCATGCGCGTCATCTTGTCGTCGCGCTTGCTGTACATCGTGTCGACGTAGAAGTGCAGGTTTTCGGACGGACGGTATTCGGCGCTGAAGATGGCCGAGCCCTTGTCCTTGGTGCCGAAGTAGTCCATGGTGCGGCCCAGGCGCGGCAGGATCGCGTTGTCGATCTGCTGGATGGTCAGGCCGGGATTGTGCGCCAGCAGGAAGGCCTGGTCGATCACTGTGCCCGGCACCAGGCCGTTACCCGCGCCGGCCGGCACGGTGGCCGGGATGGTCCAGTTGCCGCCGCCGGTGTTGTTGCGGTTGGCGGCCGGGTTCTGTGCGGCCGACAGGTTGGCGTTGGTGTAGCCGACGGTTTCCCAGCCGGTGGTGTGGATTTGCTGGCGCGACAGGGCGATGCCGCCCAGGATGCCCCAGTTGCCGAAGGTCTGGCTGGCCATGAAGGAACCGCGGCCGCCGGTCTTGTCGGCGATCTGCTGCTTGGTGGCGGTGACGCTGCCGACCATGTAGCGGCCTTCCTTGTCGAATGGCCGCGCGCTGCGCAGGTTGACCACGCCGGCGGCGCCGCCTTCGATCATCTCGGCGGTCGGGCTCTTGCTGACGGTGAGCTTGGTGAACAGGTCGGTCGGCAGCAGGTCGAGGTCGACCTCGCGGTTGGTGTTGGCGCCGTCGATCGGGCCGGACGAGGCCACGGCGATCGGCGCGCCGTTCAGCAGGATCTTGGTGAAGCTGGAACCCAGGCCGCGGATCTGGATGGTCGAGCCTTCGCCGGTGATGTCGCGCGACACGCCCACGCCGGGAATGCGGCTCAGCGATTCAGCGATGTTCTTGTCGGGGAATTTGCCGAAGTCTTCGGCGTTGATCGAATCCTGGAAGCCGACCGCTTCCTTTTTGTCCTTGGCCGAGGACAGCAGGCTGTTGCGGTAGCCGCTGATCTGGATGGTCTGGATCGCGGGCGCATCGGCGGCGGGGGCCGGCGTTGCGGGAGCGGCGGGCGTGCCGTCCTGTGCATAAACCTGGGAAATCAGACTGGCCATGGCCGTCAGGGCGAAGGCGAATTGCCGGCGCGAACGGCGGCCTGGTGCTGGGTAGCTGCTTGACATTGATGTCTCCTCTTTGTAAGTCGTAATTTATTGCTTTTATATGGTAGCGCAACCATTTTGAGATCAATAAAAGTGGATGTCAACAAAAATCAGCAAAAAAAGCTATACGCTACCATTTGTTGCAATTGAGTCATTTTTCATCGCATACGATATCCCCGCCTTTTGCCACTGGCCTGTTTTACAATGCTGTCAAGGAGGCACTTATGACCATACATCTGGATCATCTGTTGGTGCCGTCGCGCGACAAGGTGGCGGCGGCGAAGATGCTGGCGGAGTTGCTGGATGTGCCGTGGTCCGCCACCGGCATCGGTCCGTTCGCGCCGGTGTTCGTCAGCGATGGCTTCACCATCGATTTCGACACCTGGCCCGAACCGATACCGCTGGCGCATTACTGCTTCCGCGTCACGCAGCAGGAGTTCGACGCTATCCTCGGCCGCATCCGGGCCGCCGGCATTCCCTACCGCAGCTCGGTGCACAGTCCGGTAGACTACAAGGTCGATACCTATCACGGCGGCAGCATCGTCTACTGGAACGAGCCGGACGGCCACCAGTGGGAAATGCTAACGGTAAGCTATGCACGACAATGAAACGGAGCAACGGTTGAAAACAATAGGGCTGATAGGCGGCATGAGCTGGGAATCGACGGTGCCTTACTACCGTCAGGTTAACGAGACAATCAAGGAGCATCTGGGCGGACTGCATTCGGCCAAGGTGGTGCTGTACAGCGTGGACTTCCATGAAGTCGAGCGGCTGCAGCACGCCGGCGACTGGGACGCGGCCGGCGCGCTGCTGGCCGGCGCGGCGCGCTCGCTGCAGGCGGCCGGCGCCGATTTCCTGGTGCTGTGCACGAACACCATGCACAAGGTGGCGCACGCCATTGAAGGCGCGGTGAACATTCCGCTGTTCCATATCGCCGACCCGACCGCGGAAGAAATCAAGCGCGCGGGCCACACCCGGATCGGCTTGCTGGGCACGCGCTTCACGATGGAGCAGGCGTTCTACAAGGACCGCCTGCGCGAGCGCCACGGGCTGGACGTGATCGTGCCGGGGCAGGAAGACCGCGACATCGTCCACCGCATCATTTACGAAGAACTGTGCCTGGGCCGCATCGTCGACGGCTCGCGCGACGAATACCGCCGCATCATCGCCGGACTGGTCGAGCAGGGCGCGCAGGCCATCATCCTCGGCTGCACCGAGATATCGCTGCTGGTCGCGCAGCAGGACGCGGCCGTGCCGCTGTTCGACACCACCGCCATTCACGCGCGCAAGGCCGCCGAATGGGCGCTGACTTCCATGGAGAAAAAATGAAACTGATAGGCATGCTCGATTCCCCTTACGTGCGCCGCGTGGCGGTGACCTTGCAGCTGATGGGGGTGCGCTTCGAGCACCAGTCGCTGTCGGTGTTCAGCACCTTCGAGCAGTTCCGCGCGATCAATCCGGTGGTCAAGGCGCCGACCGTGGTGGCCGACGACGGCACCGTGCTGATGGACTCCACGCTGATCGTGCAATATGCGGAAGCGCTGGCCATGCCGTCCAGCCGCCTGACGCCGACCATGCCGGCCGAACTGTTGCGCTCCCTCCGCGTTCTGGGGTTGGCGCTGGCCGCCTGCGACAAGGGCGTGCAGCTGGTGTACGAGCGCATGGTGCGGCCGTCGGAGAAGCTGCACCAGCCGTGGGTGGACCGCGTGACGGGGCAGATGCTGGCGGCGTTCGACGCGCTGGAAGCCGAGCTGCGCGCCCATCCGCTGTCCGTGGCCGACATGGACCACGCCGGCGTGATGACGGCGGTCACCTGGCACTTCATGCAGCAGATGTTGCCTGAGGTGGTGGCCGCCGCCAGCTATCCGCTGCAGGCCGAGTTCTCGCGCCAGGCCGAAGCGCTGCCAGCCTTCCGCGCCGCGCCGCATGGCGACAGCACTTATCAAGGTTAAAAACAATGCCCCTGACTTCTTACCTGAACACCAGCCCCGTCCTCGGCGACAACATTTTCCTGCACGCCTCCGCGCAAGTCATCGGCGATGTGCGCATCGGCCGCGACAGCTCGATCTGGTGCAACACCGTGCTGCGCGGCGATGTCAACAGCATCGTCATCGGCGAGTGCAGCAACGTGCAGGACTTCGCCATGGGCCACGTGTCGCACAAGAACGCCGCCAAGCCCGACGGCTCGCCGCTGATCATCGGCGACTATGTCACCATCGGCCACTCGGCGCTGCTGCACGGCTGCACCATCGGCAACGAATGCCTGGTCGGCATGGGTTCCATCATCATGGACGACGTGGTGATCCAGGACCGCGTGATGGTCGGCGCCGGCAGCCTGGTCTCGCCCGGCAAGGTGCTGGAGAGCGGCTATCTGTACGTCGGCCGCCCGGCGCTGCGGGTGAGGGCGCTGACCGCCGAGGAGATCGCCTATCTGAAATACTCGGCCGAGCATTACGTCCGTATCAAGAACAACTACCTGGCATAGCCGGCATCCGGCAGGTCTCATTGTTTCATAATAAATCTATTGTAAATTTTTCTATGTTTGCATATTATGTGGTTAATTTGTTATTTCAAATAATTAACTCACAGGGATAATCATGAAAAAAATTCGTGGCGCGGTTGTCGCGCTGTTCGTCTCATTGCTGTGTTCCGCTGCCGCCGGCGCGGCCACGATTTCCATCGATTTTGAGCATCTGCCAGGGGCAGATGGCGTTCTCGGTACGGCGGACGATGTTCCGACTGACAATACTTTTATGACTTCCTTGGATGAAAAATTTGCCGCAGTCGGCGTGCATTTTTCCCAGGGATCGCTGCTCCAGGACAGCTTTTACGACGGCAATCCACTCAATCATTTCGTCAGCTCGACCAATCCGATCGCTACGTTCTCGGTGCCGGTGTTCGGCATTTCGATGGACAGCAGGTCGTACTGGAGCGCGACGCTGACCGCGTTTGACAGCCACGGGAATGTCCTCGCGACGAATGTACTGTCGAGCTCCAGCGGCACGGTGAGCGTTACCAGCGCTGTGCCGATCTACAGTTTCTCGATCTTGCCACCGCAGCAGCAGCAGATCCTCAACCTGGATAACCTGGTGCTGACGACCGCGCCGGTGCCGGAACCGGAGCAGTTCATGATGATGCTGGCCGGCCTGGTGCTGGTGGCGGGATATGCCCGGCGCCGTTCGCGCTGATCGCCGCAGTAAAAAAAGCCCGGTTCAGTTTCGAACCGGGCTTTTTTGTTTGTACCGCCGGTACCGTCAGGGTCAGCCGTTCAAGGCGGCGCGGCCGAGGGCGGGATCGTCGGTGAAGAACCCGTCCAGGCCGGTGGCGATGTAGCGCTTGATTTCGGCGATGGAGCCGGCTTCGTTGCGCGCGGCGTCGCCGGCGTTGTTGCGGAAGTCCGCCGCGAGGAAGTGGTTTTCCGGACGGAAGGTCCACGGCTCCACGCGCAGGCCGGCCTTGTGCGCATCGTCCACCAGCGAGCTTGGCTGGTCGAGGCTGCCGTCTTTTTTCAGCGGAATCAGCGCACGCGTCGGCGGGGCGATCACGTCGGCGTACTGGGCGACTTCGCGCAGGCCTGCCGGCGTGCACATCTGCGCGAAGGTCAGCGTGCCGCCGGCCGCGGCGACATCCATCGGACGCACGTTCTCGCCGATGACCAGCTGCATCAGGCGCAGGTTGGCGCGGCGGCCCAGCTTGCCGCGCAGGTATTTCAGGTTGGCGATTTCGAACGACTGGATCTCGACCGGATTGCGCCGCGTGTAGTCGTGCGCCGCGAGGATGGACAGGAAGCGGTCCTCCAGCGGCAGGCCGACGCTGGCGAAATAGGTCGAGTGCTTCAGCTCCGGCACCAGGCCGATGATGCGGCCGCGCGCCGCCGCTTCCGCCGCCGTGAAGTCGATGATTTCTTCAAACGTCAGCACCTGGAACATGCCGTTGTACTGCGCGCTGCCGGGACGGTATTGCGGCAGCCGCTCGACGGCGCGCAGCGTCTTCAGTTCGGCCAGCGTGAAGTCGTCGACGAACCAGCCTTCGTGCGTTTCGCCGTCGATGGTCTTGCGCGCCTTGCGGCTGGCAAACTCGGGATGGGCGGCCACGTCGGTCGTTTCGCTGAGGAAGGCTTCATGGCGCGCGACCAGCACGCCGTCCTTGGTGCTGCACAGGTCCGGCTCGATGTAGTCGGCGCCGTCGGCGATGGCCTTGGCGTACGACCCCAGCGTGTGCTCGGGACGCAGCGCGCTGGCGCCGCGGTGGCCGAACACCAGCGGCGTCTTCGAACCTGCGCCCACCGGCGCGATGCCCGGCATGCCGGACAGGTCCGGCGTCGACGATGCCGCCAGCACCGAGGCCGGCATGATCAGCGATGCGCCGGCGGCCACCGCCGCCGTTTGAATGAAGCCGCGCCGCGACAGACGCTTCGGTAAATAAAGATTGTTCATCAGAAGTCCGCCATCAAAGTCAGGAAGCCCTGACGTGGTGCAATCGGGAATGTATTGTAAGTCCCGCTGGCCGCGCCGACCACCACATTCAAACTGCCTGCGCGATTGGCCAGGTTGCTGACGTTCAAGCGATAGCGCGCGTTCTTCACCAGGCCACCGTTGAGGAAGGGCAGCTTGCCCGATACGCCCAGGCTCATCAGGAAGTAGCTCGGCACGTCCAGGTCGTTGGTGTAGGTGGCGTAGCGCTTGCCGACGTAGTCGCCGATCAGCTGGAACTCGGTGTCGGCGACGCTCAGCGTGGCGACGAACTTGTTCATCCATTCCGGGCTGCCCGGCACGGCCTTGCCGGCCGTGGCCACGATGTCCTTGCCGTTGCTGTAGTTGTCCGAGTAGGTCGAGCGGTTGAACGACAGCGCGTCATAGAACGAGAACATGCGGCCGAAGTGCAGCGTGCCGGAGATGTCGATGCCGTCGGTCTTGACGCTGCCGACGTTGGCCAGCACCGGATTGCCGCCGATGATGGACGAGATCACCGGGGTCGGGCTGATCGTCAGCAGGCGGTCCTTGAAGTCGACGTGGTAGAGGTTGACCTGGCCGTCGACTGCGCTCAGCGCACCCAAGTCCAGCTGGTGGCTGGTGCGCATGCCCAGCTCGTAGGTGATCGAGGTTTCAGGCTTGGCGGTGGTCTTGAACAGGTCGAACGCCGACTGGCTCGCCAGGCTCCACGGCGAGGCGCCACCACCGCCGTAGGTGACGAACTGGCGCATGTTCTTTTGCACGTTGACGAACATCTGGTCCTGCGGCGTGATGTCCCAGCGCGCGCCCAGCTGCGGCAGGAACCATTTCTTGGTGATGATCTCGCCCACCGGCAGCGCCAGCGAACCGTTGGCGATCGCGCCCTTGGCCGGTTGCACCGGGAACTGGCCGTCGGCGAACTGCAGGCTCGACTTGAAGCCGGCCTGCAGCGCCAGGTCGTCGCGCATGCGCCATTCGTCCTGCAGGTGGATCTGGGCCACCTTGTTGTCGATCTGGCTGCCGTATTGCGTGATCAGCGGATTGGCCGGACGGTCGTATGGCGAGCTCGGGTTGTTCACGTCCAGCGCATACCAGCGGCGATACGCCGACGAGCGGTTGTGCTCCAGCCACAGGCCGCCCTGCAGCTTGTGATTGCCGAATTCGGTGTTCACGGTGGACAGCCAGCCGTTGCGGTTGATCGCGTACTCGGTGGTGCGGGTGGCGTAGCCGGAGTTGCCGAACACCTGCTTCAGGTTCTGGCCCGGGAAGTACACCGCGAACAGCGCCGGCAGGCCGGCCACGCCGATGGGACCTGCCACCACGCCGACGCCGTCGTCGTTGTGGTAGTAGACCTGGTTGGACCAGGTGGTCGCTTCGCCGATGTTCATGTCGAACCTGGCGTAGGTCAGGTAGTCGGTGCGCTGGGCGTCGCTGTAGTAGTTGCGGTAGTTGTTGCCCTCGGCCGCGGGCGTGCCGCCGGCGGCCGACAGGTAGGACAGCGCCTGCTGGAAGTTCGGGTACAGGAACGGACGGGTGTATGGCTGGTACTTCTCGGTGGCCGAGTGCACCGTGCTGTCTTCGTTCGGTTCGATCTTGTCCGAGTAATCGACGAACAGCGTCAGCTTGCCCAGGCTGCTCTGGTTGACGTACTTGGCGTTGACCTGGTCGCCGCCCTGGCGGCCGTTGAAGTCCCAGGCCTTTTGCTCGTGGTGCACGCCGGAGATGTAGGCGCTGTTGCCGTTGCCGAAGTTGCCGGTATCGTAGCGCACGAAGGTGCGCGAGGTGTTGTAGCTGCCGACGGTCTGCTGCACGGCCAGGTTGCGGCTCTGTTGCGGATCGCTGGAGAAGGTCTCGATGGTGCCGCCGAGGTTGCTGGTCGAGGCGGTCGACAGGTCGCCGGCGCCCGACGACAGGATCACGCTGCCGACGTTTTCGCTGATGACGGCGCGCTGCGGCGACAGGCCATTGTAGTTGCCGTATTGCTGGTCGCCCAGCGGCGCGCCGTCCATGGTGTAGCCCAGCTGCTGGCCGCTGAAGCCATGCACGAACAGCGACAGGTTTTGCTCGTTGTTGCCCCAAGGGTCGGCGGTCTGGAAGCTGACGCCTGGTAAGGTTTCCAGCGCTTTCAATGGATTAATGCCCGGCAGGATTTTCTGCATGTCGCTCTTGGTCATGGCGACCGAGGAACGGGTCTTGCGGGTGGCGATTTCAACGGTGGCGACCGGCGCGGCTGCCGCCGCCGCTTCCGCTTCCGCTTCCGTGGCGTAGTCGGCTGCCGCGGCCGGCGCGGCGGCCATGTCGGCGACGGCGGCGGCAACGTTGGCGGCCATGGCCAGCATAGGGAAGCTCAGCGCGGCGAAGCACACCGCGGATAATTTCTTGTTCATGTTTTGCCTTGAGGAGCAGTTTGAGGGAATAGCAACGTCGCGAATGATAGGGACCGAGTGTTACCGGATCATGACGCTGGTGCGCTACACTGCTGGCTGGAAATTAAGGAGACGACACGATGCGCAGACTTTTGATGCTGGCGATGGCGCTGCAACTGGCCGGTTGCTACACGGTGAATCAATCGGCCCTGGGGAACTTCGTCACGCAGACGGTGCAGCCCGGCATGCCGCTGGACCAGGCGCTGGTGCGCATGCGCGCCGAAGGATTCTTCTGCAACACCAGCAGCGCCGGCACGGTGACGATCTGCACCCGCAACCAGGACCGCTTCCTGCGCGGCTCGTGCCTGGAGCGCGTCGACATGGTGCGCAGCGCGACCTCTACACAAACCGTCGGCGCCATCGATGTGATGGAAACCCGCTGCGCAAAAATTTGATATGACAACAGAAAGAAATTCGTTACGCTTGCCGCCCCGCAGGGCGGTGTTGAAGTCGCCCGAGGACGCCGAGGCCAAGAAGCGGGCACAGGAGCAAAGAGACGCGGAGGTGCGCGGCGTCGCATCGATCCACGACATGCGGGAAGCGATCAAGGACGCCGCGCGCGCCTTGCCGGCGATTGCGGAAGTGCCGCGTTTGGGCGTGCTCAGCGCGGCGGCCTTCCGCGCGCGCGCCGCGCAAGGCCTGCCGTTCCTGACGACCGGGCTGGTCAAGCGCTGGCCGCTGTCGGCCCTGCCGCCGGAGATCCTGCGCGAACGCTACAGCCACGTGCCGGTGCGGGCGCGGGTGGGCGACTATATCAACACCGCCTTCGCGGCCGACCGCGCGATGCAGGATATGTCCATGGGGGAGTATCTGGATCTGGTCGACTCTGGCGTGCACGCACTGCCGCCGTACCTGGGCAACCTGGAACTGCGCGAGTTGAACAGCCTGTGCCACTGGCCCACGTATTTCGACAAGATGGGACCGCCGCGTTTCTGGGTAGGCCCGGCCGGCACGGTGACGCCGCTGCATTGCGACTACGACGACAACATCTTCGCGCAGATCTGGGGCACCAAGCGCATCTTCCTGTCGCCGCCGCATCACGACGAATTCCTCTACCCGAGGGAGGCGAACGCCATCCTGTTCGGATCGCCGTTCGACCCCGAGGCGCCGGATTTCGACCGGTTCCCGCTGGCGCGCCAGGCGACGATGATCGAGGTCATCGTCAACCCGGGCGACATGCTGTATGTGCCCGCCGGCTGGTACCACCAGGTGCGCGCGCTGACGTTTTCGCTGTCGTCCAACCGCTGGGCCAGGGCCGTGCCGTTCGCGCTGAGGGCGCCCGGAGCTTGATGCCAGCTTAGTGCTTGGCTTCGCTGGCCGGGATCAGCGCTTCCACCGGCGCGTCGGTGGCGAACAGCTGGGCGCAGTCGACTTTGTCGTAGTCGTAGTGCTGGCCGCAGAAGTCGCAGTTGACGCCGACGTGGCCTTGCTCTTCCAGCACGCTGTCCACTTCGGCGCGGCCCAGCATCTTCAGCATGTTGCCGACCTTTTCGCGGGTACAGGTGCAGTGGAAGGACGGATGCAGCGGTTCGAACACGCGTATCGTCTCTTCCCAGAACAGGCGCTGCATCAGCACGTCGATGGTGGTCGACAGCAGTTCCTCCTGCTTCAAGGTCGAGCCGAGGATGACGGCGCGGTTCCACGTTTCCAGCGCCTCGTCCTCGGTCAGCGGCGCGGTCTCGACGGCGGTCTTGCCGCCGTTGTAGGGCAGCTTTTGCAGCAGCAGGCCGCGCGAGACGTTGTCGTCCGCCGCCAGCCACAGCTTGGTGTCCAGCTGTTCCGAGCGCAGCATGTAGTTCTCGATGACGGTGCCAACGTCGTCGCCGTCCAGCGGCACGATGCCCTGGTAGGGCTGCTGGCCGGGCATCTTGTCGGCCGGGTCGAGCGTGATGATGAAGCGGCCCTTGCCGTGCGCGTTCAGCAGCGTCGGCAGCCTGGCGTCGTCGGCGATCGCGGCGTCCGGATCGATCTTGGCGGTGGCGCGCAGGTGCAGGTCGGCGTCGCATTCGACCACCAGCAGCCGCACCGGACCGTCGCCGTGGATCTGCATGATGATGGAGCCGTTGAATTTCAGGTTGGCCGACAGCAGCGCGGCGGCGGCCACCATCTCGCCCAGCAGTTTTTTCACCGGGGCAGGATAGGCGTGGCGCGACAGCACCTCGCGCCAGGTGGCGGAGATGTCGATGAACTCGCCGCGCACGGCGGCGTTGTCGAAGATGAATTTCTGCAGGGTATCCTGGCCGATGATGGGGGTAATGCTCATTTCTTATCCGATCTTTTTGAGTTGCGTCTTGAACAGTTGGCCGCGCTGCACGTAGCCGTCGGCGATGACCAGCAGGCGCGCCGCGTCTTCATCGGTCAGCGTGCGCACGGCCTTGGCCGGCGAGCCGATGATCAGCGAGTTGTCCGGGAATTCCTTGCCTTCGGTGACCAGCGCGCCGGCGCCGACCAGGCAGCCCTTGCCGATCTTCGCGCCGTTCAGGATCACCGCCTGGATGCCGATCAGCGCGCCATCGCCGATGCTGCAGCCGTGCAGCATGGCCTGGTGGCCGATGGTCACGTTCTTGCCCACGGTCAGCGGGTAGCCCATGTCCGTGTGCATTACCGTGCCTTCCTGTACATTGCTGTTTTCACCGATGGTGATGCGTTCGTTGTCGCCGCGCAGCGTCGCACCGAACCATACCGTGGTGTTGGCGCGCAGGCTGACCTTGCCGACAACGTTGGCGGAGTCGGCAACAAACGACGATGCATCTATCTCGGGCGCGTGTTCGCCCAGTTGATATATAGACATTGGAAACCTTAGGTTGAGTGCTGATGAGCGGCGGGATGGCGCTATTTTACGCTTGCGTGGCTAGCGAACGGTCGTGCTATTATTTTGCCTTATCGCTGGCAAGCAACCGATATTGCGCCGGCCTGCGCATTTTCAAGGACCAAACATGAGCTACACGCCTTCCCGTTCCGAATTCCTGGCCATCCGCGGCCTGCGCTGCCATGTGCGTCATTGGGGGCGCGAGGGCGCGCCCAAGATCTTCATGCTGCACGGCTGGATGGACGTGGGCGCCTCGTTCCAGTTCGTCGTCGACGCGCTGCGCGGCGACTGGCATGTGATCGCGCCGGACTGGCGCGGCTTCGGGCTGTCCGAGCGCAGCGGCGCCGACACTTACTGGTTCCCCGACTACCTGGCCGACCTGGACGCGATCCTGCGCCACTACTCGCCGGAGCAAGCGGTCAATCTGCTGGGGCACAGCATGGGCGGCAACGCGGTCGCGCTGTATGCCGGCGCGCGGCCGGAGCGCATCCGCAAGCTGATCAACCTGGAAGGGGCCGGCTTGCGCGCCAGCAAGCCGGAGCAGGCGCCCGGTCGTTTCGCCAAGTGGATGGACGGTTTGCTGGAACAGCCGGAACTGCGCAGCTATCCGAGCCAGGCGGCCGTTGCCGCGCGGCTGCAAAAGACCAATCCGCGCCTGGGCGACGAGCGCGCCGCCTTCCTCGCGCAGCACTGGTCGGCGCAGAACGACGCCGGTGAATGGGAAATCCTGGGCGATCCGGTGCACAAGCAGACCGGACCGCTGCCGTATCACGTCGAGGATGTGATGGCTTGCTGGAAGGCGATCGCGGCGCCGGTGCTGTGGGTGGAGGCTGAGCAGACCAATATGTGGACCTGGATGGGCGACGAGCAGGGCGGGCGCGCCGAGTTGACGCGCCGGCTGGCGCATTTGCGCGACGTGCGCCGCGAGGTGCTGGCCGACGCCGGCCACATGCTGCACCACGACCAGCCTGAGCAGCTGGCGCACCTGATCGAGGATTTCCTCGCGGGCTGACAGGAAGGACTTGCCAAGACTTTGCTTATTTGGCATGATTGATCCCATGACTTCCCATCCGACCATGACAACCCGCCGCCACGTCGCCCACGACGCTGGTGTTGCCGCGTTTGCCGGTCGGAGCCTGCCTTTCCGCGCCGTCTCCATTATTCGAATTATTCAGGGTCGCTGAGCTGCGGCTGCGCCGGTGCTCGGCGCCCCCAGCCTCCACGCGGCTCAGCCCGCATTCCCTCGAATATTTTATGGAGCAGCATCATGACCCTATCGTATCCCTCGCTGGCCGAAATCCGCGCCACCGCCCACCGCCTGCAAGGCAAGATCCTCGAGACGCCCGTGTGGCGCTGGCAGACCGGCGTCATCGAGCAGCAGTTT
Source organism: Duganella hordei (assembly GCF_040369125.1). Taxonomy (NCBI): domain Bacteria; kingdom Pseudomonadati; phylum Pseudomonadota; class Betaproteobacteria; order Burkholderiales; family Oxalobacteraceae; genus Duganella; species Duganella hordei. Next base: position 119,096 of record NZ_BPWI01000012.1, read on the forward strand.
GCCGCAGGCGAGGTGTGGCTCAAGCTGGAATTGTTCCAGAAGACCGGCACCTTCAAGCTGCGCGGCGCCCTCAATTGCGTCGAAGCGCTGGACGCCGAGGAGCTGCGTCGCGGCATCGTCGCCGTCAGCGCCGGCAACCACGCGATCGCCGCCGCCTACGCCGCCCGGCTGGCGGGGTGTAGCGCCAAGGTCGTCATGCCGCGCCACGCCAGTCCGGCCCGCATCGCGGCCTGCCGCGAGCTGGTGGCCGAGGTGCTGCTGATGCCGGACGTGCACCAGGCGTTTGCGCGCGGCCGCGAGATCGAGCGCGACGAGGCGCGCACCATGCTGCATCCCTACGACGGTCCGCGTACCGCGCAGGGCACCGGCACGATAGGGCTGGAGCTGATGGCCCAGGTGCCGCAGCTGGACGCGGTGGTGGTACCGGTGGGCGGCGGCGGCATGTGCGCGGGCATCGCCGCCGCCGTCAAACAGATCAACCCGGCCTGCGCGGTGTACGGCGTCGAGCCGTTCGGCGCGGACGCGCTGTATCGCAGCTTCGCCTCGGGCGTGCCGGAAACGCTGGAACGGGTCGACACCGTGGCCGACAGCCTCGGCGCGCCGTACGCGATGGCCTACAGCTTCGGCGTGTGCCGCCGCTTCGTCAACGAAGTGGTGCGGGTTACGGACGACGAGATCTGCCTGGCGATGTTGCATCTGTTCCGCGACGCCAAGCTGGTGGCCGAGCCGGCCGCCGCCGTGGCGACGGCCGCCCTGCTCGGGCCGCTGCGCGAGCGGCTGGCGGGCAAGCGCGTGGCGCTGCTGGTGTGCGGTTCGAACATCGATCCGTTGCGCTTTGCCGAGCTGCTGGCGCGCGGCGCGCGGGTGCGCGGCGACGGCCTTGATGCAGCCGTGGATGGATTTTGCGCAGGCAGCGTACAATGAGGCCTTCATTGCTGTAATCATTGAGCCATATGTTGAAAGTCGATCTGCACTGCCACTCCAACGTTTCCGACGGCGTCCTCGCGCCGGCCTCGGTCGCGCAGCATGCGCGCAAGGCCGGCGTGGACGTCTGGGCGTTGACCGACCACGACGAAGTGGGCGGCATTGCCGCCGCCCGCGCCGCCGCGGAGGAGCAGGGCATGCGCTTCGTGACCGGGGTCGAGATCTCGATCACCTGGGCCAACGAGACGGTGCACATCGTCGGCTTGCAGATCGACGAAAACAATGCCGGCCTGGTCGGCGGCCTGGCCCGCACCCGCTCCGGCCGCGACAACCGCGGCCACGAGATCGCCACACAGCTGGCCAAGGTCGGCATCGACGGCGCCTACGAGGGCGCGCTGAAATATGTCGGCAATCCCGACCTGATGTCGCGCACGCACTTCGCGCGCTACCTGGTGGAAATCGGCGCCTGCGCCAATATTCCCGAAGTGTTCAAGAAATACCTGTCCGAAGGCAAGCCTGGCTATGTGCCGCATTGCTGGGCCTCGCTGGCCGATTCCGTCAACTGGATACGCGGCGCCGGCGGCATCGCCGTGATCGCCCATCCGGGCCGCTACAAATTCAGCCCGACCGCGCAGGGCGCGCTGTTCGACGAGTTCAAGCAGCTGGGCGGCACGGCGATCGAAGTGGTCACCGGCAGCCATACGCCGGACCAGTATGCCGAGTACGCGCAGCTGGCCAACAGCTACGGCTTCCTGGCCTCGCGCGGCACCGACTTCCATGCGCCGGGCGAGTCGCGGGTGGACTTCGCGTTGCTGCCGCCGCTGCCGGCCAACGTCAAACCGGTGTGGCACGACTGGTTCTGACACGGTAAATTGCTGTATCGATTACCGTCCGCAAGTAATATCTTGTATCTTGATTTTGTGTTCCCGTGGTCATACCTTATGATTTGGGCAATTTGTCCGCACCCGGAGAACCAACAATGAAACGCATCATCCTGTTTATCGCCACCAACCTCGCTGTGATGCTGGTGTTGTCGATCGTCTTGTCGCTGCTGGGCAGCGGCCGTCCCGGCTCGGGCAGCACACTGCAGCTGGGCAGCCTGCTGGCGTTCTCGCTGGTGGTCGGTTTTACCGGTGCGATCTTTTCGCTGCTGATCAGCAAGCCCATGGCCAAGTGGTCGACCGGCGCGCGCGTGATCGCGTCGCCGTCGTCGTCGACCGAGTTGTGGCTGGTCAATACCGTCAAGGCGCTGTCCGAGCGCGCCGGCATCGCCACGCCGGAAGTGGCCGTGTACGACGGCGAACCGAACGCCTTCGCCACCGGCGCCTTCAAGAACTCCGCGCTGGTCGCCGTCTCGACCGGCCTGCTGCAAAACATGAACCGCGACGAAGTGGAGGCCGTGCTGGGCCACGAGGTCGCCCACATCGCCAACGGCGACATGGTGACCATGACGCTGATCCAGGGCGTGATGAATACCTTCGTCGTGTTCCTGGCGCGCGTGGTCGGCTTCTTTGTCGACAACGTGCTGCTGAAGAATAACGACAGCGAGCGCCGCGGTCCCGGCATCGGCTACATGGTGACGGTGTTCGTCTGTGAAATCATCTTCGGCGTGGCCGCGTCGCTGATCGTGGCCTGGTTCTCGCGCCAGCGCGAATTCCGCGCCGACGCCGGTTCCGCCAAGCTGCTGGGCAGCTCGGTGCCGATGCAGCACGCGCTGGCGCGCCTGAACGGCATGGAGCCAGGCGCCTTGCCGCAATCGATCGCGGCCTCGGGCATCACCAGCGGCGGCGGCTGGGGCGCGCTGTTTTCCACCCACCCGCCGTTCGAGCAGCGTATTGCCGCCTTGCGTAGCGTACAATCCTGATCATTAATAACAGCGGCGAGGGCAGCAGTGGCCCCGCCAGCAATATATGAGTCAATTTTTTCAGGTCCATCCCGTCAATCCGCAGTCGCGCCTGATCAAGCAGGCGGCGCAGATCGTGCATGACGGCGGCATCGTCGCCGTGCCGACGGATTCCTGCTACGCGCTGGTCTGCCACCTGGACGACAAGAGCGCGGTCGAACGGCTGCGGCGGATACGCGGCATCGACGAAAAACACCACCTGACCCTGCTGTGCCGCGATCTCAGCGAGATCGGCGTGTATGCGCGGGTCGACAATCGCCAGTTCCGCCTGCTCAAGGCGGCCACGCCGGGCCCGTTCACTTTTATCCTCGAAGCGACCAAGTGCGTGCCGCGCCGGCTCAGCCACCCGTCACGCAAGACCATCGGCCTGCGGGTGCCGGAAGACGCCATCGTGCATGCCTTGCTGGAAGAGCTGCAGCAGCCGCTACTGGGCACGACCCTGATCATGCCGGGCGAGGAAGACGCGCTGAACGACGCCGACGCCATCTGCGAGCGGCTGGGCAAGCAGATCGAGCTGATCATCGACGGCGGCGCCTGCAGCATGGAGCCGACCACGGTGATCGACCTCAGCGGTGCCGGCGCCGAACTGGTGCGGCAGGGCAGGGGCGACGCCGCCATGTTCGGTCTGTAAGCCAGGCCTAAGACCGAGCTGTCAATGTCGGTCTGGCAATCGGGCAAGTGCGCCGGCCCTTGACGGCGTAGCAAGAGCACTTTGTGGCCTCTGGTAAAATCCCCTTCATGAACGACACCGACAGCATTATCCAGACCATCACGGTCTATGTGATCCCTGTTCTTTTTGCAATTTCCCTGCATGAAGCCGCACACGGATACGTCGCCCGCTATTTCGGCGACCCCACCGCAGCCAACGAAGGCCGCCTGAGCCTGAATCCGCTGCGCCATATCGACCCCTTCGGCACGGTGATCCTGCCGTTGATCCTGAGCCTGCTGCATCTGCCGGCGCTGGGCTACGCCAAGCCGGTGCCGGTCGATTACGGCCGCCTGCGCAATCCGAAGAAGCAGATGGCGCTGGTGGCCGCGGCAGGTCCGGCGGCCAACTTCCTCATGGGCCTGGCCTGGATGGCGCTGTGGGTGGTGCTGACCTATGCGCTGGGCGTGCCGCAGGATGATTTCTTCATCGAAATGTCCAAGGCCGGTATCGGCGTCAACTCGGCGATGTGCGTGTTCAACCTGATTCCATTGCCGCCGCTGGACGGCGGCCGCATCGTCACCGGCATCCTGCCGATGGCGCTGGCGCGCAAGTACGCGCAGATCGAACGTTACGGCATATTCGTGTTCATTGGCTTGATCATTATGATGCAGCAGGGCATGTTGACCGGCTTCCTGATCGGTGGCATGCATATTCTGCAGAGCATTTTCCACGTGCTGCTGTTCCCCCTTATTTATCTTTTTAACTGAGCCGACTATGTATCCCGATCGTGTTGTATCCGGCATGCGTCCGACTGGTTCCATGCACCTGGGTCATTACCACGGTGCCTTGAAGAACTGGATCAAGATGCAGTCCGAGCTGCCGTGCCTGTTCTTCGTGGCCGACTGGCACGCGCTGACCACGCATTACGACGACCCCAGCGTGATCGAGCGCAGCACCTGGGAAATGTTGATCGACTGGCTGGCCGCCGGCATCGATCCGTCGCAATCGACCCTGTTCATCCAGTCGCGCGTGCCCGAGCATGCCGAACTGCACCTGCTGCTGTCGATGGCCACGCCGCTGGGCTGGCTGGAGCGCGTGCCGACCTACAAGGACCAGATCGAGAACCTGGCCAGCAAGGACCTGGCCACCTACGGCTTCCTCGGCTACCCGCTGCTGCAGGCGGCCGACGTGCTGATCTACCGCGCCAGCCAGGTGCCGGTGGGCGACGATCAGGTGCCGCATATCGAGATGATGCGCGAAATTGCGCGGCGGTTTAATCACTTGTACGGCAAGGAAAAAGGCTTCGAGGAAAAGGCGCAGGAAGCGGTCAAGAAGCTGGGCAGCAAGCGCGCCAAGCTCTACAACGAACTGCGCACCGAATACCAGCAGGACGGCAAGGAAGAGGCGCTGGAGCAGGCCAAGGCCATGCTGGACGACGCCCAGAGCCTGTCGATGGGCGACCGCGAGCGCCTGTTCGGCTATCTGGAAGGCAGCCGCAAGCTGATCCTGGTCGAGCCGCAGGCCCGCCTGACCGTCGCGTCACGCCTGCCGGGCCTCGATGGCCGCAAGATGTCCAAGAGCTACGGCAACGCCATCGCGCTGCGCGAGGACAAGGAATCCGTCAGCAAGAAGGTCAAGACCATGCCGACCGACCCGGCCCGCGTGCGCCGCACCGATGCCGGCGACCCGGCCCGGTGCCCGGTCTGGCAGTTCCATCAGGTGTATTCCGACAACGCCACCCAGGAATGGGTGGTAAAAGGATGTAAATCCGCCGGCATCGGCTGCATCGAATGCAAGCAGCCGGTGATCGACGCCATCATCAAGGAACAGGAGCCGATGCACGAGCGCGCCCAGCAGTACCTGGACGATCCGTCGCTGGTGCGCGCCATCGTTGCCGACGGCAATGACGCGGCCCGCAAGCTGGCGCTGGAGACCATGCGCGACGTGCGCGAAGCCATGGGCCTGGCATACACATGAGCGGCGGCATGAGTGACACCGTCTCCCCCTGGGTGCGACGCTACGCCCCGCTGATCCCGGGCGGCGAGGTGCTGGACCTGGCGTGCGGCAGCGGCCGTCATTCGCGCCACCTGGCCGCGCTGGGCCATGCCGTGGTCGCGGTCGACCGCGACAACGAGGCGCTGGCCGCCGCGGCCGGGCCGGAAATCACCACCACCGAAATTGATCTGGAGCAGGAGGGCGCCGCCTGGCCATTCGGGCCTGAGCGATTTGCCGGCATCGTGGTCACAAACTATCTGCATCGTCCGCTAATTGCGGACATGCTGGCCAGCCTGGCGCCGAACGGCGTGCTGCTGTACGAAACCTTCGCGGACGGCAACGCGCAGTTCGGCAAACCGTCGAATCCGGCATTTTTGCTGCAGCCCGGCGAACTGCTGGAATGGGCGCGCACCCACGGCTTGCGGGTGGTGGCCTTCGAGGATGGCGTCACCGACATGCCAAAAGCTGCCATGGTGCAACGTCTATGCGCCGTGAAGCCCGATTTTCCCCGTGTGGCGGCCCTTTTGCCGCCATTTTGATGGCCGATATGTCATCCGGAATGCACCATATCCGCAGCCTATCGTCTACAATCGTTGTTTTAATACTTTATGCAGTGGTTTCCTATGATTAAGGGCAGCATAGTAGCAATCGTCACCCCGATGAACGCAGACGGTAGTCTGGACTTCGAGGGCTTGAACCAGCTGATCGACTGGCACATCGCCGAAGGTACGGACAGCATCGTCATCGCCGGCACCACCGGCGAATCGGCCACCGTGAGCGTGGAAGAGCACTGCGCGCTGATCAAGGCGACCGTTGCCCACGCCAAGGGCCGCATCCCGATCATCGCCGGCGCCGGCGCCAACTCGACCGCCGAGGCGATCAAGCTGACCCGTTTCGCCAAGGAAGCGGGCGCGGACGCCACGCTGCAAGTGGTTCCTTACTACAACCGTCCTACCCAGGAAGGCATGTACCAGCACTTCAAGGCCATCGCTGAAGCGGTGGACCTGCCGGTGATCCTGTACAACGTGCCGGGCCGTACCGTTGCCGACATGAGCAACGAGACCATCCTGCGCCTGGCCGCGATCCCCAACATCATCGGCGTCAAGGATGCGACCGGCAACATCGGCCGCGGCTACGACCTGCTGCGCCTGGCGCCCAAGTCGTTCGCCGTGTATTCCGGCGACGATCCGACCGCGATGGCATTGATGCTGGGCGGCGGCGCCGGCAACATCTCCGTCACCGCCAACGTCGCCCCGCGCGACATGGCCGACATGTGCCGCGCGGCGATCGCCGGCGATATCGCCAAGGCGGTGGAATTGAATAACAAGATGTTCCCGCTGCACCAGAAACTGTTCGTCGAGCCGAATCCGGTGCCGGTCAAATGGGCGCTGGCGGAAATGGGCAAAATGCCGGCTGGCATACGCTTGCCGCTGGTGCCGCTGGCGGCCGAATGCCACGAAGCGGTACGCGCGGCCCTGCGAGAAGCCGGCGTACTGTAAAACCTTAGCAACAAGCCCCGACTTCGGTTCGGTTCATTCCTGATTTGCGCTTCTTAAACAGTAACGACATGACTATTCGCAAGACAGCTTCTATTTCCTCGCAACGCGCCCTGGTAGTTGGCGCATTGATGGCCAGTTTGACCGGTTGCGGCATGATCGGCTCGGTAGTCGGTAACGACAAGGTGGACTACAAGTCCGCCAAGAAGGCCAGCACGCTGGACGTGCCGCCGGATCTGACGCAGTTGCAGAAAGATAACCGCTATTCGCTGCCGGACTCGAACAACGGTGTCGCCACCGCTTCCGGCTACAACGCTTCCAAGGGCATCGCCACCGGTCCCGCCGCCATCATGCCAGGCACGCCGGCAGCAGGCACGGTCGCACCGACCTCGCTGAGCGACATCAAGGTCGAGCGCGACGGCAACCAGCGCTGGCTGGTCATCAAGCAGACGCCTGAGCAACTGTGGCCGCAGCTGAAGCAGTTCTGGGAAGATTCGGGCTTCGTGCTGGCGCAGGACAATCCGACCGCAGGCACCATGGAAACCGAGTGGAATGAAAACCGCGCGAAGATCCCGCAAGACTTCATCCGCAACACCATCGGCAAGGTCTTTGATTCCGTCTATTCGAGCGGCGAACGCGACAAGTTCCGCACCCGCATCGAGCGTCGCGGCGACGGCGCCAGCGAAATCTACATCAGCCATCGCGGCGCGCAGGAAGTCGTCACCGGCGCCCAGAAGGAAAGCACCGTCTGGACCCCGCGTCCCAACGATCCGGGCCTGGAGGCCGAGTTCCTGGCACGCCTGATGACCAAACTGGGCAATGGCGCGGAAGTGGCGCAAGCCAAGACCGCCGTCGAATCGGCCATCGTGCAGCCGCAGCACGCGTCGCTGGTCGGCTCGGGCGCCGAGCGTGCCGTGCAGGTCGACGAAGGCTTCGACCGCGCCTGGCGCCGTGTCGGCCTGGCGCTGGACCGCGCCGGCTTCACCGTGGAAGACCGCGACCGCACCCAGGGTACTTACTTCGTTCGCTATGTCGACGACGTGACCGAGACCAAGGGCTTCTTCAGCAAGCTGTTCAGCTGGGGCTCGTCGTCGGAAGCCGATAAGGAAGCGCAGCGCTATCGTATCTCGGTGAAAGCCGGTGCGGGCAATAGCAGCACCGTGACCGTATTGAGCAATGCCGGCAAACAGGAAGCGACGCCGGTCAGCGATAAGATCCTGACCCTGCTGCACGAGCAATTGAAGTAATCGTAGAAGTATAAAAAAAACCGGCTTTAAGCCGGTTTTTTTATGCCTGTATTTAATCGCAGACAAATCTTCAGGCGAAAAAAAACCGGCCCGAAGGCCGGCTTTTTTCCGCTAGCTGATTACTTCGAAGCAGCTGGAGCAGCAGCAGCCGAAGCGGCTGGAGCAGCGGCAGCGTCCGAAGCAGCAGGAGCAGCAGCGGCAGGAGCAGCAGCGTCAGCAGCTGGTGCTGGTGCTGGAGCAGCAGCTGGAGCAGCTTCTGGAGCAGCTACTGGAGCTGGAGCAGCAGGAGCTTCTTCTTTTTTGGAGCAAGCAGCCAGAGCAACAGCCAGCAGGGAAACGATCAGCAGGGATTTTTTCATGGGTTTTCCTTAAAATTCAAAATTAAACACAATTGTTGCGATTAATAATTACCGGTAATTATCGCTCATTAGGTCGTCTTCGAAGGCTTTCGTACCTGGAAATGGTGCCAGCCAGACAACGGAAACTTCCTAACCGAATATTATAGCGATTTTTAGTGCGTCGCAATAGGACAAACAGTCGTTCCCACAACTATTTTGCGATATCGCAACATTTAACTTTCGACTTCCTTTTAGGGAAATCGTGCCTAATTACCAGCGTTCGCATCGAACACACGCATTTTACCCGGAACTGGCTCACAATCCAGTTGAGTTTGCATACAAACCGGGGCTGGATTCTAACCAAATTGTAATAAAACGTTCCGAACTGGTCTGGACATCGGCCGGCGAGTCGAAAACCGCTTCACCACGGAAATGTTCAGCATGAAAGCGGCGCACGATATCGCGCTGGTCGGCGATGCAGAACGAATCCGTCAATTGCCGCAGGTTCTGGCTGGTGCGGCGCACTTCCAGCAAATGGCCGTAGTCCTTCAGCAGGCGCAGGAAGCGGGGCGCGTCGCGCTCCATGTGGCGGCCGTCGTGCGCCACCAGCTGCAGGCGCCCGCCGTTCTGGAAGAAGCGGCGCAGCAGGGCGTCGGTGGCGCTGCTGCCCAGTTCCCAGATGGCGAAGTCCGGATCGAACATCTCCAGCGTATGCTCGACCCGGCCGAGGCAGTTGGACAGGTGCTGGGCAAACTCCGCCCGCGTCGTGAAGGGAAATGCCTGCCTGTCCATATTGCCTCCTTGTTTAGTCCAAACCCTTTAGCCCAGTTCGATCCAGCCGTCCTGATACCAGGTATAGAGCGCGTCCATGACGTCGTCCGACGCCTGCGCCATCTCCGCGCCGGCCAGCGCGCGGTTGTTGGCCAGCAGTTCCAGGGTGATCTTGTCGGCGCGGCTGACGCCGAACGATTCGCCGTTGATGAAGACATTTTTGCCGCGGTACAGCATCTGCGTCTTGCGCGACAGCACCAGGCCTTTTTTCGCGGCCGCTTCGGCAAACTTGCCGACCGTCAGCGGCTTGGCCGGACCGGTGAAGAACACATTGTGCTTGGGCTCGGACATGTACTCGCCGAAGAAGATGGTGATGTCTTCCTCGGTGAAGCGCACCTTGTTCAATTCCTCGGCCAGCGAGCTGAGCATGTGACGCGGGATCTCCGCCGGCTTGGCGGTCGCCTCCAGCTCCGGATCGGCGTAGCGGCCCGGCAGGTCGATCGAGTCGGCCATGAACTGCAGGAAGGCTTCGCCCAGCTCCTGGTACGACGGCGAACGGAAGCCGATCGAATAGGTCTGGCAATCGCCGATGGCGACGCCGTCGTGCGCGTAGTGCGGCGGCAGGTACAGCATGTCGCCCGGATTGAGCACGAACTCCTCGTTCGGCTTGAAGTTGGCCAGGATCTTCAGCGGCAGGCCCTCGACCAGGCTCAGGTCCTTTTGCGGGCCGATCTTCCAGCGGCGCTGTCCCTGCGCCTGCAGCAGGAACACGTCGTAGGAATCGAAGTGCGGACCGACGCCGCCGCCGTCGGTGGCGAAGCTGACCATCAGGTCGTCCAGGCGGGCATCGGGGATGAAGCGGAACTGGCGCAGCAGCGCGTCGGCCTTGGCGTCGAACAGGTTGACGCCCTGGACCAGCATGGTCCAGCCCTTCTGCGTCATCGGCGGCAGGCTTTCCAGCGGGCCGTGCTGCATGTTCCATTCGCCGTCGACCGAGGTGATCAGGCGCGATTCGGCGTGGTTGGTGGAGGCCAGCTTGGTCAGCGCCTCCATGCTCAGCAGCGGTTTGAAGCCGGGGATGGCGTTACGGATCAGCAGTGGCTTCTTGTGCCAGTAGTCGCGCAGGAACTGCGCCGGCGTGATGTCGCCGAGGAGAGGTAATTTTTTCATACCGCATTATAACCATCCGCCGCAGCAATTGCCGGGCCGGCGGCGGCCCGGGCGGCGATCCAAGGTATAATCGCGGGGCTTATATACAGAAAGGAATTAGAAATGAAGATTGCCAAGAACACGGTCGTGACTGTGAATTACAAGCTGTCCGATGCCCAGGACAATCTGATCGAAGACGGCCGTCAGCCCATGGTCTACCTGCACGGTGGCTACGAGAACACCCTGCCAAAAATCGAAGAAGAACTGGACGGCAAGGAAGTCGGCTATTCGTCCATCATCCAGATCGAACCGGAAGACGCGTTCGGCGACTACGACGCCGCGCTGGTCAAGGTCGAGCCGCGCAACCGCCTGCCGGAACCGCTGGAAGTCGGCATGCAGTTCGAAGGCATGCCGGACGGCGACGATGGCGAAGAGGCGATGATCTTCACCGTCACCGATATCGCCGACGACAAGGTCGTCCTGGACGGCAACCATCCGCTGGCCGGCATGGCGCTGCGCTTCTCGCTGAGCGTTGCCGAAGTGCGCGAAGCGTCGGATGAGGAAATCGCCCACGGCCACGTGCACGGCGCCCACGGCCACCACCACGGTGACGAGGACGACGAAGGCGAAGACGGCGACCACGTCGCCATCCACCCGATTCACTAAGTCCTAGTGCGTCAAGGCGTCGTTTCGGCGCCGCCGCCCTTCAATGCAAAGAGGGTGGCGGTGCCCGGAGCGACGCGCACCTCGGCCCATTCGGCGGCCAGGCTCAGATGTCCCACATTGCCGCGCCAGTTGATGGCGGCCTCGGTCCCGGCGGACGCGCCGCCCTGGGTATCGATCAGCAGCACCTTCCCTTTGAATTTTTCCGCCATCGCCCGTATCTGCCGGCGCGGTTCGGCGAAGCCATCCTGCTTCGATTGAAAACTCGGCAGCAGCGAAAAGCCTTCCTCCGCCTGCACGCCGACGTCGCCGTCCGAGAACAGCACCAGCCCTTGCAGCTTCTGCCGCTCGGCCAGCGTGAACAGGCGGTGCAGCCAGGCGCGGTTGGCCACCAGTCGGTCCTCGTACTCGCTGTTGCGGCCGGCCTCGGGGCGGAAGTGGTTGTTATTCGCCGGCAGGTTGATGGTGGCGAACAGCACCTTGCCATGTTCCCAGTGCGCGTTCTCGGCGTAGCTGCGGAACTTGGCGGTGGACGACAGCCGCGTGAGCGGCATGCGCTTCGCGCCCAGCGATTCGGCGTCGGCGTAGAACAGTTCGCGCAGACGGTTCAGGCGTTCGATGGCGTTCGAGCGGCCGGCGGAATTGAGGCAGCCGCTCCAGTCGCTGCCGGCCAGCGACACGATCATCGGCGGCGGCGACTCGTCCAGCAGCGCGCGGCGCTGGGCGTACAGCTTGTCGCTGCAAGGCTCGCTGGCGGACTTGATGCCGGTGGCGACGATGAAGGCGGGATTGACCAGTGCCGCGTCGGCGATGGCGCGCTTGAGCACCGCTTCGTCCGGAGCGTTCTTGAACGAGTGGCCGATCACGCCGAAGCGGAAGCCGGCCGTCGGCGGTGCCGCCTGCGCAAACAGCGCCGCCGACGCGACGATGGCGCCGAGCAGCATGTGGCGGGTGCAGCGCAGGCGCATCATGCCTGCGCCGTCTCCGTCAGGCGTTTGAGCTGATACAGACGCTCCAGCGCTTCGCGCGGCGTCAGCGCATCGGGATCCAGCTCGTCCAGCGCATCGAGCAGCTCGCGCATGGCGGGGCTGGCGGCGGCCGGCGCGGCGGCGATCTCCTCGTCGTCGGCATCGGCCACCGGCGCGGCGAACAGGTCCAGCTGCGGACGGGCGTCCAGCGCCTGCGATTCCAGCCGCGCCAGATGCTTGCGCGCGGCCTTGATCACCGGCTGCGGCACGCCGGCCAGCTGCGCCACCTGCAAGCCGTAGCTCTGCGAGGCGGGGCCGTCCTGCACCGCGTGCAGGAACACGATGCTGTCCTTGTGCTCCACCGCCGACAGGTGCACGTTGTGGGCGGTCGGATGGCTGTCCGGCAGCTGCGTCAATTCGAAGTAGTGGGTGGCGAACAGCGAGAAGCTGCGGCTGGTGTCGATCAGGTGGCGCGCGATCGCCCACGCCAGCGCCAGGCCGTCGAAGGTCGACGTGCCGCGGCCGATTTCATCCATCAGCACCAGCGAATGCTCGGTGGCGCCGTTGAGGATGGCCGCCGCCTCGGTCATCTCGACCATGAAGGTGGAACGGCCGCCGGCCAGGTCGTCGGTCGCGCCGATGCGGGTGAAGATGCGGTCGATAGGACCGATCACCGCGTTCGTCGCCGGCACGTAGCTGCCCATGTAGGCCAGCAGCGTGATCAACGCCACCTGGCGCATGAAGGTCGATTTACCGCCCATGTTCGGACCGGTGATCAGCAGCAGCCGGCGCTCGTCGACGAAGCGGCAGTCGTTGGCGATGAAGCGCTCGATCTGGTTTTCCACCACCGGATGGCGGCCCTCGGCGATGTTGATGCAGGGCGTATCGACCAGCTGCGGCGCGCACCAGTTGTGGCGCAGCGCGTGGTCGGTCAGCGAGACCAGCGCGTCCAGCTGCGCCAGCGCTTTCGAGATGGTCTGCAGGCAGCCGATGAACGGCGCCAGGTCGCCCAGCAGCTGGTCGTACAGCATCTTCTCGCGCGCCAGCGCCTTGTCCTGCGCCGACAGCGCCTTGTCCTCGAAGGCCTTCAGCTCCGGCGTGATGTAACGCTCGGCGTTCTTCAGCGTCTGGCGGCGGCGGTAGTCGTCCGGCACCTTGGTGGTCTGGCCGTGCGTGACTTCGATGTAGAAGCCGTGCACCTTGTTGTACTCCACGCGCAGGTTGGCGATGCCGGTGCGGGCCCGTTCGCGTGTCTCCAGGTCGACCAGGAACTGGCCGGCGTTCTCCGACAGCGCGCGCAGCTCGTCGAGCTCCGCGTCGAAGCCGCGCGCGAACACGCCGCCGTCGCGCACCATCGCGGCCGGTTCCTGCATCACGGCGCGCTGCAGCAGGTCAAGGCAGGCTTCAGGCGTGGCGATATCGGCGTGGATGGTGTTCAGCAGGCCGTCCGCATCGGTCAGCGCGGGCTGCAGGCCGCGGCGCAGCGCCGGCAACTGCTGCACGCCGTCGCGCAGGCTGGCCAGGTCGCGTGGACGCGCCGACAGCAGCGCGATGCGGGTGGTGATGCGTTCGATATCCGGCACCTGGGCCAGCGTGTGCGACAGCGAGCCGGTGGCGTCGGCCTGGCCCAGCGCGGCGATGGCCTGGTGGCGCGAGCGGGCGATGCCCTGGTCGCGGCGCGCATGGTGCAGCCAGTGGCGCAGCAGGCGCGAACCCATCGCCGTGCGGCAGTGGTCCAGCAGCGAAAACAATGTCGGCGATTCCTGGCCGCGGATGGTCTCGGTCAGTTCCAGGTTGCGGCGGGTGGCGGCGTCGAGGCCGATGAATTCGTTCTCGGTTTCGGTGGCCAGCGTGCGCACGTGCTGCAGGCCGCGTCCCTGCGTGGACTGGGCGTAGCGCAGCAGCGCGCCGGCCGCGCCGAACGCGGCGCCCAGGCCGTCGGCGCCGAAGCCGGTCAGGGTGGCCACGCTCAGCTGATCGAGCAGCGCCTTGTGGCCGCTGACGACGTCGAAGTGCCAGTCGGGCACCCGGTTGACGTGGCAGGGAATGGTTTCCTCGAACAGGTCGGCGTTATCGCCGCGCAGCACCTCGGCCGGCGCGATGCGCTCCAGCTCCTGCTGCATGCGCGCCTGCACGGTGCGGCTGTCGCCGGAGAACTCCATCAGCTTCAGCGCGCCGCTGGCCAGCGACAGCCACGCCAGGCCGGCGGTGGCGACCTTGCGCTGGCTGATGATGCACATCGCCAGCAGCGGACGTTCGGCCTTCTCCGGCAGCAGGTCGGCGTCGGTCAGCGTGCCCGGCGTGACCACGCGCATCACCTTGCGTTCGACCGGGCCCTTGCTGGTGGCCGGATCGCCGATCTGCTCGCAGATCGCGCAGGACTCGCCGATCTTGACCAGCTTGGCCAGGTAGCCCTCGAGCGAATGGAAAGGCACGCCGCACATCTTGATCGGCTGGCCGTTCGAGCTGCCGCGCGCCGTCAGCGTGATGTTCAACACGCGCGCCGCTTTTTCCGCATCCGAATGGAACAGCTCATAGAAGTCGCCCATGCGGTAGAACACCAGCATGTCCGGGTACTCCGCCTTGATGGCGAGGTACTGCTGCATCATCGGCGTGACTTTTTCGGTAGGACTGTTCTTGACGGCTGCGGCGTTGATTTCGTTCGGGACGGTGGTCATTGGTTCTTTTTCGGCGATGCATGAGTCGGTTTTGCGGCGGCTCAACCGGCCACCGCGCTGAACCCGTCATTTTACCGCGTTCGGCTGTGCCACTGGAGAATTTGCAAAGGGCGGGTGCGGATCTGGATTGGTGCCTGCGATGCACCAGCATGTATCCCTGTCGGGCACTACCGTCGCCGGTCCTGCGCGGCCATGCTTCGCGGCGCAAAATTGCCCGGGCTCGCAAAGCGGCGGCCGATAGTGCGATCCGGCAGAGCGTATTATTATTGTAGGAACGTTTTGGACGGGTGATATTTGCAGTAGAAAACACTTCGTAACCAATTTTATAGGATGACTTGATATGACATTGCGCCATCGCCAATCACCGCTGGTGTTATTTGTCGCATTCCCCCAAATGGGGCTGCTGGACCTGACCGGCCCCCAGTCGGCATTTTGGGTCGCATCGAAGAATATGGTGAAGCGTGGCGCGCCCGGTTACGACCGGCATACCGTCAGCTTGCACGGCGGACTGATTCAAACAGCGGAAGGGGTGGGCATAGACACCCGGCCGTTCAGCGATTTCGAGGGCAGCGAGATCGACACGATAGTGGTTCCGGGGGCACCGTATGTCTTGGCGGCACTGGAGGAAGTCCAGGAAACCGTGGACTGGATACATGTCAATTCCCAATCGGCGCGCCGCACGACCTCGGTTTGCACGGGTGCTTTCCTGCTGGCCCAGGCGGGTTTGCTGCAAGGGAAGCGGGTCGCAACGCACTGGGCCATGTGCGACGAGTTGCAACGGCGCTTTCCCGCGCTGAGCGTGGATCCGGAGGCCATCTTCGTGCAGCAGGGCGCCACCTGGACTTCAGCCGGCGTTACCGCCGGCATCGACCTTGCACTGGCCCTGATCGAAGCGGATTGTGGCCGGGACATGGCCATGCAGGTTGCCAAGGAGCTGGTGGTTTTCCTGAAGCGCTCAGGGGACCAGGCGCAGCATAGCGAGTTGCTTCGGGCGCAGTCGAAGGATACTGCGGTCTTTGACGAACTGCACCTGTGGCTGTCGGAGAACCTCGGCATGGCCGATCTTTCGGTGAGCGTGCTGGCCGAGCGTGCGTGCATGAGCCCGCGCAACTTCTCCCGCGTGTACAAACAAAAGACCGGCAATGCTCCCTTCAAGGCGCTGGAGTTGTTTCGCCTGGAGGCGGCACGGCGCCTGCTTGAAAACTCGGAGCGGAATCTGGACCAGATCGCCCGCCAGTGCGGCTTTGCCGACGAGGAGCGCATGCGGGTGACTTTCCACCGCAATCTGGGGATTTCGCCGTCGGATTATCGGAAGCGCTATTCGCGCCCTGCCGAAGCTCAATAGGCAAGGGGTTCGACGGCGGCTTGTCCGCCTCCTGGCGTGAAATGCGTAATGCAATGCAGGTCCAGCGCGCGGATATGCAGGGTCATGTAGTCGATGAAGACCCGTATCCGTTGCGGCAGGTGGTGGCGGCTCAGGTAACACACATAGTGGCCGCGATCGTCGGGCGCGTAGGAGGCGAGGCAGGCCACCAGCCGGCCGGCGCGCAGGTGATCGCATATCTGATAGCCCGCCATCTGCGCCAATCCCTCGCCATCGAGCACGGCCTGCAACACCAGGTCGGCGTCGTTGTAACTGCTGCTGGCCTGGGGCAGGAATTTTTTCTCAACCCCGCCCACCTTGAACTGCCAGTCGCAAGTCCGGCCGGAGGCCAGCAGCAGGTTGATGCATCGGTGCTGCGCCAGTTCGCCGACGGTGTGTGGGATGCCGTGCTTCCGAACGTATTCGGGGGATGCGCAAACCAGCATTTGCATGGGTATCAGCTGCTTCGCCACCACCTGGCTGTCATCCATGCGGCCATTGCGGAATGTCACATCGATCCGGTCGGAGATCAAGTCGGCCTGGCTGTCGTCGAGCAGCAGCTCGACCCTGATCTCCGGATAGCTCTCGCGGAAACCGCGCAACAGCGGTGCCACTATCTTGCGCCCGAAGCCCACCGTTGCGCCGAGACGCAGCAAGCCCCTCGGCGCCCCGCTGCGCAGTTCGCGCATTTCTTCAATCGATCGGACGATGCGTTCCACCCCCGGTTTGCAGTTCTCGTAAAACAGCTCGCCTTCGCCCGTCAGCGAGGTGCTGCGGGTGGTGCGTAGAAACAAACGGGTATCGAGTTGCCCCTCCAGTTTTTGCACGCTACGACTGATCGCCGAGCGGCCGATGCCGAGTCGCTCCGCCGCCTTGGCGAAGCTCCCCTCATGGACCACTGCGATGAAGGCGACCACGCCCGCGTAGGTGGTGGCGAAACTCGACGCCAGCGGGTCGATCTCGTGGTTCGGTTGGAGTTGATGAAGTGCCATATATACGCCTAATCACGTTGTCACATACGACCCAACTATATGGGGCAGCGTCTGCGCAAGGTCGGTAGTCAGGGCGGAGTGCCTGCTCAGCGCGATCCTTGTTTCCTGAATGGGATGTTAGGTTCGAACTTACCCGACGTAAATGACAAATATCCCTTTAATTATGACAAGCGCCCACGCGATTGTTGCCTCCCATGAACCATCGTGCGGCCCGCCGCAGGCCTACCGCACTGCCGGGGGCGAGCCTAGAATTTCTTCAGCAATACCGCGCTATCACATCCATCTCGAAAGGCAGGATAATATGAAAATCGTCGTTATCGGAGGCTCCGGCCTCATCGGAAGCAAGCTGGTCAACATTCTCCGCGCACGCGGCCATGAGGTGCTTCCTGCTTCGCCTGCATCCGGCGTCAACACCATCACCGGCGAGGGACTTGCCCGGGCGCTGGCCGGGGCCGACGTGGTGGTGGACGTCGCCAACTCTCCTTCGTTCGAAGACCAGGCGGTGATGGAATTCTTCCAGACTTCCGGCCGCAACCTGCTGGCTGCGGCCGCAGCGGCGGGTGTCCGGCATCACGTCGCGCTGTCTGTCGTCGGCGCCGACCGCCTGCCCGACAGCGGCTACCTGCGCGCGAAAATCGCGCAGGAAGAGCTGATCCGAAAATCGGGCCTGCCTTACACCATCGTCCGTGCGACCCAGTTCCTCGAATTCCTCGGCGGCATAGCCACGGCAGGCTTCGATGGCCAGGTGATACGCCTGTCGTCCGGCTTGATGCAGCCGATCGCTTCGGACGATGTCGCCGCCGCCGTGGCCGACTTTACCCTGGGTGGTCCCATCAATGGCATTGCTGAAATTGCCGGCCCCGAGCGCGAGAGCATGGCCGGCCTGGTGCAGCGCTATCTGAAAAGCACCAATGACGCCCGTCCTGTCGTGGCCGACGCGCACGCACGGTACTTCGGCGCAGAGCTGGCCGAGCTTAGCCTGGTGCCTATCGGTCAGGCGCGTTTGGGCACGATCACGCTCGGGCACTGGCTGAAGACCGCCGGCGCCGTGCACAAATAAGTCGGTCCGGCAGCAGGTCTGCCGGGATGAATGTTGGCCCATGGTGTGGCCCAGACGTAGGAGCTTCCCCCCAATGAAAGAACTGTCCCCGCCACCGACTTCCATGCTGGATAAATACGTCGGTGAGAACTTTAAACCCCTGTACTCGAGCAGTGTCAGCGTGACCGGCGGGATCGCATCGCACGGACGGGCTTCGGGCGTAGCCCGCTCGGACGACGGCAGTCTCGACGTCGAGCTGCGACTGCCGAAGGCGCTTGGCGGCCCCGGTGGCGGCACCAATCCCGAGCAATTGTTTGCCGCTGCCTTGGGCGCCTGCTTCCACGGCGCGCTGAACTTGCTGGCAACCAAGGCCAACATCAAGTTCGAAGGTTGCCAGGTCAACGTCTCCGTCTCTTTTGGACGAGACCCGGTGGACGGACTTTATATGCTGGTTGCCGAGGTCACCATTGAAATCCCTGGCGTCCCCGTCCCGGTGGCGGAAGAACTGGTTCGAAATGCGGAACGCGTGTGCCCGTACACCAAGATGGCGAGGCACGGCATCATTTGCATCGTCGCCTTGGCCAAGCCGGCGCGGTAGCGCCGGCAGTGGCACTCCCAGGCAATATTTTTCGAAAGAGAAAATCATGAATATTTTTGACGGCGGTCCCGACAACGCAGGCCCGGGGGAGCTCAACGCGCGACGCCAATTCCTGCGTTACATGATGTCCAGCCCACTGCTCGGCAGCGGTGCTGGCCTTGCCACCTTGACGTCGCTGCTGGCGGCCTTGCCGGAGGCTGCCCAGGCGCAGAGCTACGATGTGTTGCGCGCCCAGACCAAAAAAATCGGCGACATTATTGATGCTCCGGAAGATGCGCTCGATGTGTTTGACTTCGAGCCGGCGGCGCGCAAGGCTTTGCCGCCCGCCCATTACGGTTATCTCGCCACCGGCGTCGACGGTGACGCCACACTGCGCGCGAACAGCGAAGACTACGCCAGGATCCGCATCAAGGCGCAACGCCTGGTCGACGCCCGCAAGATAGACACCCGTCTTCAATTGCTGGGCGCCACCTTTGCCAGTCCGATCTATATCTCTCCCATCAGCAGTCAAGGCGCCTTTCATTCAGACGCGGAAGGGGCCGTGGCACGCGCCGCGCGCGCCAGGGGCATGCACATGATCTTGTCCTCGGTGGGCAACACGTCGATTGCCGATGCGAGCAAGGAGCATGGCTCCCCCGTCTGGCTGCAGGTATATCCGACCGATGACTGGAACGTGACGATGGCGTTGATCAGGAAGGCGGAAGCGGCCGGCACGCCCGCGATCGTGCTGACCGTCGACCGCCAGGGCGGGCGCAATACGCAGACGCTGTTCCGTTACCGCCGCCAGGACGACCGGACTTGCATTGCCTGCCATGGCGGCGGCTTCGCCAATGAGGTGTCGCGCAAGCCGAATTTCCAGGGGATCGACGTGTCGAAAGTCACCAACCTGTACGGCACCGGCATGACCTGGGACTTCGTGGCGAAGCTGCGCATGGCCACCAAAATGAAGGTGATACTGAAGGGCATCATGACGGCCGAGGACGCGACAAGAGCGGTCAAGGCCGGCGTCGACGGCATCATCGTTTCCAACCACGGCGGAAGGGCGGAGGAGAGCCTGCAGTCGACGATACGCGCGCTGCCGGATGTGGTGAAGGCGGTCGGCGGCAGCATTCCGGTGCTGGTCGACGGCGGGGTACGGCGCGGCACCGACGTCTACAAGGCTCTCGCGCTGGGCGCGACCGCCGTGGGCATCGGCCGGCCCTATTGCTGGGGCCTGGCGGCCTTCGGCCAGCCGGGCGTCGATGCGGTGCTGGCCATCCTCCAGCGCGAATTCGAAACCATCATGCGGCAAGCCGGAGCGACCACGCTGAAGCAGATTACGGCGGCGTCTGTCATCAGCGACTTTAATCAAGCGTCGCGCTGATTCCGGGAAGCCCTATGCAAACCCTTGCCTTCTCTGCTGAACTGATCAGCATGCGGACGATCCAGGTACATGTGATGCACAAGTGTCCTATCGTCAGCGCGGGCTTGAGCGCCATCCTGTCCATGCAGCCCGACTTCCGCGTCAGCACTGGTCCGTGCAGTGCGTTGTTGCGCGTGGGCGCCTGCGTCGTCATCGCCGACTACGAATCCGGCATCGCCGTGGCGCGTGAAGGTTGGCGTCATGCCAGCGGGTATTCCGTCCAACCGGTGCTCGCATTGACCTATCAGGTGAAGGCCAGCGCGATCAGGCATGCGATGGAGAGCGGCGTACGCGGCTATGTCATCCAGGGTTGCGATGCCAGCGAGGTGGTCGAGGGCGTACGCATGCTGAGCCGCGGCGATTGCTACCTCAGCCCGATGGCCGGCCGCCTGGAAGCCGAGTGGCTGCGACGAACGCCATTGACCCAGCGCGAGGCGGAGGTCTTGCAGGTGCTGGTGCGCGGAAGTTCCGACAAGGTGATTGCGCGAGGACTCGGGATCGGGGTCGGAACCGTGAAGAGCCATATGAAGCAATTATTCCAGAAACTGGGCGTGTCCACCCGGACCCAGGCCGTCATCAAAGCCATGGATCTTGGGCTGCATGAGCCGCTAGAAAACATGGGGGGCTGGAATATGTAGCGATCGATTGATGCTGATAGGGAACCACTGTGAAGCCTGGCATGGCACTACCGAAGCACGGGCTTCCGCCACTAGACTAGATGGCCAACAACAGGAGAAACACATGTTCAATATTAAGAAATTCGCCGCCGTGTTTTGCACCATGGCTAGTGTGATCGCCACGCAGCACGCGAGCGCCGCCCCGGATGCATTGGTTGCGCCACTGATCGAGAAGCCATTCAAAAACCTGCCCGGCAAAGAGGGGCTGATGCTGCTGGTTGAATATCCGCCGGGCGCCGTCGACCCGGTCCATCGCCATGACGCGCATGGCTTCATCTATGTGCTGGAGGGCTCCATCGTGATGGCCGTAAAAGGCGGGAAGGAACAGACGCTGACGCCCGGCCAGACGTTCTACGAAGGCCCCGGGGACATCCACACGGTGGGCCGCAACGCGAGCGCCACCAAGCCTGCGAAGTTTCTGGTTTTCCTGGTCAAGGACGAGAAAAAGCCGGTGTTGATACCGGTGAAGTGAACGCTGCGGTACCAAGGATTGTTTTCATCTTTTTCATCTTCAATAGGAGCTGCTCATGCGTATTCCTTTCATCGCAACATCTTGCTTGTTGCTTGTCTCCGCCAGCGCTTACGCGGCGGACGTGAAATCCATCTCCCGCCTGGCCGCCGGGCCGGATAACATCCTGTTCGTCGCCGACTGGAAAGCGGCGCGCGTGCACGCCATCACGCTTCCGGCGGCGCCGCAAAAACCGGCCGGAACGGTATTCAACATACTGGACCTGGAGGAGCGCCTGTCCCGCCAGGTCGACGGCGCCAAAGTCACCGTCGAGGACATGGTGGTCCGGCCCGGCACCGCCGAGGTGTATGTCGCGATCAGCTACGGCGCCGCGAAAACGCCGGCGCTGATTGCGGTGACCAGCGACAAAAAGACCCGCCGCATCGACCTGAAGGCGGCGCCGTCGACCTCGGTGGCGCTGCGCAACGCACCTACCACGAACTACAGTTTTTGGAAGGAGACACCCGAGCGCAGTTTCACTGTCACCGACATGAAGTGGCGCAACGGCGAGCTGTTCGTCGCCGGCCTGTCCAATCAGGATTTCGCGTCGACCCTGCGGCGCATCCCGTATCCGTTTGGGGCGCAGCAGTCGGCCACCTCGGTGGAAATCTATCATGCCGGTCACAACCTGATCGAGACACGGGCGCCGATACGGGCGATGAGCTTTGCGACCTGGGGCGGCAAGCCCTACCTCGTGGCCGCCTATACCTGCACGCCGCTGGTGACCATTCCGCTCGACGACCTGAAGGATGGCGCCCACGTCCGCGGCAAGACGGTCGCCGAACTCGGCTACGGCAACACGCCCGCCGACATGATCTCGTACACCAAGACCGAGCAGGGCAAGGCTGAAGATTTTCTTTTGCTGGTCAATTTCAGCCGCGTGGCGAACGTCATCCCCGTGTCGCAACTGGAAAGCGCGGACGCCGGCCCGGGCATCGAAAAGATCGTGCCGTTCGGACAGGTCACCGGCGTGAACGTGGCGCAAGTTCCGCTGGCCGGCACGCTCAGGCTCGACAACCTGGACGAGAAGTCCTTCATCGTCGTGCGCCGGGAGCTTGAGCAAGATGCGCTGCAACTGGTCTCCATGGGGAAGGACTTGAGCTTCCGCCTGTCCGACCACGTCTCGGAGTATGCGTTCCCGGAATACAGCTTCAAGGGCAACGCCTTCCAGATGCAATACGTCAAGCCGCGGCTGGACATCCTGCTGAAGGAAGAGGGCTTCCCTGACTTCATCAAGGCATCGGAGTAGTCCATGCATCCGCGTCCATCGATTGCCGCCGCCGCGCTGGCCGTTGTGCTGAGCAGCACTTGCGCCGCGCAGCAAGCGCCGCGCGTGGTGCTGGTTCAGCCATCGGCGGCCGAAGTGCCTGCCAACCTGCTGCGCATCTCCATCGAGTTTGCAGCGCCCGCCGAAGGTCCGGTCCTGCCCAGGCTTGCCATGTCGCACACCGATGGCAGGCCGGTCCAGCAACCGTTTCTTCAGCAGGAGCTGTGGTCCCCGGACGGCAAGATCCTGACCATCCTGATGCATCCGGGGCGCGTCAAGACCGGCCTGCAGGCGAGGGAGGAAATGGGACCCATCCTGGCGGCCGGGGATGACGTCGTCCTGGCGCTGGACGGGCATCCCATCCGGCGCTGGCGTGTCAGGCCAGCGGAGGAGAACGGCCCGCGATCGACGGCGTGGAAACTGTCGACCGTAGAGGCCGGGTCGAAGCGAGCCCTCGTCGTGGCGCTGGATAGGCCCATCGATGGCCGGGAGGCCGACTACCTGGCGATTGCGGACAGCCACAACCGGCGGATCGACGGACGCGCCCAATTGAAGGACGGTGAAAGGGTCTGGACCTTCACGCCGAGGGGGCCATGGCGGGCCGGCGCGTACAAGCTGGTCGCCCGTGGCACTTTGGAGGATCCCGCCGGCAATCGTTTGGGGGGGCAGTTCGAAACGGCAATTGATACGCCGCCCAGCTCTCCGGTGGATGCGGTGATCGACTTCGCTGTGGGGCCGGGCGGGAGACCAGGCGCAGGCATGCACCCGGCACAATCGGACCGGCAATGACGATACAGGAATAAGTCATGAACAGCTTTCTACTAACAGCCGTCTGCGCCGGCGCCATCGCCGTCCTTGCGGGGTGCGCGAGCGATGGCGGATCCCGGCCGCAATCGAGGATCGCGGCCGCGGACGGCTTGACGGCCGAGAATGCCCTGCGCACGGTGCAGCTGTCGCCGGCTGCGTGGCCCCGGCAGGATTGGTATATGCGTTACGGTGACGCGCAACTCGATGCCATGATCAAGGAGGCGCTGGCCAACAATCCCGGTATCCGGGTGGTCGATGCCCGGGTACGACAGGCGGCCGCGGCCGCAGGCGTCGCAGCATCGGCACAATCACCGCAACTGTCGGCCGGCGCCCGGACCAGCCGGCAGCTGTTCAGCGCAAACAGCACCGTTCCCAAGCCGCTTGCCGGCAACTGGGCTTGGAGCAATGACGCCGGCGTCAACCTGTCCTACGAGCTGGATTTCTGGGGCAAGAACGAGGCTGGCCTGGCAGCTGCCATCGGCCGCCTGCGCGCCAACGAAGTGGAATCCCGGGCGGCGCGCCTGATGCTCGCCGTCACCATCACGCAAGCTTATTTGCGGCTGTCGCAAACCTGGGCGCAACTGGACCTGGCCGAGGCGACATTGCGGCAACGCGAACAGGTACTCGCATTAAC
This sequence comes from Duganella hordei, assembly GCF_040369125.1. Lineage (NCBI taxonomy): Bacteria > Pseudomonadati > Pseudomonadota > Betaproteobacteria > Burkholderiales > Oxalobacteraceae > Duganella > Duganella hordei. The sequence goes on from NZ_BPWI01000012.1 coordinate 143,164, forward strand.
GGCGCAGCGCGTGCATGCGCACATAGACTCCCGCGTCGACCTCAAGCAAGCGGAAATGGCGCTCCCGGTGCAGCGCGAACAGCTGGCCGCCACCCGCGAAGCGCTGGCGCTGGCACGTTATCAGCTGGCGGCCTTGCTGGGCGCGGGGCCGGATCGTGGCGACGCCATTACCCGGCCACGCTTGCCGAAATCGGCCCCGGTCGCGGTACCGGCGTACCTGCCCAGCGACCTGATCGCAAGGCGCCCGGACCTGGTTGCCCAACGGTGGCGTGTCGAAGCGGCTGCGCAGGACATCAAGCTTGCCCAAGCCCAGTTTCTGCCATCGTTCAATCTCGGCGCCCTGATCGGTTTGCAGAGCCTGGGATTTGACCGCTTCCTCAACGGCAGCAGCCGCACGACCGGCGCGGGCTCGGTCCTCAGCCTGCCGATTTTCGATGGGGGCCGGCTGCGCGGCAACCTGGCCGCGCGGGATGCCGAATACGACGCCGCCGTGGAGCAGTACAACCTGACCTTGCTTGAGGCTGTGCGCGACGTGGCCAGCCAGCTGACCTCGATTGCCGCGCTCGCAGAGCGGGCCGCGCTCCAGGCCGACGCATTGGCCGCCGCGCAGCAGGCAAACGACCTGGCCATGCAGCGTTATCGGGCCGGCGTGGGCAACTATCTGCAGGTGCTGGCGACGGAAGTCCAGGTCCTCGCGCAGTCGCGCGCCAGCATCGACCTCGACACGCGCGCGTTCGACCTTGAGATCGGCCTGGTCCGCGCGCTCGGTGGCGGCTATGCGATGGACGCTGCGGCGCCCGCTTTAAACTAACTTTGCACAAGGTGCGCCATGACTACACCAGACACTTCTCCAACCGATGCCGCCAGCGGCGGCGCCGGCAAGGCCCTCCGCATCGGCGCGGCCGCATTGATTGCCTCCGCCGTCGGGGCTGCCCTCTGGATGCACTACGCCGACGGCGGCAGCGAGACCACGGAAGACGCCTACGTCGATGGCAACGTGGTCCAGGTGACGCCGCAACTGGGCGGCACGGTGACCATGATCGCCGCCGACAACACGGAATTTGTCGCAGCCGGCCAGATACTTGTGCAGTTCAACGATGTGGATGCCAGGCTGGCGCTGGAGCGCTCGCAGGCCCAGCTGGCGCGTGCGGTCAGGCAAGTGCGCGCGCAGTTCGCCAACGCCACGCAAACCGGCGCCAATGTGGCGCTGCGCGCAAGCGACCTGGCCCGGGCAGAAGCGGACCTGGCGCGCCGGCGCCAACTGGTGGACAACGGCGCGATTTCCGGGGAGGAACTCACCCACGCGCAAGATGCCGTGCTGGCATCCCGCGCCGCCTTGTCGGTCGCGCGTGAACAGCAGAGCAGCGCCAGGTCGCTGGTGGACCGCACCAGCATCGCCACGCATCCGGACGTTCAGGCCGCCGTGCTGCAATTGCGCGACGCCTATCTGGCGAATGCGCGCACCCGCGTGCTCGCGCCGGTGAGCGGCATCGTCAGCAAGCGCGGCGTGCAGCTGGGCCAGCGCGTCAACGCCGGCACGCCGTTGATGTCCATCGTTCCTGCCGAGCAGATGTGGGTCAACGCCAACTTCAAGGAGTCGCAGCTGCGCCACCTGCGCATCGGACAAACGGTGACCCTGCAAGCCGACCTGTATGGCAGCGCGGTGCTTTATCACGGCACCATCGTCGGACAGGATGCGGGAACCGGCAGCGCGTTTTCGCTGCTGCCTGCGCAAAACGCCAGCGGCAACTGGATCAAGGTCGTCCAGCGCGTGCCGGTACGGGTTGCCATCGCGCCGCAGGAGCTGGCGGCGCATCCGCTCAAGCTCGGCTTGTCGATGCAGGTGGCAGTCGACACCCGCCGCCGCGACGGCGCCGTCGCGATGACGCAGCCTGGCAAGCGCAGTAACTATCGGACCGATGTGTTCAACGGCGAGCTGGCGAAAGCGGACGAACTGGCTGCGCGAACCATCGCGGCCAATCTGGGCGCCGCTGCGGCGCGCTGACATGGACGCCGCCCGCCATCCGCGGCAGCCGGCGCTGCTCGCAACCATATTCATGCTGAACAGCGTGGAGTTTTTGCAGACGGGGATGATCGCCTTCAGCGCCAGCGCCATCATGGGGAGAATTAACGTATCGCCGGATGAATTCGTCTTCGCGACGGTGCTGTATGCGGCGATCGCCATCACAGCGATTGCAACGCAACACTGGATGGTCGAGCGTCTCGGCTGGCGCGCCTTCGTTCAGTTGTCGGTGGCGCTATTTGTCGTCGGCGGCGCGATCTGCGCGACGAGCGGTTCGCTCGCTCCCTTCCTGCTCGGCCGTGCGATCATGGCCTGCGGAGGGGGCGGCTTCATGACCACCGCGCGCCTGCTGATCAACCTGATTCCGCCCAGCCCCGAGCGCTTGAAAGGGATTGGCGCCTTCGGCACCGCGCTGGCGCTTGGCAATGCACTGGCGCCCTGGGTCGCGGTCACGGCTTTCGACACCGACAACTGGAGCGCCATTTTCGCCATCCCTTCGGCGATTGCCGCGTTGGCCGTCCTCTTTGCGAACGCTTGCCTTCCGCGCGGGCTGACACTCGACAAGGACAGGAGCCAGTCCAGCCCATGGCTTGCCGCGTCCATCTTTTGTGTGAGCCTGCTTTCGCTCTACGCGGTACAGCGAGCGGTCTACGACTTCTACAGCGACGCGGTGCCTCTGCTCGTTTGCCTGGTTGCCGGCCTTGCGGGCGGTTGGCTGGTCATACGCCAGCAGCGCCGGCACGCTCGTCCGATGATCGCATTTCTCCGTCTCATGCATCCGCGCTATCTGACCGGGCTTGCCGTATTTTCCTTATGCTACGTTATTCTCGGCGCAAACAATGCGATGCTGCCGCTGCTGCTGCAGCGTTCCCTGGGCGCGCCCTGGCGGGCTGTCGGCACGATGCAGACTATCGGTCTGATGTCGTCCCTGCTTGCGTTCGTCGCCATGGTGATGCTCCTCAAGCGATGGCCGTCGGCGCGCAAGTTTTACGTCGCCGGCTTCGCCTTCCTGTTCTTTTTCGCCTGGCAGCTGTCGCGCCTGACGCCGGAGGCCAGTCTATGGGAAGATGTGCTGCCGGCCATCGCTGCCTTTGGCGCTTTCCTGATCCTGGCGATGGTGACCACGGCAATCCACAGCTTCGCCGATTTGCAGAACGATCCAATCGGCTTCAACCACGGCCAGATGGTCAAGAATATGGGCTCCCAGTTTGGCGTTGCCCTTGGTGTGGCCGGATCGACGCTGTTGATGCAGTGGCGCATCAGCGAGCACACTACAACGCTGGTGGAGCGATTCCATGGCGGTAGCGCGCTGTTCGTTGGCCCGCGCGACCAGCTAAACGCCGGCATGGATGCGCCACAGGCGGTCGTACAGCTCAGTCAGATGCTCACCCAGCAGGCGAACCTGTTGGCCGGACTCGAGTATTATTCGCTGCTCATGGTCGTGGCGGTCGTCCTGGTCGGGATCGTGATGGTTCAACGTGTGTTCAAATAGCGCAATGCCTTTCCAGGAACGTCTCCGGCCCCGCTATTCACTACAAATTGTAAGGACGCAGCTATGAATAAGCCCATCAAAATCCTTTTGCAGACCACCATCGTAACCACCGACAACGACTGGCATATCGGCCGTTTCTCTTTGCTGCGCGACTTGCTGGCCGGCTTGACCGGCGCCGACGGCAAGCCGCTATTTGACGTGACCGCGCGCGATCGCGTCAGCGTCGGCAACGCCGATCCGGTACTGTCGACATTGGCGGAGTCGGACTATGGGCAAGTGTGGCTGTTCGCGGTCGACACCGGCGACGGCTTGCATGCCGACGACAGCGCGGGGCTATCGGCGTTCCACCGCAGAGGCGGGGGCTTGATGGTTACGCGCGACCATATGGATTTGGGTTGTTCAATCTGCTCGATAGACTTGATCGGCGCGACGCATCTTTTCCATACCCACAATCGCGCAGCGGGCAGCCCGCTGCCGGCGCCCGACGATCGCGGCACGCCGCAGATCCTGTGGCCCAATTTTCATTCGGGGGCAAACGGCGACGCGCAGCGCATCACAGTCGTCAAGCCCGCGCATCCGGTGTTGTGCGATGCGGAGACGGACGACGGCTTGGTACATTATCTGCCGGCACATCCGCATGAAGGGGCGGTCGATGCTCCCGCCGGCGTGGCGCAGGCGCGCGTGATCGCCACTGGCATCAGCAAGGCCACCGGCAACCCGTTCAATATAGCCGTCGCGATCGAACCGGCTGCCGGCAACGGGCCGGTGATCGCGCAATCCACTTTTCACCATTTTGCCGACTACAACTGGAATCCGCAGCTGGGCAGCCCCGACTTCGTGAGCGAGGCGCCGGGGAACAGTCTGGCGACGACTCCCCACGCACTGCGTTCAGTGCACCGTTACGTCAGCAACGTCGCGCTGTGGCTGGCCGGACGGCTGGGCTCCGTCGCGCCCGTCAATCTCCCTGATTAAATTGCAGGCGCGTCATGGCTCGGAGCACCAATAAATAAAGCTCCGCGCCGCGCAAAAGCTGTGATAAGATCGGTTCTGTTATCGATAACTTTAGGTTCAGCGGTTTTCGGTAGCGGTTGTTTCACCGTCACTCGCCAGTGTTTAGGCGGCCGTCCCGGCCGCTTTGATCCGGCGGCATTTTCAGCCGCCGGCCTTTTTTCGTCCGTACACTTGCTGAGTGGCGGTGCAACACCGCGTCCGGGCCGCTAAACTCGGGCTTTGCGCCTGACTTTGCTGGGTTTTCTCAACCTGACCGCATATAATCGACACTTGCCTGAACAACCGGAATCAATGGTGCCTGTAAAACAAACCGACCGTAGCCAGAGCGGCGCAACCATCTACGACGTCGCCCGGATAGCCGGCGTCTCGGCGATGACCGTGTCGCGCGTCATGAACGGCAATACGCACGTCTCCGAAGCCACGCGCGACAAGGTGGTGGCGGCGGCCGCATCGCTCAACTACCAGGTCAATTTTGCCGCGCGCGCGGCCCGCATCGGTACGCTGGGCGTCGGCCTGTTGTACAGCAATCCCAGCTCGGCCTACCTGAGCGCCTTCCTGGTCGGCGCGATGGAGCAGTGCAGCCAGAGCGGCGGACAGCTGATCCTGGAGCGCTGCGACGACATGCGCAGCCAGCGCAGCGCCATCGCCCGGCTGATCGCCAACGGCGCCGACGGCATCCTGGTGCCGCCGCCGCTGTGCGATTCCAAATCCGCGCTCAAGCAGCTCGACCAGATCGGCATGCCGACCGTCGCCATCGCCACCGGCCGGCCGCTGGCCGGCGTCTCGGCCGTGCGCATCGACGACTATGAAGGCGCGATGGCGATGATGCGCTACCTGCTGGAGCGGGGCCATACCGACATCGCCTTTGTGCAGGGCGATCCTCTGCACACGCCGGCGCAGCTGCGCTACCAGGCCTACCTGGACGCGATGGCGCAAGCCGGCCTGACGGTGGCGCGGGAACGCGTCGCACCGGGCCTGTTCACCTACCGTTCCGGCCTGAGCGCGGCGCGCCAGCTGCTGGGCCGCAAGAGCCGCCCCAGCGCCATCTTCGCCGCCAACGACGACATGGCGGCCGCCGTGATCGCGGTCGCCCATGGCCTGCACCTGCAGGTGCCGGAAGACCTGGTGGTGTGCGGCTTCGACGATACGCCGGTCGCCACCACGGTCTGGCCGGAGCTGACCACCATCCACCAGCCGATCGGCGATATGGCGCGCGCCGCCGTCGACCTGCTGATCGAGCAGATACGCCGCCGCCGCGCCGGCGGGCCCGCGGCGGTGCAGCACAAGCTGATGCCGTTCACGCTGATCGTCCGCGAGTCGTCGGACCCGGCCGCCGCCGGCATCCAGGACGGCGACGCGCTTACAGGATAAGGATGCCCTGCAGCGAAGAGATGCGCTGCGGATCGGACCAGCCTCCCAGCAGGCGGCCGGCCGCATCGAACTCCAGCAGCTGACGGCCCTTGGCGCCGTTGTCCGGTCCATGCCCCTGCCAGTTGGCCACCGCCAGGTGGCCGTTATCGAGCTGCTGGAAGCTGGCATAGAAGAACGGCGCGATCTCCGGCGCCATGTTGCCGTCGCTGTCGCCGGCGCCGCCGAATGTGCGGGCCAGCCGACCCTCGGCATCGAAGCGCGCCATGAAGCCGCCATAGCCGGCCGCCACCAGCGTCGAGCCGTCGGCGCAGCGCTCCGCCTTCCACGCATGTTCGAAACCCGGCGCGCGCAGTTCACGCAGCGCGTTCAGCGCGCTGTCGGTTTCCAGAATATGATCGTTCATGCACAGCAGGTAGCTGCCGCTGGGCGTGGGGCGCATCAGCCGCACGTAGTCGCCGTCGCGGCGCGCGGTGCGCAGCAGCTGGCCGCCGCCGTCCAGCGTCAGTACGTTGATGCCGCCTTCGCCGTCGAGGTTAAAGCCGGTCACCAGCGTTGTGCCGTCGTCCATGCGCCGGGCCGAGGTCACGTCGGCCCAGCGGTCGCAGGCCGCCAGCACCTCGCCGCTGCCGATGTCGATCTCGAAGTAACCGCGCTCGAAGCCGATCAGCGCGCGGTTGGCGTCCAGCCGCTGCATGTCGCGCGCCAGGGGGAAGTCGGCCAGGTCGCGGCTCCAGCCTGCGCCGGGGCGGGTGGTGTCGATCAGCGACAGCCGCTGGCGGCCTTCGTCGATGGCCAGCAATCGGTGGTTCAATGTCATGTGTGCTCCGTGTTACCAGTAGGATGTCCAGCTGCGGCTCAGGCGCAGCAGGGCTTCGAGATAGAAGTAGTCGCCCCAGATGCAGCTCTCGTCGATGCCGACGCCGTGCGGCTTGTGGTAGACCGCGTGCCGCAGCAGGCCGCCGCCGGGGACGTCGTCGCCCTGATAGCGCTCGGACAGCTGACGCACCGTGCGCAGCGCGGCGCGCTGGTAGTCGGCGCGCAGCGGATCGAGCAGCGGCAGGTTATTCGACAGCTCCAGCAGGCCGCAGGCGGCGATGGCGGCGGCCGAGCTGTCGCGTTCTTCCGTGCCCGAGGTGAAGATCAGGTCCCAGTAGCAGATGCCGTCCTCCGGCAGCCGGTTCAGGTAGTAGTTGGCCAGTACCTTGGACAGCGCCAGCAGCCGCGTATCGCCGTTGTGGCGGTACACCAGCGGGAAGCCGGAGATGCCCCACGCCTGGCCGCGCGCCCAGCACGAATCGTCGGCATGGCCCTGGTGGGTCTTGCCGTGGCGCGGCGCGCCGCTGGCCGGATCGAAGTAGAAGGTGTGGAAGGTCGAGCCGTCGGCGCGCACGATGTGGCGCGCGGCCGCTTCGATATGGCGGTTGGCGGCGTCGCGGAAGGCCGGGTCGCCGCTGTAGTCGCTGGCCCAGTACAGCAACGGCAGGTTCAGGTTGCAGTCGATGATCATGCGGCCGGCCTGTTCGGGATCGTTCAAGTCGCCCCAGGCCTGGATGATGCCGGCGCGCGGCTGGTAGCGTTCCAGCAGCAGGCGCGCCGCGCCCATCGCCGCCTCGGCCGCGACGGCGCTGCCGGTCAGTTTGTAGGCCGACACGCAGGACAGGCTGTACAGGAATCCGAGGTCGTGGTGGTTGACGTTGTGGCGCTCGGCCTGGCGCCGGTGGAAGCTGAGCACGTGGCGCTCGGCGGCTTCTCGGTAGCGCGGCGCGCCGCTGGCCTCGTAGGCCAGCCACAGCATGCCGGTCCAGAAGCCGTTGGTCCATTCGTCGTTGCCCATCGCCGGATACACGCCGCCGACGCTGGACGGCGCCGGGAACTGGTCGCCGAAGTGGGCAAGGTTGCGGTCGACGGCGGCCAGCGCGCTGGCCAGCGCCTGTTCGACCATGCGCTGGTCGTCGCGCTGCGGCGCGCTGCCGTTCTTCAGTTGTTCCATGACGGCGGGGTTAAGAGAGGGAGGCATTGGATTCCTTTGCAAGCGGGGCAGGTGAGTTCATGCGTTTGATTTCGGGCGGCGTGGCTTCCAGCGCCCAGGCGGACAGCGCGAGGAACACGGCGCCCAGGCCGGCCAGCAGCAGGTAGGTGGACGGGAATCCGAGCAGGTCGTAGCTCTTGCCGACCAGCGGCGACAGGATCGCCAGTCCCAGCGAATGGCCGAAGCTGACGCCGACCATGTACAGCGTGGAGGCCAGCCGGTTGTCGAAGTGATGGGCGATGTAGCGGAACACCGACACCACCAGGATCGGCAGCTCCAGCGAGTGCAGCATCTTGAGCACGGAGATCGACAGCGGACCGACCGCGAAGCTGGAGCCGCCTATGCGCAGCAGCATGATGGTACCGGCCAGCATCAGTCCGCGCTTGGCGCCGATGCGGCGCACCAGCAGCGGCGACAGGAACAGGCCGCCGGCCTCGATGAAGATCTGCGCCGAGTTCAGGTAGCCGAACATGGCGGCGCCCTGTTGCGGTGTCGGGAACAGCGATGCGAAGTAGCTGGGGAACTGCTGGTCGAACACCAGGTATAGATTGGTCACGCCGAGGATGAACACCATGAAGCGCCAGAACTTCGGATCGCCCAGCAATCCCAGCGCGTCGGCCAGCTTGACTTTGCCGGCGGCGGACGTGGCCTCGTCGTCGGCGCCGCCGCCGGTCTTCCACAGCGCCAGCATGGCGATCAGCAGCAGGCCGGCACCGGAGGCGATGAAGAAGTTGATGCCGGGATTGATGTTGTACAGACGGCCGGTCAGCATGGCGGCGCTGGCGAAGCCCAGCGAGCCGCACAGTCTCACGCGGCTGTACTCGAAACCGTGGCGCCGGCCGATGCGGTCGACGTACGATTCGATCGCATAGCTGCCGGCGATGAAGGTGACGCCGAGATAGACGCCGCCGACGGCCGCGCCCAGCAGCAGGTTGGCCTTCAGCAGCGGCGCGTAGACGTAGACGAAGAACAGGCCGCACAGGCTGCACAGCGCGCCGACCGCCCACAGGATGTGCTTGCGCGTGCCGACCTTGTCGGAGATGAAGCCATACACCGGCTGCGAGCACATGGCGGCGATGAAGTTAGCGGAGAACACCACGCCGGCCTCGGCGCCGCTCAGCTGCAGCGTGCTGCGCAGCCACAGCGTCAGCAGCGACACGCTCATCGCCTGCGCGAAGAAGTAGATGAAGACGAAGCTGGCGAGGAAGCGGAAATGGTTTTGCTTGTCGGTCATGGCCGGCTCCCCGCGGTGGCCGCGACGGGCGTGATCCAGATCGCCTGGCCGCCGGACGGCGACAGGCGCGCTTCGATGACGCTGGAGGCGTCGACCAAGCGGCGCTCGATCGTCACGTGGGTCCCTTTGGCCGTTGCGGGCGCGCCGGCGTCGTCCGAGTAAATGCTGGCCTGGTACTGCTTGCCCGGCGTGAGGAAGTCCAGCTTGACCGACAGCGCGCGGGCGTCGTTGTTGGTGATGCTGCCGATGAACCAGTCCTCGCCCTTGCGGCGCGCGGTGGTGATGAACTGGCCGGGCATGCCTTGCACGATCCTGGTCTGGTCCCAGGTGGTCGGAATGCGGTCCCAGAATTCCAGTTCCGGCTCGTTGTGCTCCATCTCCGGCTTGTCGTACCAGTACAGCGTCTGCAGCGGGCTGTAATAGATCGCCGCCAGCGCCAGCTGGTGCGCGTGGGTGGTCTTGATGCGCGGGTCGAAGTAGCAGATCGTGTAGTCGGCGGCACCGGCCAGGTAGCGGGTGAAGGGCAGTATCGTGTTGTCGGTGGCGCTGGGCATTTCCTCGTTGCCGCGCACGCCCTCGGCGGTCATCAGGTTCGGCCAGGTGCGCTGCTCGCCGGTCGGACGCCAGTCGTCGTGGACGTTGACCATGATGTGGGCGTCGGCCGCCTGGCGTATCGCCTGGTTGATCCAGGTGGACCAGCGGTGCGAGCCGACCTGCACGAAACCGAACTTGACGCCCTTGACGCCCCAGTCGCGGTAGGTCTTGAACAGCGTGTCCGATTGCGTCAGCAAGGCTTGCTGGTTCACGTACAGCCAGACGCCGATGCCCTTGCTCTTGCCGTAGGCGATGATGGCCGGCAGGTCGAAGTCCGGTATCGCCACCTTGCCGGCGTCCGAATCGAAGCTGAAGGCGGGGCCGTACCACTTCCAGTCGAACAGGATGTACTGCAGGCCGCGGCGCGCGGCGAAGTCGATGTTGGCCCTGGCGCTGGCGGTGGTCTGTGTCATCACGCGCATGATCTTGCCGGGCTTGATCCAGTCGGGTTGCGCGATGCGCGAGGGCGGATTCAGGTTGAGGATGAAATAACTATGCTCGGCCAGCGCGGCGGCCGATCCGGCGACCATGATGCCACGCCAAGGCGTGGAAAACGGTGAGATCAGGTCGGCCGCGTCGTGCATCGACGTGACCAGCGTATTCGGCCGCTCCTTGCTCAACTTGAACTTGGTGCGCGAGTAGTCGACCATCTGTGCTTCCAGCAGGCTGACATGGATGCCGCCCAGCAGTTCCAGCGTCAGCGGACGCTCGGATTCGTCGGGCCAGTCGACCAGCTCCATCTGCTTGTAAGGCGCCTGCGCCCAGCCGTGGTACCAGGCCTTGGCGCCCACCGGCAGCGCGAACTCGGTGTTGTCGGCCGTGATGCGGTAGTAGCTGCCTTTCGGGTGCTCGGGGAAGCTGAAGCGGAAGGCCACCCCTTCGTCGCAGGCGCGCACTTCCAGCTGCAGCTTGTAGTCCGGGTTGTCGTCCTTGACCATGGCGATGGTCAGCAGGTTGTAGCGGTCCGGGATCGCGGCTTGCTCGCCGTAGCCCGGCGTCCAGCTGCTGTCGTGGGTCGTGACGCTGCTGCCGGTGATGGCCAGGTTGTCGAACCATCTGGCGCGACGGTCCACCTTCAGCGCCATCGCGCTTTCGGACAGGTGGTTGTCCAGCCGCAGCTCGAGCAGCGAATCCAGGATCACCGGCTTGTGCTTGTAGTTGACACGGTAGTACAGCCGCCGCTCGCCGCCGGCCAGCACCTTTTGATAGAAGATGTACTGCAGGTTGTTGTCGGGCGAGGAGACGCTGGCAAGGTGGTGCTGCTGCGTTGACTGGGCATGCGCTGCCGGCGGCATCAGCGCCGTCAGCAGCAGTCCCAGCAAACTGGCAAGGATTTTCATTGTTGTCTCGATTATTATGATTGTACTGCCTGGTGATTGTAGACCGACACGGCCGGCAGCAGCAGCTGCAGCTGTTCCAGCGTAGGCGGTGCGGCGCCCGGCGCCAGGCAGGCCGCCGCGCCGCCGGCAACCGCATAGCGCAGGTGCTGCGCCATGCCGACCTCCGGCTGCCGCATCAAACTGTAGAGCAGGGCGGCGATGCTGGCGTCGCCGGCGCCGACGGTGTCCGCCACCCGCACTTCCGGCGCAGGCGCGCTCCAGGTATGCCCGCCGTGCAGCAGGCGGGCGCCGGCGGCGCCCAATGTGTAAAGGTAAAGCGCCCCCGGATTGAGGGCGCGCAGCGCGGCCAGCGCCGGTTCCGGATCCTGGCAGCGGAACAGGCCGCACAAGTCCTCGTCCGACACCTTGATCACGTCGGCCAGCGCCGTCATCTGCCGCAGCACCGGATCGTAGCGTTCGTCCATCAGCGCCCGGTAGTTCGGGTCGTAGCTGATCGCCACGCCCTGTTCTTTGAGCCGCACGGCCAGCGCCAGCAGCGTGTCGCGCAGCGGCGGCCGCGCCAGGCTGATGCCGCCGAAATGCACCCACGACGCCGCGCCGTGCCAGCCTGCGGGCAGCCGGTCCGGATCAAAGTACAGGTCGGCGCTGTCGTCACCGACAAAGAAGTACCGCGGCGGATTGCGCTCGTACACGATGGCCAGCAGCGGCGAATGGCCCAGCCGTTGCAGGAAACGCGAATCGAGTCCCGCTTCAGCGGTGGCCCGCAGCAGCGCGTCGCCAAACACGTCGTCGCTGACCGCGCCGGCAAAGGCGCTCGGCACGCCAAGGCGGGCCATCACGCGGGCCACGTTCCAGGTCGAGCCGCCGACCTGGCTGGTCCAGTTGTCGGCGCCGTCGCGCAGCATGTCGGTCAGCGCCTCGCCGGCCGACACGAAGACGGGCAGGCCGCTCATGCCTCGCTCCCCAGCACGTGCAGCACTTCGTAGCACGCGCCCATGGTGTGGTAGTCGACCTTGCCGGCCGGGCTTTTCTCGTCGCCGAGTTTTTCGTTGGCGGGGCCCAGTATGCGATACCAGGCGCCATGCCGGTGGTCGACGAAATGGCGCCAGCTATAGGCCCACAGCTGGTCGTACCAGACCCAGTAGCCTTCGTCGCCGGTGCGCTGCGCCAGCACGGCGGCCGCCGCCAGGCTTTCGGCCTGCACCCAGAAGTATTTGTCGGCGTCGCAGATCTCGTCGTCGGGCCCGAAGCCGTAGTGGATGCCGCCGTGTTCCGCATCCCAGGCCTTGGCGACGGCGAGGTTGAACAGATCGGCGGCGCGCGGCGCCAGCCATGCCGTCTCGCCGTCGAGCGCCACCGGATGGCGCTCCAGCTGCAGCAACAGCTTGGCCCATTCGGTCAGGTGGCCCGGCTGGTAGCCCCACGGACGGAAGATGTTGCTCTTGTCGTGGCGGTTGTAGTCCCAGTCCACCGACCAGTCGGGATGATAGTGTTCCCAGATCATGCCGCCGGCCAGCGCCGCCTGGCGCCCGGTGATGTTGTGGGCCAGCAGGGCGGCGCGTTGCAGGTAGTGGGTTTCGCCGCTGGCCTCGAAGGCCGCGATCAGCGCCTCGCAGGCGTGCATGTTGGCGTTCTGGCCGCGATAGGGATCCAGCACGCTCCAGTCGGCGCTGGCCTGGTCGGCATACAGGCCGTGCTCCGGCTGCCAGAAGCGGCGTTCCATTAGCTCGAAGGTTTCCGTCATGTAGGCGCGCGCCTCGCCGACGCCGGCCGCCAGCGCCTGCGCATAGGCCAGCAGCACGAAGGCCAGGCCGTAGCAGTGGTTGTCGGCGTCGATGACCTGCTTCCTGCCGTCCTTCCAGGACAGCTGCCAGGCATAGCCTCCGGTGCGCGGATTGCGGTGCGCCTGGCGCAGGAAGGCCAGGCCGTGATGCAGCGCCTCCAGGTAGGCCGGGTCGCCGAACTGGCGCCAGGCCTTGGCGTAGTTGAAGATGAAGCGCGTGCTGCTGACCAGGTGGCGCGTGTGGCTGTCGTAGACCGTGCCGTCGTCGCGGAAGAAGTGGAAGAAGCCGCCGCTGGGATCGATGCAGCGCGGATGGTAGAAGCGCATGGTGTGGGCGATGTGCGACAGCAGCATCTCGCGCGAGCGAAAATCTGGAAGCATGGTCAATCTCCTTGGCGGGCGTTCGGCCACGCCGCGATGCGGTAGCGCGTGTGCCACGGTTGGTCGGGATGCAGCGCCAGGCCGAGGCGGTCGGCCAGCGGATGGCCGGCCGGCGCCTGCGCCACGCGGCCCAGGTCGAACAGGCTGTTGAGCGGTTCGGCGCCGATCGCCAGGTGGCGGCTCATCCACGGATAGTTGATGCGGCCGCCGTTGCTAATCCATAGCATCAGGTCCGGCAGCTGTTCCGTGTCCCACCACATGCCGACGCTGGCGTCGTAGTCGAGGTAGTGCAGGGCGAACGGCGGCTGGCCGCCGGTTCCGCTCAGGTCGCGCACCTGAACCAGTTCCTCGGTGGGCATGGCCAGGGGCAGCATTGTCAGGTCGAGCGGTCCGTCGACGCCGGCCAGGGCCGACAGCGTGGCCGATCGGGTGTCCGGCAGCAGCCGCGAGACGGCGCCGGGCGGGCAGGCCGGATAGCTGTGGATGCCGGCATGGGGGCCCAGCGCCACCTGCACCCGGCCCGGGGCCGGCGGAATGCGGAAGGTCGGATGCAGGCCGACCGGCACGCGCGCCGCGCGGCGCGCCCAGATGCTGAGGGAGATGTCGAGCGCGGGCGCGTCCGGATCGGCGGCGATCACGCGTTCGATGCGGGCGATGGCGCTGTCGGCCGGGTACTCGATCGCCAGGTGTACGCGCAGCGCGCTGGCTTCGATGCAGGTCCAGCGCTGGTTGGCGGCGTAGCCGTGCATCCAGGCGTCGTCGCTGGCGCGCGTGTGCCAGCCGGGCGGCAGGATGGCCGGGATGTCGGCGCGGCCGAAGGGCACGCACGGCCATTCGCCGCGCAGGCGGCGCAGCACGCCGGGCAGGCCGGCGGCGCCGGTGGTGCCGGCCCATGGCGCCACGTGCATCAGGTCCAGTTCGCGCTCGTCGTCCAGGCGCAGGCTCACCGGCCCCAGCATGCCGCCCAGTGGCTGCACTTCGGCGCTGCCGTGGTCCCAGTTCAAACGCCAGCCGCGGCCGCCGTTGCCCGGTGCGGCAGTGTCGGCGCCGGGGACGGCATGCATCGTCGGATGCTTCATCGGGCCAGCCATCCGCCGTCCACCGGCATGACCGCGCCGTGGACATAGTCGCTGGCGCGGCTGGCGAGGAACACGGCGACGCCGGCCAGGTCGTCGGGACGGCCCCAGCGGCCGGCCGGAATGCGGGCCAGGATCGCCGCCGAACGGTCGGCGTCCTCGCGCAGCGCCGTGGTGTTGCTGGTCTCGAAGTAGCCGGGCGCGATGGCGTTGACGTTGATGCCCAGCGCCGCCCATTCATTGGCCAGCGCGCGCGTCATGCCGGCCAGCGCGCTTTTGCTGGCGGTGTAGGCCGGCACCCGTATGCCGCCCTGGAACGACAGCAGCGAGGCGACGTTGATGATCTTGCCGCCGCAGCGTCCGGCCATGTGCCGGGCCAGCGCCTGCGACAGGAAGAACACCGAGCGCAGGTTGGTGTTGACGACGGCGTCCCAGTCTTCCTCCGTGACGTCGAGGCTGTCGGCGCGGCGGATGGTGCCGGCGTTGTTGACCAGGATGTCGACGCCGCCGTTGAAGGCGATGGAGGCGTCGGCCACCCTTTGCAGCGGTTCGGTCGAGCCGAAGTCGGCCTGCACGAACAGGAAGCGCCGGCCCAGCGCCCGCACCTGATGGCCGGTGTCGTCCGCCGCGCTGCGGCCGGCGGCGACGATGTCCGCGCCGGCTTCGGCCAGGGCCACGGCGATCGCCTGCCCCAGCCCCGTATTGGCGCCGGTGACCAGCGCGGTCTTGCCGTTCAGATTAAATAGATCGGACATGGCGGCTCCTATTTCAGCTGGCAGATATCGAGCACGTTCATGTCGGTGTAGTCGAGGTTTTCGCCGCCCATGGCCCAGATGAAGGTGTAGTTGGCGGTGCCCGATCCCATGTGGATGGACCACGGCGGCGACATGACCGCTTCTTCATTGGCGACGATGATGTGGCGCGCCGAATCCGGCTCGCCCATGAAATGGAACACCCGCTCGGTCTCGCTCAGCTTGAAGTAGAAATACACCTCGGAGCGGCGTTCGTGCAGGTGCGGCGGCATGGTATTCCAGACGCTGCCCGTTTGCAGCACCGTCAGTCCCAGCAGCAGCTGGGCGGACTGGCAGACACCCGGGATCACGTATTGGTAGATGGTGCGCGCGTTCGAGGTTTCGGCGCTGCCGCGTTGCAGCGGCACCGCCTGCGCATGGGTGATTTTCTTCAGCTCGAAGCGCGCGTGCGCCGGCGTCGAGACCAGGTAGAAGCGCGCCGGGCGGCCGCCGTCCACCGATTCGAACGTGACGTCGGCGCAGCCCATGGGGATGTACATGCCGTCCAGCGGCGCCAGCTCGAAGCGCTCGCCATCGACGGTGACGACGCCGTCGCCGTCGGCGACGTTGATGATGCCCAGTTCCCGCCGCGCGAGGAAGGGCTGGCCGGCCGCCGAGGCAGGTTCCGTATGGCGCGGCAACATGATAGCCTGCGTCACAGGCGCTGCGCCGCCGACCACGAAGCGCTCATGGTGGCAGTAATTGAGTTTGACCTGGTCGGCGGAAAACAGCTGGCTGATCAGATAACGATCGCGCAATTGGTCGTTGCTGACGCCGGACATCATATCGGGGTGGGTGGCGTGAAAGATTTTATCGTACATGGATGGTCTCCTGATGGTGTCTGTCCGGCGCCGATGTCGATGCCGGACTATCTTTTCATCAAATATTACAGTAAGCTGTTATCGATAACAAGAAAAACTATCAAGGAGACAGCATTGAGATCGACGACGTGTAGTTTGATTCTGGCCCTGTTGCCCATGCTTGCCGGCGCGCAGACGGGGGGGGCCGCCACGCGCGCGCCCTGGGTGGCCGACCTGGGCGACGGCCGCTATCAGAACCCGGTGCTGCACGCCGACTATGCGGATCCGGACGCCATCCGCGTCGGCGATATGTATTACATGGTGTCGTCGAGCTTCAACAACGCGCCGGGACTGCCGCTGCTGCAGTCGTCGGACCTGGTCAACTGGGAACTGGTCGGCCATGCGCTGCCGGCCTTGCCGCCGGCATCCGTGTTCGCCGTGCCGCAGCCGGGCAAGGGCGTGTGGGCGCCGGCGCTGCGCCACCATGCGGGGAAATTCTGGATTTTCTATCCCGACCCCGACTTCGGCGTGTACGTGATGACGGCGGACCGGTTCGCCGGACCGTGGAGCGAGCTGCACCTGCTGCTGGCGGGTAAAGGCATCATCGACCCGGCGCCGCTGTGGGACGACGACGGCAAGGCATGGCTGGTCCATGGCTGGGCCAAGAGCCGCTCCGGCATCAACAACATCCTGACGCTGCGCAGCATGAGCCCCGATGCCGCGGCGCTGCTCGACGCGCGCGGCAAGGACATCATCAACGGCGACCTGCTGCCTGGCTACCACACCATCGAAGGGCCCAAGCTGTACAAGGCCAACGGCTATTACTACGTGTTCGCGCCGGCCGGCGGCGTCGAGCAGGGCTGGCAGTCGGTGTTCCGTTCGCGCCGCATCGAGGGGCCGTATGAGGACAGGATCGTGATGGCGCGCGGCACCTCGCCCATCAACGGGCCGCACCAGGGCGCCTGGGTGGATGGCGTGGACGGCAAGGACTGGTTCCTGCACTTCCAGGACAAGGGCGCCTACGGCCGCGTGGTGCACCTGCAGCCGATGCGCTGGCGCGACGGCTGGCCGGTGATCGGCGCCGAGGCCGGCCAGTCCGGCGTCGGCGAGCCGGTGGAGAATTACGACAAGCCAGCCGGCAAGGACCGCGGCGTGCTGGTGCCGCCGACCGGCGACGAGTTCGCGTCGCCGCGTCTCGGCCTGCAATGGCAATGGAACGCCAATCAGGCGAAGGGCTGGTACGCGCTCGATGCGCGGCGCGGCCACCTGCGGCTGTACGCGCAGCCGGCCGCCGGCAGCTTGCGCATGGCGCCGTCGGTGCTGACGCAGAAATTCCCGGCGCCCGCCTTCACCGTGGAGACGAAGCTGGAGCCGCACGGCGCGCAGCTGCAACGCGCCGGCCTGGTGGTGCTGGGTGTGCAGTATGCCTGGCTTGGCCTGCGCCAGAGCGGCGGCGTCACGCAACTGGCGCTGTCGCGCTGCGAGGCGCCGGCGCTGGCCTGCGTGGAGCAGGTCGAGCCGTTGCCGGTGACGGTCAAGGGCCCGGTCTACCTGCGCGCGCGGGTGGAGGAGGGCGCGCTGGTGCAGTTTTCATACAGCCTGGATGGCGTGGCCTACACGCCGGCGGGCAAGCCCTTCCAGGCGGTTGCAGGCCGCTGGGTGGGCGCGCAGATCGGTTTGATGAGCCTTGCCGCCGAGGGCGTGCAAGACCGCCAGTCGTTTATCGATGTCGACTACTTCCGTGTCGGCCAATAAAACACAATAAGGAGACAATGCATGAATATTCGAATCGCCAGCGCCGTTGCCGCGCTGTTCCTGGGTGCCGGTCCGGCGGCCGCCGCAGCCTCGCAGTTGCAGGTGTTTCCGTTCGTGGAAGCGGTACGCTACTCGCATCACAACGACGACTATACGGTGCGGGTGCGCACGCCGGGCGGCGTCTGGCAGGATCTGTACGAGTACAAGGTCAAGGTCGACCTGGACAATCCCAGCGATGCCTCGATGGTCTATTTTAATTTCGACGGCCCGGTCGAGGTGGCGGTGCAGAAGAACAACGGCCGCTTCAGCGAAGTGAAGATACGGCCATCCGGCAAGGGCATCAAGCCTGTGGTGCGCGGCCGCACCGCGTACTTCACGCTGACGCGCCCGGAGAACCTGAGCATTGAGTTCGACGACGACCACCTGCACAATCTGCACCTGTTCACGCATGCGATCCGCAAGGACATGCCGGCCGCGCCGCCGCGCGCGGCCAACGCGCCGATCGGCAACGGCACGCCGCCGGACTTCACGCAGCCGGTGGTGTACTTCGGCCCCGGCGTGCATGACGGCGAGTTCAATGTGCGCTCCAATTCCACCGTCTACATCGACGGCTCGGCGCTGCTGAAACGGCCGCTGATCGTCAACGGCGTGGAAAACGTCAAGATCTTCAGCGACGGCCTGTTCGACAGTGTCGATATGCTGACCATCAAGAATTCACGCCATGTGCTGATCGACGGACCGATCTTCTTCAACCAGCCGCACGGCACCATGCGCTGCATCACCTCGCAGGATATCGAGGAGCGCAGCATCCGCACCATCGGCGGAGGCAAGTGGTCGGACGGCCTGGGTCACTTCGCCTGCGAGCGGGTGACCGTGGCCGACAGCTTTATCCGCACCTCCGACGACAGCGTGACGCTGTACAACCACCGCTGGGATATCTGGGGCAATACGCGCGACATCGTGGTCAAGGACAGCACCTTGTGGGCCGACGTGGCGCACGCGGTCATGATCGGCATACATGGCAACACGCCGACGCCGGCCCATCCGGAGCCGGAAGCGCTGGAGCGCATCCGCTTCAGCAACATCGACATCCTCGACCACGACGAGGACGATCCGGAATACGAGGGCGCGATCGGCATCATGGCCGGCGACGACAACCTGGTGCGGGACGTGACGTTCGAGGATATCCGCGTCGACCGCATCGAGGAGGGCAAGCTGTTCAACCTGCACATCGCCTACACGCCCAAGTACAACACCAGTCCCGGTCGCGGCATCGAGAACATCCTGCTGAAGAATATCAGCTTCACGGGAGAGGGCGCGCCCAGCGCCTCGGTCATGTACGGCTACGATGCGCAGCACAAGGTCAGGAACATCGTCATCGACAATGTCACCGTGGGCGGGCGCAAGCTGACGGCGCCCGAAATCAACGTGCTCGATATCGGCCAGTTTGTCGAAGGCGTCAGTTTCAAGTAGTTTTTATGTTGTGGCTTCCAAGCTACAATTTACCGACGAGATATCGATAACAGAGAAAACCGTGGACATCTGAAAAGGATGTGATACCATCAATCCTGTTATCGATAACTTGCTTAGGCGAATTATCCGATACGCAACAAGAAAAGGGGCGGCACTGCTCCATCACGCGCACAAAGCGCGGATCGCACAACAACGGAGACATAAAATGAAGATGAAGATCAAACACACGCTGCCGGTTTCCGCGCTGGCGTTGACCGTGGCGCAGGGCTTGTTCGTGGCGCCGTGCGCGCTGGCCCAAGCCCGGGCGCAGGGAGCGGATGCGCAGGACGTGACCGTGGTGGTGACCGGCATACGTGCCAGCGCCCGCAACGCGCTGGCGATCAAGAAGGACTCGATTGAAATCGTCGATTCCATCACCGCCGAAGACATCGGCAAGCTGCCCGATCCCAACGTTGCCGAGACCCTGACCCGGATCCCCGGCGTGCAGGGCTACCGTTATGGCGGCGAGGGCGCCTCGCCGGTCGGCGTCGGTTCCGGCCTGACCATCCGCGGCCTGTCCGGCCAGACGGCGTCGCAGGTCAATGGCCGCGCCTACTTTACCGCCGGCGGCCGCGAATACAATATCGAAGGCGCGATCCCGGCCATGATTGCCGGCGTCGACGTGTACAAGAATCCGACGGCCGAGCATATCGAAGGCGGCATCGGCGGCCTGGTGAATATCCGCACCCGCAATCCGAGCGACTTCAAGGGACCGACCGTGTCGCTGGGCGTGTCCGGCCGCTACAACGACCTGGCCAAGGAAAAGGATCCGGAGCTGTTCGGTCTGGTCGCCAACAAATGGACGCTGGAAGGTGGCGGCAAGCTGGGCGTGATGGCCGCCGCCGTCTACCAGAGCAGCACCGGCCGCTCCGACAACAACCCGGCCAACGGCGGCGCCAACTTCAAGCGCGCGGTGCGCGCCGACAGCGCCGAGTACAAGACGCTGGCCGCTGCCAACACCGCCAACAGCCCGAATCAGCCGCTGTCGAGCTATGTCGGCCGTTCCGACGTCAGCTATCTGGCCGGCGTGCCGACGCTGCCGACTTCGGCCACCGTCGGCGCCAACACGCCGAACCTGACGGGTCTGTCGGCCGAGCAGATCGGCAACATCATGACGGCGCCCGCCATCACCAACAACGCGTTCCAGGAAACCATCATGCGCGTGCGCCGCGGCCTGAACCTGGCCGCCGACTACCGCCATGACAACACGCTGCGCTTCTTCACCGAGTTCAATTACACCTACTACCTGTACCACCAGAACTACCGCGGCCTGAACTCGGTCGACGGCGCCAACGTGCAGAACCTGACCACCACGCCGTTCGCCTTCACCGAAGGCCTGGCCAACCGTAACATCAACGGCGGCAGCAACGATGTGCTGGCCAACCAGCGCCTGCTGGGCGGCACCTTCCTCAACTCCACCGTCAACACCGTCGGCGGCGACGAGCATACGCCTTACACCACCTGGATCGCCGCCGGCGGCGCCGACTGGAACCCGACCCCCGAGCTGGCGATCAAGGCCGAATTCAACTACATCAAGTCGAAGAAGACCCAGGACAACCGCTCGGTCAACATGGACTCGAAGGCCGGCCTGTACTGGAACACCACGCGCCTGGCCGACGGCACGCCGCACCAGCTGAACTTCACGGGCCCGAACCTGGGCGATGCCTCGAACTTCGTGTTCCGCGACTACGCCAACGGCACCAACCAGATCACGGACGACAAGGGCAGCGCCAGCGCCATCAGCGGCAAATACACGGTGGGCGAGGGCTTGCTGCGCACCGTGAAATTCGGCACCCGCTACGCGAACCAGGAAAGCCGGTTCAACAGCTACAACTTCTCCGGCAAGCCGCTGACGGTGGACGGCCTGCCGCTGAACGCGGCCCGCAGCAACGGCATTTCGGCCGATACGCTGGGCGTGACGCAGCAGTCGCCGACCAACTTCATGGACGGCGACGCCGGCTACTCGGGCGGCTACGTGGTGTACACGCCGGGAGCGCTGCTGGGCAACCAGGTCGCCAACCTGTTCCCGAAGGCGGGCATCCCGCAGGATAACGCCTACGTCGAAAACATCGGCGCGCGCCGCTTCCTGCGCGAGAACACGCTGGCAGGCTACGTGATGGGCGAATTCTCGGCGCTGGACGACCGTATCACCGGTAACGTCGGTGTGCGCGTGGTGCGCACCGACAGCAAGGCGGTGGCCATGAACAGCCTGACGGCCGGCGTGTTCACGCCGACTTCCACCAAGACGAGCTACACCAACACCTTGCCGTCGTTGAACCTGACCGGCTTTATCACGCAGGACTTCCTGGCCCGCTTCGGCTACGCCAAGGGTCTGACGCGCGCGCCGCTGGACCAGTTGAACCCGACCCTGTCGGTCAACACCGTGACCGGCACCGGCAACGCCGGCAACCCGGCACTGCGTCCGCAAACCGCCAACAGCTTCGACCTGTCGCTGGAACGCTACTTCAGCAAGACCAACTACGTGTCGGCGGCGGTCTTCGACAAGGAGATCGATGGCTTCTTCAACGGCATCGTCGAATGCCAGACCGTGGCCGGCGTGCCTGCCTACAGCGGCAGCCAGAACAACAGCTGCAGCAACGGCCAGTACCAGATCACCAAGTCGGTGAACTCGGAGAAGGGCAATGCGCGCGGGATGGAACTGGCGGGCCAGTACTTCTTCGACAGCTTTGCCGCGCCGCTGAAGAACTTCGGCGTGGCAGGTTCGTACACTTATGTTAAGACGTCGAACCCGGTCAACTTCGGCACCGCCGCCGCGCCGCGCATCGTCGATTCGATCCAGCCGTTCCAGTCCAAGAACAGCTACAGCGTCTCCGGCATGTACGAGGACACCAAGTGGTCGGCACGCCTGGTCTACACCTGGCGTTCGGATTCCATCCTGTTCGGCGCGTCGGCCAATCCTATCGATGCGCGCGGCATTTCCGCCACCGGCATCCTGGATGGCTCGGTCAACTACAACATCGACGAAAACTTCACCTTGTCGTTCAACGCCTCCAACATCCTCGACAAGGCGCTCAACCGCTTCGTCGGCGAGCCTGGCGCCTACCAGACCGGGATCGAGCGCCAGCACTATGCCAACGGCCGCACCTTCAGCCTGGCGCTGCGCTACAAGTTCGGCAAGTAATGTAATCGGTTGACAGCGGTACCGCATGGCGAGCTTCGGCTCGCCATGCGCGTTTGGCGGGCGGCTCGCCCCCGGCGATAGACATTTTCGACCCTTTGGCGTCTAATGAATTTTGGGACAGCTTAAGTTATGTGAGGAAATGAAACTATTCCAAGTGTGTGCGATGACGGCAGGGTTGTTGCTTTCCTGGTCCGCCATGAGCGAACCGCTCCGGATTCAAACGATCCAGGGGCCACCATGGGGATTTGTCGGCAGCGACGGCAAGCCCACCGGCATGATGTATGAAATCGGAAATCGCATTGCGGAGGAGGCTGGGTTCTCTTACACAAACGCGCTGGTTCCCTACGCCCGCACCGCCCTCGAAATCGAAACCGGCGGCGCCGACTGTATCTTGCGGTTCAGCAATGAGCATATGGCGCGGGTCGCCGTACCGGTGGCCAGCGTTGCCACCATGCCCGTCATTTTGGTCGGCCCCAGCGGAACGCGTTACAACAACCTGGCCGAGTTGCGCGGCAAGACCGTCGGCGTGGTGCGTACCAGCAATTATGTGGAACAATTCGACAGCGACAGGTCGATCCAGAAGTACCCGGTCAACGATTACGTGACGATGGCGAAAATGCTGGCCATGCGGCGCCTGGACGCGGGCGTCGGCTCCAGCGTGGGCTTGTTTTACGGCGCCTATATGGCCGGCGTCAAACCGGAGGAACTTGGCGTTCCCCTGGTCCTGGGCAGCAACGATTTCATCTTGTTCCTTTCCAAGAAAAGCGCGAAGCCGGAAACGATCAGGGCGCTGAAGGGATCGGTGAGGAAACTCACTGCCAGCGGCGAGATCAAGAAAATCATGGGCAAGTACACCAGCTTCGATGTTGAATTGCCACAGAAATAGACCGCAAGGCGAAAAACATCGCGCGCTCCACCCGGCTTGGCGCCGCTATGTTCCTGGCCGGCTCCCGACGCGCGACTGTGCCCATTTGACCGACTCGAACCAGGCGACGCTCAACGCGGCAAGCATGGCGCTGGCGAGCAGCAGCGGCAGGCCGGGCAGTGAAAACGCAAACAGTTCGCGTATGGTGTCCAGATAGAGCACCAACAGCAACAGCGACACGGCTGCAAGGCTGATCCAGGCGAACGCCCGGTTCGACGCATGCCGCCGCCATGACGGCAGGGACCAGCTGCGATTGACGTGGATCAGTCCCAGGTTGGACAGGATGAGGGCGAGGAAGGTGGTGGTGCGCGCGATGTCGTCGGACTTGCTGACGTCCCGGGCCAGCAGGTAAAGGCCCACCAGCATCAGCAGCAGGCCGCCCCCCTGCAGCAAGCCGCGCACCAGGATCTCGCGGTCGAACAAATGCATGTCCGGCCTGCGGGGCTTGCTCACCATGGCGTCCGCTTCCATCGGCTCCGCCTCGAACACGATGGAGCAGGCCGGGTCTATCACCAGTTGCAGAAACAGTATGTGCACCGGCATCAGCAGCATTGGCCAGCCCAGCGCCACCGGCAGGATAGACAGCCCGACGATGGGCACGTGCACCGCGACGATGAAGACGATGGCCTTGCGCAGATTGGCGAACAAGCGGCGGCCGTGCTGGACCGCCAACAGCAGCGACGAGAAGTCGTCCCTGAGCAGGACCAGCGCCGCCGCCTCGCGGGCGACGTCGGTGCCGCGCGCGCCCATGGCCACGCCGATGCTGGCCGCCTTGAGCGCCGGCGCATCGTTGACGCCGTCGCCGGTCATGGCGACGATGTCGCCCCGGC
This sequence comes from Duganella hordei, assembly GCF_040369125.1. Taxonomy (NCBI): domain Bacteria; kingdom Pseudomonadati; phylum Pseudomonadota; class Betaproteobacteria; order Burkholderiales; family Oxalobacteraceae; genus Duganella; species Duganella hordei. The sequence continues at coordinate 167,253 of NZ_BPWI01000012.1, forward strand.
GGCGAAAGGCCTGCACCAGGCGCAGCTTCTGTTCCGGGGCGATGCGGCAAAAGACGTCGGTATCCTTGAGCCGCGCTTGCAGCGCCGTGTCGTCCATCTGCGCCAGCTCGGCGCCGGAGAGCACCCCGCCCGCTGCGCCGGTGATACCCGCCTGCTGCGCGATGGCCAAGGCCGTGGCCGGATGGTCGCCGGTGATCATCACCACGCGCATCCCCGCGGCGTGACATTGCGCCACCGCCCGAGGAACTTCCGGCCGCACCGGGTCTTGCAATGCGACCAGGCCGAGGAACACAAAGTCAAACACATGCTGATTGTCCGGCAGGCCGGCCGCCGGGAAGGTGGCGCTGGCGACGCCGATCACGCGCAAGCCGTGGTCCGCCATCGCCGCCACTTGCGCCGAGATGTCCGCCGCCCGCGCGGGATCGAGGTGGCACAGGTCGATGATGGCTTCCGGCGCACCCTTGGCCGCGATCAGGTATTCGGTGCGGTCCGGCGATTGCCACACCCGCGACATGGCCAGCATCTGCCGCGACAGCGGATAGTCGTCAATCAGAGCCCAGTCGGAATGCAGGTGTTCCGTGTTGGCCAGCAGGCGCGTGCCGGCCTGGCCGATGGCGGCCTCCATCGGGTCGAACGCTTGCCGGTGGCTGGCGAGGACGGCATATTCGAGCAGGCCATGCAGCGCCTCCTGCAGCACAGCGGCGACCGGGGTGCGGCAATCGTAGCTGGATTGTTCCGACCAAAGCCGCACCACCTCCATGCGATTGGCGGTGAGCGTGCCGGTCTTGTCGACGCACAGCACCGTCGTCGCCCCCAGCAATTCAATGGCGGGTATGCTGCGCGCCAGGATCTGTTCGCGTCCGAGCCGCCATGCGCCCAGCCCCAGGAACAGCGTCAGGATCACCGGCAATTCCTCGGGCAGGATCGCCATGGCCAGTGTCAACCCCGCCAGCAGCCCCTGCAGCCAATCCCCGCGCAGCCACCAATGGGCGAACGCCAGGCCGGCCGCGAGGCACAAGCCGCCGATGGCGACGGCCTTGACCACGGCGCGCGTTTCCAGCTGAATCGGCGTCAGCTCTCCGCCCAGCGCGGCAAGCGATGCGCCTATGCGCCCCAGCGCGCTGTGCGCTCCGGTGGCGATCACCAATCCGCTTGCCGTTCCTTGCGTGATCAGGGTGCCGGAATAGACGCGGCTTTCCACATCGCCGCCTGCGCCGGACGCGCCGTGCCTGGTCACCGGCACCGACTCGCCCGTGAGCATCGACTCGTCCACCGTCAGATTCGACGCGTTGAGCAGGTCGATATCGGCGGGAACGCGGTCGCCCTCCGCCAGCAGCACCAGGTCTCCCACCACCAGTTCCCTGCCGGCGATGCGCTCCTGCCTGCCGTCCCGCATGACCAAGGCGCGAGGACAGGACAGGTCGCGCAAGGCGTTCAGCGAACGCTCGGTGCGCCGTTGCTGGAAGAATGTGATGCAGATGACGATGCACACAAAACCCAGCAGCATCAGCGCTTCGTTGCGGTCGCCCAGCGCCAGGTAGATGACGCCGCAGGCCACCAGCAGCAGAAACATCGGCTCCGAGACCACGTCCAGCAGCAGGCGCCCAGCGCTCAGCGGGCGTGAGGTGGGCAACTCGTTCGGGCCGTTTTTACGCAGCCTCTCCGCGGCCTCCGAAGCGCTCAGGCCTTCATTTTGCAGTCGTGCCGACATGGAATCCATCCTATTTTCTGTGCAAGCGTAGCACATCGCATGCGGGAAATTGCCGGTGCCATCCGATGGCGCTCAGAATTCCTTAATGTCGCGCGGCGACCATGTCATTGCGCCGGCGAGGTTTCCGCCTCAAGCCTGGCCTCGACACTGTTTGACCAACGCAGAGGAGCATTCGATGAAAGATATTCAAGCCGCGCCCGGGGAGGGCGAAAACCACAGCCAAGTCCAAGGCACGATCCAGGTGTGGGACTTGCCCGTCCGCCTGGTGCACTGGCTGATGGTGTTCTGCTTTGCCGGGGCTTATCTGACGGCGGAAATGGACGCATGGCGCCTGGTCCACGTGACCTTGGGCTACACGATGGCGGCATTGGTCTGCTTCCGCCTGGGGTGGGGATTTTTCGGCACGTATCATGCGCGGTTTTCCAGCTTTGTGCGGGGACCGCGGGCGACCCTGGCCTATCTCCGCTCCCTGCCAAGCGGACGGCCGCAGCATTTTACCGGACACAACCCCGCCGGCGCCGTCGCCATCCTGCTGATGCTGGCGATCGCCCTGGCGCTGACCGCCTCCGGTTGGCTGCTGTATGCCGAAAAGGCCGGCGCATGGATGGAGGAGGTGCACGAGCTGATCGCGAACCTGATGCTGGCAGTGATCGCCCTGCACGTTGCCGGCGTCCTGGTAGCGAGCCGGCTGCATCGCGAGAATCTGGTGAAGGCGATGTTCACCGGACGCAAGCGCGGCGTGCAAGCCGGGCCGGCGCAAGGGCCGGGACTGCGCGGCGGCATCGCATTCCTGCTGCTACTGCTGGTGTTGGGATTCTGGTGGTGGCAAGGCAGCGGCGCGGATATCCCCGGCGACGGCAAGGTGGCGGCTTCGCGCGAGCGCAGCCATGCCGGAGCCGAGGATGACTGAGGTGTTTCGTGGGATAATCCTGAGATGCATATACTACTCGCGGAAGACGATAGATTGCTCGGTGACGGCCTGCAGGCGGGCTTGCGCCAGCTCGGTTTCCAGGTTGACTGGGTGCTGGACGGTGCGGCTGCCGCGCGCGAGTTGCGGACGCAACCCCCTTATGCCGCAGCCGTGCTCGATCTGGGGCTGCCGCTGAAGGACGGCCTGGCCGTGCTGGCCGAAGTGCGGCAGGCCGGCGTCATGGTGCCGGTGCTGATACTGACCGCACGCGATACGGTGCCTGACCGTATCCGTGGCCTGGATATCGGCGCCGACGACTATGTGGTGAAACCGGTGGACTTGTATGAACTGGCGGCGCGCCTGCGCGCCCTGATCCGGCGCTCCCATGGCCAGGTCCAGCAGTACCTGCGGGCCCGCGACATCGAGCTCGACGCCGCCGCCAGGATCGTGCGGCGCGCCGGCGCGGTGGTGTCGCTGTCGGCGCGCGAGTTTGATCTGCTGCAGGCGCTGATGCTCAATGCGGACCGGGTGCTGTCACGCGAACAGCTGGAACAATATCTTTACAGTTGGGGGCAGGAGGTGGAGAGCAATGCGATTGAGGTGCACATCCATAACCTGAGGCGCAAGCTGGGGGCCGATCTGATACAGACGGTGCGCGGCGTCGGTTACATGCTGTTGCGGGCGGCGGCCTAGCATGACGGGCCGCCCGGCGTCATTGCAAGGCCGCTTGATCCGATCGGTGTTGGCGGTGGTCACCCTGATATGGCTGCTTGCCGCCGGCCTGACCTGGTTCGATGCCCGGCATGAACTGGACGAACTGCTCGACGCCCACCTGGCGCAGTCGGCGGCGTTGCTGCTGACGCAAAGGCTGGGCGATTTCGACAGTGATGAGATCGCGCCCGGCACGCCGGGCGCCCGGCATGTCGCCTCCGCCACCGTCATGTTCCAGGTCTATCAGGCCGGCCGGCTGATACTGAAGTCCGACGATGCGCCGGACCAGCCCCTGATGGCGCGCGGCGCGGCGCGGCCCGGCTATGGCGTGGTGACGCATGGGGGGAAGCCCTGGCGCGCCTACGCGGCGCCGGACAGCGCGCGGCGGCTCGATGTCTTTGTCGCCGAGCGCCTGGCATCGCGGCAGGAGATTTTGTGGGCGGTGCTGCGCAGCAGCCTGTGGCCGCTGCTGCCGGCCTTGCCGCTGCTGGCCGTCGCCACGTGGTGGACGGTGCGCCGTGGGACGGCGCCGATACGCGCGTTGAGCCGGGCGGTGCTGTCGCGGCAGCCGCAGGCGCTCGAGCCTATCGCGGTGCCGGGCCTGACGGTGGAACTGAGGCCGCTGCTGTCATCGATGAACCAGCTGTTCGAACGCATCGTGGAATTGCGCGATGCGGAGCGGCGCTTCACCGCGGACGCGGCGCATGAATTGCGCACGCCGATCGCTGCCATTCGCATGCAGGCGCAAGTGGCCGCGGCAGAGACCCAGCCGGAAGCGCGCCGGCACGCATTGGCGGCCACGCTCGACGGTTGCGATCGCGCGACCAGGCTTGTTGAGCAGCTGCTGACGCTGTCGCGGCTGGAAACCACCGGCGTGGTCGAGCGGAGGCCCGTCGAATTGCGGCAACTGGTGCGGCAGGTGCTGGCGGAGGTGGCGCCCAAGGCCGCGGGCAAGCAGCAGGAACTGAGCCTGGATGCGGAAAAGGAATGCCCGGTGCTGGGCGACGACATGCTGCTGATGGTCTTGGTACGCAACCTGATCGACAACGCCGTGCGCTACAGTCCGGCCGGCGCCCGCATCGCCGTGCGGCTGGTATGCCAGAATGAGCGCTTCAACCTCAGTATCGAGGATAGCGGCCCCGGGATCAGTCCGGCCCACCTGGCCAGGCTGGGTGAGCGCTTCTTCCGGGTGACGGGCAGCGGGGAGAGCGGGAGCGGGCTGGGATGGTCGATCGCGCGGCGGATCGCCTCCACACATGGCTTCGAGCTAGGCGCGGGGAGCTCGGTGTCGCTTGGCGGCATGGCGGCCAGCGTGGCCGGACCACTGGCCGTGTACGCACAATAGGAAATGGCGGACAAAATGTCGATACTAAAAAACCGTAGCGCCGTACCCTTGCTGTGCGGCTGGGCCCTGGCTGTGTTGCTGCCCATGGCGAGCAGCGGCGCCGAAGTCAGGATGGCCTTCGGTGAAAAAATTCCGCCGTTCTGCTTTCCCGAGACCGACTCGGGCATCGAGATCGAGATCATCCGCGAAGCGCTGGCCTTTCGCGGCCACGTCCTCAAGCCGGCGTATTATCCATTTGCCCGCATCCCGATCGCGTTCAAGGCAGGCAGCGTCGACGCGGCCATGACGGACCTGGGCGAGAACATGGACAAGGCGGGCGGATACTATGGCGAGCCGGCGGTTTTTTATGACAACGTGTTCATCACTTTGAAGGAGCGCAACGTGACGATCAAGACGCCGGCGGATTTGCGCGGGTTGACCGTCATCGCGTTTCCCGGCGCCGCCAGGCGCTATCCCTTATGGCTGGACGACGTGAAAAAATCCGGGCGATATTTTGAGCAAAACAACCAGTCGCTCCAGGTCATGACGCTCAATGCCGGGCACTACGATGTCGCCCTCAGCGATCGAAGCATATTCAGGTATTTTTCATCGGCGCTGCAGAAGACCAAGGATTTCCGTCCCAAGCCGGTGGTCATGCACAGCTTTGTGAAAATGAATCCCCAGGACTACCGCCCGGTATTCCGGGATCCCGTGGTCCGCGACGACTTCAACGCCGGACTGCGGCAGTTAAAGGCGGCCGGGCGGGTCAATGCGATCTATAAAAAATACCTGGGAGAGCAGCAGGACTAGCGTGCGGACGCCCTCGCCAAGGGCTTTTCGCCGGCTGTTGTAATCTGTTTGTAATCTGCGCGTAATGTTTGGGTCATGGGCTGGTTTCTATACTGGGTTTTTAACCTCGATAAAGGACTGGACCATGAAACGCTCACTCATTGCCGCCGCCACGCTGCTGGCGGCCAATCTCGCTGTCGCCGCGCCGTCGGTACACAACGTCGTGCTGGTGCACGGCGCCTATGCCGACGGCTCCGGCTGGAACGAGGTGATCGCCCGCCTGCAGAAAGCCGGCATGCACGTCACCTCGGTGCAGAACCCATTGACCTCGCTGGCCGACGATGCCGAGGCCACGCGCCGCGTCCTGGCGCTGCAGGACGGCCCGACGATCCTGGTCGGCCACTCGTGGGCCGGCACCGTGATCAGCGAGACCGGCAACGATCCGAAAGTGGCGGCGCTGGTGTACCTGGCGGCGCGCGCGCCGGATGTCGGCGAAGACTACGGCGCTTTGGCGGCCAAATTCCCGGCGCCGCCTGCCAGTGCCGGCCTGGTCAAGTCGCCGGATGGTTTTGCGCAGCTGAGCGAGCAGGCCTTTGTGCGCGACTTTGCCGGCGACCTCGATCCGGCGCAGGCGCGCGTGCTGTACGCATCGCAGGGACGGATTTCGCAGACGCTGTTCTCCGGCCGTACCACGCAGGCCGCCTGGAAGAATAAACCCAGCTACTACGTCGTGTCGCAGAACGACCGCACCACGTCGCCGGAACTGGAACGCTTCGTCGCCAAGCGCATGGGCGCGAAGACCATCGAACTGGCGTCCAGCCATGTATCGATGATCTCGCACCCGGACGAGATTGCAAACCTCATCCTTGAAGCAGCGAAGTAATTACTGAACGCTGACCAGCACGGGAGTAGCGCTGCCCGTGCCGGCCTCGCTCACCATCAGGTGGTCGGCCTTGGCCGCCGCATCGCTGGCGGCCTGCGCGCGCACCGGTCCGATCATGGTGCCGTTGGCCATCCCCGCGTCGTTGGTGCGGAAGCTGCCGACCGGCGCCGCCTGGCTGCTGAGCGTCACGTTATACACCGTATTCGGCTTCAGCTTGTACAGGAACACTTCCATCGCATCGACCACGCCCAGGTTGCGCACCACGACAAAGCCCTTGCCTTCGCCGGCGGTCGGCTTGAGCGCGATGTTGTGCGAGTCCTGGTTCACGCGCGGCATCAGGTTGGAGCGGTCGTCGGCGGACGGCGCCACCTTCGACAAATACACCAGCGCCTGCGGCGCCTGCCCACCGGGCATGGTGGCGACGATCTTGTTGGTCGCGGGATCGATGGCCTGCACGCCGTCGCCGTTTTCCAGGCCGACGTAAATGCGGCTGCTGTCGTCGGACGTCCAGATCCCGTGCGGCAGGGCGCCGGTCGGGATAGTGGCCAGCAGCCTGGCTTCCTTGCCGGTGGTGTAGACCTTGACGACGTTCTCTCCACCTATGGTCACGTAGGCGCGCACCTCGCCGGCCACGGTGGCGAAGGCCAGGTGGTTGGAGATGAAGCCGGTGTCGATCACGCCGGTCACCTCCAGCGTCCTGGTGCTGATGCGGGTGACCTTGCCGACGTCCTTGTGCGTCATCCAGATCTCGCTGTAGTCGGGCGTGAATTGCAGGAAGGGCGAGAACGGGCTGACCACGCCGATGCGCTTGACGACAGTGTGCGTCGCCACGTCGATGACGTCGACGGTCGGCGTAAAGCTCGACACGACAAAGGCCAGCTTGCCGTCCGGGTGGAACTGCACCATGCCCGGACCGAGGTCGGTCTGGATGCGGCGCGTTTCCCTGAATGTGAGCGGATCGATGACGGAGATATAGTCCTCGCCGCGCACCACCACCCACACCTCCTTGCCGTCGGCGCTGAAGAATCCCTCGTGCGGCGAGCGGCCCACATAGGTCTTGCCCTTGACCTTGTTGGTTGCGGTATCGATGAAGGTCACCGAATTGGAGCCGTTGGAAATGGCGATCAGCGTCTTGTGATCCGGCGAGAAGCCCAGGCCGTGCACATTGATCTCGCCGCGATACAGCGGCGACAGCACGTCCGGCCGCACGTTGCCCAGCTTGATCTGGCCCAGCAGCGTGTTGCTGGCGGGGTTGAAGACGGAAATGGTATTGGTGTTCTGGTCCGCGGTGTAGACACGGTCCAGCGGCGACAGCGCGGCGGCGGCATAAGCCGACAGCAGCGTTCCTACCGCGAAAGCGATGGTTTTCATTTATTTGCCTCTTTATTGGTCTCTTGTGGTTGTCGTTGCAGCCAGGCCTGCATTACCCTGATCTCGTTCTGCTGTTCGGCGATGATGCCCAGCGCCAGGTTGCGGATCTCCGGGTCCTGGGTGTACAGCAGCACTGCTTTCGCCATGTCGACGGCGCCCTGGTGGTGCGGCATCATCATGGTGACGAAATCGTGTTCGCTGACGCCGTTCATCGGCGCCTGCTTCATGCCGGCGTCCATCACGGCCATGGCGTCGTCCATCAGCGCGTCGAAGGTTTTGGCGGTGCTGGCGACGAATGCCGGCGGCGGCTGGCCGCTGTCTGTGCTGTCGCCGTGGTGGTGATGTTCCTGGGCGCCCGCCTGCGACGCCGCCAGCGCCAGGGCGCCGGCGAAGCCTAGACGGAGCGCGCCGCGTAGTGCTCCACGTGGTGCGCGCATGGCCTTAACCGCGATACAGCGGGTTGGAGGCGACATACACCGTGACCTTGTGGTCTACACTGCCTGCCGGGGCGATTTTCGACAGGTCGAAGGCGGTTTCGTCGCGCAGCGTGTCAAAATGCCAGGTGAAGCTGGTGCCGTTGGACTGGAATTCCACGGTGTCGCCGTTGTCGACGTTGACCCAGGGCGTGCTGGCGTTGATGACGATATGGCGCTGGGCGTTGGATGGCGCCACGGCGCTGCCGTATTCGGCGGTGCCGTTGGCGGCGAAAGCGGTGGAGGCGGCCAGGGTTGCGGTCAGGGCTGCGGTCAATGAGGCGATGCGGATGGCGTTGAACATGATGATTCCTATAGTGAGTTGACTGTCGGGGAGTCGATGCATTTGCTGTATCGATGGAGCCAGTCTAGAGAGCCGCCGCTGACGGGAAGATGACGTGCAAATGACAGATTTGTAATCCAAACGGCCCGCGGAAAAGCCGACAATGCTGCATCTGGAGGTAGATCATGAAAATTCTGGTTGTTGAGGACGAGCCGAAAGCGGGCGATTACCTGGTCAAGGGCTTGCAGGAATCCGGCTACGTGGCGGACCTGGCGCGCAATGGCGTCGACGGCCTGGCGCTGGCGCTGGAGCACGACTACGAACTGATCGTGCTGGACGTGATGCTGCCGCAAATGGACGGCTGGGCGGTGCTGAGCAAGCTGCGCGAGCGCAAACAGACGCCGGTGCTGTTCCTGACCGCGCGCGACGATGTGGCCGACCGCGTCAAGGGACTGGAGCTGGGCGCCGACGATTACCTGGTCAAGCCGTTCGCTTTCGCCGAACTGCTGGCCCGCGTCAAGACGCTGATGCGCCGGGGGCCGGTGCGCGAGATGGAAATGATACGCGTGGCCGACCTGGAAATCGACGTGCTGCGCCGCCGCGTCACGCGCCAGTCCACGCGCATCGAGCTGACGGCCAAGGAGTTCGCGCTGCTGCATCTGCTGGCCAAGCGCCAGGGCGAGGTGCTGTCGCGCACGCAGATCGCCTCGATGGTGTGGGACATGAACTTCGATTCGGACACCAACGTGGTCGACGTCGCCGTGCGCCGGCTGCGCGCCAAGATCGACGACCCCTACACCACCAAGCTGATACAGACGGTGCGCGGCATGGGCTATCTGCTGGAAGCGCGGTCATGAAGCTTCGTCCGCTGTCGTTGACGCTGCGCGTCGCGCTGCTGCTGTCGGCGGTCGCCATCGTCACCTTCCTGGCGGCCGGCGCCTACCTGTATCAGACGCTGGCGCGGCAGATGTCCTACCGCGACGACGTGGAACTGATCAACAAGGTGATGCAAATCCGCCGCATCGTGGCCGAGCTGCCGTCGCCGCAGGCCATCGCGCGGGACAAGCGGCCGCTGATGGACACGCTGTTCGGCCACAACGACTTCATGCTGCGCGTGAACGGGCCGGATGGCGCACCGCTGCTGCAATCGTCCACCACTTCGCGGCCGCTGCCGAAGGTCGACAGCGTGCCGCCGCAGCGCGAGCTGACGCTGGACGACATCCACGACTGGATGCCGGCCATGGGGCGTGGCCGCATGGTCAGCGCGGTCGGGCTGGCCGGCGGCGAGCCGGTCAGGATCACGCTGGCGCGCGAGCGCTCCGACCGGCTGCAACTGCTGCGCCGCTATACCTCGGATCTGCTGGCCGCGCTGTGTGGCGGCGCCGCGCTGGCCACCTTGCTCGGCTATGCGATCGTGCGCCACAGCATGCGCCAGCTGCGCTCCGTCATCGGCAAGGCCAACGAGATCAACACCAACCGTCTCAACACCCGTTTGTCGGTGCGCGACGCGCCGGTCGAGCTGCGCGAGATGGGCGAGGCCTTCAACGCCATGCTGGACCGGCTGGAGGACGGCGTGCAGCGCCTGTCCGGCTTTGCCGCCGACCTGGCGCACGACCTGCGCACGCCGGTCAACACGCTGATGGTGGAAACCCAGGTCGCGCTGTCGCGCCCGCGCACGGTGGAGGAATACCAGTCGCTGCTGGCGTCCAATTCGGAAGAGTACGAACGGCTGGCGCGCATGATCGAGAACACGCTGTTCCTGGCGCGGGTCGACAACGCCCAGCTGGCGCTGCAGCGCGAAACGCTGGACCTGCGCACCGAGCTGCTGCGCATCCACGACTACTTCGAGATCCTGGCCGACGACGTCGGCGTCGCGCTGACGGTCGATGCGCCGGCGCTCGAGGCGCACGTCGATCCGGTGCTGCTGCAGCGCGCCGTCAGCAACCTGGTGTCGAACGCGATCCGCTACACGCCGGCGGGCGGCGCGGTGCGCCTGTCCGCGCGCAGGGCGGAGCAGGGCGTGGAGCTGGCCGTCAGCAATACCGGCGCCGGCATCGCGCCGGAACATTTGCCGCGCATCTTCGACCGCTATTACCGCGCCGACGCCGCGCGCTCCAACCAGGCCCATTCGGCGGGGCTCGGGTTGTCCATCGTCCGTGCCATCATGGAGTTGCACAATGGAAACGTCCGGGTCGAGAGTTTGCCGGGACAGACCACTACGTTCTACCTGCGGTTTGGTTCCGCGGACAAGTAAATAAAAAAATTAAAAAAACATGTCGATTTGATGCGTGCTGCTTCGTCGTAGAGGTAGAGTGACGATTCACTCGCTTCAACCCACATCAAGGAGATCACCATGACTGCAAAAGTAGATGCCATTCCAGAAGGTATGCACAGCGTCACCCCGCACCTGGTTTGCGAGGGGGCGGCCGACGCCATCGAGTTCTACAAGAAGGCCTTCAACGCCGTCGAAACGGCGCGCATACCGGGCCAGAACAACAAGTTGATGCACGCCGCCGTCAAGATCGGCGATTCCATCGTCATGCTGGCGGACGATTTTCCCGACTACGGCGGCCTCGGCCCGAAGGCGCTGAAGGGCAGCCCGGTCACGCTGCACCTGTACGTGAAGGATGCGGACGCCATCTTCGCCCAGGCGGTGGCCGCCGGCGCCACCGTCAAGATGCCGATTGCCGACATGTTCTGGGGCGACCGCTACGGCCAGGTCACCGATCCGTTCGGCCACCACTGGTCGATCGCCACCCACATCAAGGACATGACGCCCGAAGAAATGAACGAGGCGATGAAACAGCAAACCCCGCCTTGCGAATAAGGAGACCGTCATGCGTTTCATGATTATCGTAAAAGCCACCGAGGATTCCGAGGCCGGCAAGATGCCGAGCACCGAGCTGCTGACGGCGATGGGCAAGTTCAACGAGGAGCTGGTCAACGCCGGCGTGCTGCTGGCCGGCGAGGGGCTGCATCCCAGCTCCAAGGGGGCCCGCATCCGCTACGACGGCGCCAGCCGCACCGTCATCGACGGCCCGTTCTCCGAGACCAAGGAATTGATCGCGGGCTTCTGGCTGATCCAGGTGAAATCGAAGGAGGAGGCCATCGAGTGGATGAAGCGTTGTCCGAACCCGATGGAAGTGCCGTCCGAAATCGAGATCCGCCAGGTGTTCGAGATGGAGGATTTTGGCGAAGCCGCCACACCCGAGGTGATCGCGCAGGAAGAAGCCTTGCGCGCCCGCCTGTGATGCTGCTACCTTAGCCGTAACAAAAACAGGAGCATTCCATGGAATTCATGATACTGCGCCGGGCCAACCAGAACACCGAACGCGGCCAGCAGCCGCCGGCGCTGGAGCCGGGAATCTTTTTACGTCCGAGCGCCGAAGCGGTGCGGCTGGTGCGCCGCGATGGCGTATGGAGCCAGAGCCAGGGGCCGTTCTCGCCCAAGGAGCTGGTGGCCGGCTTTACGCTGATCGAGGCCGAGTCGCGCGAGGATGCGATCGAGCAGGTGCGCTGGTTTCCGCTGTTCGACAGCGGCGCAGTCTATGAAATCCGCGACCCCGGCTGCCCTGGCGGCTGCGTCGGCTTCGATGATCGCGGCACGGCGGCGGGCACGTTGCCGCGCCGCGACGAGTCGCTGACGCGCTACGTGGTGTTCATCCGTTCCGACGCCGACATGGAGGCCAACAGGGTGCCGCCGGCGGAAGTCATCGACGTGATGAACGCCTACAACGAAGCGGGCGTGCGGCAGGGCGTGCTGCTGGCGGGCGAAGGACTGCGCGGTACGTCCAATGCCGCGCGGGTCCACTTCGCCAATTCGAAGACGACGGTGGTCGACGGCCCGTTCACCGAGGTGAAGGAACTGATCGCCGGCTACTGGATGCTGCAGGCGGCGTCGATCGACGACGCCATCGCCTGGGCCAAGGCCTATCCCTATCCCAGCCCCGGCGACCTGACGCTGGAGATACGCGAAGCCTGCGAGCGTATCGCCCACCAGGAATTTACCCCGGAAATGCGCGCCGCCGAGGAACGCCTGCGCGCCGAGCTGCTGGAGACGGGCCTGCGCGAAGCCTTCAGCAAAAAATCCCGTGCCCGCCAAGGTTGACAAGGTCGTCGAGGCGGTCTGGCGGATGGAGTCCGCCAAGATCATCGCCGTGCTGGCGCGCATGCTGCGCGACGTCGGCCAGGCCGAGGAGCTGGCGCAGGACGCGCTGGTGCTGGCGCTGGAGCGCTGGCCCGAGACCGGCGTGCCCGACCAGCCGGCCGCCTGGCTGACCGCCGTGGCCAAGAACCGCGCGCTGGACGTGCTGCGCCGGCGCCAGATGCACCAGGAAAAAGAAGCGGAACTGACCTACGAACTGGAGGGCGTGCTGCAGGACGCCTCCCCCAACCTGGACGCGGCGGTGGCCGACGCGCTGGAAAACGACATCGGCGACGACCTGCTGCGCCTGGTGTTCGTGGCCTGCCACCCGGTGCTGCCGACCGAAGGCCGCGTGGCGCTGACCTTGCGCATGCTGGGCGGCTTGAGCACCGAGGAAATCGCCCGCGCCTTCCTGGTGCAGGAATCGACGGTGGCGCAGCGCATCGTGCGCGCCAAGCGCACGCTGGCCGAAGCCAAGGTGCCGTTCGAGGCGCCGCGCGCGCACGAGCTGGTCGAGCGGCTGGCGTCGGTGCTGCAGGTGATCTACCTGATTTATAACGAAGGCTATTCCGCCAGCGCCGGCGCCGACTGGATGCGGCCCACCTTGTGCGAGGAGGCGCTGCGCCTCGGCCGCGTTCTGGCGGAACTGGTGCCGGGCGAGCCGGAGGTGCACGGACTGGTGGCGCTGATGGAGATCCAGTCTTCGCGCGCCCGCGCCCGCGTGAATGCCAAGGGCGAGCCGATACTGCTGCTGGAGCAGGACCGCGCGCGCTGGGACCAGATGCTGATACGACGCGGCCTGGCCGCGCTGGAGCGCGCCGCGCACACCGGCCGTGGCTTGGGGCCGTATGGCCTGCAGGCGGCCATCGCATCCTGCCATGCGCGGGCGCGGACGGCTGCCGACACCGACTGGGGCCGCATCGCGGCGCTGTACGACGCCTTGTCGCAGCTGGCGCCGTCGCCTGTGGTGGAACTGAATCGCGCGGTGGCGCTGACCATGGCCTTCGGACCGGAGGCGGGGCTGGAGGTGGTCGATGGATTGATGGATGTGCCGGCGCTGAGGAACTATCACCTGCTGCCCAGCGTGCGGGGAGATTTCCTGGCCAAGCTGGGGCGGCACGACGAAGCCCGCATCGAATTCCAGCGCGCGGCGGAGCTGACGCAAAACGAGCGGGAACGCGCGCTGCTGCTGGCGCGCGCCGGCGCTAAATGAGCCGGGCCTGGAACCAGGCCAGCGCGTCCTCCCACAGCGGTTGCGCCTTCGCCTTGAAGTAGCCCATATGGCCTATGGCGCCAACGCCGGCGCGCGCGGGGTCGATGGTGACGGCGGTGACGCTGGCGTTGCGGTAGCCGGCCATGAAGGCGTCGCGCGAGGCGGGGCGCGCCCACAGGTCGTCCAGCGCGTTGACGGCCATCACCGGCATGCGCACGCGGTCGTAGCTGGCGCGGATGCCGTGCATGTCAGGATCGTCGAAGAAGTAGTGCGGGTAGCGGCACCAGCCTTTCCATTGACGGTAGACGTCCAGCGGCAGGTCTTCGCCCATGCCCAGTTTGCTCCACGCCAGATAGCCCTTCCAGCGCGTCAGTATCGGGCCGGCGATGTTCCACATGATCCAGACCTTGATGCGTTCCAGCGGTGGCATCCAGCCGTGCCAGCCGGCGCCGGTGGCGAACAGGTAGCAGGCGGCGATCTTGTGCTGGTTAGGCAGCAGGCCGAGCGCGTGGCCGCCGTAGGAATGGCCGATCATGAACAATGGCAGCCTGTCCTGCTTGCTGGCGTCCATGTGCTCGACGGCGGCGGCCAGGTCGAGACGGCCCCAATCCAGGTAATCCATCTTGAAGCCCTTCAGCGTGGTCGGGCGCGACAGGCCGATGCCGCGATAGTCCAGCGTCAGCACGCGGTAGCCGCGCGCCGCCGCGAACTCGGCGAAGCGGCGGTAGTAGCCCTGCGGCACGCCCGTGGCGCTGGCGACGATCAGGTGCGCGCGGATGTCGCCGGCGGCGGGGTAGAGCGTGGCGGCGATCGGGTAGCCGTCGGCGGCCTTGAGCGTGAGTTGTTGTTTGATCATTACGGTTTTCCTTGGAGTTGTGCGCGCAGCAGGGGGAACAGGGTGGCGCTGACCAGTTCCATCGGCGCCACGCTGCCCGCCACGCGGGCTTGCAGCAGGGCGCCCTCGTAGGCCGCCACGATCAGCGCGGCCAGGCCGCCGGCGCTGGCGATTTTTCCGGAGGCCTCGAAGGCCCGCGCCAGCCGATCGCGCACGGCGGCAAAGCCGTCCGACAGCGCCTGCCGGATCGCGACATCGTCGACTTCCGATTCGAGCGCCACGGTGGCCAGCGGGCAGCCGCGCTGGAAACCGCTGGCGGCCAGCAGTTGCTGCGCCTTGCTGGTCCACAGTTCCAGCGCGACCACCGGGTCGGGCGAGGCGGGCAGCAGCTTGTCGAGCAGGGCGCACAGGTCGGCCACCTGCTGCTGGATGGCGGCCACCGCCAGCTCGGTCTTGCCGCCGGGAAAATGATGATAGAGGCCGCCCTTGGGGGTGTCGGCGGCGGCCAGGATTTCGCTGATGCCGGCGCCATGCAGGCCCTTGCGCTGCAGCGCATCGCCCATGGCACGAATCAGCCGGTCTCGGGTGGGTAAAGTAGTCATGTCATGGACTGTACAGACCGGTCGGTCTGCTGGCAAGTGAAAAATCCGGGGTCAGAGCTGACATTTGGACACGGGCTCAGCCGTAGCCGGCGCTACGGCTGAGCCCGTGTCCAAATGTCAGCTCTGACCCCGGATTGTTTAGAAGGTGGCTTCGAGGATTTTTACCAGGGATTCGATGCCGTCGGCGTCGGTCTGGTCGAAGCGGTTCGGCAGCGGGCTGTCGAGGTCGAACACGCCGACGATCTCGCCGCCGGCGCCGCGCACCGGCACCACCAGCTCCGAGCGGGAGTTGACGTCGCAGGCGATGTGGCCGGGGAAGGCGTGCACGTCCGGCACGACGATGGACTTGCCTTCCACCACGGTGGTGCCGCAGACGCCGCGCCCCTTCTTGATGCGGATGCAGGCCGGCTTGCCCTGGAACGGTCCGAGCACCAGCTCGTCGCCCTTGAGGAAGTAGAAGCCGGCCCAGTTCAGGCCCGGCATGCTGTTGAACACCAGCGAGCTGAAGTTGGCGGTGTTGGCGATCAGGTCGCTCTCGCCGTGCACCAGGCCGCTCAGTTGCGAGCGCAGGTCGCCAAACATGGCGATCTTGGCTTCGGGGGTGTCGGTGCTGTAGGCGGTGTCGCTGAGGGTGAAAGTCATGGTTTTCTTCTAAGAAAAAATTCGCTAAGCCGATATGGTAGCCGTTTCGGCGCCGGCGCGCTGCCGGTCACGCCAGCGTTTCGCCGGCCAGGCGCCGCAGCAGGGCGGTGGCGGGATGGCCGTCGGCGACGATCAGGCCGAGGCCGGCCGCCAGCTCGTCCCCTTCCTTCAGCTTGCGGTAGGCGATGCCGGGGCGGCGGATGGCGGCGAAGGAGGCCGGCAGCAGCGCCATGCCCTTGCCGGCGGCCACGTCGCTGAGCAGCACGTGATGATCGTGCGGCTCCAGCAGGAAGCGGGGCGCGAAGCCGTGCTTGCGGAACACGGCGTGGCAGTGGTCGAAGAAGGCCGGCTGGCGCGCCCGTTCGAACCAGTACACCGGCTGCTCTTGCAGGTCGGCCAGCGCCAGGCTGCGGCGCCGGGCCAGCGGATGGCGGCTGGCCAGCGCGACCAGCGTCGGCTGTTTTCCCAGTTCCAGCACGGGCAGGTCGAAGGTCTTGGTCGGCAACGCGATGACGGCCGCGTCCAGCCGCCTCGCGCGCAGCCGGGCGACCAGGCGCGGCGAGGCGTCGAACAGCACGTCCAGCGCCATGGCGCCGTCGGTCGCCGCCGACAAGCTATCGGTGAAGGCGCGGAACAGGTCGGACTCCATCGACGAGGTCAGGCCCAGCCGCACTTGCTGCCGCATGCCCGGTTGGCGCGCCTGCAGCGCCAGCTCGGCGTCGTCCAGCAGCGCCAGAATGCGCAGCGCGCGCGGCAGCAGGTCGGCGGCGGCCGGCGTCAGGGCCACGTGCTGGGTATCGCGCTCGAACAGCTTGACGCCCAGCCGCTCTTCCAGCTGCCGCACCGCGCGGCTGAGCGGCGGCTGCGTCATGTGCAGCTGCTCGGCGGCCTGGCGGAAGTTCAAGCATTGCGCGACGGCGACAAAGATCTGCAGCGCGTGGGTATCGAGTTTTCTCATGATACTGAAAAGGTATCACGATTTTTGATATTCCGCCGCCGGCCGTGCGCGCCTAGACTGGCTTCATCACTCACCAACTGGAGCACATCATGAAACTACCGCGCATGGGACTGGGCTGCATGGGTATGTCGGAATTCTACGGCGCCACCGACGACGCCCAATCGCTGGCCACACTGGAGGCCGCGTACGAGGCCGGCGTTACCCTCTACGACACCGCCGACAGCTACGGTATCGGCCACAACGAAGAACTGCTGGGCCGCTTCCTGCGCGGCAAACGGCAGCAGGTGACCGTCGCCACCAAGTTCGGCCTGGTGCGCCGGGCCGGCAGCTACGAGCGCCGCGTCGACAACACGCCGGCCTACATCCGCGCCGCTTGCGAGGCATCGCTGCGGCGGCTGGGCGTCGAGCATATCGATCTATACTATATACACCGTTTCAACCTGGCCGAAACGCCGCTGGAAGAGACCATGGGCGCGCTGGCCGACCTGGCAAGGCAGGGCAAGATCGGCGCCGTCGGCGTGTGCGAAGTCTCGCCGGCCACGCTGCGCCGCGCCGCGGCCATCCATCCCATCGCCGCCGTGCAGAGCGAGTACTCGCTGTGGACGCGCGATCCGGAGGACGGCGTGCTGCAGGCCTGCCGCGACGTCGGCGCCGTGTTCTGCGCCTACAGCCCGCTGGGCAGGGGCTTCCTCACGGGCACGGTCGCACCGCTAGAGGACGGCGACTTCCGCAAGCTCAGCCCGCGCTTTGCCGAAGCCAACCTGCAGGCCAACCAGCGCATCGCCGGCATCGTGCGCGACATCGCCGCCGGGAAGGGCTGCACGCCCGCGCAACTGGCGCTGGCCTGGCTGCTGGCGCAGGGCGAGGACATCATTCCCATCCCCGGCACCAAGCGCATCCCTTACCTGCTGGAGAACCTGGGCGCCTTGCAGATACAGCTGAGCGCCGCCGAACTGGCCCGCATCGACGCCGCGCTGCCGCCGGGGATGGCCGCGGGCGAGCGCTATCCGCAGGAAGGCATGAAGGGTTTGAATGCCTGAAAGCGGCCGAGGCCGCTATTCCTAACGACTCCTAGTCGTTTTCCGAGGCACTCCTACGATATTTGTAGGCACCCTCCGATGGCGCGTCAGCGCGACCCGCGATACTCTGGTTGGCAGTGCGCCGTGCTTCCAGACCGGCGCGTTTGTTGACCAAAGAAAACGGATTAGCTATGCCGACCAGAAAAAAGAACGTAGTCCTGCTGCGTCAGGGGAAGCACAGGTTATCGTCAAGTGCGGACAGAACCGTGCCGGGCGGACCGCCGAGGCTGTCACCGGAAATCGAGGCCATGCTGATGATTGGTGACGAGCATGTTTTAATCAACCAGGAAATGGATGAGAATATCGGCTTCATGACGGAATTTATCGAGCCTGTGTGATCTTGGTGCGGTGACGGACAGATAAGACATTCCGCGAACACTACAATCGGGCATCGAATTTCGAAAGCAGCCCATGTCCGATATGGTGGTAGTGCGCAAGGAAGGCTTGTACTGCGTCCCCGGCCGGTTTTATATCGATCCATGGCGTCCAGTGGAGCGCGCCGTGATCACGCACGCCCATGGCGACCACGCGCGCGGCGGCCATCAGCACTATCTGACGGCGGCGCCCGGCGTGCGCGTTATGCAGTCGCGGCTGGGGCCGATCTCCGTCGATGGACTGGCCTACGGCGAGCGGGTCACGCACAACGGCGTGACGCTGTCGCTGCACCCGGCCGGCCATGTGCTGGGCTCGGCTCAGGTTCGCATGGAATACCAGGGCGAGGTCTGGGTGGCGTCCGGCGACTACAAGATCGAGTCCGACAGCACATGCGCGGCCTTTGAACCGGTGCGTTGCGACACCTTCATCACCGAATCGACCTTCGGCCTGCCGGTGTATCGCTGGCAGCCGGAGCGCGAGGTGTTTGCCGACATCAACGAATGGTGGCGCGCCAACGCCGGGCAGGGCCGCGCCAGCGTCATGCAATGCTACAGCTTCGGGAAGGCGCAACGGATATTGAGCGGACTCGATCCGTCCATCGGCCCCATCATCTGCCACGGCGCGGTGCAGGCCCTGAACCAGGTCTACCGTGACGAAGGCGTGGCGCTGCCGCCCACGGTGATGGTGACCGACGTGCCCAGGGATGCCATCGGCAGCTCCATCGTCATCGCGCCGCCGTCGGCGGCCGGGTCGCCGTGGATCAAGCGCTTCGGCGACTTCAGCGACGCCTTCGCCAGCGGCTGGATGCAGCTGCGCGGCGCGCGCCGGCGGCGCGGCGTCGACCGCGGTTTCGTGCTGTCCGACCATGCCGACTGGCCGGGGCTGATGCAGGCCATCGCCGCCACCGGCGCGCAGCGCGTGATCGTCACGCACGGCTCGATACCGGTGCTGGTGCGCTGGCTGCAGCAGCAGGGCTTGCAGGCAAGCGGCTTCGATACCGAATATGGCGACGACGAGGCGGACGAGTCTGTCGCAGCCCCGCCGGACGGAGGCAGCGATGCATGAATTCTCCCGTCTCTATGCGGAGCTTGACGAGACCACGGCCACCAGCCGCAAGCTGGCCGCGTTGCAGGCGTATTTTTCCAGCGCCGCGCCGCAGGACGCGGCCTGGGCCGTCTACTTCCTGGCCGGCGGCAAGCCGCGCCAGGCCGTGCCGACCAAGCTGCTGCGCCAGTACGCCATCGAATACTCGGGCCTGGACGACTGGCTGTTCGACGAGTGCTACCACGCCGTCGGCGACCTGGCCGAAACCATCGCGCTGATCCTGCCGCCGCCGTCCCAGCACAGCGGGATAGGCCTGGCCGACTGGATCGAGCTTGCCATCGCGCCCCTGCGCGGCGCCGCGCCGGAAGCGATCCGCGCCGCGTTGTTCCTGTACTGGGACCAGCTCGACACGCGCGAACGCTTCCTGCTGACCAAGCTGATCGGCGGCGGCTTCCGCGTCGGCGTGTCGCGTCTGCTGGTGACGCGCGCGCTGAGCGCCGTCGCCAAGGTGGACAGCAAGGTGCTGGCGCAACGCCTAATGGGCTGGACCGACGGCAGCGTCAGCCCGACGGCGGCCGGTTTCCTGCAACTGATCTCGGCCCACAGCGAGGACGAGCACGCGCAGCGCGGCGGCCAGCCCTATCCGTTCTTCCTCGCCCACGCGCTGGAGCGCGACCCCGCCATGCTGGGCCAACTGGCTGATTGGCAAGTCGAATGGAAGTATGACGGCATGCGCGCGCAACTGGTCAGCCGCGGCGGGCAGAACTGGATCTGGTCGCGCGGCGAGGACCTGATCACCGAACGCTTTCCCGAACTGGCGGCGCTGCGGTTGCCGGACGGCGTGGTGATCGACGGCGAGATACTGATCTGGAACGGCCACGCCCCGGCGCCGTTCGCCGACCTGCAGAAGCGCATGGGGCGCAAGCAGGTCTCGGCGCGGCTGCTGGGCGAGTTGCCGGCGGTGATGGTGGCCTACGACCTGCTGGAGCTGGATGGCCAGGACCTGCGCCACCTGCCGCAGTCCGGCCGGCGCCAGCTGCTGGAAAAGCTGGTGCGCAAGCTGCAGGGCGCGCCGCAGTTGCGCCTGTCGCCGCTGATCGCGGCGGAAAGCTGGGAACAGCTGGCGGAAATCCGCAACGAGTCGCGCGAGCGCGGCGTCGAGGGCATGATGTTGAAGGCTGTCGACGCGCGCTACGGCGTCGGCAGGACCAAGAGCGAGGGCACCTGGTGGAAATGGAAGATCGATCCCTACAGCGTGGACGCGGTGCTGATCTACGCGCAAAGCGGCCACGGGCGGCGCGCTTCGCTGTACACCGACTACACCTTTGCCGTGTGGGACGCCGATACCGACGGCGAGCGCAAGCTGGTGCCCTTCGCCAAAGCCTATTCCGGCCTGACCGACGCCGAGATCGCGCAGGTCGATACGGCCATCCGCAAGACGACGATAGAAAAATTCGGGCCGGTGCGCAGCGTCACGCCGAGCATGGTGTTCGAGATCGGCTTCGAAGGCATCGCCAGTTCGCCGCGCCACAAGTCCGGCATCGCCGTGCGCTTCCCGCGCATCCTGCGCCGGCGCGAGGATAAATCGATAGAGGATGCGGACACGCTCGACGTCTTGAAAAGCCTGCTGGCGGCGCCATGAAGGGCGAGGGGCCGTTCTACGTGCTGGCGGGCCATGTGCATCCGCTGTACCGCTTGCGCCGCGGCTGGGAGTTGCTGACGCTGCCATGCTTCCTGATCGGCGACACGCGCATGGTGCTGCCGTCGTTTGGCGCCTTTACCGGCGGCCACGCGGTGGCGACGCAACCTGCGGAGCGCATCGTTGTCAGCACTGGCGACGCGGTGTTCGAAGTGCCGGGCCCAGCGTAATTGAGTTTCGCTCAGGTGGGGAAACCGGTACCCGGAATGGTCCTACAGTGCTCACTGCACACGTCCTATATTGTGTGGCTGGGCTGTGCACTACGATGGCTGCTCCTGTGTAGCAAGCAGGCGACGCGATCAAAGGAGACCCATCATGGCGACGAATCAAGACAAGGATCAAAGTAAGGATCAAGGCAACAAGCAGGGCGGCAAATCCGGCAGCCAGCAAAGCGATACCAGCAAGCGCGGCTTCGCTTCCATGGATCCGGAACAGCAACGCGAGATAGCGGCTGAAGGCGGCCGCGCGGCGCATGAAAAAGGTACGGCGCACGAATTCACTTCGGAAGAGGCGCGCCGTGCCGGCAGCATGAGCCACAAGAACGATACGCGCAGCAGCCAAAGCAGCTCGCCCGGCAGCGCATCGCGCAGCGGTGGAAAAGCCGGCAGCGAGGAGGAAGACGAGGACCGCGGCAAGGGTAGCCGTGGCGGCTCATCGGGCGGCTCGGGCTCCAAGTCCTGACGCTTGATCCTCCCAGTGTTCAACGCTGAAAAACCTGCAGGCAAGCGCCTGCAGGTTTTTTTACAGGCAGATGGTGTGCCGGCCCACTTCCTGCGCAGGCTGGCCGGTGACGGCGGCCTTGGCGATATGCAGCAGCTGCTTCATCTTGCTGGAGCCTGCGTCCCAGTATTCGGCCGACTGTATCTTCAGGCGTATCAGCGCCAGATGCGGATCGTCCAGCCCTCCGGGGAACCAGCCGCGTGCCATAGGATTCCATAATTCCCGCGCCTTGGCGCGGTCCTTCAGCAGATAAGCCTGGCCATACACCGACAAATAGGTATGGTGCCCGGGGTCGGAGAAACTCACGTTGACGTTGGGATGCTGCTGCAAATCGTTGATGAAGCCCGCCTCGTCCGAGGTGATGAACCACATATTGCCTTCGTTGTCGATTTGCTGGGTGGTCAGCGGACGGCTGCTGAGCACATTGCTATCGTCGGTCGTGGTGAACATGCCGAAGCGCACACTCTTGATCTTGGCGGCAAGGGTGTTGATTTGTTCCTGGGTATAGAGCGGCATGATGCGCCTCCATGATAATAGTGGATGGATCAGGCTAACCTTAGCCTGTGCCGCCGCACGCTTCTGTACGGAACTGCACATAGCTTTACATTCGCGATACATGAAGGTGATTGACTTCGCAAATGATAATAATTATCATTTATGTTTGTTCGTAAAAGGAAACTGTGTGAGCGCACAAAACGCCAGCCGCGCTGTCTGGCTGAAGAACCTGCACCAATGGCACTGGATCAGCTCGGCAATGTGTTTGCTGGGAATGTTTCTGTTCAGCATTACCGGCATCACCCTGAACCATTCGTCGCAGATCGAGGCCAAGCCGGTCGTGGTGCGCAAGCAGGCGCAATTGCCGGCGCCGCTGACGGCGCAGCTGCGCGTGTATGCCCAGGCGCACGATGGCGCCAAGGATCCGTTGCCGGCCGCCGTCGAGCAATGGCTGAACGACACCTGGAGGGTGCAGGCCGGCGGCCGCCCCGCCGAATGGGCGGCCGATGAAGTCTACCTGCCGCTGCCCAAGGCCGGCGGCGACGCCTGGGTGCGCATCGCGCTGGAAGATGGCGCCACCGAATTCGAAAACACCGACCGCGGCTGGATCTCGTGGCTCAACGACGTGCACAAGGGGCGCAACACGGGCGCGGCCTGGAACTGGTTCATCGATATCTTTGCCGTGGCCTGCCTGGTGTTTTGCATCACCGGCCTGCTGATCCTCAAGTTCCATGCGGCGAACCGGCCGTTCACCTGGCCGATGGTGGGCCTGGGCATCCTGATTCCGTTTGTTATTGCGCTGCTGTTTATTCACTAAGTTTATACATTCTTTTTCGACAGGACCTTCATGAAATTACGCTATTCCATCGCACTGAGCCTGCCCCTGGCCAGCGCATCGGCCATGGCCGCCGACCTGGCGCTGAAACTCGACGTGCCGCAGCTGAACGTGGCGGAATATCATCGTCCCTACATCGCCGCGTGGCTGGAAAACGCCGACCAGAAAGTGGTCGCCAACCTGGCCGTGCTGTACGACGTCAAGAAGAAGGACAACGCCGGCACCAAGTGGCTCAAGGATGTGCGCCAGTGGTGGCGCAAGAGCGGCCGCGATGTCGAGATGCCGATGGACGGCGTCAGCGGCGCAACCAAGGCGCCGGGCGAGCATACGCTGACCATGTCGAAAGCCGCGCTGGACAAGCTGCCGGCGGGCCAGTACACGCTGCTGGTGGAAGCGGCGCGCGAAGCCGGCGGCCGCGAAGTGGTCAAGGTGCCGCTGCAATGGCCGCCGAAGTCGGCGCAGAACCTCACCGGCCAGGGCAAGGAAGAACTGGGCGCCGTGGTGGTACAACTCAAACCTTAAGGCGCCGCCATGTTCAAACTTAAACTGAATAAAACCCTGATCGCTTTGGCGCTGGCTGGTCTGTCGCTGAGCGCGCAGGCGCACAAGCCGTGGCTGCTGCCGTCGTCCACCAACGTCGAAGGCAAGGAAGCCTGGGTCACCGTCGATGCGGCTATCTCGGAAGGCCTGTTCGATATCGACCACCAGCCGCTGAAGCTGGACGGCATCGTCGTCACCGGCCCGGACGGCGGCAAGCTGGAGCTGCAGAACGTCAGCAACGGCAAGCTGCGCAACACCTTCGACCTGAAGCTGCCGGCGCCGGGCACCTACAAGATCGCGCTGGTGTCGCAAGGCGTGATGGGCAGCTACAAGAACAAGGAAGGCGAAATGAAGCGCTTCCGCGGCACCGAGGAATCGCTGGCCAAGGATGTGCCGTCCGACGCGACCGAGGTCAAGCTGTCGCGCATGCAGAGCCGCCTGGAGACTTTCGTTTCCACCGGCACGCCGGACATGGCGGTGTTCAAGCCGACCGGCGTCGGCCTGGAGCTGGTGCCGGTCACCCATCCCAACGACCTGCGCGCGGGCGAGAAAGCCACCTGGCGCTTCCTGCTGGACGGCAAGCCGGCGGCCAACCAGGCGTTCAGCCTGATTCCCGGCGGCGTGCGCTATCGCGGCACCTTGGGCGAAATCCGCAAGAGCACCGACGCCAAGGGCGAGATCACTTTCGATCTGCCGGCGGCGGGCATGTACCTGGTCAGCAGCGCGTGGCCGGCCGCCGCGCCGCAAACGCCGGGCCAGCCGCCGCAGATGGCGCCGCGCCGCGTCAGCTACGCGGCGACGGTGGAAATCCTGCCGCAATAAACAATAATGCGCCGGGTACTCCTGCCTCATATTATTTCCGAAGACCCGGCGCCGGCGGGCGGCGCGATCCGCGATTTTGCCGGCCGCAGCATGGGCACGAGCTGGTCGGTGCGGCTGGTGGCCGCGCCGGGCGACGCGCTGGCCCATATCGAGCAAGGGCTGCAGCTGCAGCTGGATTCCGTCGTGGCGGAGATGAGCCACTGGGAAGACGATTCCGACCTGGGCCGCTTCAACCGGTCCGCCGCCGGCAGCTGGCATGTGTTGCCGCCGGCGTTTTTCGATGTGCTGGCGTTTGCGATGGAGGTGGCGCGCGAGTCGGGCGGCGCCTGCGATCCTTGCGCCGGCGAACTGGTCAACCTGTGGGGCTTCGGCCCCCATGGACGCTTCGACCAGCCCGGTTTTACGCCGCCTTCGGGCGGGCGGATAGAAGCTGCGCTGGCCGCGCGGCCGGTGCTGCTTGAGCGCGAGGGAAGGCGAGCGTTGCAGCCGGGCGGCGTGCAGCTGGATCTGTCGGCCGTGGCCAAGGGTTACGGCGTGGACCGGTTGGCGTTTTATTTGAAGAGCCAGGGCATCCTGCATTTTCTGGTCGAGGTGGGCGGCGAGCTGCGCGGCGCCGGCGTCAAGCCCGATGGCCAGCCGTGGTGGGTGGCGCTGGAGCAGGTGCCGGGCATGGCGGCGGACGAACTGGTGCTGGCGCTGCACGGCCTGGCGGTGGCGACGTCGGGCGACTACCGGCGCTATTTCGAGCTCGATGGCCGGCGCTATTCGCACACCATCGACCCGCGCAACGGCATGCCGATCGCCAATGACCTTGCCTCGGTTACCGTTGTGCATCCACAATGCATGGCCGCCGACGCCTGGTCCACCGCGCTGACCGTGCTGGGCGCCGAACAAGGACTGCGGCTGGCCGAGCGCCTTGGCCTGGCGGCCCGCTTTGTCGCGCGCGGCGGCGCCGAACACCTGAGCACCCACTTACGAAACATGCTGGACGAATGATCTGGACCAACGACCCCACCCGATTGATGCTGGTAGCCAGCCTTGCGATGAGCTATGGGCTGGTTTGCCTGGCGCCTTACCTGCGCACGCGCCGCAAGCGCGAAGCGGCGCAGCGCGCCAAAGATGAAGCGGCCGCGTCACCAGGCTGGATCATCGCCTATGCCAGCCAGACCGGCAACGCCGAAGAACTGGCCGGACAGACTCTGGCCACGCTGCGCCTGGCAGGCATTCCCGCGCAACTGAGCGAGCTGTCGGAATTGCATGCGGCCGACCTGCAGCGCGCCGAACGCATCCTGTTCCTCGTCAGCACCTACGGCGAAGGCGACGCGCCGGATGCCGCCGCGCATTTCGCCGGCCGCCTGATGACCGGAAACCTGCCGCTGCCGCAACTGCATTACGCCGTGCTGGCGCTGGGCGACAGCGCTTACGCCCAGTTCTGCGGCTTCGGCCGCGCGCTCGATCAGTGGCTGCAGGCGCAGGGGGCGCAAAGCTTGTTCCCGCGCATCGAAGTCAATCGCAGTTCGGCCGCCGCGATCGGTGCATGGCGCCAGCAGCTCAGCCATCTGGCCGGCACCAGCGACGCGCCGGACTGGAGCGCGCCGGCCTTCGATAACTGGCGATTGGCTGGACGCGTGCTGCTCAATCCCGGCAGCGCCGGCGCGCCGGTCTACCATCTGGAACTGGAACCGCAGAGCGGGGAACCGGCCGACTGGCAGTCCGGCGACCTGGTGCAGATTGCCGCGCCGGCCGACGCCGAGCGTCCGCGCGAATATTCGATCGCCTCGATTCCGGCGGATGGCCGCGTGCACCTGCTGGTGCGCCTGCACAGCCATGAGGACGGCAGCCATGGTGTCGCCTCGGGCTGGCTGACGCGGCAGGCCGACATCGGCGCGACGATACAGCTGCGGCTGCGCCAGCATCGCCGCTTCCGCCTGGAAGACAACGCGGCGCGGCCTTTGATCCTGATCGGCAACGGCAGCGGCATCGCCGGACTGCGCGGCCATCTGAAGGCGCGCGCGCTGGCGGGGCAGGGCCGCAACTGGCTGCTGTTCGGCGAGCGCAACGAAGCCCACGACTACCACTATCGCGAGGAGCTGCAAGCATGGCGGCAGGCCGGCATGCTGGAACAACTGGACATGGTGTTCTCGCGCGACCAGGCCCAGCGCCGCTACGTGCAGGACAGCCTGGTCGAGCACGCCGGGGCGGTGCGCGGCTGGATCGACGATGGCGCCGCCATCTATGTGTGCGGCAGCCTGGACGGCATGGCCGGCGGCGTCGACGAGGCGCTGGCCGCCATCCTGGGCCGCGAGCGGCTGGACCAGCTGGCCGCCGCCGGCCGCTACCGGCGCGACGTTTATTGACCGTCTATTGACGCGCGTTCCGCATCGTCGTCTTTACTCTGCGCCGGCTTGTTCGAGGCCGCGCGCCAGGCTGGAGATGCTGGGATTGTCGATGAAGACGCAGCGCTTGCCGTTGCGCTTGCAGTAGTCCTTGACCCGCCAGTATGCGCTGTGGCTGATGCAGCCGGTCTGGCAGATCACCAGGTCGGCCGCCGCCAGGCTGGCGTCGAGGCGGTTGGCGTTGTCCTCCAGGCCGCCGTCGTGGTGCGAGAACTGCGCGCCTTCGCGTTCGATCAGTTCGCGGTAGGTGGCGACGTTGCCGCTGCGCCCGCCCACGCACAGCACCGAGCGGTCGCTCAGGCGCAGGGGCATTTTCATCACGTGCTCGACGACCTGGCGAGTCTCTTCTTGTATCGGCGCTGCCGGTTCGGCGGCACGCATCGCTTCCACTTTCAGCTCGACGATCTGGTTGCGCAGCGCGCGTTCGCGCTCCTCCATCTGCGCCAGCCTCTCGGCCAGCTTGGCGCGCGATTCCAGGCCGGGGATGGATGCGCGCAACTGCTCCAGCTCCGTCCGCAGCGAATCGATCATGCTGTCCTTGCCGACCGCCTGCGCACGCAGCTGCATCAATTGCACGGCGTGCCTTTCGGCGTCGGCGGTCTTTTCCGCCAACAACGCGGCGCCGCGCTGTTGCGCCTTGTTCAGGTCGTGCGCCAGGCGCGCGTTCTCGGCCAGCGTGGCGTTGAACTTGCCGATATCTGCACGCACGCAGGCGCCAGCCTGGTGCTGCACCATGTGCAGGTCGCGGCACATCTGCTCTTCCAGCTCGGCGCTGCAGCGCGGATGCGTGAGGCCGGCCCAGAACGCGCCGGCCACGTCGCCGTTGGCGACGGCGACGCGCCACATCGCGGCCACCTGTTCGGTGGTCTTGGCGGCACGGAAGCGCAGCAGCACGGCGGCATAGCGGCGCTCCAGCTCCTTCTGCAGCGCCTCGGACAAGCGGTTGCGGCTGCCGCACTCGGTGACGGCGCCCACGTGCACTTCATAATCGTCGGCCACCACCTTGCCGGACGTGACTTTGTCCACCAGCTTGCGCAGCACGCCCAGCGGAAAACCTACGCCGACCAGCGGGCAATGGCAGGCGTGACTCAGTTCCCACAGCCGGCGGCGGCGCGAGGCCTGGGTGTCATCGTTGGGCTGGAACATGGCAGCCGGCGTATCGTGTTTGTCGCACATGGCCGGCTCCTACGCGGTGGCCGGCGCGGTGCGGGCGCGCGCCATGATGCGGCTGAGGAAATTGCTCTTTTCCTGCAACTGCATATTGCGCTCGACCACCTGTGCCCATTGCTCGGACAACTGCTGGCAGGTGGCTGTCAGCACCGGCGCCAGGTCGGGCAGGCCGGCCAGCGCTTTCAGGTGGCGCTCGATCACGGAGGCCAGCTTGACGCAGCCGCCGGCGTCGTCGCTGCCGGCGGTGTAGTGCGACATCAGATGCAGCACGGCGGACAGCATCAGTTCTGGATTGTGCCCGCCCTGCGAGGGCGCGAGAAAAATCGGATTGCTACGGTCTATGGCCATCAAACGCTCCTTGGTTCGAAAGGGGAGTCTGGCTGGCGGTGTGGCTGGCTAATCAGGGGAGTGGGCGCGGCGGCGCCCGGGTACGCGATCAAACGCGCCTGGTCAGGCGGTCAAAATCAGCTTGTTGAGCTGGGTGATGCGCAAGCGGTAAATCCGCCCCGCATGTTCGATTTCGACCTCGCGCCCACCGTCCATCAGGCCGGCGCTGCTGATGCGCTTGACCGGCGCCACGGCGTGCGCGGTGGCGCTGGCGGCGGGACTGGCGGCGATTGCCGGTGGCGTGGCGGGCAGGGTGATGGGCATAGTCTCTCTTCCTTAAATAAGAATGATTCGCATTTGTATTCATTATTGAGGAAGGCGGAACGGAATGCAAGCCTTATTTGGCTATCGTGCGGGCTGCGCGCGGAGGTGGGACAAAAAAAGACCCAGCTGGGAGGCCGGGCCGAAGGCTGGGTAAATTTGTCGGACTGCGCTGTGGGCTGCGCGGCTACAGCGCTGCCAGCAACTGTCCCGGAGGCACCGCTTCGCTGCCCTTGGTCTTGGCGGCCGCCAGTTGCTTGGCGCGGGTACGGGACGGCGGCAGGCGGCGCAGAGTTTTCAGAGCCTCCGGATCCTTGATGCCGATGGTGCGTTGATCGACGCTGATCAGGCCGATCTCGTTGAAAGCCGACAGCGTGCGGCTCACCGTTTCCAGGGTCAGGCCCAGGTAGCTGCCGATTTCATGGCGCGTCATGCGCAGGTTGAACAGTTTGCTGGAATAGCCCATCTGGGCGAAGCGCTCCGCCAGCGACACCAGGAAACGCGCCACGCGGGCCTCGGCGCTGAGCGCGCCCAGCATGCCGATCATCGCCTGTTCGCGCACCAGTTCGCGGCTCATGACGCCGTACATCATATTCTCCAGTTCAAGATGGACTCTTCCTAACGCTGTCAGTTTTTTGAACGGCAGCAGTATCAGGTCGCAATCGGACAATGCCACGGCCTCTGAGGAATAATGACGGGTGTGGATGCCGTCCACGCCTAGCATATCGCCCTTCATCGGAAAGCTGAGCACCTGCTCATTGCCGAACTCGTCGATCAGCACGGTTTTCAGAAAACCGGAGTTGACGATGTACAAGGTATCGAAGGGTTGGCCGATGGTGTGGATGCGCTGGCCGGTCTTGAACTGAACGTGCTGGAACAGCAGTTCTTCCGTGGTGACCGAGCAGGCCGCCGGTATATGCAGCAGGTCGCAGACTTCCTTCAGGTTCGACCAGAGCCGCCCCTGACGCTGGCGGCCCGCTTCCATCGACGAGGACTGCATCGTCGTGGTGGTGGCTGGACGAATTTCAGACGTATGCGTAGACAGCATGTTGTTCTCCTGTGTACAGGTATTGCTTTTCGAATGGAAGGGAACTGGGGTGTGCCGCGTTGCTTTGTTTCCTGTTGGTTTGTCATGCGGCACCGTGCTGCGGATCTTGTAGCTGTGCAGCAAAATCGTATGGTTTCAGTATGCCAACGGAGGGGGGAGATAGATATCAGCAATGGCTGAATATGCGCGTAGGAGCTAGCGCAGGATTGTAGGAGTACTCCTACTGATCCGGTCGGAGGTCAGGTTTTGAACGGGGATAACAAGCGGTGCGCGACAGCATATTGCACCATTTCGGACAGGGAATTCATGCCCATTTTCTGCATAATCCGGGTTTTATGCGTGCTGACGGTTTTAACGCTCAGATGCAGGCTGTTGGCGATTTCAGTGATCGACTTTCCCGCGACCAATAAAGAAAACACTTCAAACTCGCGGTCCGACAGCTGCTTATGCAACAGGCTCTCGTTCGGCATCATGATGTTCAAGGCCAGCTGCTCGGCCACTTCGGTGCTGATGTAGGGCCGGCCGGAAGCGACCTTGCGGATCGCGCCGACCAGCTGGGTGCCGGCGCTTTCCTTGGTCAGATAGCCCTGGGCGCCGGCACGGATGGCGCGCACCGCGTACTGTTCTTCCTCGTGCATGGTCAGGATCAGGATGGCGAGCTTGGGCGCCTCCGCCTTGATCTGGCGGATCAGGTCGACGCCGCTGCGGCCGGGCATCGACAAATCGAGCAGCAGCAGGTCGAACCCGCCCTGTCGCACGTGGCCCAGCACCTCGAAGCCATCGATGGCCTCCCCCACGATATCGATGTCCGGCGCGCCATCGAGTATGCGCTTGAGACCTTCGCGCATGATGGTGTGGTCGTCGGCGATGACAATTCGAATCATAAGGGCTGCTATAAAAAGTGATTAATGGTATTTATGGTTGTGCTTGAGCTAAGCTTATTATCTTACTATAAAAAGCATCTGATATGCGCTTTTTATTTGCCTGGCTCCTTGATGAGGCGGTGAACCAGCACAGGAATTTTGGCATGTGACAATACCTTGTTGGTTACACTGCCCAGCAACAATTGGCCCCAGCCGCTGCGGCCGTGCGAGCCCATGAAGATCAGGTCGCAATGGTGTTTTTCCGCCACGTCGACGATCTTCAGCGCCGCGCTTTCGGCAAACACCGTCATTGCCTCGCAGGGAACGGCGCGGCGCGCGCAGGAATCGACCACGTCCTGCGTGTGCTCCTTGCCCGCTCGCAGCATCGAGGCCCGGTATTCCTCCTCGCTGGGGTAGCTGGGAGGAATGATTTCCACATAGATCGGGTACTGGTATTCCGGCGCTACAAACAGCACCAGCACCTCTGCCTTCATCTGCTCGGCAAAAGCGACCCCGGCACAGGCGGTTTTACTGGATACGGCCGAACCGTCGGTGGTGATCAAGATTTTCCGGTACATGGCGAACCTCCTTTTCAAACCAACGCGCTACTTTAATTGTAGTCGCGATTTACATTATTATTAGTCTGGAAATACTTGATGTTTATCAAATAAATCCGCTTTATCCCATGGTACTAGTGTCGGCTTTCATACTTTTTACCGCCTTTTTTTGCATAGGGGCACTACTTTTGTGTCTCAAGGCGTGTTTTGACGATGTATCCGATGTTAGTATCTCCAAATACAACGAAACTTGGCCAGCACCCGGAGCGCAGGGCAGGCTAGCCGACTCTGGGATTGAATAATCTGGCTGCGCCCTGCTACACTCGGGTACGTGCGTTATATTGCCAAGCTGCATCAATGGCATGCAAGTTTCGGGCAGCAATTTTACAAATTATGGAGAAGCAGGGATTATGACCAACGCCGCTGATGATTTCGACGCATTATTTGATGAAGTGTCTGCTCAGAGCAAGACCGCAGCGCCCGCTCCAGCGCCTGCCCCCGCACCAGCCGCCGCGGAAGACGACCTGGAAAGCCTGTTTGACGAAGTCTCTTCGGCCACACTGGCCCCCGCTCCCGTAGCCGCTCCGGCTCCGGCCGCCGCGGTTGCTCCCGCCGCCGGCGAAGCCGCGGCCGACGGCGAAGACAAGCCGATGTTCGAACGCCTTGGCGGCATCGTCCGCCTGCTGCACGATTCGCTGCGCGAACTGGGCTACGACAAGGCGCTGACCGAGGCGTCGTCGCAAATCAACGACGCCCAGGACCGCCTCGAGTACGTCGCCACGCTGACCGAGCAAGCCGCCAACAAGGTGCTCAACACCTTGGACGAGGGCATGCCGGAGCAGGACTCGCTGTCGAAAAAATCCAAGGACATGGAAAACCGCTGGGCCGACCTGTTCGCCGGCAAGCTGAGCCTGGAGCAGTTCAAGCAACTGGCGGGTGACTCGCAGGCGTTTGCGGTGGCCGTGTCGGCCGCCACCGAGGCCGAAAAAGCCCGTTTGCTGGAAATCATGATGGCCCAGGATTTCCAGGACATCACCGGCCAACTGATCAAGAAAGTCGTGAACATCACCAAGACGGTGGAGCACGAACTGGCAGAACTGCTGCGCGACAATGCGCCGCCGGCGGTACGCGAGAAAATCGCGCAAAAAGAAGTGTCTCTGATGTCCGGCCCATCGGCTCCGACCGTAGCGCTGAACCAGGACAATGTCGACGACCTGCTTGCTGATCTGGGATTCTAATGGACGATATGCTCAAGGATTTCGTCGTCGAGGCGATGGATCTTGCGGTCAACGTTGAAGAGCATCTGCTGCGGCTCGAACGCGACCCGGACAACAAAGAGACGCTGAACGCGGTGTTCCGCTCGTTCCACACCATCAAGGGCGGCGCCGGCTTCATGGGCCTGCCTGCGATGGTGGCGGCGTGCCACCTGACGGAAAACCTGTTCGACGCGCTGCGCACCGGCGCCGCGCCGGTGACGCCGATCGCGATCGAGGCGGCGCTGCAGGCGTCCGGCTTCGTGGCCGACCAGCTCGCCGAACTGAACAACGGTGCCGAACCGGACAGCCTGCCGGCGATGCCGAAGGATCTGGAAATCATCCTGACCGACGCCATCGAAGGCAAGACCAGCTCCGCCGCGCCCAAGGCAGCCGCCCCGGCGCCCGCGCCTGCGGCCGCCGCGCCGGTCGCCGCCGCGGCAGCCCCCGCC